>NZ_RDSM01000001.1:1960345-2613794 GCF_004115155.1 Granulicella sibirica
CGTGCCGATGCCTTGCTGGTACAGGCGGAGGAGAGCGCGGGCGGAGCGGGTGGCGGCGTCGAGCCAGATGGGTTGTCCGGATGGGGCAAGGGCCGCATGGGGCAAGGACAGGCCCATGGATTCGGCGACGACTTGGGCGGTGGCGGCGGTTCCGAGGAACTGGCATCCTCCGCCGGGGGAGGCGCAGGCCTTGCAGCCCATCTCGGCGGCGTACTCGAGGGTGATCTGGGCCTGGGAGAAGCGGGCTCCGATGGTCTGGACCTTGCCTGCGTCTTCGCCGCTCTCCGGCAGGAGGGTGACTCCGCCCGGGACGAGGATGCTTGGGTATTTGCCTGAGGAGGCGAGGGCCATCATCATGGCGGGCAGGCCCTTGTCGCAGGTGGCTATGCCGAGGACGCCTTTGCGGGTGGGGAGCGAGCGCATGAGGCGGCGGAGGACGACGGCGGCGTCGTTGCGGTAGGCAAGCGAATCGAGCATGCCGTCGGTGCCCTGGGTGCGGCCGTCGCATGGGTCGGTGACGGCTCCGGCGAAGGGGATGGCGCGACGGTTGCGAAGCTCGCGAGCGGCTTCGGCGACGAGCAGGCCGACCTCCCAGTGGCCGGTGTGGAAGCCGAGCGCAATGGGGGTTCCGTCGGCGGCACGCATGCCACCGTGGGTGGAGAGGATGAGGAACTCGGGGTCGAGAAGGCGGGCGGGGTCCCAGCCCATGCCTGCGTCCTGGGAGAGGCCGAAGAGGTTGCCGGAAGGCTCGTTGAGGAGCATCTCGGGGGTGATGGGCAGCGCACCGGACGGCCCCGGGGCGTGGGTCTTCAGATCAACGAAGAGCTTCGGATCGGAATCAAGGACCTGGGCGGCTGTGACGGTCCCTTTGGGTGCGTCGGTCATGATGCATTCTCTCGCGTTGTGAGGGTTGCGGCGGGAGGTTTGAGCAGGAGCATGAGGCCTGCGGACGCGACCAGCGACAACGCCATGAGAAGGAAGCCCGCTCGGGAGTCTCCGGTGACCGAGCGGAGCCAGCCTACGAGGTAGCTGCCAAAGAAGGCCCCAAGGGCTCCGCAACTGTTGATGAGCGCAATGACCTCGGCGGTCACGTTGCGGGGAACCCGCTCTGGAATCAGCGCGAAGAAGGGTCCGTAGGGCGCATACATACAGGCTCCCGCGACGACGAGGCCGGCGAAGGCTATGGGGAAATTGGTCGAGAACGTAAAGGAGACAAGCATCGCGAGGCCGGAGGCAAAGAGAAACGGCGTAACGAGCGCGGCGCGGCGAAGCGTCTTGTCGGAGCGCCAGGAGGCGAAGAGCATCGCGAAGATCGCGGCGAGATAGGGCACAGCCGAGAGCAGTCCCGTGCGGCCCATCGAGAGCGCGGAGCCCTGTTGGACGATGGCCGGGAGCCAGATGACGAAGCCGTAGACGCCCACGCTCCACAGGAAGTAGATGATGGAGAGGAGGATGACGTCGCCACGCAGGAGAGCTGCACGGACGTTCTTAATGGGGGAGACGGAGAGCTGTTCCTGAGTGATGCGGGATTCGAGCGCGGCGGTGGCCTCGGGGGTCATCCAGGACGATTGGGCGGGGGTGTCTTTGACGAGAAATAGCCAGACTATGGCCCAGATGACGGATGGGATGCCTTCGTAGATGAAGGTACGCTGCCAACCGACGGCCTGAATGAGGTAGCCGGTGATGGCCGACATCCACAGGACGGTGATGGGGTTACCGAGGATGAGGATGGTGTTGGCGCGGGAGCGCTCGGAGCGGGTGAACCATCGGGTGAGGAGGAGAAGCATCGCGGGGAATATGAAGCTTTCGGCGATGCCGAGGAGGAAGCGGTCTAGGGCGAGAACCCAGAACTGGCGGACGACTCCGGTGAGTGCGGCGAGGATTCCCCACACGATGAGCGAGGCGAAGACGAGCCGAGTCGCACTACGCCTGCGGGCGAGGATCGCTCCGGGAACCTGGAAGCAGAAGTAGCCGAAGAAGAAGATGGCTCCGAGAAGGGAGCTCTGGGAGCCGGTAATATGGAGGGTCGCGGCGAGACCGGCGGCCGCTCCAAAGCCGTAGTTGGCGCGGTCGAGATAGGCCAGACTGTACGTGACGAAGACAGCGGGAAGCAGGTACAGCCAGCGGCGCTTGAGGCTCGCCTGGCCGGGAGCGTTAAGTCCGTGCGACAAGTCCTGGGATAGATCGTGGGAGGCGGTTTGGCTTTGATTCATTCGGGCGCTTAGCGCGGCTTCCTTGGCTGGCTTCTCTTTTCGAGGATCGCATCGAACCGGGCACGTGTCATCTTGAGCTTGTCGGGGTGGGCGTCGATCCAGGCGGAGAGGGCGGCATACTTCTTCGCGTCCCACCCACCTTCGAACTCGGCGCCGTTCTTGCCTTCTTTATTAAGCTCGAAGTTGAAAGCGTCTTCGAGGCCGGTGAACTCGGCGTTCGAGATGGCGGCTTCGGCGAGGATGGCCGGGATGAACAGAACGCCATCAGTCTTCGCGAGGACAAGATCGCCAGGAAGAACCGTCGCCCGTCCGATGCGGATCGGCGCGTTGATGGCCGTAAGCGTCATGTCGGCCCACGCGGAGGGATCGTACGAGCGGTAGAAGCCATTGAAGTTCGGAATCTCGCGATTCTCTTCCTGATCCCGAATGGCCGCGTCGAAGACGAAGCCAGTGTGCGTATGAGCGGCGATGCCGTTGCCAAGGTTCGAGCCGATGAGCGTGCCTTCAACACCCTTGCCGAAGCCGTCCGCCACGTAGACATCGCCGATCTGAAGCTCATTGATAGGCCAGCTATTGTTCCCGCTGACGCGCCCCTCGGCCTTACCCTCGACCGCAATGGCGCGACCCATATCCGGCCGCAGGGGCATGTACTGCGCCGTCAGGGCGCGTCCGGCAAAGGGCTTCTCGATGTGCAGCGCCTGCCATCCGCCTTCGAACTGGCACTTGTAGCCAAAGCCCTGGAGATAGTCCCAAAGGTCTTCGATGGAGATGTCGACGACGCGCTTGATGAGGTCGTCGGGAACCCTGGGGCGGCCATCGGGGAAGCGCTCCCCCTTCCACTCCGAGGTGTAGAACATCATCTGCTCTTTGGTCATCTTGACCTGCGCGTGAGCAGAGGGGAAGGCACATACGAGAAGCGCGGAAGCTATGAACTTTTTCATGTTTCGTCGTCTCTCTTTAGCTGAACAACTGGTCGTCAAAGGATTGCTTGTCATCCCACATGGGAGTCGGTTCGAAGTAGCCGACGCCGGGCGCGAGGTGCTGGCGCATGATGTCGTCGTTGAGCGTGACGCCGAGGCCAGGAGTGTCCGGGACTGCGATGTAGCCCTTATTGATGATGGGCTTGTCGACCTCGTTGACGAGATCGTTCCACCACGGCACATCGAGCGAGTGGTTCTCGAGGGCAAGAAAGTTCCTCGTAGCCGCCGCGCAGTGGACATTGGCCATGCACGCGACGGGCGTCCCGGCGAAGTGCATCGCCATGGGCACGCCGTACTTGTAGGCCATATCGCCAATCTTGTGCGTGCGCAGGATGCCGCCCGAGGTGGAAAGGTCCGGATGGATCTTGTCCACGGCGTGCGTGCTGCAGAGCTTCTCGAAGTCCGCCAATTCATAAATATCCTCACCGGTAATGGTCGGCGTGGTAGTCGCGTCAGTGATCTCCTTGAGCTGTTCGGTGTACCACCACGGGATCACATCTTCCATCCACTCGAGGTTGTACTTCTCGTACGCACGTCCAAGGCGGATGATCGAGTTCACGCCGAGATGGCCCAAGTGATCAGTCGAGAGCGGAATCTCGTAGCCGATCGCGTCGCGGATGGTCGAGATGTACTCGCAGTAGACCGCAATGCCCTTGTCGGTCAGCTCATTGCCCGTGAACTGGTGCGGCAGCCGCTTGTCATACTCGACCGAGCCCTGGTCCGCAGCCTCCATGATCGTTCCAGGCTTACCTTTCAGCAAAACCGTGCCGACATCGACCTTGATCCAGGTAAGGCCGCGGTCCTTGCGCTCCTTGGCGATAGCGGCGAACTCCTGCGGCGTATCGGCCTCGGGCGTGTCGGCATAGATGCGGATCTTGTCGCGCCACTTGCCGCCGAGCATCTGGTAAATCGGAATGTTGTAGACCTTGCCAACGATGTCCCACAGCGCCATCTCGATCGCAACCACCCCACCTGCCTGCCGCGAGACGCCACCGAACTGCGCGATCTTCTCGAAGAGGAAGTCGACATTGAGCGGATTCTCGCCCAGGATGCGGCTCTTCAGCACCATGGCGTACTGGTAGTTCGCTACATCCCGCACTTCACCCAAGCCGTACACGCCCTGGTTGGTGTCGATCCGAATGATCGGGCACGGACTTGGGCCAGGCTTCTTGACTACCGTGTAGCGTAGGTCGGTGATCTTGAGGGCTGAGGGGCTGGAGTTGCGGTTCGCGTTCCTGATTGCCGGCTGGGCTTCAACCTTCTCCGCGAGCGGCCCGATGAGGCCACCGGCAAGGAGGCCTAGAGTGGACTTGAGGACGCCGCGGCGATCATACCTGGAGTTCTTGCTGCCAAACATTCAGTTCTCCCGTGGGTTGCGTCTGGTATCCGGAATTGTATGGGTTTGCGCCAACGTCCGGGAACCGACTTGCCAGAGTCTGGACGGCAGTGTGTGATGGACTCGCGCCGGATGGGGCGTCTGGGGTGGAGCGCTGACGACGAACGTGGTCGAAGATCGGGCGGTCGAGGTGCCGCGACGGCGATGGCGTATCGCCTGGCTGCTTGCGCTTGGCGTGCTGGTGAACTATCTCGACCGAGTCAACCTGTCGGTGTCGCACGCGGCGCTGGTGACGACCTTCGGGATCTCGACGGTCACGTTCGGGTATCTTTCGGCGGCTTACAACTGGACCTATGCGCTTTGTCAGTTGCCTGTCGGCATACTGCTGGACAAGTTCGGCGTGCGAAAGGTCGGCCGGATCAGCACATTCATCTGGGGCATGGCTTCGTTCGCCGCTGCGATCACTCCGAACATTCCCGGTTTCTTTGGAGCTCGGCTGCTGCTTGGCGTCGGCGAAGCGCCGATCTTTCCTTCAAATGCCAAGGCAGTCGGGCTGTGGTTTCCGAAGAAGGAAAGAAGCTTCTCGACCTCGCTCTTCGACTCCTCGGCAAAGCTGGCTTCCGCATTGGGCGTGCCGTTGGTTGGCATGCTTCTCATCCGGGTGGGCTGGCGATGGAGCTTCGCCGCCACCGGACTCATCAGCCTCGGATACTTCGTGCTCTTCTCCCGCGTCTACCGCGACCCGAAAGAGGATCCGAAGCTAACTGAAGTAGAGCGGAACTACATCGAGCGCGATGATGGCGTGTCCCTGCAGCCGGAGCCGCCGCCGGCCTCCATCGGCTACCTGATGCGCCAAAAAAAGATGATTGGACTCGCACTTGGCTTCGGCGCGTACAACTACGTCTTCTACCTTCTGCTGACGTTCCTTCCGACCTATCTTTCGTCGGCCCTCGGAGTCGATCTTCTCCACTCGTTCCTCTACACCGGCGTGCCATGGCTCTTCGCCACATGTACGGAATTGATCACCGGCTATATCGCGGACAGGCTGATTCAGCGCGGATGGGACGCGAACCCGGTGCGGAAGACAGTGCTTGTCTGCGGGACAGCGTTCGGCCTTGGGATCTTCGGCGCGGCGCATGCGACGACGCCAACCGAGGCGCTCCTGTGGATCAGCATGTCGATCAGCGGCCTCTCCGCCGCATCCTCGATCGGCTGGTGTATCCCAGCGCTCATCGCGCCGCGGGGCAGCGTGGGGTCGGTGGGCGCGATCACGAATCTCTCAGGCCAGATCTCGGGAATTGTCGCGCCGATCCTCACCGGATACGTCGTGTCGGTGACGCACTCATACGTTTGGGTATTCGCAATCCCGGCGATCTATCTACTCATCGGCATCAGCGGGTACGTCTTCCTTCTGGGACGGCTGACGCAAATCCCACCGCAGCCTGTCCCGTCGGCATAGTGCAAGTTCCCTCCTGTAGCTTCTGCAACTTGGCGATCCTTGATGTTAAATGACCGCGCCTGGTCATAAAGAGCTTGACTCTTCTCCCAGGGATAAGTCACATTCTCTCCGTCCCACATGGGCTACGTCTGTCGCACGCAATGACCGCTACCTCCCGGAGCGGACGCGTTAATGGAGAAGTGATGACTAAGCGTTTCCTCGTCCTCGTATGTGCATCTCTCTTGTCTGTCGATTCTTCCACCGCGAGAGCTGTAGATCGTTCTCCCGCCGCGCCGTCCGTATCTGCCGTAAAAGGCTTTGGGGACATCCCTCTTAGCTTTGCCGCCAACCAGGGCCAGGCCGACCCGGACGTCAGCTTCCTCACTTCGGGAAGTGGCTACTCCGTCCTACTCACCGGAGACGGAGCGCTGATGAAGCTCGGGCATCCCGCAAATCCGAAATCTTCTTCGTCTCCCCGCACGCAGAAGCCAGAGGAGGAGACCACGATCCGTATGCAGTTGCTTGGATCCAGGCCAGCGGAGAAGGTGTCCGGATTGGATGAACTCCCCGGCAAGGTCAACTACCTTATGGGAAACGATCGAGCTAACTGGCACACCGGTATTCCGACCTTTGCCAGGGTAAAATACGCCGGCGTCTACCCCGGCGTTGACATGGTGTATTACGGCAACCAGAAGCAGTTGGAGTTTGACTTCGTGCTCCAACCCGGGTCGGACCCAGGCAAGCTTGGGTTGAGGTTTAGCGGAGATGCTCTTGGCAAGGGCAAGCGGCTGAACATCAATGCTAAGGGCGACCTCGTCATCTCGGGTAGCGATGAACACGTGATCCTGAAGAAACCCTTGCTCTATCAAACCGGTCGCGAGAAAGACCTGGCCCTTCGCCATCCCGTGGAGGGAGGCTTCGTCCTCTCCGGAGACGGCGACATCCGATTCCAAATCGGAGACTACGACCGGAGCAAGCCACTCATCATCGATCCGACTCTCACCTACTCGACTCTTATAGGAAGTTACGCGGAGGGGATGTTGTTCGCAGTCGACCCCGCAGGAAACTCTTATATTGCTGGTGGAACCTATGGACCCGGTCTTCCAATAACGCCCGGCGTGGTTAAGCCAACGTGTAACTACGCCTGTCCCTTCGTTGCAAAGCTCAATGCGTCCGGAACGGCAGTGGTGTACGTCACTTACTTTGGGTCGCCTACCGCTTTCGGCAGTGATTACTTTGAAGGAGTCGCGGGGGATGCGTCCGGAAATGTATACCTAAGTGGATTCACGCAGTCAGCGGACTTTCCGACGACCCCAGGCGCCTATCAGACGACCTTCAGCGCTCCTGGAGTGGTCTTTCTCTCCAAGCTCAACGCCACCGGATCTGCGCTTATCTTCTCGACTCTTTTCGGACATGGAGGAAACGCCTCTCCAGGTCCGATAGCCCTGGATAGCACGGGCGACATTTATCTCGCAGGCGGAACAACGACTTCGTCCGACTTTCCCGCGACACCCGGCGTATTTCAGCCAGGACCCATCAAGGCACCATACGACGAGGGTCTCGGCATCGGATACGTAGCAAAATTTAACCCAAGCGCTTCGGCCCTCATCTATGCGTCAGAGTACGGCGCAGGGACAACCGTCATCCAGGCGGTGGCCTTGGACTCGGTTGGTGACCTCTATTTGACCGGCACTACGGACGAGTATGAGGGAGTCTTTCCGATAACCCCGGGGGCCTATTCGGATCAGGGGACCACCTTTGTAGCGAAAGTGAATCCTACAGCGACCAGGCTGGTGTACTCGACTCGGATACCTGGAACTGAACAGGCTTACGCGATGGCGATCGATCCAGCCGGTAATGCTTACATCACTGGAGTCGCCCCATATTCCGATCTTCCTGCAACCCCAGGGGCCTATCAAACCAATTGCGGATACATAGGCTATTGCGACGACGCTTTCGTGATCAAGCTGAATGCCTCGGGTACCGGTCTCGTCTATGCCACATATCTTGGCGGAACAGGTCCGCAAGATCCATATTCGGGAGAACCTGTCTTCGGGACGGGAGGAAACGGGATTGCTGCGGATGCACAGGGAAATGCCTATGTCGCAGGATCAACATCCTACTCAGGGTTCAAGACAACGCCGGTGTCCTTTCAGCGAGTATTCGGCGGAGCTTATGATGGTTTTCTAGTGGAACTGAACCCTGCGGGATCAGGGCTCCTCTACTCGACGTTTCTAGGCGGGTCATCATTTGACTATGCTGACGGAATCACACTGGATCCATCGGGGAACGCTTACGTCTGGGGCCAGACAGAGTCTTCAGCTGATTTCCCCACTACGCCAGGCGCCTATCTCCGCACGCCAACCAAGCCGAAGGATTTCATCGGCTTTGTAAGCAAGTTCAACTTCTCCGTGCCATTCTGTAGCCTCGCCGCCTCCGCCCTGATCATCGCTCCGGCGAATGCCTTCGAGGATGGATATACCCTGGAAGCCAAATTTTCCCTGGGCGGAGCTGACAAGATCGATCTCCTCACGGAGCAGGTGAAGATAGGAGTGGGACCGTACTCCGTCACCATCCCGCCGGGCTCGTTCAAACTCACGCCGCAGGGTTACACCTACCAGGGATCGATCAATGGTGTCACGACAACCTTCGTGCTTCGCCCGGCTGGCCCGGGCGATGCTCCGGCCTTGGCGGCTCCGCCAAGTCGATGCACATCGCCTGTTTACTTCCTGGCTGCCGGTGGGATTGGGACCCAACCCGGTTCGGTCACCAATCCGGTTCCGATCAGCATCAGCATCGGCAGCGATTCCGGCAACGTCAAACTGACGGCCACCATCGAACGCTGATCCCGTTGGAGCCAATGCTCACGCATCTCGCGAGCGCTGGCTCCGCGGAAACCGGCCAATTCGCAAGTCAAGCCAAGATGCTCCGTAACTCTAACATTCTAAAGAGAAAATGGCCTTTCTTGTAGTTATGGCCGATTTCGTAGAATGATAAGAAGAGAAGAAATCTTGCTGGATTGGCGGGCTATACCCGATTCAACATCCTGATATCAAGACGTAACTCCTTTTTTTGCAGTAATTTGGCTGCAACCCGTTTGATATGAGGATTTTGCGGGACATGTTTTCCGCATCTTGATCAAATAAAACGAGTTAGATAAATTTGCTACATAAGGGGGGGGCGATCAGCGATCAGATCCTCTCAGTGGGTTTTTTGAGTGTTGCGCGCATCGCTCCGGTGGAGATGCCTCCATCAACAAGCAGCGTCTGGCCGGTGACGTAACGGCTGGACTCCGAAGCAAGAAAGACGACAGCTCCATCCAGGTCGTTGGGCGAACCTGGACGCTTGAGGGGGATGCGCTCTTTAAGGTACTCAACCCACTCCTTATCCTGGTACATGACGCGATTTTGGGCGGTCTCGAACCAGCCCGGAGCGAGGCAGTTGACGGTGACGCCGTGCTTGCCCCAGTCGTCGGCAAGGCTCATGGTGAGCTGACGGATTCCGCCGCGACTCGCCCCATACGGACCAAGACCGGCATACCCGGCGACGCTGGTCACCGAACCGATATTAATAATGCGGCCGTAGCCAGCCGGCACCATGTATTTCGCAATCTGCTGCGCAACAAAAAACGCGCCGCGCAGGTTGGTGTCGAGGATGAGGTTCCAGTCATCCCAGGTGACTTCAAGCGCTGGTTTGCGGACGTTGCATCCGGCATTGTTGACGAGGATGTCGATCCGGCCAGCGGAGGCGTAGGCTTCGGCGGCCATGGCCTCGATGCTCTGCAGGTCGCGGACATCGAGGGCAAAGGGAATGGCGCGGCGGCCAAGGGCTTCGATCTCGGCTACGAAGGGTTGGAGGTCGTCCTTGCGGCGGCTGGTGACAATCAGGTCGGCACCCGCGTTGGCAAGGGCGCGTCCGAGGTACTGGCCGAGGCCGCGGCTAGCGCCGGTGATGAGGGCAAACTGGCCGGTCAAATCGAAGAGGGAAGAACTCATCAGGCAGACACCACACTTTCCATGGTTTTCATCGAGGGTCGAGAACGATCTTCATAAGATTTGGTTCGCGCGAATGCAGGCGTTCGAACCACGATGGGCCATCGGCAAGGGGTGCGACGGCGGTGATGAGCGGAGCGACCTTGATCTTGCCCTCGGCGATGAGCTGCATCGCCTCCGGATACTCCCCGGCGGAGGCGCAGGAACCCTGCAGGCGGATCTGGCGGGAGACGACCTTCTGAAGCGGAAGGTTGACCTGAGGCGAGATGTTGCCGACGAGGGTGACCGTGCCGCCCTTGCGAGTGCAGTCGATTCCAGCGGCGATGGTCTCGTCGCGGCCCACAGCTTCGAGGACGACGTCGACGCCCTGGCCGTTGGTGAGCGTCTTGATCACGTCGAGGAGAGCGGCTCCCGAGGCGAGGATGGTCTCATCGGCTCCTAGGTCGGAGGCGAGTTTGAGGCGAGTCTCGTCGACGTCGGAGATGAAGACGCGAGAGGCCCCGTGGGCGCGCGCAGACTGCAGGAGCAGGAGGCCGATCATTCCAGCGCCGATGACGAGGACGGTTTCGCCGCCCTTCATCTCGGTGACAGCCACGCCATGCAGGGCGACGGAGACGGCTTCGAGCATGGCGGCTTCGGCGAAGGAGAGATTGCCGGGCAGGTGGTAGGCGATGCGAGCGGGAATGGTGAGTTCTTCGGCGAAGGCTCCGGCGCGGCGGAACTCCGCGCAGGAGACCCCGATCACCTGCCGGTCGTTGCAGAGGTTGACCTCGCCCTTGAGGCAGAACTCGCAGGCCCCGCAGTAGACGGTTGAGTCGAAGGTAACACGGTCGCCGGGGGCGAACTCCGTCACCCCGGAGCCGACCTCTGCTACCGTTCCGGCGGCTTCGTGCCCCATGACAATGGGTGGGATGCGGCGACCGGTTGAGCCGTCGTAGCCATGGACGTCGCTGCCGCAGATGCCGCAGGCGGCGACGCGGACGAGCAGTTCGCCGGGGCCTGGGGTTGGATTGGGTAGGTCGGCGATTTCCAGGTGCGAGTATTCGGAGAGAAGCAGGGCTTTCATGGGAGGCGTCCTTCGGGCCAGCTCGGGCGGGCTAATCTGCTTTTAGTATCGCCGACCATCGGACTTGAGGCGACTTGCTCCGACGAACTCCACGCCAAGCCTGAACGGTTCAAAAGGCACTAGGTTATTTGGCATCGGTTGCCGACCGAGTCTCTTGGGCGGAAGGGGGACGCGAGTGAGTCTCCAACGTACCGTTCTTTCCCGACCAAAACACGCTCCATCAGGACGATGGACCGGAGGATACTTGGGGCGCAGATCCCCATCTTCGGGGAAACGTAACAAAAGAAACCATTGCAGACAAGTGAAAACATCCACATACTTACAATGAACTCAACGATTGGAGAGAGCGCTTGGAGAACCCGTTAGAGAAGAGTCGTTCCATACCCTCGCTCGACGGGCTGCGCGCGCTTTCCGTCCTGGCGGTCATCCTGGGACACTCGCGAGCCGCATTGCTCGATAGAATCCCCTTCAATGCCGCCTTTCGTGACGGAAGTAAGGGAGTCGCCGTCTTCTTCGTTATCAGCGGCTTCCTCATCACCCATCTACTCCTGAAAGAACTCCGCCGCGATGAAACGATCAACCTAAAGCGTTTCTACCTGCGACGCACCTTTCGCATCTTTCCGCCTTTCTACGTATTCCTGATCATTGTGGCTGTCCTGGGGCTTCTGCATGAGATACAGGTCACCCGGACCATGTTGCTGATCGCGGCCACGTATACCTGGAATTATGCTCGTATTCCGGAGACCTGGACTCTCGGTCATTGCTGGTCGCTGACGTTGGAGGAGCAGTTTTATCTTCTCTGGCCGCTTTGCATGGCGAAGTTCAAACTTCGCACGAACCTGGGAATTGCCGCCGCAGTGATTCTTCTCTCGCCTCTGAGCAGACTTATCACCTACTATGCCTGGCCCTCGATGCGAGAGCGCATCGATATGATGCTTCACACCCACCTGGACACGATTATGACTGGGTGCCTTCTGGCGCTGATGCTGGAATTGAAGATCTGGCAACGGGTCACGAAGCTGGCGCTTTCCCCGATCGCGCCAACCGTCGCCATCGCTTTTCTCTTCACGGTGGACATCTGGGCAAAACAACGCCTTCGCGGTATGTATTTGCTTTCGGTCGGCATTAGTCTCGAAAACCTGGCGATCGCAACGATTCTGCTCTACGTTGTCTTTCGTCACGAGTCTCCGCTCGGCAAGTTTCTTAACCTCAAGCCGATCAAGCACTTCGGCATGATCTCTTATAGTATCTACCTCTACCAGCAGCTCTTCACCGGCCCGTACACGAGGCAGTTTCCTCTGAATATGTTGTTTATCGTGGCTGCCGCGGAGCTTTCCTACCTGCTTGTCGAGAAGCCAAGCTTCCGCATCCGCGATCTTGTGCAGAATCGTATCTTCTCCATCGGCAAGTCCAAGCCGCTGCAACAGGTTTAGGTCTCAGAGATCGATTGCTGCCTCCGATTCCCTGACGTGATGAAAGGTGCGGGTTTGCCACTTACTTCAGAGGGATACCGCAGATGCCGAGGGGCGGCGCATGATGGGGGCGGGCTCGAGGAGAAGAGGACACGTTGTCCGCACGGCCTGGCTGTGCGGCTCTATCACGTTTTGCCTTCTGGTGAACGGATCCGTGCCGATGAGAGTAAATGCCGGCGAGAGGGATCGGACCGCGCAACGGGCGGACCTCGCGCGATATCTGCTTCCGTTTGGCAGCAGCCCATTTCTACCGAGCGAGGCGCGGGCTTCGTTCTCGGGATTTCTCAAGCCGGAAGAGGTGCCTGCAGCCGCTTGGTGCGGGCAGTGTCATCAGGGGATCTACAAGCAGTGGCGCGAGTCGGCGCATGCGAACTCTTTTCGGACGCCGTGGTATACGAAGAACGTCAACCTGCTGATCGAGCAAAAGGGGATAGCGTTCTCGCGACACTGCGAGGGGTGTCATAACCCGGTGGCGCTGTTTAGCGGGGTGCTAACTCCGGACAGTACGGCGAAAAGACCTTTCGACGAAGATGGCGTAACGTGCATGACATGTCATGCCATCGAGCGGGTGACGGCGACGCGCGGGCTTGGAAGCTATGTGCTTGGACGACCGGCGGTTATGGTCGATGAGGCGGGGAAGCCGATGGAGGGGCTGCCTCCGACAGCGCTCATCCTGGCGCATCCAGAGAGGCATAAGGCAGCATTGATGCGGGGCGTGATGCAGACTCCAGAGTTCTGTGGGAGCTGCCACAAGGCGAACCTGCCGCAGACGCTGAATGGGTACAAGTGGCTGCGTGCGTTTACGACGTATGACGAGTGGCAGCAGTCGGGTTGGTCACGGGAGAGTCCGATGGCGTTCTTTCCCAAGAGCGCGACGAGCACGTGCCAGAGCTGCCATATGCCTAAGATCGATGCGGTCGATGTGGCGGCGACGAATGGGCAAGTCGCTTCGCATCGGTGGCTCGGGGCGAATACGGCGATTCCGACGAAGTATGACTATCCGGATCAGCTTGCGGGAGTGACGAAGTTCCTGCGGAACAAAGCGCTTCGGGTGGATATCTTTGCGCTTTCGGCGGACAAGCCGGCGACAAAGGGGCAACATTCGTCGATCGGGGAGATTACCGCACCGGTGGATCAGAGTTCGTTTACGCTGCGCGGCGGACAGGCTGTGACGGTTTCGGTGGTGGTTCAGAATACCGGGATCGGACATAGCCTTGTGCCGGAGCAGAGGGACTTCTACGAGAGCTGGATTCACTTCGAGGCGCGGGATGAGAAGGGTGGATTGATCTACGAGAGTGGAGCTGTTCTGCCGGATCAGACGCTCGCGCCGGATACGCATCGGTATACGAATCAGATTATTTCGGCGGGTGGAGAGCGGCTAAATCATCACGAAGTGTGGAAGGTGGAGGCGAGGGCTTACGACAGTACCGTCAACGCGGGACGAGCAGATCTGGAGCGATATCGGTTCGTGGTTCCTGCCGGCGTGCAGCGCGTGACGGTGCATGCGGCGGTGCTTTACCGGCGGTTTCGGCCGGAGTTTCTGCGTTGGGTGTTTGAGGATGGTTCGGACCGGGTTGAGCGGTATCCGACGGTAACGATGGCGGAAGATACGGTCAGCCTTGCGATTGGGGAGAATTCACCGGCCGCGAGTGCTGGGAAGCCGGATACCTTCGTTCGCTGGACTGCGTATGGGATTGCGCTACTGGATCGGTCGGAGTTCGCGGCGGCGGAGGCGGCGTTCCGGAGGACGATCGTCGAGTATCCGAAGCGGGCGGATGGGCTGATCAACGCTGGAATCGTGCTGTATTCGCAGGGCAGATACGTTGAGGCGCTGAAGGCGCTTGGTGAGGCAGATCGGATCGATCCGGAGAACCTACGGACTCGGTATTACGAGGGTCTTTGCTATCGCTGGCAGTACAGATACCAGGAGGCGATCAGGGCGCTTCTGCCGGTGGCGAAGGCTTATCCGCGCTTTCGGCAGGTTCATGACGATCTTGGGTGGATTTATCTGATCGATCGGCGGTATGTCGATGCGGAGGGTGAGTTCGAGGCGGCGCTTGCGGTCGATCCGGATGATGTGGTCGCACACAAGTGGCTTGCGGGCGTTTATACCGCTTTGGGCGAGAAGCAGAAGGCTGCCGATGAGGCGGCGCAGACGGCGCAGATGAAGGATGATCCTGCGGCACTTTGGCGTGTGCTCGGGTATTGGCGCGGGAACCTTGATGTGGCGTGGGAGGTGACTCCTGGGCATGTTCACGGAGTAGATGGGCTGGAGGATGAGGAGACGAAGAGGATCCTGAATACGCAGAATCCACCAAGTATGGTTTGGATTCAACATTGAGGGTTACCCCCCCTCCCTATAGCCTGGGTGTAACCTTTTTCTTTTGAATGAGTTACGCTGGTGATAACTTCTCTGACTAACCCAACGGGCGACTCCAGAATAGCTGAGTCGCCCGTATGTCATTAAAAGCAATTAAGTTACCCTCATCCCATCCCTTAGAAGACGTGATATACATGAGGGGTGAACCCAGTGATTCCCAACCCGACCGTCGAACTTGCCAAGAGCGAGATCGAACGACTTGCCTCAGAAATTGAGGGGGAAGTCGCTCGGCTTAAGACAATTGTCCAAATGGCGGAATCACACAAACGGCGCATCAGTCGGATGACAGAAGAGATGAAGGCGTGGGGCGTCATCATTGAAAACAATAAACCGGATGGTCAGATCCCTCCGGAATCTGCTTTTTCTCCGACCTTCGTACAAATCTCCAAAGCGGAAGAATCTGAAGCTGATAATTATGGATCTAAGATTGCCGCCGTCCGTATGTTGCTAAAAACTTATGGACCAAAGGGCGTTACGCCGCGAGAAGTCACAGAATACCTTCGTTTTCTCAATATGCAAGTCAGCAGCTCCTTTGCCAGCAACGCGCTGTTCACCATGAGACAGCGAAAGGAAGTCGTGCGGGTGGGGAACAAGTATGTGCTTGCGCATCTTACTGACCCATTTGTCGTGGCAGAACCTTTGGATTCCCATGTAAAAGGGGAACCCGAAGGCTCCCCTTAGACATTGATCGTGGCCTACATCCCCAACACTTTGACGGGCGAACGGGATGGGCAACGGGAAAGGAGGCGATAGATCATGCCCCTTTTTCTCTGCGGTAAGCAGATCGTGGTGCCGAAAGGCACCCGTTCTGTTTAATGACTACTTTAAACCCATTAACTTGGGTTTGCAATGATTCACCCGTAAGCGTAGCCTTTTGGGTTATGGCGAACGAAGAGAACTCCTCCAATCCTTCCGACAAGCTTACTGCTGCTTTGAGGCAGATTTTATCCGCCACCCCTGCGGACGTCCGCGCCGCAATTGCGGCGGCGAAAGAAGAGAAATTTTCGTACCATACGAAATACTCCCCAGACCCCGAAGATTCCCACGCCTAAGCGGAGGCCGCCTCCTTCCCAGTAAGCTCGTTCCATGTAAGGCGCTTGCCGCCAACTTCTGCAAGCGCCTTTGTGAAGCGGTCACCGTCGTTCATCTTGATACGGTTGTTGAACCGAAAGCACTGCTCGGCAAGGTATGAGTTCATGTGGACGGCTTCCACTGCTACGTAGGTGCCGTTCAGTGTCCTCTTGAGGCAGCTCCAGAAGTTCTCAATGGCCTGAGTCGAAACCTTCCCACGCACAAACTCTTCCATGTGGTTTACGGTCTCATGGACATATCGTGTGCGGTCGATGCCGTCATACGAAGCGGCTGAATCGGTGTAGATCGTAGCGCCGAAGCCGACCCTTTCCAAGATCTCCTTTTGAAGTGTGGCCCGCTTGATGTTGGGGACGATCTGGGCGCGTACTTGGCGAGTTTTACGCTCCATCATTCCCATGACGATCGTCTTATGGTCGGTTTGTCCGATCTCGCGGCGACGGCTGACGTGCATGTTCTTGGGGCGACCACCGATCCATGTTTCGTCGATCTCTACGGGGTTGTCGCGGTATCCACCAAGAGTCTTGGGAGCGGTCTCTTTCAGGATGTGACGCAGGCGCTGTAGGACGAACCATGCGGCCTTTTGACCCATACCCGTAGCGCGGGCGATCTCATAGCTCGACACGCCATTCTTGCAATTCACGAGAAGCCAAAGGGAAACAAGCCACTTGTCGAGCGTGAGAGGAGAATCCTCAAATATGCTGCCTACCTTGACGCTGAATTGCTTGCGGCATGAATAGCACTTCCAGCGCTTCTGGACTGCCAGCCAGTAATGCTTGCGCTCTCCCTCAGCCGTGTTGCACTTGGGGCAAACGGGCTTACCATCGGCCCAGCGAATAGCCGCGATGGCATCAATGCAGGTCTGCTCGTCTGAGTAATAGCGAATCGCTTCGGTGAGTGTTTTTGGGTGGGTCATGTACGTTTCCTTCACTAACCCAAACCTTACTATCGTGTGATGGGTTAGTCAAGGAAATTATGACCGTTACGCTATGGCTGTAGCTGCAAATCCCTCATTCGAAGGGACTTGCGGCTAAAAATTAGTAAACAAAGGAGTTAGCTCCGGCCACTGAGGCCGCGAGTAACTTTACTTCCGCTTTAATTGTATGGGACTCACCGTAACTCATAGGACACGGCTAATCCCTTTGCTTTGATATTCTTAGGCGCTCTCGGGGCTTGACATGCGATTTTGCTGAGGTTTTTGAGGGCTTTTGTTGAAGTTTTTTTTGGGGGTTGGCGGGCGGGAGGGGATTGGACTCCCTTCGTTCGGGGTGACGGCAAAAAACGGGCCACCGCAACAGAAGACGCAGATTCCCTTCGGGAATGACAACCAGAAAGGCAACGGCGAAGGGCAGCCCTGACGACAGCGAAGGGCTCGACAGGCGACTGCAATGCTAGCGACGGCAATACTGGCGACGGCAAGGGACAACGTCATTTAGTTGGCTGGGATGGCGGCCTGGTCGGTGTGGAGGTAGTCCTCGTAAAGGGCGAGAGGCTGGATGCCGTCTACGCGTTTGCCGTTGAGGATCAGGACGGGGACGCCGCGGACGCCACGGCTGGTGGCTTCGAGGTGGTCGGCTTCGATCTGATGGTCGAATTCGGGGCTGTCGAGGACTTTGATGAAGGTGGTCGTGTCCAGGCCTGCTTCTTTGGCAGCGGCCAGGATTCGAGTGCGCGCGGCGTTGGGGGATGAGGGGAGGGTCTGGCCGGCAAGGAGGTAGTAGAAGGGCCAGAAGCGGTTCTGGTTTGAGGCCGCGAGGAGTGCGCGGTGCGTCAGGGCGGCGTTTGCGTGGCCGGGGAGGGCGTAGCTCTTGAGGATGACGCGGAGTTGAGGGCCCTGCTGTTCAAGGAGGTTCTGGACGACATGGCCGATAGCGGGTGCGGCTGAGGCTTCGACGTCGGAGAACCAGAGGATGGAATTGGAGGACTGTGGCGTGCCGGCGATCAGGTGTTCCTGAGCGTCAGAAGGAACTCTCGTGGCTAGCTGAACGGGTGCGAGCATGCCAGGTTCGCTCGCGGCGAGAGCGACTGCCTGCTGGAGTTCGGGGAGGCTGCGTGCGCCGGTGAGGGCGTGGCCGTTGATGAAGAAGGATGGAGTTCCGTCGACACCTGCCTGGTTGCCGAGGACGCGGTCGGAGGCGATGGCGGCGCGATAGTTTCCGGAGGCGAGATCGGCCTGAAAGCGGGCCATGTCGAGGCCGATCTGGCGGGCGAAGGTGTCGATGTGGGCGCGGTCGATGACGTCCTGCTGGGCAAAGAGGAGATCATGCATGGGCCAGAACTTGCCCTGGGCCCCGGCGGCGAGGGCGGCTTCGGCGGCGATTTCGGAGTTCTCGTGGATGTCGAGGGGGAAGCTGCGATAGACCCAGCGGACCTTTCCACCGCTGGCTGCGATGAGCTGATGGAGGGGGTCGATGGAGCGGCGGCAGAAGGGGCACTGGAAGTCGGTGAACTCGACGATGGTGACGGGTGCGTCGGTAGGACCCAGCGCGGTCGGGTTGCCGGAGAGCATCTGCTGCCAGAGGTCTTTTGCGATGACGGGTGAAGGTTCAGGCGTGGCGGCTAGTCTCGGCACTTCGGACGGCGACGGGGTGGGTATCGCGGCTTTGACGAGCGAGGCGAGGGTGGGTGCGTCCACGGAGCCGGTGGAGAGCTTGCCGTTGATGAAGAGGGAAGGTGTCTGGTTGACGCCGATGGCGTTTCCTTCCGCGACCTCGTTGCGCACCTGCGGAAGGAAGCGGTGGGAGTCGAGGTCGCGCTTGAAGCGAGGCAGGTCGAGGTGGAGGGAGGCGGCGTAGAGGAGGTACTGCTCGCGCGTCATCTGGCGCTGATTGGCCTGGATGAGATCGACCATGTCGAAGTAGCGGCCCTGGGCTCCGGCGGCGAGGGCAGCTTCGTGGGCGAGTTGAGACTCGGTGTGCTGGTCGAGGGGGAACTGGCGAATCTGGAGATGGATCTGGTCGGGATGCGCCTTGGCCATGGCCTCGATGAGTGGGACAGTTGCAGCGGAGAAGGGGCACTCGAGATCAATGAAGGCGACGATGGAGACCGGGGCGGTGATGGAGCCGAGGGTGGTGATGGGTTCGGCTGACTGGTAGTTGTCGGGGATGCTTTTGTACTGGGCCAGAGCGTGGGATGCGGTCGCCGTGAGGGCGAAGGCGAGGACGGAGTTTCTGAACTGGGGGAATTTGATCACTGGTTGGCTCCATGGCGGGCGGAGGCTCCGGCAAGTGCGGCTGCCTGTGCGGCGGCAGCGGTCGTGGGTGGAGGCGGAGCGAGCTTGACCTTGTGGAGGACGAGCTTGTTTTGCGGGAGATCGTTGTTCTTGACCCAGTAGGTGATGGCGGTTCTGGCTGCCGGTGATTCGAGGGATCCGGCGAGCTGCCAGCGGAGGGCGCTCTCGTGCATGCCGATGAGGTGTGGCGAGCCGTGGAGACCGAGGGCCTGGGCGGCGGTCTCTTTCTCGTCGCGGAGCCAGGTGGCTTTTGCGAGAAGCGGGTGGTTGAGCTGGAGCTGGCTAACCTGGGCTCCCGTGGCGTGGGTGAGGACCACGACGAGACGGGCGGGATCGAGGGGGACGGCGGGCTTTGTGGTGTCCGTGGCGGTGGGCGGCGTTGTGAGGGACTCGAGGAGGGTGAGGGCTTCGTCACCTCGCGCGGAGTTGAGGTCGCGATAGAGGAGGAGCCAGAAGCCGCCGGGATTCAGGTGGGTGTTGTCGATGGTGACGCCGTCGGCAGTCCAGAGGGTGTAGGGCGGGGGCTGGATTTCCTGCGTGAGGACGGTGTTAGTTGGCGCGGATTGCGCTCCACTCGCGGGCGAGAGCGCGGCAAGGGCGAGGAAGGCGATTGCGAGGCGGGTCGGGGTCATGGGAGGGGGTTTCCGAATGCTGTCGTTGAGGGCCTTGTCGCTGAGGACCTTGTCGCTGGGGGACTTAGGGAGGAGAACAAAGGCGGATATGGGGGGCCTTCGCTTCGCTCCGGATGACTGCGCAGGATAGGCAACGGCTCGGAACAGGCAACGGCAGAGGAAAACGCAGATTCCCTTCGGGAATGACAACCAAGGGTTGGCTGGCCAGCGGGCGGTGTGCCGGCGGGGCGCGTATCAGCGGGGCGCGTATCAGCGAAGAAGGTGACGGCGGGTACGGAGGGGGACGGGGGGCGAAGCTGGGAGCTTGGTCCGGTGTTGCAGTTCGCCGTATTGATGACGGGGTTGATGGTTGCGGTATCGCCCTGGTTGGCGAGGGTACCGGTGACGGTGGCGGCGCAGCCCTGGTAGTACGTGGCGACAACGGTGAGGGTGCCGGTGGCGACGCCGGACAGGGTGTAGTTGCCGGAGGCGTCGGTCTGGGCGAAGAGGGTGTACGTGGACCCCGAGGAGGTGACGCTGACCTGGACGTTGAAGAGTGGATTCTGGCCGTCGGTGACGGTGCCGGTGACAGTGCCGGAGGGAACGAGGATGACGTCCTGGTGGTCGATGGTGTCGCCGGTCTGGATGTAGTACTGGGCCTGGGTGGTGAGTCCGTTGGCGTTGGCGATGATGCTTGCCTGGTCGTGCGCGGGGACGGCGGCGGTGTAGACACCTTGGGCGTTGGATACGCCGAAGAAGGTCACGGGCGTGCCCTCGTTGGGGACGGTGACCTGGACGTTGGGGTTGGTGGCGGGGGTGGATCCATCGCTCTGGTAGATGGTTCCGGTGAGGACGGGAATGGGCAGGGTGACGTTGGCGGTGAGGTTCTGGCCCTGGGCGGTGAAGTTGCCGGTGGTGTTGACGGGCGACGGTTGGCCGTAGGTGTAGGTGGGGCTCTGGGTCATCTGGGACTGGATGGTGAAGCCATCGTGTCCGACGGTGATGTTCGGGAAGCTGAAGGTTCCGTCGGTCGAGGTGACCTGGGCGATGTAGTCCTGCGTGTCGGCATCGAGGAGGAGGACGTTGTAGGTTGCGGGCGGGGCGGGCGTGGCTCCGTCGGAGGCGAGGAGGGTTCCGGAGATGGTGCCGGTATAGCCGTTCTGGACGGTGATGGGGAGGGTCTTGCCGTCGTCGGTGGTGTGGACGACGATGATTCCGGAACCGGTGAAGCTCCCATTGGAATTCGAGACCTGGATGGAGTAGCTGGCGTCGGGGACATTGGTGAAGGTGACGGTGCCGTCGTTGCCGGTGGTGAGGCTTGAGTAGTAGGAGTAAAGGGCGGTGGTGGGCTGGGTGCCGTCGAGGGTGACGTAGGCCTGGGGGACGGGGTTGTTATTCGTGTCGGTGACGGTGACGACGACGGTGGTGTTGACAGGCAGCTTGATGTTCTGGGTGAGGGTCTGGCCGGAGGCTGCGGTGGTGATGGTGGACTGGGACTGGTAGTAGGTGCCGCTGTTGAGCTGGCCGCCGAGCTGGACGGAGGTGGACGCGAGGACGACGGGGAAGGTGTAGGTTCCGGAAGAGGTGGCGGTTGTCGTGGAGTGGGTGGGGACCTGAGCGCTGCCGTTGCCCGGGTAGTCAAGGATGGCGACCGCGCTAGGTGCCGCGGTTCCGCTGTAGGTGGTGATGGTTCCGGTAAGGGTGCTGACGGCGGGAAGGGCGATGGTCATCGGGATGACCTCGCCGTTGGTGGCGACGGTTCCGCTGGATGTGGCGCTGACGGCACCGCCCTGGTACTGGGTCTCGCCGGGATAGTAGACGACGAGCTGGTAGGCGCCGATTGGGACCGCGGTGACGGGGAGGGTTCCGTCGGCCGCGGTGACGCCGATGGCCTGGTAGACATTGCCGGCGTCCATGCTGCGGTGGATGGTGACGAGGGTGTTCGGCGCGGGCTGGCCGTTGGCGTAGTTGACGGTTAGGTTGATAGTGGCGCCGGTGGCGAGCTGGAGGTTCTGAGTGGTGGTGGATCCGGCAGTGACGGTGACCGTCGCGGTGGCGGTGAGGCCACTTGTGCCGTCGGTGCCGGTGAGGGTGTAGGTGCCGGCTGGGAGCTGCGGGAGGCTGAAGGCGCCACTGGAGTCGGTCGTGGCCAGGCGGGAGAAGGTGTTGGCGGTGTCGGTGAGCTGAACGATGTCGTGGGTTTCGGGATTGCCCCTGGCGTCGGTAAAGGTTCCGGAGACGGTTCCGACGGCGGGCAGGGTGACGGTGACCGGGGTGGCCTGTCCGGCGGTGATGGTGACGGTCTGCTGGACGAAGAAGTAGCTTCCGCTGGAGTTGCCGTATTGCGGTACGGCGATCAGTTGGAGGGTGTAGGTGCCGGGAAGGAGGCCGGTGAAGGTGAAGGTGTTGGCGGAGGTGAGATTGATGGTGCCGACGGTCTGGTTTGTGGAGTTGAGCGAGATGCTCGCCTGACTATAGGCGGTTCCGGTGGGGACGTTGAGGGTGCCAGTGATGAGGCCGGTATTCGAGAAGACGATGTCGTTGCTTGAGTTCGAAACGCCTTGGGCGAAGGTGCCGTTGACGATGGGCGAGCGGACGGAGGTGTTGGGGTCGGTGCCCTGGAGGGTGTAGCTGGCGACAGGGACGGAGGTGAGATCGAAGACGCCGTTCCTGTCGGCGAGCTGGAAGGCGGTGGCGCCGAGGTAGAGGTCGGTTCCGGTAAAGACGGCGAGGGCTCCGGGGACGAGGGTCTGGTTGTCGCCGGCGTAGACGTGGCCGGTGACGCTGCCGGAGCTGGGCACGGTGATGGCGGGCAGGGTGCTTGTACCACCCTGGGGGATGACGAAGTTCTGGATGGCGGCCAGCTCGTCGGACTGGAGGCCGGTGAGGCCCTCGGGTGGGAGCTGGTAGAGACGCGCTACCGATGCGGCGGCCTGGCCCTGGTTGGTCTGCTGGGTGGCGAAGTGGAGGAAGGCGACCTCGCCGCCGGCGGGGATGGTGATGGAGTTCCAGCGGTAGGTAAGGACGGCATAGCTCAGGCCGCTCGGGAGCTGATAGGACGGGGTGACGGCGACGGGAGCTCCGGGGCCTTCGAAAGCCTCGCCGAGGGCGGGCTCCGAGTAGGGATAGGGGCTCGAGCCGGTGTCGTCGTTGGTGACGAGCGTGGTGTCGGCCGAGGAGAGAGACGCATCTCCGCTTGAGGTGGTAACGGAGATAGCGTTCAATCCGTTGGACGACTGCACCTGGCCGCTTACCTGAACGTCGACCGTGACGGGGGTGGTGCCGGGATTGGAGAGGATCTCGAGATAGCGTGCGAAGTACCCCGTGGAGGGCACGTAGATCTTACGGGTGACGTTGAGCGAGTCGAGGTTCGACTGCGTGATGGCGAGCTGGCGTCCACCAATCGAGGTGACGGCGGTCGATGCGCCGATAAAGTCCGTGGCGGCGCCGTTCTGGAAGAGCGAGAGGTGGAAGGCGTTCTGGTAGGTCGGGTTGAAGAAGTTGTTGCTGACGAGATTGGGGTAGGTGGCACCATTGCCGATGGAGCCGTCGTGCTGCACGTCGTATGGGAAGCCGTTGAAGTCGGTGAGGGTCTGGCCGAGGGAGACGACGTTCGAGGTGAGCTGGATGTTGACGGTGACGATGTCGCCATCCTTGGTCACCGAACCCAGGGAAGTGCCACCGAGGCCGTGGCTGAGGTCCTGCGCCGTGACCTGGAAGGCTCCGGCGGGGACGCCGGTGATGGAGTAGTTGCCGCTTGCGTCGGTGCTTCCAGCGAGGGTGCTGGTGAGTCGTCCCTGGCTGACGAGGGTGACGCCGAGGTTGGCGGCGGCGGTGCCGTCGGGATTGGAGACGGTGCCTTTGACGGTGGCGATCGCGAGATAGGAGATGTCCTGGGTGATGACCTGGCCGGAGGTTGCGAGGATGAGGGCTGCGGCGTAGTTGCGGAGGACCTGGTTGGGGTCGTAGACGTTGATGACGTACTCCCCGAGCGGGAGATTGAGGAACTGGTAGGAGCCGTCGGCGAGGGTGGTGAAGCGGGCGGCAGGCTGGCTGGTGCCGTAGAGGTAGATCTGCAGACCAGCCCCGGCGGCGGGGGTAGTGCCATCAGCCTGATAGATATGGCCTGCGATCTTGCCGGAGGGCTGGAGAGTGATGTTGACGTTCTGAGTTCCGTTGGGCGCGAGGGTGACGGTGCTCTGACCGGTGAGCTGGGTGGTGGGATCAGTTGCGTTGACGGTGACCTGGCCGGCGAGGACGTTGCTGAGCGTTACAGTGCCCTGCGCGCTGGTGGTGCCCTTATAGCCAACGTTGGTGTTGAAGCTGCTGGTCGCGGTGACGTTGACGGCGGCGTCGGGGTTGCCGTTGGCCGTGACCACCGTGACGTTAATCGTGCCGACTCCGTCGAGGGTGACGTTGACGGTAAGTTGCTGGTTCGTGGTGGCGATGGTCCCGTTGATATAGCCCTGGTCGCCCGTTGGCGTGTTCTGGGCGGCGACGGTGAAGGCACCTACGGGGACGGAGCGGAAGATATAGTGTCCCGTGGCGTCGGTCTGGGTAGTGGCGACGAGGCTTTCGAGCTGATTGGGAAGTGTGCCGTAGAGCTGGACGGGAGCGTTGGGTACCGGGGTCTTGCCGTCGGAGGCGAGGATAGTTCCGCTTATGGTTCCGCTCTGGACGAGCGTGACGTTGAGGGTGACCGTCTGGCCGGAGAGGCCGAGGGTTCCGGTGGTGGTTCCGCTGTACCCGTTGGCTGCATCGACCTCGGCGCTGAGCTGGCCGACGGGAATGTTGTTGAAGGTGGCAGCTCCGGTGGAGCTTGTCGTGGCGGTGAAGGTCTGGACACCGCTCGACGTTGTGACGTGCAGCGTAGTGGTGAGGCCGCTGAGGACGACACCCGAGGGCGCGGTGGCCTGGACGGTGACGGAACCTCCTGAAGAGAGGACGATGTCCTGCGTCGTGGTGGCGGAGCCGGAGACGGTTACGCTGACGGTCGCCGCGGTGTTCGAGGCGGGATCGTAGGCCTGGAGGGTGTAGGCGCCGCCGGGGACGTCGGTGAACGAGTAAGCACCACTGCTGTTGCTAAGCGTCGAGACGGTCTGCGCGCCCATGTGCAGGTAGACAGTTATTCCGGGCAAGGGCGTGTGGTTGGTGTCAGAGCCGCGGACGGTGCCCTGGATGGCGCCAGAGGTGCCGATCATGATGTCCTGCGTGGTGGTCGTGCCGACGCTGACGAGAGGTGTGGCGAGGCCGGTGAGCAGGGTTCCGGTGATGCTGGCAACCTCGGCGTAGGTTCCGGCAGGGAGGCCGTTGATGGCGTAAGTGCCGTCGGCCTGGATGGGAATGGCGACGGTTCCGGTGAGCGATGGACTGGTGAAGGTGATGGTGCCGTTGGTGACGACCGTGGTTGCGTTGAGGCGAACGGTGCCCTGAACCTGACCGGTGTTGGAGAAGTTGACCGGCTGGAGGACGCCGGGGACAGCGGTCGTGAGCGAACCGTTGAAGGTGGGTGAGGCGACTTTCGTGATGGGGTGTATGGCGGAGAGGTTGAAGTTCTCGAGCGGGATCGCGATGGCGTCGCCGGCCCCGTCGAGATTGGTGTTGAATTGGAAGTTGCCGCTGCCATCCGATTTGTACTGATAGGTGCGGGCGAAGATCGGGTCGGCGCTCTGGAGGCTGACGAGGGCCGCGGGGATGGGAGTGGTGGTGTCACCGGCGTAGACGGTCCCACCTACCTGGCCGGTGAGGGCTGGAAGAGCAGCTACGGTGCTCGTGAGGTTCTGGGGGACGGCGAAGTTCTGGATGGCAGAAGCGTCAGCCGCGCTGAGACCAAGCAGGGCTTCCGGGGGAAGCTGGACCAGACGCTGTGCGCTTGCCGTGGCTGCGGTGCGCAGAACTTCCTGGGAGACGAAGTGCATGAGCTCGACCGTTTGCCCGGCGGGGATGCGGACCTTCTGCCACGTGGCGCTGAGCTTGCCGTAGCTGCTTGTGGTGACGAAGGATCCTGCGCCGAGCGAGACGGGGCCTTTGCCGTCGTCGAAGACGTAGGCCACGGAGGGAACGTTGTCCGAGTTGATGAAGGGATCCGTGTCTTCGTCGGTGCCTTCGATGATCCAGTGATCGGTCGTGGTGGGGTCGGTGGTGACGGAGAAGGTGCTGTCGCCGCTGGAGCTGCCGTTGACCTCGGGGGTTCCGTTGTAGGTGTAGCCATCACGATTTTCGTGGGTGTACCGGTAGCCGGAGGTGAGGTTGACGTCCACGGTAATGTCGGCGGCGGTTGGGTTGGCGAGGACCTCTAGGTAGCGGGCCATGTAGCCGGCTTTGGGCACGAAGATCCGGCGGGTGACGTTGAGTCCGGCGACGCCATCCTGCTCGACGGCGAGTTCCTGGCCGTTTTGGAGCGAGGTGGCGAAGACGTTGCCGCTGAAGCCGTGGGTGCTTCCGTCACTATCGAGGTAGAGGGTGAGGGTCTCGTCGTGCTGGTTATAGCCGGCGATACCGAACCCGGCGAAGACGGAGTTGAGGCCGCTCGAGATCTCGCCGGTCTGGTCAAGGTCGTAGGGCATGGCGTTGGCGTCGAAGAGGGTCTGGGTGGTGCGGACCTGATTCTGCGCAAGCATGAGGTTGACGGTGACGGTTGGGGTGGCGGCGGGAAGGGTGGCGTTGACCTGGGCAGATGCGGTTGGGGTATAGGCGAGAACGGAGATGGGTCCAGTGGGGACGCCGGTGATGGTGTAGTTTCCGGAGACGTCGGTCTGGGTGGAGACGGTGCGGACGAAACCGGCGGTGAGGCTTTGGGCCGATACGGCCACGCCGACCGCTACCGTTCCGTCGATGTTGGTGACGGTTCCGTTGACCGTGCCGCGAGAGATGAGGATGAGATTCGCCGTGACGGTCTGGCCCTGGGTGGTGATGGTCGCGGTGGCGGAGGGCGAGCTTGCGGTGCCGACACCGTCGAGGGCGACTATAGAGTGAGTCCCGGCGGGAACGGTGGCGAACTGGTAGGTTCCGTCGCTGGCGGAGACGGTGGTGAGGGACTGGTCAAGCTGAATCTCGACGCCAGGTGCTGGAGTCTTGCCGTCGGCGGCGAAGACGGTTCCGGAGATAACACCGGCGGGCTGCAAGTTCACCGTGACGGTGGCGTTGCCAGCTACGGTGAGGGTCCCCTGGGAGGTTCCGGCGAGTTCGTTTACCGGGTTGGTGGCCATGACGGTGAAGCCGCCGGCGAGGACGTTCTGGAAGGTGTAGGTTCCGGTGGCGCTCGATAGACCGGAGAGTTGCTGGGTGAAGGCGGTGTCGCTTGTGAGGGTGAGTTGCGCGTTCGGGACGGGTGTGCCGGTGGCGTCGAGGACGGTGACGCTGACGTTTCCGAGGCCGTTGAGGACGAGGTTCGGGGCGGTCGTCGTGGTGGACGCGGTCGAGGTGGTGTTGACGGAGCCCTGGTTGCCGGTGGCGGGGTCGGTGGCGAGGAGTTGGACTTTGCCGGGGGGCACGAAGTTCAACGTGTAGTTGCCCTGGGCGTCGCTGGTGGCGGTGATGGCGTTCTGGCCAGCCTGGACCTTGACGGACGCTGCGGGGGTCTGGCCATCGGCCTGGAGGATCCTGCCGGTGATGGTGCCGGCGGCGGCGAGGGTGATGTTGAGGGTGACGGTCTGGCCCTGCTGGTTGATGATGCCGAGAGCGGTGCCCCCGAGGTTGCCGCTGGCAAGCGAGGCGGAGACGGCGAAGGAGCCAACGAAGACGTTCGAGAGGGTGTAGTGGCCGCTGGCGTCGCTCGTGGTGGTGAGCGACTGCTGGGTGGAGTTCTGGGCCATCAGGGTGATGGCGGCGTTCGGGGCGGGATTTCCGGAGGCGTCGGAGACGAGGCCGGTGACGGTTCCGTTGCCGAGGAACTGGATGTTGGCGGTGACGGTCTGGGAGGTAGTGGCGATGAAGCCACTGGCGCTGCCGCTGTTGCCCCGGGTGTCGGTGGCCTGGACGGTGAAAGAGCCGAGAGGGACGAATGGGAAGGCGTAGGCACCGAGGGCGGCGGTGGTGGTGCTGGCCGTGGTCGATCCGGAGAGGGAGACGGTGGTGCCGGTGGCGGCGGGGGAACCGTCGGCGTTGGCGACCGTGCCAGCGACGGTACCGAAGCCGCCTAATGTGACGTTGACCGTCAGGGGGGTGGTCGATTGCGGTGGGAGGGTTCCGGTGGACTGGCCACGGAGGCCGGTGGTGGGATCGAGCGCACCCACCATGATGGCTCCGCCGGGCAGGTTGGTGACGCGGTAGGTCCCGGTGGCGTCGGCGGTGGCGGTGAGGGTTACGCCGGTTCCGGAGATGGTGACGATGGCGCCGGGGACGGGCTTCAACTTGGGATTGACGATGGTGCCGGTGACTACTCCGGTGGAGACGCCTAGCTGGATAACGCCCAGGTCGGTGGTGCCTGACGGAACGGAGGTGGTGGCGTTGGATGAGCCGTTTTCGACGCTGCCTCCGCTGAGGGCGGCGATGACGGAGGCGGTGAGGGTGGTGCCTGCGCCGGGGACGTCGGTGGGTACGAATGGGATGGTGAAGAGACCGGTGAGGTCGGTGGTGCCGGTGAAGTAGAGGAGGACGGTAGCGGAGGCTCCGGGGACAGGCTTGCCATCGGGGCCGATGACGCGGCCGGTGACGGTCGTCGTTGGATCGGCGACGAGGGGGTTGGTGCCGAGTTTGACTTCGAGGCCGTCTGAAATGCCGTCGCCGTCGGTGTCTACGGATAGCGGGTTGGTGCCGAGGGTGACCTCCTGGCCGTCGGAGAGGCCGTCGCCATCGGTGTCGGCTACGAGAGGGTTGGTGCCGAGCTTGACCTCCTGGCCGTCGGAGAGGCCATCGCCGTCGGTGTCGGCTACGTGGGGGTCGGTGCCAAGTTGATACTCCTGGAGGTTGGTGAGGCCGTCGCCGTCGGGGTCCAGGGCTGCATCGGAGGGATCGAAGGGATTGAGGCCGTGGGCGATCTCCCACTCGTCGGGCATGCCGTCGCCATCGGAGTCGAGGTTGGCGCTGACGTTGAGGGAGGTGGATCCGACGAGGCCATCGTAGCGGACGGTGATGTTGACGACTCCGGCGCTGACGGCGGAGACGAGGCCGGTGGCGGAGACGGCGGCGATGGCGGGATTCGAGAGGGTGTAGGTGGTTCCGGGATCGGCGCTGACGTCGAGGTAGGTGCCGTCGGCGTAGAACGCGGAAACGAAGAGCTGGGAGGTCGCTCCCTTGGAGCCGAGGGTGGTGGTGGCGGGCGTGATGACGAGATTGGTTGCGGAGGGGGGAACAGCGGAGTCGAGGTCGACCCGGTCGAGGGAGAAGTCGCCGTTGGGGGTGATGCTGGCGAAGCCGGTATAGGCGCCACTGGTGGTTCCGTCAGAGTTGGTGCAGATGATCTTGGCGCGGTACTGGCCGGGGTTGTAGGGAATGTTGGGGATGGCGAAGGTGCCGTTGTCGTCGAGTTGTACGGAGTGGTTGAGGAGGGTGGCGGTGCAGTTGCTGCCGAGCAGGGGAGCGACTGTCTGTGCCAGCGCAGGCGGGGCGGACGCAAGGGCGAGCAGGGCCAGGACGAGGAGGCCGATGGTGTTGCGGATCGCGCGGATTGGCTTAAGGCTCGTCATCGCTTTGTCTACCAGACCAGCCGGGTGGCGCTCTGCGCTCCGTGCGGTTGATTTTTGAAGAAGAGCTGCTGGGGTTCGGTGAAGTTGGTGGTCTGGCCGGAAAAGGCTGGAACGGGCTCGAAGTCGATGAGTTGCGCCACGGGGTTTCCGCCTGCGTCGAAGGCGGCGAAAACGCCGGAGTCGTCTAGAGCGCGGGTCGAGACCCACCTCTCGCCTTCGAGCTTGAAGATGCCCGGGAGGAGCTGGTCGGGCTTGCCGGGGGCGGGCGGCGGACCGATGCGGTACTCGAGGATGACGTACTGGCCGGTTTCGAGGCGCTTGACGAGGGTGATCTCGCGGCCCTGATAGGCGCGCTGCCAGAGGCGCTTCCAGAAGGCGGGGTCGTGCTTGTAGGTGACGGCGTCGTCGTGAAAGAGCTGTTGGGATTTGGTGTCCCAGGTGGCGAGCCAGGTTTCGTAGTCCATTGCGGTGGCGGCGGAGATCTGGGCAACGAGGACGTGCTCGGGAGTGTCGGAGAGGGAGGCAGATTTGGGTTGAACGTGGATGGGGACGGCGGGGGAGTAGGCCTGCTCGAAGAAGCGATAGACGAACTCGACAGTGAACTGATTCTGCTTGCGCTCGGTGGTGGGGTAGCTGGGTTTGGTGAAGAGGCCCTTGTACGGTTGGGGGGTGAGCGCGGCGGGAGCCGGGTTAGTGGCCTGGGTGGAGGGTTTACCGGCTACCTGGGCGTGGGAGGCGTGGGGTATGACGGAAAGGATCGCGGCAAGGCAAACGACGTGGAGGCCCAGAGTCCGAAAGGGCGCTTGCGGGTGGCGAGACGTTGGGTGACCGGGAGATGGAATTTGCTTCCGCATGGTGTTCTTTCCTGTTCTCTGTTGTTGCTGAAGGCTGGTTTCGGTGCGCTTTGTGTCGCGAGCGTCTTGACGGTATGGCTATGGGCTGGGTGGAGGCGGATTTGGGACGGTGACGGAAATCGTCGGGCCGGGGGGGAGGAGTTGCAGCGAGCTTGTCGAGCTGTGTCCGCCGGGATAGCTGACAACAAAGTTCAGGGTGACTGGGTCGATGCCGAGCGAGATGGTGATGGATTCGCCGTCGCCCGAGATCGTTCCGGTGCTGCTGACCTGTATATTGCCGTTCGCGCCGATGGTCTCGAAGGGGTAGAAGGGATTGAAGACCTCGGCAGCGAGGCCGCCCATGACGCCGAGCTGGAGTGATCCTGAGCCGGTGACGCCTACTGTCTTCTTGGGCGCGGCGCAGCCGTCGTAGCTGACGGAAGCTTTAAGAGTTCCGGTTCCGAAGGCCGAGATGAACGGCCCGATATCTATCCCCAAAAGCGACTTAGTGACCGTAGCCTTGGGGCTTGTGAGAGTCACGGAGGCGGCGAGGGATCCGGAGACAAGCGCTTCGGTATCCTGCTTCTTTTCGCAGCAGCGGCCTTTGATGGAGAAGTTGGGCGTGAACTGGGCGGTGGCGGTTGCTCCGCCCGGGAGGCGGCTCGCGAGGCCGCCTTGCAAGAGGTTGGTGAGGCCGGTCCAACTGGCGGAGAAGGAGCTGCCAAGGGCTGCGGGATCGATTCCGGTATCGGGAACCTGATCACCCTTGCAGACGCCGTTGCTCTGGCACTTGGAGTTCTGCTCGCAGTAGAAGCCGGAATTGCATGGGCCGCTAACGCGCTTGGGGCCATCGCAGGAGCCCTGGTTGCACATGCCAGCGGTGAGGCAGCTTGTGCGTCCGCTGGGCTTGGTGCCGCATGCGCCGCTGACATTCTTGAAGACGCACTGGCAGGTTGACGGATCCTTGGTGCCCTGGCGGCAGGGATTGCCGGTGTCGCAGGTGTGAGCGCAGCCACTTGGCGGGGGGTTCGAGCCCGGTGAGGACCAGCCGGCCTTGGTGATGCCGAAGCCGGGGTCGCTGTTGAGGACGGAGCCGTCCGGGCTGACGCGCAGGGTGCCTACCGAGACGAATTGCTCGAGATCGTGGTCGTACTGGTAGAACTCCTCGACCATGCCTGGTGCCAGACCGGATGTGTTTGGAATGGTGATCGCAGCGGGGGTGGAGAATTTTGTGCCGGCAGGCTGGATTGTCCATGCGAAAGCTGGGGGGATGCCGTTCGGCGGAGGCATCGGGATGAGGTCACTCTTGACCTGAGATAGCGTCAACTGGCCGACATGGGACCCGTCCGGGAAGGTGACGGAGTTCGGGGCGATGGTGATCCCTGCGCCGGCCATGCCTTTGAGAGCGAGGGTGACGGCCTGGTTTCCGCCGGCGGTCTGGGCGCTCGAGGTGTCGACGATGGGCAGGTAGACCGGCATCTTGAGGGTGTTGTTCTGGCCGGGTAGATCCTGCAAAAGGAAGGAAAGGGATGGCAGAGTCTCGGGCAAGGTGGTCGTCGAGCCATCGACGAGAAGTGTGACAGTGCCAACGGGCGTGGCGCTGAGCGTGAAGTGGCCGTTCGCGTCGGTCGTGGTGCTGAGATTGGTGTTGAGGAGGCTGGCTGTCGCGTTAGGAACGGGAGCTCCCGCGTTATCGAGGACGACGCCGCTGACCGAAGTGCTGGACGCCGGGCCGGACGAGAAGCCGGAGGCGTAGAAGGTGACCGGAGAGTTCGGGTCGGCGGGGAAGTCGGCAGTGACGAGGTTGTTGTTGATGCCCTGCTGCTGGCCCAGGGTAAGAGTCGCGAGGGCGCGACCGTCGCTGTTGGTGTTGACGGTGTAGGTGGTCTGCGCGGTGGTGGTGGCGGCTCCGACGGATCCGTCGCCGCCGTTGATCGTGAAGGTGACGGGCACGTTCGCGATGGGGTTGCCGCCGGTATCCTGGACGATGGTCTGCAGGTTCTGGGCGAGCGGCTGGCCGAGGATCCCGCGCTGATTGTTGCCAAGGAACTCGTGAATATAGGCGGGAGCGCCGGGCGTCGTGGTCTCGGTGAAGACGGCGGAGCCAAGGAAGCCGGGTGAGGTGACCGAGACCTGATTGATGCCCAGTCCGGCGCGGGTGCCAAGCTGGAGGAGAACGCTTGCTTTGCCGGTGGCGTCGGTTTGGAGGCTGAGAGTCTGGGCCTGCTGCGGGAGGCTTTCCACCTGGCCGTCGCTCGCGGTGACGGTAAAGGTAACGGCGCGGCCTGGGATGGGGGTGCCGTTCGCGGTTTGGAGCTGAACCTGGAGCGCCTGTGACAGGACGGTGCCGATGGTACCGGTCTGGTTGTTTCCGCTGAGAATCGCAACGTGCTGCTGCGCGGTGGCAGGGGCGAGGTTGACGTGGGCAATGCTTTGGGAGGTGTTTCCCGCCTTATCGGTAGCGACGACGGTAAGGGTGTTCGCGCCGGGGACAAGAACGAGCCCGGAGAGCAGGAAGCTGCGGTTGGCGACGGCGGCAGCCTGCCCGTTGACCGTGACAGTGACGTCGTTGGCGTTGACGGTGCCGGTGACCTGGTCTGTGATCATGCCTGCGACGTTGACCTGCTGGGTGGTGACGGTAGACTGATCGGCTGGCTGGAAGATCGACAGGGCGGGAGGCGTGAGGTCGACCGTGATGCTGGTGGAGGCTGTGCCTACGTTTCCGGTCGCGGCGGTGCCGGTTGCGGTGAGGATGTTGACTCCTTCGCGGACGGGCACCGTAGCAGTGAAGGTTCCGGAGGTGAGGGTCGCGGTGACGCCGTTGACGACGACGGATTGGGCGGTCGTGTCGGCGGTGCCCGTCACGGAGACGCTAGTGGTCTTGAAGAGAGCGCCCTGGGTCGGGGTGAGAATGCTGAGGGCGACCGGCTGGGTGATGACGACGCCGCTAGTTGTGCTCGCCTGGTTGGCTCCGTCGGTTACGGTGAGCGAGACGGTGAAGGATCCCGGAGCGGTGTAGGTGTGGGTGACGGCGACGCCCGTGCCTGTGGTTCCATCGCCAAAGGCCCAGGCGTAGGTGAGGGTATCGGTTCCGGGGGCGGTCGAGGTAGAACCGTCGAAGGTGAGGACCTGGCTTACGTTGCCGGTGGATGGACTGGTGAAGATGGCGGCGAGAGTTCCTGGGGCGGTGATGGTTGCGCTTGTGGTCGCGCTGGCGGTTGCGCCGTCCTTGTTGGTGACGCTGAGGGTGACGGTGAAGGTGCCGACGGCCGAGTAGGTGTAGGTCGGGCTGACGCCGGTGGCCTTGCCGCCATCGCCAAAGCTCCAGGCGTAGGTGAGAACTTCACCCTTGGGATCAGAGGAGCCGGTGCCGTTGAAAGTGACGGGCTGGGCCGTTGTGCCGGTGTAGGGACCGCCGGCGTTCGCGGTGAGCGCGGTGGCGGCGGAGACGGTTGCGGTCGTGGCCGCAGTGCCTGAGAGGTTGGTCGAATCCGAGACGATCAGCTTGACGGTGTAGGTTCCGGCGGCCGCGTAGGTATGTTGTGGTTGGGCCGTGCTGCCTACCGTGCCGTCGCCGAAGTCCCAGGCGTAGACGAGGGAAAGGCTGTTTGGGCCGGTCGAGGCGGATCCGTTGAACTGAATTGGCGCTCCGGCGGTGCCGGTGTACGGGCCGCCGATGATCGCTACGGGATTCTGCGAAGCATTTGTTACCGTCACGGTCGCGTTCGAGGTCGCGGTGAGACCGTAGGTGTCGGCAACGGTGAGGACTGCTTGAAAAGTTCCGGCGGAGGCGTAGGCATGGGCCGGCTTAGCGACGGAAGCGGTTGCGCCGTCTCCAAAGGCCCAGCTATAGGTGAGCGCGCTCTGGTTCGGGTCGGTGGAGGCGGAGGCGTCGAAGCTGACGGGCTGGCCGGTAGTGCCGGTGTACGGGCCTCCGGCGACGGCGATGGGGTTCGTGAGGGCGGTGATCGAGGCGGTGCTGGTCGAGGACGCGGTCAGGCTGTTGGCGTCAGAGACGGTGAGGACGACGGTGTAGCTTCCGGCTTTTGTGTAAGTGTGGGTTGGTTTGACACCGGTGCCGGTCTGGCCGTCGCCGAAGGTCCAGGCATAGGTGAGGGCGAGGCCGTTGGGATCGCTCGAGGCGGAACCGTCGAATTGGATGGGCTGTTGGGTGAGTCCCTGGTATGGCCCGCCGGCGGACGCCTTGAGCGGCAGCAGGACGGGAAGAACGGTGAATCCGGCTTTGAGGGTCGCGGTCTGGTCGCCGGTCGAGACGGTGACGTCTCGGGTGCCGGTCGTGGCGGCTGGGTCAATGTCGAGGCTGGCGGTGGCGGTGCCGGCTCCGGTGACGGTGATGTTGCCGGGTAAAGACGATCCCGCACCGTTGACGCTGATTCCCGCGCCGAAGTTCGTCTGGGTCTGGCCTTGGAGGAAGTCGGTGTTGGAGGCGGCGATGGTGACGGAGACGGTCTGGCCGACGGGCGCGGAGGCAGGCGTGAGGGTAGATATCGATGCTGCCGGGTCGATCGTGACGGTCGTCGACTGGATGGAGCTGAAGTGCTGGTCACGCGTTGTCTCGCCGGAGATGGTGACCTGATACTGGGTCGGCGTGGTGATGGTGAGGGCGGGAATGGAGAAGGTGAGAACCACCTCGCCGCTTGTACCCGCCGCCTGCGCCGTGGGTGCCACGGTGACGGGGGAACCACTGGTGGGAGTGAAGGTAATCTGCGTCCGGGCGAGTTCGACCGAGCCGTACAGCAGGAGGGCCGTGGGATCGAAGGTGAGCTGCGCGGTGGTATTGGACTGAAGGCGATGCTGCGCGGTGACGCCCACGATGGTCACCTGGGTGGCGTTCGGCGCGGACCCGCACCCGGTCAGGAGGAGCAGCGTAAATGCGACAGCGATCGCGAGGGCTTTCGGGCCCTCTACCCTGAGGCGAAGTGCCGCATTCAATCTATGCGCCGAACAATCTACAGCGGCCCGCATTCCTGTCCTCGGCTAGCTGGCTCTTCCACTGGTGGCTGACGCTCCGCCTCTTCGCGGTGTCCCTGGAAAATTGCCTCTATGCCGGGGAGTGGCGAGGATGCAGAAAACATCTCGTATGCGTCTGGGGATCAGTTCGCAAGACGGGCCAGCGGAAGGACGGGAGACCCCCAGGTGGATCGAACCATCGTGATTAACGGGTCCGGTGGCGAGGCGGACGGGAAATGCTTGGAACGCGGCGCTCGCCTGGCAGCCGGCGTTGCCGTTTCACAAAGCAATTTATCGGCTGGGAAATTATGGAGGGGTCGCTGTAATCCCACTAAAAAGGATGTTGCTCTCTGGAACGACCAGCCGCTATCGTTATCCCATAAGCATCCGTCCAAGGAGCATTCCGAAGACAGCTCTGAGGAGGAGCCGCATCGGGAGGAGAGCGATGATCCTGTCACTGGAGGTAGGTCTTAGGTCGAACAAACGGCTATACTCAAGCGGTAAGGCGTTCGATGGACGCCCCCGAATTGGTAGCGCTGTGACGTCCTGTCACGAAGAGAAAGGTGGCAAATTCTCTGAGGCAAGGCTTCGGATCGCTTTTGATCGATGCCTTTGGATCGAACACTCTAGCTGAGTTATTAGGATGTGAATGCCGTTGCAGACCCAGTCCTCTGAACTTCGACCCACTTCTTCCTACGCTGATGTTGACCTTGGATACGTGGAGCCCTCGCGCGGCGGCGTCGACTACGATTTCAGCCCAAGTATCGAGTCCCCCGTCACAACCTTTGGTTTCCTCGCCTTCAAACGCGTCTTTGATCTGGTCGTCACGGTTCTGATCTCGCCGTTCGTTTTGTCCGTGGTAGCCCTGATCGCTGTCGCGGTGGCACTGGAATCGCCTGGGCCGATCTTCTTCTCGCATCGGCGCATCCATCGCGGAGGGGCATACTTTTCGATGTGGAAGTTTCGTACCATGTGTCTTAACTCGGCAGAAGTTTTGAGTAAGCATCTGGAGGAACACCCGGAAGATAGGGAAGAGTGGGCGTTGAACCACAAGCTCAAGAACGACCCGCGGGTGAGCCGCCTTGGGCTTTTTCTGCGCCGGACATCGCTCGACGAGCTTCCGCAGATATGGAATGTCTTCACCGGAACGATGAGCATCGTCGGTCCGCGGCCTATCGTCACCGCGGAAGTGGAGAAGTACGGTGCGGACTTCGCGTATTACACCATGGTGAAGCCAGGAATCACCGGGTTATGGCAGGCTTCCGGCCGATCGACGTTGACCTATCCACAACGGGTTGCCCTCGATCGGCGGTACGTGGAGCACTGGACGCCCTGGCTTGAGATCAAGATTCTCATCCGCACGGTTCGGGTCGTGTTCAATATGAATGGAGCCTACTGAGCTGGTTTTTCATGGAGCCTCAAGATCTCCCCTGGTTACTCTTCGCGTGCACTCATTGAAGGCTGGGTTCGGGGCAGAAGGGCTGGAGCGGTGGCTTTTTAGAATGCGCGTGCAGAAAAGACTGTCATCCCTTGGCGCGCTTCTCGCTTTCTCGTCTGTGGTATTTGCCGGGCAGGTGTTCCGAGGACAGACTCTAGATGAGGATCCATCCCGTCCGCCATCCGCTTTAGACCCTTCGATAGGGCTTAGCGGATTGGAACATTCCCCTACTGACGTGACCAAAGAAACTGGCGGGGCAAGAACCGCAGTGATCACACTTGGTTTGGGAGCCGATCCGGGTTACGAGTTCTTTCATCGTGTGGAAGCACATAACCAGTCTTCTGTTTTTGCTGGAACGCCATGGCTTGCATCGGCGTATCCTTCTGGTGCCTGGAAGGGAGCGGTACAGCCAGAAGCTTTTGTGTCAGTGCCCGACAGAAGCGCGACGGCTGGATCGGTGATGGAGCCCTACAACGATTCTCCGCAGGCTCTCCAGGCAGAGTTCGATCGAGCGGGATCGACCAATGTTCCGATGGACAGTTGGATCTATCCTGCTCTAGACCGGCTAGCGGCACTTGGGTTGATTCCCACACAGAGCATCTCCATTCGGCCTTGGACGAGGCGGGAGTGCCTCCGCCAGGTACGGGAGGCCTCCGACCACGCCACCCGCGAAGGTGCGCTCAACGCCTCTGGAGGAGCTGAGGCCGACAGGCTGATCGACGACCTGGACCGGGAGCTTTCGAGCGAAGAGAGCGCCAGCGGCACCGCGACGCTCGAATCCGCTTATGTTCGCTTTGGCACGATCGCCGGTCCGGCGCTCGCTGACAGCTATCATTTCGGTCAGACGTGGTGGAACGATTTCGGGCGCCCCTTAGGCCGTGGCAGCAGCTTCATCGTAGGTTTCTCGGCGCGTGCGAACTCTGGGCGCTTTTTCCTTTACGCAAGAGAGGAGGCGCAACACTCGCCTGGGAACCCGGTGCAGTCTCCGGCGGTGGTGCAACTGATCAATTCGATCGACACGCAGGGGGTTCCAAACGAGCCGGTCATTGCCGGAATTCCGGCGCGGAGCGCTTATCAACGATATCGCCCGATCGAGCTGTATGCCGGGGCGACCTTTTGGGGAAATGCTTTCTCGTTCGGCAAGCAGGAGCTGTATTGGGGGCCGACTGTCAGTGGACCGCTATCGTTTTCGAGCAACGCGGAACCCACATGGAACCTGCGGTTTGTATCAACACGCCCGCATTCATTTCCCGGATTTCTCGAGCCATTCGGAACGTTTCGGTTTGATGTCGTGGCGGGCAAACTCTCCGGCCATCACTACCCCGCTCGTCCGTTGTTCAACGGCGGAAAGCTTTCCCTTAATTTCGGCGAGAACGTGGAGATCAGCATTACCAGATGGTCGTTGTTATGTGGGGTGGGGCATCCGTGCAACCTCCACGCGTTTATAGAGAACCTGAGGAGCAGCCAGTCCACAGGTCTGAATGGAGGAGGAGGATCCGGAGGGTACGGAGACCCCACCGACCCAGGTGACCGGAAGAGTGGCTTTGACTTTCGATTCAAGCCGCCTGGGCTCCGGAAGATTGTGACGCTTTATTCCGACTCTTATGCCGATGATGAAGTGATGCCTCTGGAAACCCCCAATCGTTCCGCTTTCAGTCCGGGAATTTACTTTGCTCGGCTTCCCTTTCTGCCACAGGTGGATCTGCGCGTCGAGTCGAATTCAACCAATCGATACTCGGGTGACAAGTTTCTTGGCGGTTATCTTCTGTTCTGGAACAACCAGTACCTAGATGCCAACACCAACAAAGGCTTTCTCCTCGGAAATGCCGTCGGACGAGACGGGCGCGCGGTCGAAGGGCATCTGGGCTACTGGACCTCTGCCCGCTCAAGAGCTGAGATTATGTACCGGCAGAATAAGGGTGGTCCGCACTTTCTCCCAGGGGGCTCTACGATCACGGACGTGTCATATAAGGAGTCGTTTGCTCTAGGAAAAGACTGGACGGCCGAGGTCTTCGCTCAGTACGAGCGATTCTTCATCCCCCCTATCTCGCCTGGTCCGCAGCACAACAGCAGCGGCTGGTTTCAGATCATGTGGAATCCCCAATTACGTGTAAGCCGGAAGAAGTAACATCAGAGCCGATGGTATCTGGTGCGCGAGCGTGGAATAGCGAATTCTCCCGGAAGAAATCCGCTATTCTGGTCAGTGAGACCAGCGCATACGTCAGATTTGCCGGGCAAGATTAGCAATTGCCTGAATATTGAATGGAACACCGAGGGTAGGGATCACTTGCTGCGAAGAGAAGTTGCCTTTAGAAAGATCGTCCGTAGCACCATTCTCGGTGCGATCGGTTGCCTGCCGGTTTTTGGCCTATTAACAGGCACCGTTGCCCAATCGAACGATCAGACGCTGTCCGGTGGTGTGCTAACGCCGAATCAAAGTTCTCAGCAGCCGCAGAGTTTTCCTTCTGTCGAACCAGTGCAGACTTCGCCCAAGGTATTGACGCCCGACCCGTCGCAACGCAACGGGCAGCAGGATAGCAACGATTCGACCGATCGGAGCCAAGATTCCAGGTTCGGACGACAGATCAACCAGAGCTTCCCCGAGTCCCCCGTGCAGTTGACTTCTTTTCAAAGACTGGTCGCGGCGTCAATTGGAAGAGTTCTTCCGATCTATGGGGCGAGCCTGTTCACGAATGTTCCGTCGACCTTCGCGCCGGTCGATCGGATTCCAGTGACCACGGATTATGTGATCGGGCCCGGGGATGAATTGTTGATTCGGCTCTGGGGACAAGTCACTCTGGACGGCCACTTCACGGTAGACCGTTCAGGGAGTATCTACATTCCTCAGGTTGGATCGATCCGCGTTGCGGGTGTTCCTTTTGCCAATCTTACGGACTTCCTCCGCTCCCGGGTGGGCCGCACCTTCAAGAACTTTGATATCAATGTCAATATCGGGCAGCTTCGTTCGATCCAGATCTTCATGGTCGGTATGGCCAAGCGTCCGGGAAGTTATACTGTGAGTTCCTTGAGCACCCTGGTAAACGCTCTTTTTGCTTCTGGTGGTCCGGCCCCGAGCGGAAGCATGCGCAATATTCAGGTAAAGCGCGGTACGGAGATCGTCACAACGTTCGACATGTACGACCTGCTGCTGCGGGGGGACAAGTCGAAGGATGTTGCGCTGGTATCGGGCGATGTCATCTACATTCCGGCAGCGGGGCCAATGATGGCGCTCGCAGGCAGCATCGATAGGTCGGCGATCTACGAGCTGAAGGACACATCCACGATCAAAGACGCGATCTCTTTGGCCGGTGGGCTCGGAACGCTAGCGCAGGATAATCAGGTGCGTCTGGAACGGATTGCACATGGCGATTCTCGTACCACCCAGGACGTGCCGTTAAACGCGACGGGCATGGCGACCCTCGTGATGGATGGAGACATTCTGGAGGTGACACCGATCGTTGATCGTTTCAAGAACGCCGTGACGTTGCGGGGAAATGTCGCGGATCCGCGTCGTTTCGCCTGGTTTCCCGGCATGCGGTTGAGCGATTTGATTCCGGACAAAGATGCGTTGCTGACGAGAGACTTCTGGCAAAAGAGAAACCAACTTGGGCTTCCGTTGCTGGATTCGACACCTGATGTCCGCCGCTATGCTCCCGATGCCCCGGTTGCGCAAGTGAACGGGCGAGGGCTCGGCCCTACCAGATCGGCCTCGATGCTCAACCTGCCGAATGCACAGGATAGTGACACAAATGTATATGGGAAGAATGTTCCCTATACGGTGCGCGAGAATGGCGCTGAGCAAAGCCCGCCGCTGCAGGGGGCAGAGGATACCGAGAGCACCCTTCAGGATGGAGAGTCGGCAAACGGAAATACGCGCGCGCCGCGCAATGGCATTCTATCGGGCTCCAGTCCTACCAATAACCCGGCGAGCAATACGAGCAGTGCTGCCAGCGCGACGGTGAGTTCAGCCGTTACGGGCGCCGCTCAACGCTTTCCGGCAAAGAACGCAGTTGTTCTGAGCGCACCCGAGGTGGATTGGGCCTACGCGGCGATCGAGCGGCTCGATTCCAAGGATCTAACCACACACCTCATTTCCTTCAATCTGGGCCACCTGGTGCTGGACGGAGATGCGACGCAAAATCTGGAGCTGCAGCCAGGCGACGTAATCACGATTTTCTCGAAGGCCGATATTCGAGTTCCGCAGTCGCAACAAACGAAGTATGTGCGACTCGAGGGTGAGTTTCTCGCCTCGGGGATTTATAGCGTTACTCCGGGAGAGACGTTGCGGCAACTCGTGGCGCGTGCTGGAGGACTAACGAACAATGCCTATCTTTACGGTTCGCAGTTCAGCCGCGAATCGACGAAAGTCTTGCAGCAGCAACGGCTCAACGAGTACGCGGCGGATCTCGATCGCCGTATCCGGCTTGCGGAGGCGAATAGCGCGAATAATGTTATGAACCCGCAGGACCAGATCACGGACCTGGCGGCACTCCAGAACGCTCGCACTGTGGCGCTTCGGCTTAGGCAATTGACCGCATCGGGGAGGGTCGTCCTGAATGTGAAGCCGACCAGCAAGACGGTCGATGACGTTCCAGATCTGGCACTCGAGGACGGAGACACCTTCATCGTTCCCCAAGTGCCCGCGAGCGTTGACGTTTTCGGAGCAGTGTACACGCAGAATTCGTTCCTATACGACTCCCATCGGCGTGCAGGTGACTATATCCGGCAGGCAGGCGGCGGCACGCGTACGGCCGACCCGAAACGCAGCTATATTGTCCGAGCAGACGGATCGATCATCAGCCGCCAGTTCTCTTCGAATATATTCTCGGGAAACTTTGATTCAACACGCCTCTATCCGGGTGACGCTGTGATCGTTCCGGAGTCGGTCGACCGGCGCCCCCTGCTTCGCAACTTAGTGGATATCGCCACGATTGTAGGGCAGTTTGGCTTAGGCATTGCAGCCATCAATGTGCTGAAATAGCCTAGTTGGTTCCCGTAACTCGCTGAAATATTGAGATAAATAAATGTCTACAGCAATGAAGCACGCAGAAGTGACCGGGGAAGTGAAGAAGACGACGAGACCCAAGTTTACGGTCTGCATCCCGGCATACAACAGAGCTCGGTACATGGCTCGATTGCTAGATTCTATTTTCGCGCAAAATTTTGAGAGCTTTGATATCGCAATTTGCGAAGATTGTTCGTCTGAGCGGGCAGCCATTTCTGAGGTGGTTGACAGTTACTCGAGAACCTATCCCGGGGTCATCTCCTATTACGAAAATGAAACGAACCTTGGCTACGATGGAAACATCCGCAAGCTTGTCGACAAGGCGAGCGGTGAATTCTGTTTCTTCATGGGCAATGATGACGTTATGTGTCCGGGGGCACTCACCCACGTAGCAGATGTGCTCACCCGAAACCCAGATGTAGGTTTTGTTCTCAAGAGCTATCTTTTTTCGGATCAGTCCGCCGGCCACATTGCCCAGGAGGTTCGTTACTTCGAGGAGGAACGGCGCTTTTCCCGAGGTCAGGAAGCGATTCTGGTCTGCTATCGGCGATCAGGGGTCATTGCTGGATATATCATTCGCCGGGATGCGGCGCATGCAGCGGCTACGAACCGATTTGACGGAACGCTTTACTACCAAATGCACTTGACTGCACAAGTGCTTTCCTCATGGCCGGCAGTTTCGACACCGATGGTGTTGGTGCATTGCGGAGGCGACGAGCCGCCAGACTTCGGCAATAGTGGAAGCGAGAAAGGCAAGTACAAGCCGGGCGTCTATACCCCGCAGGCTCGGCTGAACATGGTGCAAGGCGCTTTGACTATAATTCGTGACCTTCGATTTGAAGGGAAGGATAGCCTTGCAGAAGCGGTACAGCGAGATTATGCGTACTATTTTTATCCCTTTATTAAAGATCAACTGAATCTCCCGATCGGGCAGTTTTTGTCACTATACCGTTCCTACGGTCGTATGGGCTTCGTGAAGTATCCGATCTTTCATGTATATTGCGCCGTCGCTTATCTTCTGGGAGAGAGGCGCTTTGACCTCTTAACTAAGGCGGTTCGAAAAAGATTGGGGCGCAGCCCGCACTTTGGATCAGTTGGGAAATGAAGTTGCGCTCAACAGCAAGATCGCAAACCACACGGACGCTTTGCATCGATCTGCGTTGGATTGACAAATCCGGAGTAGGCACTTACATCAAAGGTGTGATGCCAGGAATAGTGGAGCTTCTTCCAGACGTGTCCATCGTAGGGCTCGGAGACCGGAAGCGGCTCGAAGAGTTTTCGTGGAGCGGATCACCCCGTGTTCGGTTGCTTGACTGTCGCGCCGCAGTATATTCCATAGCCGAACAGGTACAGATCCTAAGGGCAATTCCGTCGGAAACAACCTTGTTTTTTTCTCCGTATTACACAATTCCTCTTCTCTACTCTGGAAAGATAGCGGTGACGGTACATGATTTGAGCCATCGGATCGTCGCCGAGATCATCGAGAATCCGAGGAAGCGTCTTTACGCCCAAGCCATGTATAAGGGTCTGAGAAAGAAGTCTTCCCTCATCTTCACAGTCTCCGATTTTAGTAAGTCTGAACTACTGCGCCTAACACATGGTCCGCGTGAAGATAACATTATCCCCGTGCATCTCGGCATCTCGCCAGAATGGTATGAAGCGTCCTTGGCTCCGAAGATCCGCACCCGTCCCTATTATGTTCACGTTGGAAATATAAAACCCTATAAGAACTTAGGTCGGCTCGTCGACGCTTTTCTCGCGATTCGAGATCGAGTTCCGCACGATCTTGTGATCGTCGGCCAAGGAGAAGGATTGATTACGGGTGAGTCGCGTGAGTTTTTCGAGCGTGTACAGGCGGCTTCTGATCGGATCCATCTGACCGGGTTCGTTTCACACAAAGAATTACTTTCTCTCGTGGGCCACGCAGAAGCTCTTCTGATGCCTTCTCTTTACGAAGGCTTTGGTCTTCCGCCACTTGAAGCCATGGCCGCTGGAGTTCCAGTGGCGGTCGCAAATGCTGGGTCTCTTCCAGAAGTATGTGGCGATGCTGCTCTTTATTTCGATCCTCTGCTGATAAAGGACATTGGAGAAAAGCTCGTCTTGATAGCCACCGATTCCGCTTTACGCCGCCAATTAATTGACCGCGGTTTGGAACGGAGTCGTCTTTTTACCTGGGACCTCTGCGCCCGGCGAACCGCCGAGGGGCTGCGTTCGATGCTAGGGTCAGATAGGAAGTAGATTGGCGTTAAATGTTCTTACGGATTCTTGGTTTTCGACGAATGTCTGGTGATTCTATTCACCACCCTCGGGCAGGAATGACCTAATCACCTCAATCCTCGTTTGGTTGGGATTGGAAAGCCGAGGAAAAATGGAAGTCAGATGGAGGCTCGCAAAAAACGCGACCGCAAATCTTGTCCGCGGTGGTACGGCAGGCGTGGTTGCCATCTTTTTGCCCGCAGTGCTGGTCCGACACATGGACAAGATGGAGTATGCCGTTTGGGTGCTCGTCCTACAAGTGGCAGCTTACAGTAGCTATCTCGATTTTGGCCTGCAGACCGCCGTAGGCCGCTACGTAGCGATTGCCAACGAGAGGCACGACACACATCAACGCGATTCCGTCTTCAGCACAGCTCTTGTCGGACTCTCCATCGCGTCACTCATCGCGGTTCTTTTATTGGTCGGTGTGGCCTGTGCGACAGGGATATTATTCCCGAAGGTTCCCGTCTCCCTGCTGCCCTCGATGCGAGGGGCGTTGCTCATTGTAGGGTCCTCGATCGCGCTGGGACTGCCTTCTTCGGCGTGGAGCGGGGTCTTCATCGGGATGCAGCGAAATGAGTTGATCGCGGCCGTGATGGGATCCTCAAAGCTCATCTCCGCGATCGCGCTCATTGTTGCCGCGCTCCACGGCGCTTCGATTGTGACGATGGCGGTCATTGTCGCTATGGTCAACCTCGCGTCCTATGGCTCTCTTTACCTTATGGTGAGATATTTTTCGGAGACGCGATTTCGACTTGAACTTGTCCAAAAGTCCATGGCTCGCGAGTTATTTAATTACTGCTTCAGCTTGATGATCTGGTCTTTTTCGACTCTTCTCATCACAGGCCTGGATTTGCTCTTTGTAGGCCACTTCGACTTAGAGGCCCTCGTACCTTATGCCTTGGCGACGTCGCTCGTGACCTTCATCGCAGGTGTTCAGACTGCGGTCTTCGGTGCCATGATGCCACACGCCGCAGTGCTTCACGCGCGCGGAGATGCGGTGGCACTTGGAAATATGGTGATCTCTACGACGCGCCTGGCCGTAACCTTGCTGAGCCTTACGGGACTTCCTTTGCTGATCTATAGCAGTTCCGTGTTTCGAATATGGGTAGGACATCAGTATGTAAGCCAAGGACATATGTTGTTGGTTGTTCTGATGGCCGCCAACATCATCCGCCTAACCGGTACACCCTATTCCATTGTATTGGTCGCTTCTGGTCAGCAAAAACTCGTAACCCTTAGCCCATTACTGGAAGGTCTTACGAATTTGCTTGCAAGTATCGTCCTCGGAGTACGATATGGTGCGGGAGGCGTGGCGGCAGGCACACTCATCGGTGGAGTCGTCGGCATGCTTGGCCACGTCATCTACAACATGCCTCGCACACACAAGGAGGTGACATTTGGGATAGGCACTTTCTTGATCTCAGGATTCTGTATTCCTGCGCTCACCGGAATTCCGTTGATCGCGCTCCTCATTTACCCTTTCAAGGGGACGTCTCCCCCGCCGCAGGCTTTTGCGCTCGCTTGCGGATTAACACTTGTACTAGTTGCCGGGAATCTTTCACGTTCCGAGATCCGCAAACACACAAGCACTTGACCCCTCTCCCTCTCGGGAGTCGACGCCGATACGGGCATCTCTTTTCTATGGATAGAATGGCACAACTCGTCTCAACATTTCCTGCTCGCGCCAGGCGGAAGCTACGTCTTCTGCTTCAAGGGCGGGTGCAATGCTTCGAACAAGCACTATCGCTTGTGGAAGACAAGCGCGGCATCGAGATCGGCGGTCCTACTGATCTCTTTAGAGGCTGGCGCACACCATCGCGATGTCACTGGGCGTTCGCTCCGTTGCCAATCTACGATCGCGTAGGATCCCTTGATAATTGCAATTTCTCTGACAGGACGGCTTGGGGCGAGCATCAACAAAGCTATAGGTTCAGCTCATCGCGAGCACCGGGGAAAGTCATCATTGCCGAAGGCTCCAATCTCGCCTCGGTCTCGGCGGGTACTTATGACTTCGTCCTGTCGTCGCACAACCTCGAGCACTTTGCCAATCCCATCAAAGCGCTGCTCGAGTGGAAGAGGATTACACGCTCTCAAGGCGCGCTTATCCTCGTGCTTCCTCACTACAAAAGCACCTTCGATCACCTGAGGAAGACCACCTCGGTCGAGCACATGTTCGATGACTTCAGGAACGATGTGGCGGAAGATGACACAACCCATCTTGAAGAGGTTGTGCGTCTCCACGACATTACCATGGACGGGTTTCTTAAGAGTGGAAGCCGAGAAGAGTTCAGAATCCGCTGCGAGAACAACTTTTCGAACCGGATGATGCATCATCATGTGTTCGATGAACGGAATAGCACGGAACTTCTCACACGGGTGGGACTGGAAGTGATTGCCGTTGAGCTTTCGCTCCCCTATCACATGATCATCCTTGCCCGTTGGAGAGAGTAGATCGATCTTCGAGTGTTCTCTGTGAAGGGGTTAAGAGTCACTTCGACCTTGCCGGTTAGCGATCATCGGAGATATTTTCAGCGTCGCAAAGAAATAATCGAGCCAGGAGACGAACAGGGGAACACCGATACCAACCACAAACCAAATGATGAAGGTTCCCTGCTCGAAGAGATCAAGACGCCAGAGTTCGCTTGACGCATACAGAATCGCCCCGCAGGGTAAAAGAAAGTATGTCTTGCCCAGCGCGATCAGGGTACGAAACACGATTCCCATGAAGAGACAAAGTCCGGTAACGTAAGGCCAACACCAGTAACCCATTTTCTGATGCAAGGCAACGAAGGCCGAGTTTGTGTTGTAGTTGATTCCAATGTCCACATAATAGCGGTAAGGTTCGGTCCCATGAATTGGGTCTCCGGGCCCCTGTGCCGCCAGCTGGTCGGTGACACTAGTCGCTCCAATTGCAACCTGAAATGGGGTTCCAAGGTAGGCGACAATCTCGTTGAGTCCAGCAAGCCCGAACGATAGCTTGTTTCGCTCATAGAAATCCGCGTTGCGTGAGAGATTCAAAACGGACAAAATCAAAAACAGACTCGTCGCGATAACAAGCAGTTTCCCGACGCTCACCTTGATGACCTTTTGACTGAAACTCAACAGGAACGAGGTGACCATCAAGGCTGCAATCAGGATCAAGCGATAGGATAGAAAGGCACTGAGGGCAAGCATCAAGACATTGAAGATATTGAGAAGTGAGTATCTTTTGAATCCGACTATCCGGTAGAGAGCGATGGATGCCGAGTAGAGCACAACATAGCGGAGCGAAACGAGTCCGACGTGATAGTCCTCATACAGCGATTCTTTTAAAGCATTTGTCTGTCCGAGAGAGATAAATAACACTGCCTGCCGAAAGGACATGTTCTGGAAGATAACCGAGAGCATCGACCCTAAACCGAGGGCCGCAAGGAATGTGAAGCACAAATAGACGGCGTTCGACTCCAGGCCGAGCGTTCGGCTTTCGGACCTGTACCCCTCGACTGGTACCGATAACCCAGCGAGCTTCTGGCCGAAGAAAAAACTCGCAAAGATGAGGAGATACCAGCAAGCAAGAATGATCACAGAGTTAGCGTCGAGACGTGACGGATGATCAAACCCCTTCCTTAATATGCCAAAGGTCGGGAAGAGCCACGCAGACACGCTCGCAGATACCGCAACCATCGATATACAGGAGGGCTTGAAGAAGCTCCGGACTGGAAAACTGATCTGCATGCGTTATGAGAATTCTCGAACTGGCTCGGGCTCAACTACCTACGGGTTAGGCCTTTCCCACCGGCTTGCTTGCTGGTCGAAACGGCGGATCGTTCTTGCCGGGATGCCACCGACCATCGTGAATGCTGGAATGTCAGTGCGAACGACCGAATTTGCTGCCACGATAGAACCCTGTCCGATGGTGACTGGGCCGACAATTACGACGTTATCGCCAATCCACACGTCGTCGCCAATCATGACCGCACCACCGCCTCCTAAAGCACGGAGCGATGGCTGCTCACTCGGGTGACTCTGTATCTCGCCCTTATAGGACCCATGGTTGTGATCCGATACGTAGACTCTGCTGCCGAATAAAGCTCCGTTACCGATTGAAATGCTGTCTATACAAGTGATATGCACCCCTTCGGAGAACGAGACGTTATTACCGATTCGAATGCTCGGACAAAACCGCTGTTGTTGGTATGCGGTAATGGCCTCCATCCACAGGTGACCGTGAACATAGAAATTCCTGCCTATTTTCGTGAATTTTGATCCGCGCAGTACGCAGCCTGGCCCGAGATACAATCCGGGTGCCTGGAGTACCGCGCTCATCAGGCTACTTTTAGCCTTCAGTACGGTGCTGCGAAGCACATTCCATATAGCCAGAAAAGGCACTTCAGAGGCAAAAATCCTACCGAGAGCGTTAGGAGGGCCGGGTTTGGCTGTCACGGCGCGGTTCATTTCTCCCGGGCCGCTTGCCACGGCATAATACGAAGCGAATTTCGCAGATGAATTAATTGAGAAGCATGCTTCGGGACTTGCCGGATTTTGCAAAAAAAATGAGCCAAAAGAGACGCGACGCAACCAATGAAGAAGCCTAAAGCACAGGATCCAAGAATCAGGACCGCCTTCGACGGGCTCGACTTCTGATCGGGGGGAATCGCACGATCCACGACCTGAAGCAATGGAGCAGCCTTCGCTTCATCGATTCGCGCAGCTTCGTACTGCTTGGAGAGCAGTTCAAAGAGCGTCTCATGATATTTCAACTCCCGATATTTTCGAGTGTATTCGAGGCTTACCGCCGGAAGTTGACCCGCCACGACTTCAGGGTTCCCCGATCCGGTATTTTGTGGATCGTTTTCCAGCTTTGCAAGCTGGCTTCGAAGTGCGGCAGCCTCTTGCTCAGCTTGGATCGCCTCTGGATTCTGGTCCGTCGCGAATGTCCTCAGCGATTGAATGCGCACCTCTTGTGCCGCGATTTGTGCTCGGATTTGTGCAATACTCCGGATAATCGACTCCGCCTGGCCGTTTAACTGGATCACACCGGTCTTCTCGGCAGTCTGCTTCAGGTCGTCCTCGGCTTCCGTAAGAGATTTGCGCTCGTTTGTAAGTTCCTGGTCGAAAAACACTCGCCGTTGCGCTGCCTCGGTGATAGCGAGGTGGGAGTTCATGGCATACAACTCATCAACGTAGGCATTGGCCATTGCACTCGCCCGCTGCGGGGTATGATCGTCGACAAGAATATGAATCATCCCGTCGTTCGTTGCAAGGAAACGGCTGTTGCTTTTCAGAGCCTTGCGCGTGTCTTCGAGAGTTTTCTTCCGGTAAACCTCACTGAGGCCGTACTTCCCGATGATTGCGTCCGCAATCGTTCTGCTATTTAGAATACCCACGTAGACATCTGCTGGATTCTTTAGTGGGCTGCCAGAGGCGAGAGACGCCAGGGAGCCAAGCTGACCGAGCATGGAAGAAGCTGAAGGGCCTTGTTGTGGGGGAAGAACCAGAGCGGTCGCTGTAAAAGTGGGTCTCAGGACGAGTGCCAGGATCGTTCCGAGGATCGTGGCTATCAGAGTAAACGCCGCAATTTTTCGTTTGGCGGCGGAAAGAACAAGTAAAATATCGAGCAGATCGAGTCCATCCGTTAGCTGGGGGGCGGTTAGCTCGGGGTCAGTCGACTCTAAATTTGGATCGTCGGAGTCAAGTGCTTCTTTTTTCCTCGGCATCACCAATATCGTATCTCACCTCTTGAGGATCCGGCACTCACCGTTCAGATAGTTATCCAGGATCTCCCTACTGGTGTCTCTCTCTGCATAAGAGACCGGACCCGCTTCGAGCGGCGACAAACCCTTAGACCGAAACCAATACGAGAAACTTGTGTTCTACAATCAGGTAGGACTCGGAGGCTTATTCCAAAATGCGTGTGCTCTTTCTGAACCCCCCGTTTCATCCGCGCTTCTCGCGTGAGCAGCGTAGCCCAGCCGTTACCAAGAGCGGAACCCTCTACTATCCCAAGTGGCTGGCTACTGCGGCTGGTGTGGCCATCAAGAACGGTCACGACGTGGATCTGGTGGATGCTCCGGCTGGCGGTTTCTCCGTGAAGGCCGTGATAGACCGGATCGAAGCGAAACACATCGACGCGGTCGTATGCGACACCTCGACTCCGAGCATCATCAATGACATCGCGGTCATCGATGCGCTGGTTGCCGCGAAGCCTTCGCTGCACACCCTGATGGTTGGTCGGCATGTTTCTTCGCTTCCACGGGAAACGCTTGCGATGTCAACTTCGCTCCAGGCTGTCGCAATTCGGGAATATGAATACACCGTGCGTGATTGGCTCGAAGCGAAGGCCTGCGGAGCCGATCTTTCTGACGTGGACGGCCTCGTCTGGCGGCGCGCATCCGACGGAGAGATTGTCAGCAACAAGCAGCGTGATGCGATCAAGAACCTCGACGAGCTTCCGTTCGTCTCCGAGGTGTACAAGCGCTTCCTGCATACACCCGACTATTTCTATGGTCACTCCCTCTGGCCTCTCGTGGTTTTCGACACGAGCCGCGGCTGCCCGTATCACTGCTCGTTCTGCGTCTATCCGCAGACTTTCAGCGGTCACACCATGCGGTATCGCTCCGTTGGCAATGTGGCGGACGAGTTTGAGTATGTTGCCAAGGAGATGCCCGAGATCAAGACGGTCATGCTCGAGGACGATACGTTCATCGTGAGCCGACCGCGCACGCTCGAATTGGCGAATGAGTTGATCAAGCGTGGCAACAAGCTTCCCTTCGACGCGAACTGCCGCGCCGATATTGGAGCCGAAGACGAGCTCCTAAAAACCCTGCATAAGGCGGGAGCGCGTCTTTTCTGCGTCGGCTTCGAGAGCGGCGACGTGGAAGTCATCAACGGCATGAAGAAGAACAACGATGACCGCCGCGATGCCAAATATCACGAAGAAGCCCATAAGTTCGTGCGGCGTTGCCAAGGTGCCGGCATCATGGTGCATGGCTGCTTCATGGTCGGCAATCTGAACGAAACGCCCGCCAGCATGGAGAAGACGCTCGACTTCGCTAAGGCTCTTCGCCCGGATACGGCCCAGTTCTTTCCCATCATGGTCTATCCCGGAACAGTCGCATACCAGGAAGCGAAGAAGCGGGATTACATCCAGATCGAGGATTGGGGCGCGTGGTTGACCAAGGACGGTCTGCACAACAGCGTCGTGACCCTGCCGAATATTACCCATGAGCAGCTTGTCAGCTTCTGCGATAAGGCTCGGCGGAGCTTCTATCTTGCGCCGTCCTATCTCGCCTACAAGCTGAAGCAGTCCTTGACGGATCCGCGCGAGCTTCAGCGTAACGTCAAGGGGTTCCTGACCCTGTCGAAGTATCTGATCAAGGGAAGCGAGCACAGCAAGGCAGACGCGGCGACCCCCAGCAAGCCGCAGCAAGCGACCGCATAACCTCAATGGCTGATGTGATTCAGCGCAACTCTCCAGAAGCACATCCCGGAATGATGATGGAAGCGAAGTCAGCCTCCATCATCATTCCGACATTTAATGGCGCTTCCCGTATCGGGAACTGCCTGACGGCCCTGCTGGATCAGACCGCGGGCCGGGACATTGAGATCCTCGTAATCGACGATGGATCGAAGGATGAGACAGGGGACGTCGTTCGCCGATACCCTACTGTCCGTCTCATCTCCCGGGCGAATGCCGGACCTGCCGCAGCCCGGAACCTGGGCGCATTCGAGGCGCGGGGAGAGATTCTTCTCTTTACCGACGACGACTGTATTCCCATGACAGGCTGGCTCGATGCGATGCTTACGCCCTTCGAGAGCCGCGAGGTTGTTGGTGTCAAAGGAACATACTGTACGCGGCAACGGGAGCTCGCAGCACGCTTTGTCCAGGTCGAATACGAAGATAAGTACCGCCTTATGGCCGACCTGCCAAGCATCGATTTTGTCGATACCTACTCGGCTGGCTTTCGACGCGAGAACTTCCTGGAGATGAACGGGTACGACACCTCGTTCCCTGTCGCATGCGCGGAGGACGTCGAATTGTCCTACCGGATGTCCGCGCGTGGCTGGAAGATGGTCTTCGCGCCGAAGGCCGTTGTCTGCCACACCCATCCCGACTCGTTCTCGCGCTACCTAAAGAAGAAGTACAAGTTCGCCTTCTGGCGGGTCTTGGCCGTGCGCAAGAACCCAAGCAAGGGTGTCAAAGACAGCCACACGCCTCAAGTGATGAAGCTTCAGCTTCTTTTTGCGCCTGCACTTGTGACTGCTGCTGTGTTTGACCTCATCGTACGGCCCGCTGTCCCCGCCACCGCAATTGTTCTAGGAGCCTTCGTACTCAGCACCTTGCCCTTCGCTGCTCGAGCCTTTGCCAAGGACCCGCTGATCGGGATGCTCTCGCCCGCAATCCTTGCAGCGAGGGCCTGCGCACAGTTATTTGGTGTTGTCGCTGGCGTCATGTTCGCTGGGAGAAGGCAAGCCGAAGTCGCCACGAATCCACGGTAGTGACCTACTCACTTCCCAATGCAGAAGGTAGAGAAGACCAGGTTCAACACGTCGTCTGGTGTTGTCGTCCCCGTTAGCTCATCGAGAGGCTGCAGCGCTGCGTAAAGGTTTAACATAACCATCTCATGAGGGATCCGCGCGGCGACCGCCCTCCGCGCCTCGCTGAGAGCCGCCAAGGATCGGCTCACAGCATCATGCTGACGAACGTTCGTCAGCAACCCTGATTCGAGCGTGGCTGTGCCGTGGATCCGCGACGTGATCGCCTCCCTGAGAATATCGATACCCACTCCGGTGAGCGCGGAGACGTGAACTCCTTCGTCGAGGCCAGGGACTGACGCCCCGGCGGTATCCGGAAGCAGATCGGTCTTGTTTCGGACAAGGATGTATGGGCGATTCTCTAATTCTTTGCGCAGAAGACGCTCTTGGCTGCTGATCACCTTGGACGCGTCCGTCACCACAAGAATGAGGTCGGCCGCAGCGAGCGCTTCATGGCTCTTGGCAATACCAAGCATCTCCGCTTCGTCGGTCGTGGTCCGTAAGCCGGCTGTGTCGATCAACTCGACCGGAATCCCTTCGATCGCGACTCGCTCGGAGATGAGGTCGCGTGTCGTCCCGGGCGTTGCGGTCACGATTGCCCGATCGCGGTCGAGCAGACGATTGAACAGGGAAGACTTTCCCGCGTTCGGCTCTCCGACAATTGCCAGCTTCAGGCCCGCGTGGAGAATGCGGCCATATTGGAACGAGTCAGCCAGAGATCGGAGAGGCGCTTCGACCGCATCAAGCGACGCGACGATCTTCTCATCGGGCAGCACGTCGATGTCATCCTCGGCGAAGTCAATTCCGGCTTCGAGGGATGCGATCAGGTAGAGCAGTGCTCGTTTGGTCGGTGAGAGTCGTCTTGAAAGTGCTCCCCCCAATTGTTCCGCCGCGAGCCGCGCCTGGTGATGGGTGGTTGCGTCGATCAGGTCGCGAACGGCCTCCGCTTGCGTGAGGTCCATTCGTCCGTTGAGAAACGCGCGCTGCGTGAACTCTCCCGCCCGGGCAAGCCGTGCTCCGCCTGCTAGCGCTTGCTCGATGAGGAACCCGAGAACGACCGGCGATCCGTGCGATGCGATCTCAAGCACATCTTCTGCCGTGTAGGAGTTCGGTGCCGCAAAGTAAGTGATCACCGCCTCGTCGATCAGGTGTCCGCTCGCGGGATCGAGGATGCGCACAAACGTTGCACGCCGCGGTTCAGCAGACACCTCAAGTTTGAGAAGAGGCATGAGAGTCTGCAAAGCGGCTGGCCCCGACAAGCGCACGATCCCGATGCCACCGCGGCCGGGTGGCGTCGCGACGGCGACGATCGTGTCCTGTTCCAACGTGAGATCGGGGTCCATAGGGAGGTTTGTCCGTTCCTCTTAGGATGCCACGCCAAACCGGACCGCGAGTTTGCGATAGGCTCGCGCTCGTGCGAATCAACAGGCCTCGGGCGCTTACCATAGCGCTATGCCAGTGCACTTTTCCGAGAACGCGCTGAAGTTCCTGCGCGGCCTCACTCGACACAATGATCGCGAATGGTTCGGAGCGCGGAAGACCATCTATGAAACCGAGCTCAAGGCTCCTATGCTCGAGCTCATCGGCGAGATCAACGACGCATTCCTCGACTTCGCGCCGGAGCATGTCCGTCCCCCGCAAAAGGCGATGATGCGCATCTATCGCGACATCCGCTTCTCGGCCAACAAGGCTCCCTACAAGACGCGGCTTGCAGCGTGGTGGTCACGCGATGGTATGGAGAAGACCTCGGGCGCCGGCTTCTACACGAGCTTCGGTCCCACGGGCTTGACCGTTGCGGCGGGCGTCTATGCACCGGACAAGTTTCAGCTTCTTGCCATCCGCAGACACCTTGTGGAGCACCATGCCGAGTTCCTCAAGCTGCTCCAGTCGAAAAAGATGAAGGTAAGCCTGTCGGAATTCGAAGGCCAAAGCCTGACGCGGCCTCCCAAGGGCTTCGCTGACGCCACCATCTCTGCAGAGGCGATGCGGTTGATCATGTGCCGGCAATGGGGTGTCTCCGCGACGCTGCCGGTGGAGACGGCGCTTGGTCCTGGGCTCACGAAGGAGGTCGTCAGCCGCTTCAAGCTTGCGGCTCCGATGGTTGCTCTCCTGAATGAACCGTTGTTGAAACGACAGCCGAAACCAATGTTCTAGGTAAGCGTCCGCTGCTGTTGCAGCACCTCGGGCGGAGCCACTAGAACCCGCAAAAGGCTATATTTGGCTGATATTTTGGGAAAATCTCTTGAAAAGCCCAGAAAACCCGCAAAAACTTGTGGAAAGTCGGCAAAAACGGTTGACAAAGGTTTGCGAAAAGCCGAAGGTGAATGGCGGTACGGTACTCCGCACCCGCATAAACACTGGCGATTTCTCATCGCGGCCAAGTGCGGTGCGAGCCGTGAGCCGCCGCGAAAGCGGCATCACAACTTGGTACGAAGGAGTAAGACAACATGGCAAAGGGAATGACCAAAACTGCGCTGGTGCGCGCACTGGCAGAGAAGATGGAACTCACCAACAAGCAGACATCCGGCTTTCTCGAACTGCTGGCGGAAACCGCTGTCAAAGAGACGAAGAAGAACGGGGAGTTCACCATTCCCGGAATCGGCAAGCTCGTGAAGGCTGAGCGCAAGGCACGCCTGGGCCGTAACCCGCAGACGGGTGAGACGATCAAGATCAAGGCGAAGACCGTGGTCAAGTTCCGCGTCGCAAAGGTCGCGAAGGACACGATCGCTCCGCCAAAGAAGTAGGTAAGGTCTGAGCAAGATGTAAGGATGAGCCTGCCGTGACCCGGTGTCAGCTACCGGGGTTCGCGGCAGGCTCGCGCATTTGCTGCATGGCTGGTGACGCTGGAAGGAAGGCACGCGCCACGAGCGACGCGCCGAGCGCGATGAGCACGCACTTCGTGAGCAGGAAGGCGTTGTACCGCCAACCGAAGATGGCAAACGAGAGCGCTACGCCGATCACATACAACTCACCGAATACTGCCTGCGTCCAGCGGGGACGGACCCCTGCCGCAGGGACACGAGGCCTGAGGGACGGCACCAGGCGGGGAGCCGCAGAAACGTATGCTGTATAGGCCGGTCCAAGTGAGGTGAAGAGGAAGGCCTCCTCTCCCGCGATCAGGCGAAGCTGCAACAAGGCAATCACAGGGATGGTGAACAACGCGCCGCTCGGTGGCATCAGCAGCCCGAGCGCGAGAGCGTGAATCAACGTTCCGAGGTAAAGAGGATTGCGCACGTGGCGATAGGGGCCATCGGCGACGATTGCTCCACCGTGCATGGCACCATCCTTGACGATGGATGCTCCCAGGTATGCGCTGCCCCAAGTCCGGAGAAATGCGGCGAGCGCCGAAAAGACGATTCCGAGAAGCAGAACGCCGATCGTGGAGGCATCAAAGGAGGCCCACCCGTTGCGGGCCGGGAGGGATGCTAGGGCGAGCCACGTCGACTCGTGAGAACCCAACATACCGTTGAACGGGAGGAAGCGGCTCCAGGGTGCCCAGAAGCCCAGGGCGAAGACTATGGCGTGCAGGAAGTACCGGAGGCGAAATTCGAGGGCTGATGCGCGCATGATTCTTATCCTTTATTCCAGGCTGTTCGGTCGCCTAGCCGTTTGTCTAGCCAAGCGCAGCGAGAATGGCGTCGAAGTCTTCCACGCCGGAGTATTCGATAATTACACGGCCCTTGCCGCGGTTGTCCTCGATCCTTACCTTAAGGCCAAGCGTGCGCTGGAGGTTCTGCTGTGCCTCCCGGACGTTTGGATCGGCCTGGTCTTGTTTCTTATCTTCTTTCTTTTGTTTTACTTCTGGGTTTATCAGGCTATGAATATAGGTTTCTGTCTGGCGCACCGACATTGAAAGTGCCATGACCTTCTGAGCGGCAGCTGCGATTGCTTCGGGCGAGTCGAGCGCAAGCAGAGTACGGGCGTGGCCGAAGCTGAGTTCGCCAGCTTCAACCTTCTCCTGGACAGGCACTGGGAGGCGCAAGAGACGCAGGAAGTTCGCAACGCTCGCACGCTCTTTGCCGGTACGCGTGGCCATCTGCTCCTGGGTCATTTTGAAGTCATGCGCGAGACGCTGGTATGCCCGAGCCTGCTCCATGGGGTTCAGGTCGGCACGCTGGAGATTCTCGACGATCGTCATTTCCATGGCCTGCTCATCCGAGACGACTCGCAGGATCGCCGGAATATGGGTCTTGGAGGCCTTGCGCGAGGCGAGCAGGCGGCGCTCACCGGTGATTAGCTGGTAGCGCCCGCTCGGAAGCGTGCGAACGACGATCGGCTGGACGACACCGGTGGCGGCGATGGAGCTTGCCAACTCATTCAACTGCGCCTCGTCGAAGCGCGTGCGCGTCTGGAACGGGTTGCGGTCGATCTGGTCTACCGGAATCTCAAGAGGCTGGCCGTTCGCGGGTGCCGAGGCGGCGAGGTTGACTACAGCTGGTGCTGGTGCGGGGCGGCTGGGCAGGAGCGACTCTAGACCTTTGCCGAGGGCGCGGCGCTTCGGGTTCGGAACAGGCGTGGGAGGCATCGTTTTCATGCTGCTTTCTGTGGTCAGGATGTGGGCCAATGTACGGCAAACGTGGACAGATTACTTGTTATACGGCCAGAAGCGGACCTTCTTTTCCGGGATTCGCTTCTTCTCTTCTTCCTGCTCGGCACGCCGCTCGAGCTCGCGGGGGCTGACAATACCATTCCGTGTGAGAAGCTCCTGGGCGAGGGCCATGTAGGCCTCTGAGCCGCGGGAGCGGGGGTCGTAGAGGTGAACTGGTTTCCCGAAGCTGGGAGCCTCGGCGAGGCGTATGTTCCGTGGGATGGTTGTCTTGAAGAGCTTATCTCCAAAGAAACCGCGAAGGTTCTCAGTTACCTGCTGCGAGAGGTTCGTGCGGTCGTCGTACATGGTCAGCACGACACCTTCAAGAGCAAGACCATCATTGAAGGCGGCGGCGACCCGGTCGAGGGTACTCATCAACTCCGAAATCCCCTCGAGCGCGAAGTATTCGGCTTGCATGGGCACGAGGAGTCCGTCAGAGGCAACGAGCGAATTCAGGGTGAGGAGGTCTAGTGCGGGCGGGCAGTCAAGGATGATGAAGGGATATTCGGCTCGGATGGGAGCGAGCGCGTCGCGCAGGCGAAACTCCCGGCGATCTTGGGTGACTAGCTCGAGGTTTGCGCCGATGAGATTCTTCGACCCGGGCACGAGGAAGAGGGTGGGGATCTCGGTGGGAAGGATCGCCTCTTTCGCGGTTGCGTGCCCGAGTAGAAGGTCATACACGCTGATCCTTGGCTCGGCTTCGGGAAGGTCGCGGGGAAAGCCGAGTCCGCCCGTAGTGTTTGCCTGGGGGTCACAGTCGATGAGAAGGGTCTGGAGACCTTCGAGTGCAATGGCGGCGGCGAGATTAATGGCCGTCGTTGTCTTACCGACGCCACCCTTCTGGTTGACGATGGCGATGACCCTGCCCCGAGCGCGAACAATGGAAGCTACCGGGTCGGGCGCTGCAGCGGTTGTTGCTTCCGGCAGGGTCTGGGCGAGCTGTTTGGAATGCGGGTGAATGGTGATCATCGCGGTAGGTCGAGGTTACCGGGATGTGGGCGTGGTTACAAATGCTCGCCGGTATTCGGTGGGTTTCCGGCAGGAGGAGGCGTTGTTCCACGTGGAACAACTTGATGGGCGGTGTTTCACGCCGAAATGTTCCACGTGGAACATAGGCTAAGTCCTGGCAAATATCGTGACAATGCGATCGCTGGATTCAGGTACGTGGATCGTTTCCTCTTCTTGAAACCCGGAGATCTCGATTTGCTGTGCCGCGCCTTGACTCGTCAAGAGCACGATCTTAGAGCGGGATCGGAGCGAAGCACCCCTTAGAGCTGCCTCCATGTCATCCACCGCCCGAAGAGTGACGCAGTCGAAGCGAAGATCGGAAGGCATCTCCTCAACGCGCTTGGGCCAGACATCGATCGAAACGCCCAGACTTCTCACAGCTTCACGCAGGAAAGAGACTTTCTTGTTTTGCGACTCTGCGAGAGTGACCCGCACCTCCGGGTGCATCAAGGCGATCGGAAGCCCTGGAAATCCGGCTCCTGTCCCGTAATCGAGGAGCGTCGCGGACTCAGGCAGATGCAGGCCTGCGAAGAGGCTTTCGCCGAAGTGGCGCTTCACGATCTCTTCCGGAGTCCGAATCGCTGTCAGATTCGTCCGGGCATTCCACTTAAGCAAGAGGTCCAGGTACGCGGAGAGGCTCGCAAGCAGCGATTCAGGAAGATCGGGGAGAAACGGTTCCAGGAGGTACCCAATCACGGCAGTTGTCAGGGTCGGCATTCTGCTGATGATAGCGGGTCGGAAACCCCGCGTAGGACCTAGTTTGAGGCTCGCGGCCAAGCTGCAACTTCCTTCATGAACCTGGCGAAGAGTGCACGGGACGACGGGCTCTGCTCATAGCTGCGCTCCGGATGCCACTGCACTCCCAGGATGTAGTGACCTGGAGCATCGCCTTCGACCGCCTCAATGACCGCGTCCTGTGGGCAGCGAGCCGAGACACGCAGCCCTTCACCAGGGACGGCAACCGACTGATGATGACTGGAGTTGATGGGAAGCCGCATGAATCCGTCCTGCTCCGGCGCCTCGCTCGCGGCTGTGCCTTCCTCCTGGAGGATCGTTCCGAGCAGAGACTCGGGGGCAATAGCCGCTGTATGTGCGATGGCAACCGAGCGTCCCGCACGATGATTCACCGGGAGGATAGAGAGGTCTTGGACGAGAGCCCCTCCGCGCCACACGTTTAACATCTGAGTTCCAAAACATATCCCGAAGACCGGCTTGCGCAGCTGATGTGCGTCCTCGAGAAGGAAGGTATCCACCCGTTCCCGCGCGGGGTCCGCCGGGGCACACTCCTGGATACGATCCTGCCCGTACCGGTCCGGATCGACGTCTGCTCCACTGCCAGGCAGAAGCACTCCCTGGCAGGTGCTCGCGAGCGCAGCTAAGTCGCCATGCGCGAGGGTGAGCGGCACTTCTACCGGTTCTCCTCCCGACTGGCGGATAGCCTCGGCGTACACGATCCACGACCTCCTGTTGTATTCGAGGTCGTCGAAGGTGGGTACGGGGATGGCGATGCGGAGCGGGTGTGAAGTCGGAACGGTCGTCATGGCTGTTCTCTGGATGATATAGGCGATGGCACTGGCGGAAGCTACTCGAGGTCGCGAAATCAGTGCGTGGAGGCCTTCGAGACGAGCCTCCAGGACACTTTCCAAGGTGTAGGAGGATCAAAAAGTTCCTTCGATCGCTTGTAGGGAATCCTGGTGCGATTTCACCTCTTCTGACCGTGATTTTCGGTGTTCATAGGGACGGGAGAGCGTGCTGCGCGTACATCTTCGCGATCGAATCACGAAGCTTCTCGGTCAGCGCCTCGGCGTCGCGTGTGCTGAGACCGAGGGTCGACAGCGGCTCACCGATCACGACTTTGAGCGGGCGCGGAGTCAGGTGGTAGGTATGAATCGGCAGAAGCTCGTAGGTTCCAATCAGCGCGACCGGCACGAGCGGCACCTGCGCCTTGATCGCCATGAAAGCGCATCCAGGAAGCATCGTCTGGAGTGTACCCTCCTCCGACCGGCCGCCCTCCGGAAAGAGGACGAGAGGCAGTCCTGCCTTGAGGGTCGCGACGCCGCGTAGTAGTCCGGCGATGGCGGAGCGGCCCGACTTCTGATCGACCGGAACCTGTCCAGAGCGATTGAGGTACCAACCGACAAATGGGAGCTTCCAGAGCGATTGTTTGGCAAGGATGCGGAATTGGAAGGGAAGTCTCGCGAACAGAACAGGTGTGTCCATGTAGCTGAGGTGGTTGGAAGCGTAGACGGCCACCGGATGCGCACGCAGATGGTGCTGGTCGATGAGCGTAACCGGTGAGAAGCTGATCCAGAGCAAAGAGCGGGCCCAGATCCTTGCGATCGCATGCTGCTGCCGGCCCGACTTGTCCCAAAGGCCACACACGAGCGAGATGCAACCGAAGAAGGCCGTTGAAGCCGCGATCAGGGGCATCAGCACAAGGTACGTCAGGGTGCGCAGAGCAATTGGAGCCGTCTTGCGCTTTGGAAGAGGAGGAGCCGTGGTGCTCATGCCTGCGTCGCCAGGTGGCGCAGTTCGCCGACTAGATAGACCGATCCGGTCGCAACGATCAGGCCACCTGTTGGGGTGATCGCGCGGGCCTGCGTCAGAGCGGCCTCAAGATGCGGCGAAGCATGTGCCGGGATGTCGAGCCTCTGCGCTGCTGCGAGCAGATCCTCAACCTCGGCAGCACGCGGGTTCGGGATCGGGGCAAGAATGATGTGGTCATGCGCACGCGCCAGGTCGCCCGATGTGGAGTCGAACAGGGGAAAGAGGATCTTGGTCATCTCGTCGAGATCCTTATCGCGAAGGCAACTGAAGATGAGGGTGCGTGGCTGAGAGTCGGGAAGCTGGGTGATCGCGGCTCGCAGCGTCCAGGCGCCTGCGGGGTTGTGCGCTACGTCGAGCAGGAGGTTCGGGGGGAGAAACTCAAGCCTGCCGGGCCACTGTGTCCCGCGTATACCCGCTTCAACACTGGCGATCGTGGTTTTGTTACTTATTTTGTTGCCTATTCCCTCCCTTTGCAGAAATAAGCTACCTTCTCTGTTACTTATTTCGGCGGCAGCGGCCAAGGCAAGGGCGATGTTCCTCTGCTGGTGCTGGCCAGGTAATGGGGAGTTCACCTCAAGCGCTTGTCCTGCGAACGAGACGACATAGTGGTTCCGCGGAATCGGCTGCATGCTTGTGCTCGGCTCGCGCACGATTGCCTCCGGAGTCGGGATGTAATTGGCAGCGCTAATGGCATTTAGCCGGAGCCCGGCGGCGGCCTCTCCGATCGCCTGGTTCGCCTCCGGATGCTGCGGCAAGGTGATGAGCGTGCCCGACGGGCGCAGGATGCCAGCCTTCTCGCGCGTGATGTCGGCGATCGTGGGTCCTAGATAGTCCTGGTGATCGAGCGCGATGTCAGTCAGGATCGAGAGCACCGGTTCGACGATATTGGTCGCATCGAGCCTTCCGCCAAGACCGACTTCAAGGACAGCGATGTCGACACGCTGCTCGGCAAAGGAGAGGAAGGCGAGCGCGGTCAGCACCTCAAAGAAGCTCGGCATGTGCGGAAGCTTCCCTGTAGCGACAAGGTTCCGAGCGACATCGCCCACATGAGCGTAGTGCCGGGCAAAGTCCTCGTCGGAGATCGCGGCGCTATCCACCTGGATGCGCTCGTTCACGTGATACAGGTGCGGCGACGTGTAAAGGGCGGTCCGATAGCCCGAGGCGCTGAGAATGGACGAAAGCGTCGCGGCAGTTGAGCCCTTCCCATTCGTCCCGCCAATCAGGACAGACGGAAAGCGAAGCTGCGGATCACCGAGGGCACGAGCGAGGACGCGCATGTGCTCGAGATCGAACTTTCGGCGGGGAGCGCCATCAACCGGCGGAGCGAGTTCCTGGCCGAGTGCGTAGAGGTGGTCGACGGCTTCGGCGTAGGTGAGCATTGCGGTCATTTTACGATGTCCTCTCCACGGAAGCAGTTGCCGGGAAATTGGCCCGACGCCCGGCAGATGGAGGCGGGCATCGATCTTTATCAGGCTCCGGAGTTGCAGGGAAGAATTCTTTCAGTGCAAGATAAATGCAGAAACGGGAATCGGCGAGATTAACCCCTCCCCTGCGGTGCGGCCCCGCACTCAATTCAGGGTAATCCCCGCCGATAATTGTCCGAGGCCGTGGCAGGCCAGAGCTTGCCGGACTACGGGAGAGACGATATGGTCCTTGCGATTCTGATCACGTTGGGCGGTTTCGGTTTGTTGCTTCTGGTCGACTACTGGCGGGCGTGGGCCTGGGCGGAGCGGCAGGTCTCCTCGGCGCGCAAACGAGCTGATATCGAGGCACGACGAAGTGCATGGAACCTCCTGCAGACAACCGTGCGCGTCGGTTCCGGCTGGCGGCCCACCTGGAGCCACGACGGCGAGTTGAGCGTGCGCGTCTCGGCTCATTTGTAGACGCAGCAGCGATCTTCTAAAATCTGTCGCTTGGCGACCTTTCGATCCTGCACGTGCTCCAACCCGCAACTCGTCCGATCCAGACAGCGTGGAATCCTCGACCGCGTCCTCGCGATTTTCGGTGCCTATCCCTGGGCCTGCAAACGATGCGCATGGCGACAGTACCGCTGGAAGCGGAGTCGAGACGCCTGAGCGGGATAGGCTCAGGGCGGGGTGAGCACATCCCGCCAGGCGTCGGACTCTGCCAGCCGCTTGAGAAGCGCGAATCGTTGACGAAGAAGCTTGCGAATGTGTGGGATCAGGATAAGCCGGGCGACCAGGCGTCCGAGCGGACCAAAAGGCAGGGCAAAACGGACTTCATCCTCAAGCAGTGTGCCCGACGGCGTTTCTGTCAGGTGATGGTCGTGCTGGAACCGGGCAAAGCGGCCGCGCTCCTGGGTGTCCTGAAAAAAAGTGGGGTAGCAGTACCCCGTGATGAGCGTGTGATGCACCTGAGGGAGCAGGAACTTCCAACCGCGCCAGGTTACCCGATCGCCCATGGCAACATGCCCGCTTGTCCGTCCTGCAACCGGTGTGAGAGCGAGGGTCTGGCGAACGGTATCGATGTGCGTCGAGAGCAGGAAGCAGCGGTCGATGGGGGCCGCGATGGTGGTGGAGTGGCGGAGGATGTGGTCATGTCGCGGCATGGCTTTCTCCATCTGATGACGCCGCAGTGCCAACAGACCGGTTTCCTCTAAACGCCAGAGCCTCTCTGCTTCCAATGGGTTCTAAGTTTTTTGACGAGCTAGCGGAGCGCCCGCAAGCGCCATCTGGTCCGGATGCCTGGCTCGCCACCACTCGAGAACCAACCGGCGCCCCGGACGCTCAACGCCAAGGTGAAGACCGATCGAAATCCCGATCACGATCACGAGCTTCCATAGCGCGGAGGGGATCGTCTCACCGACTCCGAACGCGTTCTTCATCCAGTCGTTGAACAGGAAGTGGATGAGATAGAGGGAAAAGCTCGCCTCGCCCAGAAGCATCAGGAAGGGGACACTAAGCAAGCTGGTGAACCAATTCGGCTCGCAGAGCCCAAGGATGAGCAGGGCGAACAGGGGAATCAGAAGTCCGTTGTGAAGAAAGATCAGCGGAAGATGAGTGCCGAATAGGAGCACGGCCAGGGTTCCAATCGCGCCTGTAACCGCAAACAAGGCGGATTTGCTCTTGCCGACGCCGAAGCGAAGGTAGAACCATCCTAGCGACACGCCAGCAAAGAACTCGGGAATCGCCAGGAGCGGAAGCTTCCGCACCATATAGACATATCGCGCACCTGGTGCGATGGAACCCTCGAACTCCTGCCAGGATGCGTCCGGAAAGAGCACAATGCACACCAGAGGAGCTGCCAGACCCAGCAGCCAGAAACCTGCAACGGAAAGAATGGACTTCGTGGCCGTACTGGGACGAAGTCGAAGGATGAGGTAGGGAAAAGCCAGGTAAAAGAACGCCTCGCAGGAAAGGCTCCACGCGGGAACATTGAAGAAGGCAGCCGTGCGGATCGACCAGGACTGCACCATCAAAAGGTCGGTAACATAAGCAAGGATGTGTATCTTCATGTGAAACTGGCTTCGGTTAACATAGGCGGCAAACAACATGCTGATCAGGTAAACCGGGTAAACGCGCGCGAATCGGGCGACCCAGAACTTTACCGCGTTGCCCTTTCCGCTCTCATACTCGCGCGCGTGGCTATAGGTCAGGATGAACCCGGAGAGCATGAAGAAGAAACTCACGCCCACATAGCCCGAAGCCATGAAACCGGCGAAGATACCCCAGAGGCTGAATGGCCGAACTAAGTGGTAGAGCGCGACGTATAGCGCCGCGAAAAAGCGGATCGAGGTTAGAGCTTTAAGGTTTGGTAGCCGTGAAACGCCGGGCGTGTAAGCGGGGCTGCGGGCATCGGTAACCTGGCTCAGCTCCATCCAATCTCTCCCTTAGAAGCAACCGTGGGTCCCTCGTCCGTCCGAGGCCGGCTTTCCTTCGGGAGGGTCGGTGTGACCGAGCGAACCACTACGCCGGCCGTCTCAAAGTGAGAGACGCTGTGATTGTTGCTGTGTCCAAGAAAAATAGCTTTCTGCAACAGTAGCATAAGGGGGCGCGAGTTCTCTGGGAAGAAGCGGCCAGTCGCCTGCTCGAAATCGACGACGAGGTTATAGGTCGCATCGCATTTGGGACAGGTGATCTGGTCTTCGAGCGTGCGGTGAAACGACCCTTGCGGCAGGGGGCCGCACGGGTCTGTGCCGGAACGGATAGCGGCGATCGTTAGGTTCATGCTGCTCTCAGCCTAAACGATGCGTCCTGACGGCGCGCAGGGACGAAGGATTACTCAGCTTTGATCCGGCTGGAGATGCGGTCATATTCGGCCCGAGTGAGGATGTGCCGCGAGACCAATTCATCCGTGCTCTTGTAGGGCCGGCCCACGATCATCCTGCCGGCCGCGGCATCCGTCATTCCAGGCAGCGAGGCGAGGTCCTGCTCCGAAGCGGTATTCAGGTTCAGCGGGGCCAGGTTGCGGAGACCATCCTGCACACCTTGCACGGCGGCCTTGGCATCCTGTGTGGCAATGGCAGCCCCTCGAGCTGCCGACGCAGTCGCGTCGGCCGCATCCTGACGAATATTGTCCGGAGTTTTGGCGTTCGGGGTGCAGCCACAGAGGGAGAGTAGGCAGACGGTTGTGACAATAACGTGCTTCATGCCTCTGTCAGATGCGAAACAAACAAAGGGTTTGGCCCGCCCGGAAACAATCTTTTGCCCCGGGCGTGGCCTCTACTCGACGGTCAGCGTGGCGGCGTTCGTCGCGATCAGCGTCGTCGCGCGCCTGATGAAGTCCGCGACCGGCGCATTGCCTTCATCGCCCTTGCCGCGCGTCCGCACGCTCACTGAGTCGCTTGCCGACTCCTTATCGCCCATGATGAGGACGAACGGCGTCTTCTGCAGCGTGAACTCACGGATCTTGGCATTCATCTTCTCGTTCCGCGCGTCGAGTTCCACCCGAAGACCAGCCGCTTCGAGCCTTGCCTTCACCTGCTGCGCGTACTCGAGATGCTTCTCGCTGATCGGCACAAGCCCAACCTGAACGGGAGCGAGCCACATCGGGAACGCGCCCGCGTAGTGCTCGATCAGCACGCCGAAGAAGCGCTCCACAGAGCCGAACAACGCACGGTGGACCATGACGGGTCTGTGCTTCTCGCCATCCTCCGCCGTGTACTCCAATTCGAAGCGCTCCGGAAGATTGAAGTCGAACTGCACTGTCGAAAGCTGCCACATGCGGCCGAGCACGTCGACCAGCTTGATATCGATCTTCGGTCCATAGAAGGCGGCCTCGCCGGGAATTTCGCGGAAGGGAATGCCCTTGCGATTGAGCGCCGACTTCAGCGAGTTGATCGCAAGATGCCAATGCTCCTCGGAGCCCGTATAGCTCTTGCGATCGTTCGGGTCCCACGTCGAAAGCTCCACCTTGAACTCGTCGAAGCCGAAGGTCTTCAGCGTCAACTGCGCAAAATCGATGCAGGCGACCACCTCGTCTTCGATCTGTCCCGGCGTGCAAAAGATGTGGGCATCGTCCTGCGTGAAGCCCCGCACGCGCAGAAGTCCATGCATCGTTCCGGAGCGCTCATACCGGTACACGTTGCCCAGCTCCGCATACCGCTGGGGAAGATCGCGATAGCTGCGAGGCGAGTTCTTGTAGATGAGGACGTGACCCGGGCAGTTCATCGGCTTCAGCCTGTACTCAGCGTCATCAAGCTCCATTGGCGGATACATATTCGCCGAGTAGAACCCCTCATGACCACTGATCTTCCAGAGCTCGCGGCGCATGATGTGCGGAGTGAAGACAAGATCATAGCCACGCTTGATACATGCTTCGCGCATCCAGTCTTCCATCGCGCGGCGAATGATTCCGCCCTTCGGATGCCAGAAGATCAGACCTGACCCGGCGACCTCCTGGATGGAGAAAAGGTCGAGTTGCTTGCCAAGCACGCGGTGATCGCGCGCCTTGATCTCTTCGAGCCTCTTGAAGTGCGCTTCGAGGTCCTTGCCATTAAAGAAGGCCGTCCCGTAGATGCGCTGGAGCTGCTGATTCTTCTCATCTCCGAGCCAGTACGCCCCGGCGACCGACGTCACCTTGAACGCCTTCACCCGTCCTGTCGAAGGAACATGCGGGCCGCGGCAGAAGTCACTGAAGCTGCCGTTCCGGTAGAGCGAAATCTCGTCACCCGGTTTCGTGAACTTCTCGATGAAGTGGACCTTCATGAACTCGCCTTCGGCGGCGTAGTCGGTCAACCCCTTCTCACGAGCCTCTTCCTCACGCACGAACGGCTCGTTGCGAGCGACGACCTCAGCCATTCGTGCCTCGATCGCTGCGAGATCGGCATCGGAAAATGGCGTCGGGCGATAGACGTCGTAGAAGAATCCCTGGTCCGTCGCCGGTCCGTGCCCGAGTTTCGTCTCGGGGAAGAGCTCGAGGATCGCGGTCGCCATCACGTGCGCGGCAGAGTGCCGCACCACCTTGAGCGAGGCCTCATCCTGCTCCTTGAGCAGCCATAGTTCCACCGGCTCCGTCAGTGGAGCGGTCAGGTCGACGAGCCGCGTCCCATCAAGGTCCGTGGCATCAGCCGCATACATTGACTCCTCGGAAGCGGGAGAGTCAGGCGCTTCGGGATCGCGCCGGCTCGCGGCAGGCCTCAGGGGACGAATGCGTGCAACTACAACCGCCGCGGCAAGGCGCGGCGAGATGGCGTTCGCGATATCGAGCGGTGTGGTTCCGGAGGCGACTTCGCGGATAGAACCATCGGGAAGTTTTACTTCGATCACTGCGGCGCTGGAGACGACTTCATTTGCGGACATTTGGGCTTCACTCACAAATATAAGCATAGAGCTTCGCCCGGGACGCGTCGATGCGCCTGGACGGCGATCGCCTCCGAACTCAAGGCCAAGCCCCGAAAGTGTTACCGCTTCCTCCCGACAGTGCCATTGTTGCGCCCCCGTAAACGCCGATAGAGTCAGCATCACCGGCGACCAACAGCCGGGTAGCTCTACCACTGAAACACGGAGGAACGGCGATGCAGGTTCTTTGTGAGCGTTCAAACACTGGAAGCGACGTACGTTGTACCATCTGCGGTCAGGGATTTCTCGTTTACTGGCAGAGGACTTCTCCTTCCGAGCGCGCCCTCGCCCGTCAAAAGGTCATCCTGACCCTCAAGGAACATCACGAGAACGAGATGTCCGGCCATCACGCGCATCCGAGCGAGCGCTTCTCCATCCCAAGCTGGGATACCGATGTGCGCTTTGCGGCGATCGCGGAGCACGAAGAGCATCATCTGCAGCGAGCCTAACCATCAGCAAACCCCAAACCGGCCGGCGGGCGTCCCCTTGAGTGGCCCGCCGCATCTGACCGGGTGAGGTGTTTCGCATGAAAGCTGTGGTGCTTCACGAATATGGCGGCCCGTCCAAGCTCAAATATGAGGACTTTCCCGACCCCGTAGCGGGTCCCGGCGAGATTCTCGTACGCGTCGCGGCTGCGAGCATCAATCCCGTCGACTACAAGATGCGCTCCGGTGCGGCGAAGGAACGCTTTCCTGTAGAGTTCCCCGGCATCCTCGGGCGCGACGTCTCCGGCACCGTCCGAACACTGGGCGAGGGAGTCACCGGCTTTGAGCCCGGCGACAAGGTGATGGCGTTCAGCCCCGGAACCTACGCCGAACTCGTCGCCGTAAAAGCGACAGACCTGGCTAAGGTCCCCGAAGGTCTCGACCTGGTAGAAGCAGCGGCCCTCCCGCTGGTCACACTCACCGGCGCGCAGTTGATCCTCAGAGGCACCGAGACCCACAGCGGCCAGACCGTCCTCGTGACCGGCGCGGCTGGTGCGGTCGGCCGCTCCGCTGTGTGGACCGCGAAGAAGCAGGGAGCCACAGTCATCGCCGGAGTCCGTAAGAAGCAGATCGAAGAGGCTGGCACGCTCGGAGCCGATCAGGTTCTGGCGCTCGATGACGACGATGCGATGGCAAAGCTCGGCTTCATCGATGCCATCGCCGATACTGTAGGTGGAAAAACAGCCGAGGCTCTCCTGGCCAAGGTCAAGCAGGGAGGCATCTTCGCCTCGGTCGTCAGTCCGCCCGTAAACGGCGCTCTCCATCCGACGATCAAGGTCGTTTCCGTCCGCGCTCAGCCTGATGCCGAGATGCTCCGCGGCCTTGCGGAGGACGTGGTCGCAGGCCACTTGAAGATCCCTATTGACCGGATGGTGCCGCTCGAAGACGCGGGAGAAGCACAGGCTGCGGTCGAAAAAGGCGGCCTCGGCAAAGTCCTTCTACTCGTCGGAACCGCTGCACCGGCCAACTAGACCTACTGCCTTCTACCGTCGTTGCGGGCCGACAAAGGAACACTCGAATCGGATCCCGGCGGGTAAAGCACCACCGCCCGTTGCGAGCCTTCACCGGTCGACGCCGTCCTCAGCCCCATGGTCGTGAAGGCCAAGTGCAACAGACGCCGCTCGTGCGAGGACATCGGTGCGAAGGTGAAAGGCCGGCTCGTCTCCTTCACCTTCTCCGCTGCCTCGCGCGCAAGTTCGCGCAGCGCGCGGTCCCGCTTCAGCTTGAACTGGTTCGCGTCGAAGGATAGAAGATCGTGCTGATCGGGTTCCAAGCCGATCATCTTCGACACCAGGTGTTCGAACGCCCGGAGGAGCTCGCCATTGCGCGTGGTCAGCAGGGAACTATCCGGACCAAAGAACTCCACCGTCAACTCAGGTACGGATCCAGCGTGATGAACGACTTTGAACGCCACCTCGAGGTGCGTCGCCGCGACGATATTGTCAAGAATCTCTGCAATCTCCGGCTCATGAAACATGAGGTCGTTCGTTTCTTCGCCCACGCCGTACTCTCCCCATCAAGCTTTTGTAAAGAAACGCTCACTCACTCTGCGGTAACGAGAGCAAGTCCCTCACTATACCCATGGCCTGATGCCAATTCAAACTACGCTGCGTTTGAGAAAGTCTTTCGACTAGCCCTGAAACGCTTGGATTTCCCATGTTTGTTATCGGCGGAAGTGTCGCGACACGATAGAACGTTCTACTTATACGCTCACCAACGTAATCAAAGCGACCTATATTTCATGCTGCCGCCCTTCATCGCGTTCCTTTTTGGAATGGGACGAAGAGCGGCTGCACCAGGCGGTCCCCGCCTCGAACTTCGGGTCAACAGCTTCCTCGAATTTCAGCCGGACCTACCGGCGAACGGCCTTTCCCTGGAGCGTCGGTGGCTGGCCCGACTTGCGCCGAGCGCGCTTCGCGGCAAGTTCGCGAGCTTCGCGTCCGAGGGAAGTGCGATTCATGATCGCTTGCTGCGCAATTCCGATCAGATTTCCGACAGCCCAGTAGAGCGCCAGGCCCGACGCATAATTCCAGGTGATATACCCCGAGAACGCCGGCATCATGAAAGCCATCATCTTCTGTTGCTGCGGATCGACACCCGGAGAAGGCGTGTAGAACTGCACCAGGAACTGGCTTACGATCATCAGAATCGGCAGAATGTGGTAGGGATCGGCGGCGGAAAGATCCGGCAGCCAGCCCCAGTGCGCCTGCCGCAGCTCGACTACCTTCGGCAGCATGCCGAGGAACGCGAAGAGGAGCGGAAGCTGGATCAGCGTCGGGATGCACCCGCCGAACATGTTCACTCCGTTGTCCTTCTGGAGCTGCATGATCTCGGCATTCATCTCATTGCGCTTCGGATCGGTGACCTTGAGGCTCTTGTACTTCGCCTTGATCGCGTCCATCTGCGGCTGAATTCGCTGCATCTTCAGGCCGGATTGCATCGTCTTCACGCGCAACGGCAGGATGATCGCGTTGATGGCAATCGTCAGGATCACGATCGCCCAGCCCCAGTTCGACACCACGTGTGCATGCACCCACTGCAGGGCGAGGAACAGAAGCTTGCCAATGATCCCGAAGAATCCGAAGTCAAGGAGAGGCTCGAGCGTCACATCCGGGTTTGCCGCGTGGACATTCTTGAGGATGTTCACTGCCTTGGGCCCTGCATAGATCCGGGTCATCGCCGGGCCGTTCACGTCACCAATGGCTGCGCCAAGCAGGGGCACCTGCACCGTTCCCTTGTTGTCCCCCGACACCTGCGAGCCCTGGCCCACGCCGTTCTTACGCGCGACCTTGTCCACCGTGATCTCGTTATGCAGCGTTGCGACCGTCGCGGTGCGTGGAGAATCCGGCAGGAAGATCGCCGCGAAGTACTGGTCGGAGACGCCGGCCCAATCGAACGGGCCATCGAGCGTCCCACCGCCCGAGACCTTCTTGCCTGCCAGATGGTCTTCCTTGCCCGAGCGGCTGACGTCGATCGTGGTCAGCGCGTAATCCTTGGCGTTCTCAATGTCGCCAAACCCGCCTGGCCAGGCCAGCAGCGCACGAATCGGCGCTCCGTTGCGCGTCACCTCCACTCCGGCATGCAGGACGTAGGTCTCGTCGAACGAGAAGGTCTTCTTCACGGCATAGTCGCCGTTCGAGAAGTTGAAGGTCAGCGATGTCGGACTCGAGATCGTCCCGGTGGCCGAGGGAACAAACATCGCCTGGCGAAGGCTGGCGGTCAGCCCGGAATCGTACGTGTAGATGGAAAGCGGATACCCGAACTCCTTTGCGGCCTGCTCATGCACGAGGTCGAGCGGCTTGCCGTAGTTGTCCTTATAAGCCTTCAGGATCCAGCTCGTCACCTGCGCGCCACGGTTGGAAAAGGTGATCCTGTAAAGCTCGTTCTCAACGACGGTGCTCGCCTCGGCGCTTGCTTGCACGGCGGCAATCGCCCCGGCATTCGCGGCAGCAGCAGCGGGTGTTCCGGGCTGGGGCGCATTGTTCGGCTGCACAAAGCCTGACGGGGAAGGAACGTTCTGCGGTGTGCCCTGAGACGCAGCGTTCGGGCTCGCGGTCTGCGGATTGTGCTTTGCCTTGTAGTACTGGGCTGCGAAGAAGACGGTGACCAGGACGACCATCATGACGAGGAGGGACTGATTTCCCTGCGGCGCGCCGGGCTGGTTTGGGTTCTTGAACTCTGCCACTGTGGAACTTCCTATCTGTCGAGCTGATTGCGGGGTTTGGGATAGCGGTGCGGGCAAGGAATGCCCTTAGGCGCGACATGCCCTCAGACGATGATAAATGGTGGCCTTTGCTTTTGCGTTACCGACTTCCCGGCTGCCTTGCCTCCGGTACCGGATCCAGCCCGCCCTCGGCAAACGGATGGCAACGCGCAATCCGCCGCACGGCAAGGACCGTCCCACGTACCATCCCATGCCGCGCCATCGCTGTATACGCGTACTCCGAGCACGTAGGAAGGAACTTGCACTGCGTGGGGCTGATCGCATGCAGGACGGGGGAAACGACCAGCTTATAGCCCGAAAACGCCGCTCGAAGCGGCCACCCTGGCGTCCGTTCCGTGTCGGCACTCATATACTCGGGGCTATCGAATCGCTCGGCGCGGGCGGAATCTGCTTCTCAGCCATCTTCTGTACCTGACGGAAGACCTGTGCGACCTCCCGCTCGAGCAAGGAGAAGTCAAGCTCGATCACCGACCGTCGCGGGTGAAGAATCACGTCCACCGGGAGCCGAAGCATAGGAAGGTTGCGCCGGACAGCCTCGCGCATCCTTCGCTTGATCCGATTGCGGTCGACGGCCTTGCCCATCACCTTGCCCACTGTCAGGCCTACACGCGGAGCCGACGCATCCATCGCCCGCTCATTGCTCTCGGGTGTCCGCAGGGTGAAGAAGAAGCTCATCTGCTTGGCGAACTGCTTCCGGCTCGCCTTGTACACGCGCTGATAGTCCGCATGCTTGCGCAGGCGGAAGACGATCGCGGGCTTGTTCAAAGGCATCGACATAGCGGGCTACAGTCCTTATCAAGCTTACTCTTCAGCCTTTACCCCGAGGAGCAGCCTCGACCATCTGTCCGATGACCCGGCTCTCCGGCGTCCCAAGCGACGCGAGCCCTTGAAGCACTCCCGCCCGGTCCCGCTCCGTCCGGTTCTGGCTCATTTTCCACTTGCCCTCGAGCCGGCGGATCGGCATCTCCAACCCGACGATCCCGTTCATCATCGTCCGGATGAAAGCCTCCGGAGCATCCGACACCTTCCAAGGCACGGGCAACGCCGCCTCATGCCTATCGGTCAGCGATTCGAGATGAGCCCGCATCCAGACCGCATCCTCAACGACACGCAGAGGACCATACGCGTGTACGACTGCATAGTTCCATGTGGGAACCTCTTCGCCGTTCTCGAGCTTTCCCGGATACCACGTCGCGGAGATGTAGTGCTGCGGCCCGGCAAAGATCGCCAGCGCATCGACATCCGCAACCAGGTCCTTCGCCTGCCTATTCGCCCGCGAGATATGCCCCTTGAGCACACCGAACTCCGACCCATCCTGCTCGATGACGACAGGCAGATGCGTCGCGAACAGCCCCGAAGATCCAAGCGTCACCAGCGAGGCCAGCGGATGCTCGGCCATCAGCCTGTGAATCACCGGCACACGCTTCTCTTCATTCGCTCTGGGAATGTACATCGGCGACACCCCTCATGAAAAAACAGCCAAGGGAGGAAAGAATCCTCGACCCTGGCTGTCTGGTGAAACGCGAAGCTTACGGTGCGAGGTAAGCGGAACGAGGACTAGTCGCGGAAGCCGGCGCTGACGGCGATCTTGTGACGGCCCTTGGCGCGGCGGCGGCTGAGCACGGCGGCTCCGGCCTTGGTCTTCATGCGGGTGAGGAAGCCATGGGTCTTGGCACGGTGGCGGCGGTTCGGCTGAAAGGTACGCTTGGGCATGGAACGACTCCTGAACTCTCTAGTTGGCCGCGTTGTCTGAGGGATCCGAAAGGCGAGCGGGTCATCAACCCATGCCCGAACCTGTAAGCGGATTCTTAGCGGTGCGACAGCAATTTCTGAGTATACGCGAGAGGTGGAAAAACGGCAACGAAACTCCGCTATTTTCCCTCCGCAGCCTCCCGATCCAGCGTCCCGTCCGCGCTCGAATTCATCGTATCCAACATCTTGTGGATGGTTCGCAGAGCGACATTCCCAATCTTCACCACTTCTGGTGCAACTCACGGGACTGTCACATTTTCTCGCCAAACCACGAGAAAAAGCCCCGGTTTTCCTGCTAGTATCAAACCCGTTCCGCAAGACGGCTTCACGCCTGTCCTGCTCGTTTCGCGGTTGTTCAGATTCACTTCTCTTCGCCCCAAACAGGTTTCCTGTCGCGAAGATTCTGGCCAAGTTGAGACAAACCACACTCGCCTCTTCCGGGGAGTAGGGAACTCGTTTGCCTTTTTCCATTCCGCCTCGGCGGATGGCTGTCGCGAATCACCGGATAGACGTGCGGCTTGTTGCTTCCCATCGCCCTCACCGGCGCATGGGTCAGCTCGGCTCCGTAGCGTAAGACATCGTTGAAAGAGAGAACACGAAGTATGTCATTTGTCCCGACGGCCGCAGCCGTGCTGAATTCCTGGGTAAGAATTCTTGGAGCGCTCGAGAAGAAGATCAACCGGCAGTCGTTTGAGACCTGGTTGAAGCCGACGCGCTTCTCGCACATCGCGGGACGGACGCTCTTCGTGCGGATCCCCTCCGTCGAATTTGAAAAGGTCGGAGAGAAGTACGCCGACCTCATCCAGGAGGCCATTGACAACCTCCAACTCGACATCGACGATGTCACCTTCCAGACTCCCCAGCAGGACCCCAGCGCGCCCCGCGTTCGGGAGGACGGAGGCTTCGCACCCCTTCCCAGCCACAGCCTTAACGCCCCGCGCCCAAGCCGTCCCGGAGCCCCTGCGCAGGCCGGCATTGCCGCACCTGAGCAGGCCCGCTTCGACTGGAACGCCGCCTCCCAGCTCAACCCGCGCTACCAGTTCGACGCCTTCGTCATCGGATCCGGAAACCAGTTCGCCATGGCCGCCTCGCAAGCTGTCGCCGAGCGCCCATCGAAGGCCTATAACCCGCTGTTCCTCTACGGTGGCGTCGGCATGGGCAAGACCCACCTGATGCATGCCATCGGCCACGACGTGAAGCGCCGTCAGCCGCACGCCTCTATCTGCTACGTCTCGGGCGAAAAGTTCACCAACGAGATGATCAACTCTGTCCGGTACGACAAGATGACCTCGTTCCGCGACAAGTTCCGCAACGTCGACGTCCTCCTCATCGACGACATCCAGTTCCTCGCCGGCAAGGAGCGCACGCAGGAAGAGTTCTTTCATACCTTCAACACGCTCCACGAGAGCATGAAGCAGATCGTCATCGCCTCCGACCGTCCCCCAAAAGAGCTCGCCGACTTTGAAGACCGCCTTCGCTCCCGCTTCGAGTGGGGTCTCATCGCCGACATCCAGCCACCCGATCTCGAAACCAAGGTTGCGATCCTCCAGAAGAAGGCCGAGAGCGAGCAGACGCAGCTCCCCACCGACGTCGCCCTCTTCATCGCTTCGAACGTGCGGACCAACGTCCGTGAGCTCGAAGGTGCTCTCGTCCGCCTCATCGCCTGGTGCAGCATGCATGGCGTCGAGATCACGATGGCCGTCACCCAGCAGTGCCTCAAACAGTTCATCGACACGCAGGTCCGAAAGATTACGATCGAGGCGATTCAGCGTGCCGTTGCGGAACACTTCGGCATGCGCGTCGCGGAACTGAAGCAGAAGAACAACTCCCGCCAAATCGTGGTTCCCCGGCAGATCGCGATGTACCTGGCCAAGCAGATGACCGAGGCGTCGTTGCCCGAAATCGGACGCCAGTTCGGCGGCAAACACCACACCACGGTCATGCATTCCATCGGCAAGATCGACGAGCAGCGCCGCACCGACAAGGATCTCAATCGCACCATCAACAAGCTGATGGAGACGCTCAACTAGCGCCCTCGCCGCAGGCCGGGCGAGGCTCAGGGCAGCGCCGGCCCGGTGCTATACTCACCCAACGATGGCGCACCTGGACCTCTCTCAGACCCCGGCCGGGACCAGCGGGAGAGTTCCTTTCTGGCGGCAGCCGACGGTTCAGATCTGGCTCGCGATCGGGGCCGTCGCGAGCCTCTGCGTCTTCATCCTCCCATTCGCTTTCCCTCCGACAACTCCGTCGCAGTCTGCGTCCTATGCCGTTGGCTTCGGCAACCGGGTGGCGATGCTCTCGACCGTCTTCGTGAGCGCGGCGGTCGCCATCCTCCTGTGGTGGAGGCGCATAGGAGCCCGCATCACGGACCCACCCGAGCAGGGAACGATGCCTCTCAGCTGGCTGGCCTGGGCGTCGGCAGCCGCCATCATCTTCCACGCCTTCCTCGGCTGGCGCGTCGCCATCGCCGACGTCTACTACTGTGACGCCAGCTACTTCCTCACCCAGGTCGGCCGTCACCTGCACGACCATGCCGTCCTCTACAAGGACATTGAGTTCGCCTACGGCCCGCTGCTCTTTTACTGGCCCGAACTCTTCATCCGCGTCCTCGCCCCTCTTGGTCTCAAGGCTCCCGGCGCCTATATGGTCTCGCTGACCGTCATGCAGTTAGCTGGGCTGGGAATCATCTTTTACGCCATCCAGAGCCTGCCCCTCACCCGCCGCCTCAAGGGTGTCGCCATGCTCACGATGGCGTTCGGCACTCTCACCCCGCTGCTCGGCCTCAACTACACTCTCCTCCGCTTCGCCCTGCCCTATGCCGGCATCCTCTGGATCACCGCCCAGGCCGGAGTTTGGCGCCAGTCAATCCTCTTCGGCCTGGCCCAGATCCTCATGCTCTCCATCTCCCCCGAGCTCGGCGTCGCCTTCGCTGGAGGAGCCGGAGCCTACGGCCTCTATCGCGCCGCCATGGACCGGGATTCTCGCTGGCTCGCCGCCTGTGCCGCTCCGCTCGTCGGCCTGGCCGTCGCCGCTGTCCTGCTTGGCCGCAACTACTTCGAGATGATGCTCCGCTTCGCCGGAGGCAACTTCGCCGGGGTCATCGAGGCCAAGCCGCACCTCGAGATCCTCCTCCTCGCCGCGATCGCCCTCAGCCCCTTCGCCATCGCCGGATACGTCCGCCGCTATGGGCGTGAAGCCGGCCCCATGATCGGCCTCTACATCGCGGCCCTCGGCATGGTCCCCGCGGGCCTCGGCCGCTGTGACGAGCTTCACACCTTCTTCGCCGGCATCGGCGTCCTCCTGCTCTCGCTGGTCGCTGTCAGCGCCTATCAGAACGTCTGGTCGACTGTCTGGGTGGCGCTCTTCATCGTCTCCGCCGTCTACAGCACAGCCAGCCAGGCCATCCTGTATAAACCCCTCGAGAAGCAGGTCATTTCCGGCAATATCTGGCCCGATAACGTCGACGTCGCCCACCTTGAGGCCGTTACCGGCGGAGCTAAGATCGCCGCCCCCTTCAAGCTTCCCATCCGCGTCATGGAGGCTCTGACGCAGAACGGCCAGTTTGCTCCCGGCTACTTCTGCTTCATGATCAACTCGCAGGATATCCCTGGCCAGGAGCGCAAGATCGCAGAGATGCGGCAGGTCCCCTACGTCCTCTTCCCCACCCAGGACTACCGCATCTTCGAGATGGGCGACAACCGACGCCGCTTCGTTATCATGCGTTTCGGCATCACCTACACCAAGAAGCACGTCTTCAACTCCGGCGAGCTCCTCGAACAGGAAGTCGCAAAGAACTGGCAGCGCGTCGAGGATTTCGGCGGCTACACCCTCTACCGCCAGAAGTAGCCGCTGCAGTTGTCGTTTCCGTTCGGGGTGTCATTCCCGTAGGGAATCTGCGTTTGCCGTGATCTTGGCAGCGCGGTTTTTACCACCCGATATAAACGCCCTTCCGCACCCACCGCACCTCGCCAAGCTGCGCCATCATGAAGTCCGCCACATCCGCCCGGGCAATCCTGCTCGAGTTTCGTGGCAGCGCCTCCCCATCGACCCTGTAACTCCCCCGCTCAGCCCCGTTCGTGAGCATCGGCGGCATCACCATGGTCCAATCGAGCCCCGAGTGCGACAGCGTTTGCCATTGCGAGATCTGGCTCGCCACCGGCCACTTCAGAAACGTGTTGTAGACGATGTTCTGCACGATCCACCGCCGCCACGCAGGCTGCTTATCGAGCGAACTCGGCAGCGCCCCAGCCGACCCTAGAGCGATCAGCCTCTTCGGCCCTCGCACCTCCATCGCCCGCACGATCAGCGGGACCGCACGCTCCAGCACATCCTCCCGCTTCAGCGACTTCGCCCCCAGAGCCGAAAACACCGCATCCGCCCCCACCAACGTCTCCTCGATGGCCACCGAATCGAACGCATTCCCCTCCACCACGCGCACCCTATCCCGGAACGGAAACGTCTCCGGCGTCCGCAGGAGCACCGTTACCTGCCTCCCCTGTGCGAGACACCGCTCCGTCAGCAGTCTTCCCGTACCCCCATTCGCCCCAAAGATCGCAATCCTGATCTGCGTTCCGGCCATCGCACTCACCTCGGTCTCACAACGGTTTTACCGCGTTTATCCTCCACCCGCCGTTTGGACTGTGAACAAATTGCACCCCGTAAAGCTTTCATTCCACGTTTGTTGAGGCGCATTCCCACCCTTTGCCCGCACTCTTCTCCAATCCCGCTTCGGCTGTGTGTGGAGATCGTGGATCGCCCGGGAGGTATCGAGAAGTTTTTACCCTGTCTTACCATCCCTCCGTTTCCTCCCAGAGGATTTTCTAAACCGGGGGTAAACCCTAACTCCTGTTCTCACAAGGACCTGGCGCTTAAATCCACATTTCAAGCGCAAACGGTTAAGGCTTCTAGCACTTTCTATCCTTTTTCCCTTATCTAGTAGGAGCAGTAGCACCCCACTAAAACCTGCCTCGCACCGGAGCTCGTCCAGTCTCCTCGCAACCCACACACCAGACACGGTTTCCCACAAAGAAAGCAGTCGCGTCCCGCCGCTCCGCGCCGCTAGAATCGGACCATGCCGGAGACCCGTCCCGCGCGAAGAATGCACCTTCCCGTGTACAGTTTCCGCAGGACCGATTTCATCCGCGTCCGCCCCGCAGCGCCTTTTTCGCCGCACTGGAGACCCTGACCGTGAGCACATCCACTCCGAACCTCGAAAGCACCGCCTCCTCCGCACACGCCACCGTGCTGGCCGGCAACCTGGAACTCACCGTCTCCCGTGCCGAGTTGCTTCGTGAGCTCACCGCCGCCCAGTCCGTCGTCGAGCGCAAAACGACCATTCCGATCCTCTCGAACTTCCTCTTCGAGGCCACCACCGACGGCGAAGTTGGCCGTCTCACCATCACCGCCACTGACCTCGACCAAAGCCTCCGCACAAGCTGCGCCGCCAAGGTCAAAAAAGCCGGAGCCTGCACCATCCCCGCCCGCAAGCTCTACGACTACATCAAGCTCCTGCCCGAAGGCGAGATCTCCATCAAGCTCATGGACAACCACTGGGTCCAGATCCGCGCTGGCCGGTCGAATACCAAAATGGTCGGCATGGCCCGCGCGAACTTCCCCCAGGTCCCCGAGTTCCCGACCAGCGGCAGCTTCCGCATCTCCGTCCCGTCGCTCAAGGGCATGATCTCGAAGACCATCTTTGCCATCTCGAACGAAGAGAGCCGCTACACCCTCAACGGCGCCCTGCTCGTCCTCAAGGCCGAGTCCATGGCCATGGTTGCCACCGACGGCCACCGCCTCGCACACGTCGAAAAGCTCGGTGAGACGCTCGAAGGCATCTCCGGCGAAAAGAAGACTCTCATCCCCCGCAAGGCGCTCAGCGAACTATCGAGCCTGCTCTCCAGCACCGAAGCTGACACCCTTGACTTCGCCGACGACGACCAGACCCTCTTCTTCAAGGTCGGCGGCCGAGTCCTGACCAGCCGCAAGCTCACCGGCCAGTTCCCCAACTACGAGGCCGTCCTCCCGCGCGACAACAACAAGTTCGTCATCGTTCGCTCGGAAGACCTTATGGGCTGCATCCAGCGCGTAGCTCAGTTCGCCGATGAGCGCTCCGGAGCCATCAAGATCCGCCTTGAGCAGAACGAGCTGAAGCTCTCCTCCTCCTCCACCGACGCCGGCGAATCCGAAGACACCATCGAAACCCCCTACAACTACGACCCCCTCGTCGTAGGCTTCAACTCCCAGTACCTCATCGACTTCCTCAAGGCTATCGGCACCCAGGGCGAAGTGAGGCTGGAGTTCAAGGACGCCCAATCGGCCGGCCAGATGCGGCCCGAAGACGGCAACGAAGACGTGAAGTACCGCTACATCCTCATGCCCATGCGCATCTGAGTCCTTCGCGAACGGCGAAAGGCGGCTTCGCCACAAGTGCAAACGAGAGGCCCGGAGAAAACGCCGGGCCTATTCTGTCTCTCGTCCCAAGCTTATGCTGGTGAAGAGCAAGGCTCGAATCCAAAGCCACTATGCCCATCCTTTCCAACGAGAACCGCGAAAAGGCCATAGCCCTCCTCACCACCCTGCGCGCCGAAATCGAAACCATAGCTGCCGGCGACGAACCGACACGCTTCCAGCTCCGCCGCTACATCGCCAAGCGCCTTGAGTTCGACGAACGTGGAACCCCCACCCAGCGCCGCAAGCTCAAAGACCAGAAAGCCAAATACCAGAAGGGCCTCTGCGCTCAGTGCAGCCAGAAGCTTCCCGCCAAGGGCTCCGAGCTCCACCGCATCAAGGCCATCGAAGGCTACACCCCCGGCAACACCATCCTCCTCTGTCGCCCCTGCCACCAGAAGGTCCAGCACTCCGACACCACCGGCATCCCCCTCCCGTAGCCGCTACGGCACCCGCTCCGCCGCCTTCTTCAAAGCCTCGAGCCACGCGGTATCCGCCTCGATCAGCTTCGCCGAGGAGTACATCTGCGCCATCAGCAGCCCCTCCATCGACTCATCCTCCGAAACATCCGTCCCACCACTCGCATTCGCCTCGAGCCTCCATACATGGACAGCCTTCCCCGTCAGCGCTCCCCCCGTCCAGGCCAAAGCTTTCCCCGCTACAACCATCCGCACCTGCGAGTGGATCGTCATCCCGCCGCTCTTCCAGGTAAATCTCCGTCCACTCACCAGCGGCCCATCGACGGTAATGCTATCAATCTGGTCCGCCCACTTCGGCCACCCCGCGGCATCGACCAGAAACCCCCAAACCCTCTCTTGGGGCGCCGCAATCGAGATCCGTACGTGCGCCACGATCGGCGCACTTTCATGCACTCGCCCCGCTTCCGCCATCCCATTCAACGTCTGCAGCGAATCCCCGCATCCGGCAAGTCCGAGCAAGCCAAACAGCCAGCCTATATACACAACTCTGCGCATCGAAGTACCCCCTCACAGCCTCCGATCGGGAGGCTCCACTCGTTAGCCCTTCGCCCGATCGATCGCCCCTTGGATCAGCTCTCGCCCGCCCTCTGACACCTTCCCATGCCCGCAAGCCACGCGCTGGACGGGATACGCAAGCAGCTTCTTCGCCGTCTCCCTCGCCTGATCGCGATTCGAAAACGCCTTCAACGGAATCCACCACGGCGTAAAACCCGTGACGGTCACCTTCCCCAGATAGCCAAACTCATCCCCCGCATAGAGCGTCCCGTCCCGCTCATCGAGAAACGCCTGGTGCCCGTGAATATGACCCGGTGTATCGATCGCCAGCAACGAACCCACGCGATCCCCCTCGGCAACCGTCCGCGTCAGCTTGCTGACGATCCCCGGCGTACCTCCACGAATCGGCCCGACTTCACCCCGTCTCAGCGAAAGATCAGGCGGGGACTGCAGAATCGGAATCGACCTCTCCGACGCCAGTAGCTCCAATCCCGGCACCTTGGCCATCAGCGCATCGACACTTCCCACATGATCCACATGCGCATGCGTCAGCAAAATACGCCTGATCGGCACATCCCCGGTAGCCCTGAGAGTGTCCTCCTCCGATCCCTTCAGATTCGCGTCGATCAGCGTAAAGCCATCCTCCTCACGCACGAGAAAGCAGTTGAAGAACCCAAGCCGCGTGAGCATTCTCCCGTATTTCCCAACTGCCGTGATCTTCATTCGCGAGCCGTCTCCCTGTGAGCTTCCGAAGGCGAAGTCCCCTCGTAAACCTCTTGAATCGAGGGCCTTGCACGAAAGCCCGGTGAAGGGTGCAATCTACAAAGCCCCCTAACTTCTCCAGTGCAACGTCACCGGACCCGACAACGGATGCGCCCCGCTCCCCGTCAACCGTGCCTGCTTCAACGCGAAATACCACTTCGCCGGTTTGTCCGCATCGTCGATCAGCATCAGCCCCGGATTGAACCGCAGACCCTGCGCCTGCTCGATCATCGTCTCCTGGTCCTGCCTCACAAACCGCGCGCCAAAGAATGTAGCGATCGAAGTCACAAACGGCACATGGTAGAAGATGTCCCAAGCCGCATACACATCGATCCGGCAGGTCGCCGCCGTAACCGGAGTCACTGTCGTCAAACTCGAAAACCAGCTCTCCTTACCCTTTGCCGAGACCGCTCGAATCGTTTCATACCGCCGATTCGGCAGCACAAAGTCGATCGTTGTCACCGGCTTCCCCAGCAGCCGGTACGGCGCCGAGTTACTCGAGGGCGCATGCGGAGACATCCGGAACCCCTCGGAAATCGGCTCGAACTTCTTCTCCTTCGCATGAATGCTGTTCCGGCTCCGCCACCACCACGCCTGATGCACGAACGGTCCGTGCGCTGGGTCCATCAGCCCGATAATCCCGTGATCCACATTGCACGGCAAATCCGCCACCAGATGCGCCGACCGATACCGCGTCCCGAACTTCGGCAGCTCAGGCACGGCCGGCAGCCGCGAAGCATCCACGCGGCCTGCCCCCGCGGGAGGCACATACACCCACGCATACCCATCCCTCTCCACGCAGGGATAACTCGTCGCATAGATCTTCGTCGCGTCCAACGTATCGATCTGCGTCAGCGACGGAATCTCCTGGCACTGTCCCCCGCACGGCTCGAACCGCCATCCGTGGTACTTGCACATCACCGTCTCGCCATCGAACCACCCCGCCGACAACGGAATCCCCCGATGCGGACACAGGTCCCGCATTGCGAAGATCGCCCCATCCTTCTTGCGCCCAAGCACGAGCGGAATCCCCAGCAGGATCGAGGTCGTCATCTTGCCCGGCTTCAGAACCTCGGCGCGCAGCGCCGGATACCAGTCTCCGAAGATCATCTCCGCCGCAGGCGCCGCCCCGCTGAACCCCGCGTCCGTCTCCGCTCGACCCATCCCTAAGCCAGCCTCATCTTCCCGATAATAACCTTCGGACGTTAGTTGAGTTCCGCTACCCTCGAAGCAGCCATGGCTACAACCCAGACCGCCCGCAACCGCCTCATCCTCATCGCCCTCTGGGTCGCCTTCTACGCCAGCTTCACCCTTTTTCTCCCACCCCTCCTCGACGACGCGGACTCTGTCCACGCCGAGGTCGCCCGCGAGATGCTGCTCCGCCACGACTGGGTCACCCTCTACGCCAACGGCATCCGTTACCTCGAAAAGGCTCCCATCCTCTACTGGTCGATGGCCCTGAGCTTCAGGCTCTTCGGAGTCTCTACTGCCTCTGCTCGCTTCCCGATCTCCCTCACCGTCCTCGCCCTGGCGCTCTTCCTCGAACGCTTCGCCCGCCTAGCCTTTCAGAGCACCCGCGCCGGTCTCTACGCCGGCCTGATGCTTCTCTCAAGCTTCGGCATCTTCATCTTCACCCGCATCACCATCCCCGACGCCGACGTCTGCCTCTGGCTCACCCTCGCCCTCTTAGCCTTCTGGACCAACGAACAACCAGCTACGGAACCAGGTGCCCCAGTAAAGATGGGTGCCCCACCTTCGGCGGCCTCATCGCCTAAGGTGGGTTGGACCACCAAAAACGCCTTCGTAAGCCGCACTGCCTGCTATCTCTTCGCCACCGTCTGTGCCCTCAACGTCCTCACCAAGGGCCTCATCGGCATCGTCTTCCCCATCGGAATCGTAGCCGTCTACCTCCTCATCACCCGAGGCATAAGAGGCGCAACAAGACGCATCAACCAACTCCACCCCTGGACCAGCATCCTCGTCTTCCTCGCCATCGCCGCCCCCTGGCACATCCTGATAGGCCTCGCCAATCCCACCCAGGGTCACCCCGCCCCCATCGCCTACTCCGGCGGGCACTGGCAGGTCCCGCTCCCCACCAACGGCAACGTCCACGGCTGGTTCTGGTTCTACTTCATGAACGAGCACCTCCTTCGCTACCTCAACCTCCGTGTCCCCCGCGACTACGACACCGTCCCCCTCGCCCTCTTCTGGGGCCTCCTCTTTATCTGGCTCATGCCGTGGAGCGCCTACCTCTACCAGGCCCTCAAAAGCGCTGGTGGAAAGTTGTGGAAGGAGCCGGGCGGCTCTCCCCCGGCACTGGCAGAAATCGCCAGGTCGACCAACCTACTCCTGCTGCTCTGGGCCGCCATCCCTCTCCTCTTTTTCTCCCTCTCCACTCGTCAGGAGTACTACGTCCTACCCGCGATTCCAGCCCTTATCCTCCTCCTTGCCGGCTGGCTCGCCGAAGACTCCGAGTCAAAAACCAGCAAGGCCCCCACCCGCATAGCCCTCGTGATGTTTATCCTGGGGACAGCAGCCTCCGCCGCAATCGTATTCTTCCTCTTCCACACCGCCAAACCCTCGCCCGACACCGACCTTGCCACCCTCCTCAAGCAGAACCCCGGCGACTACGCCCTCTCCTTCGGCCATTTCCTCGATTTGAACGCCCAGGCCATGGGCATGTTTCGCCTCCCCCTCGCCCTCACTGCCCTATGCCTCTTTTTCGGTGGATTCGCCAGCTGGCACTTCCGCCGCAACAGCAAACCCCACGCCGCAAACGTGTCCCTCGCTGCCGCCACCTTCGTCTTCCTCTTAGCCGCCCATTCAGGCCTCCAGATCTTCTCTCCCGTCCTTAGTTCGCAGAAGCTCGCCCAAGTCCTCGTGCCTCAACTCCAAGCCGAAGACCTCATCATCCTGCACGGCGAGTACGAGTCCGGATCCACCCTCGGCTTTTATCTCCACCGCAACGACCTCCACATCCTCGAAGGCCGCTCCTCGAATCTCTGGTATGGAAGCTTCTTCCCCGACGCCCCAAAGATCTTCGAAACTCGCGAGTCCGTGACGCGGAGGTGGTCCGGTCCCCAACGTGTTTTCCTGTGGCAGGACCCCTCCGACCCCGACCGCCCGGTCCTTACTCTCCCCGGGTCGACGTACCTGATTGTGCGCTCTGGAGGCAAAGAGATCCTCTCCAACCAACCGAATCGGTAAATTCACACGCCAGACACACCCCTGATGCGATACACAGGAACAGAGGAATCGCATGCCCTGTAAAGCCGAAGAACTCCGTCACATCCCCCTCTTCGCCCTGCTCGACGACGAGGAGTTAGCCGTCCTCGCCACCCAGGTCGAAGTCCGTAATTTCGCCGCCCGCCAGCGCATCTACAAGGCTGGCGAGCCCGGCGCCCGCGCCTATATCCTCATGTCCGGCTCGGTCCATGTCACCGCCATTGACGAAGACCAGCAGGAGGTGATCATCGACAATCCCGGCCAGGGCGACTTCTTCGGGTTCGCCTCCATGCTCGATAACACCGCCCATCAGACCAGCGCCATGACCCTCTCCGATACCACCCTCCTCGAGGTCGACCGGCACGATATCGAGGTCCTCATCCTCAAGAAGCCTCTCGCCGGCATGGATATGCTCACCGTCCTGGCCCGACAGTTCCACGCTGCTCAGAAGCTCGTCATCGACCGCGCCCACCGCAACCCCAACGACGTCATCGACGACAGCTTCACCTTCGGTGAGAGAATCGCCGACGCCGTCGCCCGCTTCGGTGGCTCCTGGACCTTCATCATCACCTTCGGCATCGTCCTCGCCGTCTACACCGCGGTCAACGTCATCCTGCGCGGCAAAGCATGGGATCCCTATCCATTCATCCTGCTCAATCTCTTCCTCTCCATGCTTGCCAGCATCCAGGCACCGGTCATCATGATGAGTCAGAACCGCCAGGACCAGAAGGACCGCGTCCGTGGCGAGCTCGACTACGAGGTCAACCGCCGCGCCGAGTCGGAGATCCAGAATCTCTCCCGCAAGCTCAACCTGCTCGCCGACAAAGTCAGTGACGTCGACGAACTCCTCCGCGAGCACCCTCGACCCTAAACCTTCTCCAGCCTTCCATCCTGCAGCCGGAACACCTCGCCGCGCCAAACCACGGTGTCTCCGGCAAAGCTCCACGCCCAGAACATCAGCCCCGTTAAGTCGCGCAACGGTAGCAGCCAAAGATCCCGCAGCACCTGCCCATCCCGCAGAAGCCCAACCCCGACCGACAGAGCGACAGCAACCCGCGCGAGAAGCACAAGGCTCAGCAGCGTAAAACTCCACAGCGCAAACCCGCTCGCCACCATCGTCGCCAGCGCCCACGGCACAGCATACGTCACCCCAAGCCCCAGATACCCAAGCTTCCGCGAGTCCCGCGTCGAGCGTGCCCAGCGTATCTGGTGAACGCAATACCCACGCAGGTCGTACCCCGGCACACTCGTCTCCACCACCTCGGGACACAGCTCGACCCGATACCCCGCCGCCGCAATCCTTGCCCCCATCTCGTAGTCGTCCGCCAGGTACTCGACCAGCGCCTCCATCCCGCCAGCCTTCTCGAGTGCCGTGCGTGTCATAGCAAGTGTCGACCCCAGTCCAAACCGCAACCCCCCCTCAAGCGTTCTGGCCGTCAGCACTCCAGGGAGAAAATCCGTCGAGATTCCCAGAGCCTCAAGCTTCGCCCAGACCGTCAGCCCGCGCCCACGCTCGGCTGTCTTCCCGAGATAGGGAGCGGTCACCAGCCCGACCGTCTCTTCCTCGAAACAGCCCATCACCGTGGCGAGGTAGCGAGGAGTCACCGCAATATCGCTGTCGTTGATCAGCACATGCTCAAACGTCCCCGCCGCGAGCATCTGAACCAGATTGCTGACCTTCCCCGAAGTCCCCAGTCGCTCCGTACATACCACCAGCCGGATCGCGACCGCGGGAAACTCCACCTTGAGCCGCTCAATCTCGCCGACGGCAGGATCGTCCAGCGAGCTCACCCCGAACAGGATCTCGAATCGCCCCGCATACACCTGCCGGCAGTGGCTCACGAACCCCGCATACATCCGCGGATCGACCCCCTTCACCGGCTTCAGAATCGTCACATCTGGCGCAAACTCCGAACTCACTCGCCCACGCCAGAAGTGAGCAAACGCGCGCGCCCCCCAAAGCGCAAGCAGCAGGTAGACCAGCCCGCCCAGCGTCAGCAGCGCTGTTATTACTTCAATTGCTGTTGCCATCCCTCTAGTCTATCGAAGCCACATCTGCCGAGCGCCGACGGTATTTCCTTTATCTTTCGCAGAATGAAAGACTTCTGCGTCACATCTCAATGTGAGTCCGGAGCCTGGACCTCAACAGTTCGATCAGATCTGGATCCATGAAATCGTAGTCATCCCGTATGTTGAGCACGATCGCCCGCTTTTGGCGCATCTGGACAGGGAATCGCCAGTTGAGCCGCCGAAGGTGTGCGCCCTCCATCGGGAAGACAATATCGGCCCATTCAATCAGATCTGCTGACACGGGCGTCACGGCATCGCGATCCGTGCCAGCCGACGAAGCGACGTGCGTCGTATGCCCTGAAAAGAGCGCTTCAGCGGTCGGACTTCTTAGCCGGTTCTGGCTACAAATGAACAACAGCTTCATCCCCGCCCCATCACACCGCTAGGTGCCTCTACTCGTAACGCAGCGCCTCGATCGGGTTCAAACTCGCAGCCTTCCAAGCTGGATAGATCCCAAACACCAGCCCGATCACGCACGAACTCCCAAATCCCACCATGATCCACACCGGCGAAATCAACGACCCGAACGGCGTGTACTTCAGCCCGAACGCAATCAAGCTCCCCAGCGCGACGCCCACCACGCCGCCCACCGCGCACAGCGTAATCGCCTCCAGCGTGAACTGCGTCAGGATCGTCTTCTTCGTCGCCCCAATGGCCTTTCGAATCCCGATTTCGCGCGTCCTCTCCGTCACGCTCACCAGCATGATGTTCATCACGCCCACTCCACCCACCAGCAGCGCTACGCTGGAAAGCGCGAACAACAGAAGAAACAGCCCACCCGAAACGTTGTTCCAGAGCCGCGTCAGCGTATCCGTTCCAAAGATTGCAAAGTTATCGGGCGCATCGTTATGCACCTTCCGCCGGCGCCGCAACAACTCCTGCAACTCGTCTTCGACAAGCGGGCGATTCTTCGGGTCGTCGTACTTCAGGGTGATCCAGTAGTCCAGTACCTCGGGATGCAGTTTATGGAACGTCGTGATGGGGAAGTAGGCAACGTTGTCCTGCGGATTCTTCCCCCCGCCAAACGCCTGCTTCTGCTTGTCCATCACCCCGACTACGGTAAACAGCATCCCGCCGACTTCGACCTCCTTCCCGATCGGCGATTCCACACCGAAGAGCTCCTCCGCCGTGTCATACCCAAGCACCGACACATTCGCTGCCCGCTCCTGGTCGCCCTCATTGAAGAACCGCCCCGACAATAGGTTGAGATCATGAACATCCTTGGTCGCCGGCGTCTCGCCCTGCAGGGTCGTGTTTTGCATCTTGTGCCCATTGCCCTTGATCGCGGTCGTCCCCGCACCGCCTCCAACCGAATGGTCGGCATACTGCAACGAAGGAGACACAGCCACCACGTGCGGAAGATCCCGCATCGCAATCGCATCGTCGTAGGTCATCTGCTTGCGCGTCAGCATCTCCGTCGTGGGTCGTGAGCCGAATACCGGAAACCGAAAGACGAACAGCACGTTCGACCCAAGCGACTCGACCAGTCCCTCGACGCTTGCGTTCAGCCCATTGATCACCGACGAGATCACGATCACCGTCAGCACACCGATCACGATGCCCAGCACCGTCAGGCTGCTCCGCATTTTGTTTCCGCGCAGCGTGTCCATCGACATCGCCATCGTCTCTTTGAAGTCGGCAAGGCGCATCAGCGTATCTCCCGTTCGAGCGTCATCAGTCCGCCCTCAGCGCAACAATCGGATCGAGCAGCGCGGCCTTGCGCGCCGGGTACACCCCGAAGAAAATGCCCGTCGCTGTCGCCACGATCAGTCCCATCACAACGCTCCATAGCGCTACCGTCGACGGAAAGCCCACGGCGATCGTCACCAGTTGCGCCACCCCCACGCCACCGATGACCCCGACCGCACCACCGACGAGCGCCATGAGGGCTGACTCCAGCAGGAACTGCATCAGGATGTCCTTCGGCCGCGCTCCCAGCGCCTTTCGAATTCCGATCTCGCGCGTTCGCTCCGTCACGCTCACCAGCATGATATTCATGATCACGATGCCGCCGACCACGAGCGACACCGCCGCGATGCCGCCCGCAACCGCTCCAAACGACTTCGTGATCCCGCTCGCGAACCCAACGAGTGTATTGTTCGTGTCGAGCTCAAAGGAGTTCTCGGCTCCCGGGGCGTCATGCCGACGCGAGCGCATCAGTACCCGCACCTCGTCTGCCGCCTCTTCCAGCGGAGCTCCTGCCGATCCAGCCTTAACGTAGATCGTCACCGACTTCGAGGTGCCATAGCTCTTCTGGTATGCCGTCAGCGGCACCCCAACCCAGTTGTCCTGGCTCGCCCCAAATGTGCTTCCTTGCTTCTCGCTCACTCCGACGATCGTGTACGGCGCCCCATCCACCCGAAGCTCCTGCCCGATCGGATCCGTTCCGGGAAACAGGTTGTCCTGGATGTCGGACCCGATGATGCACACATGCGAGGCATGCTCCTCGTCGGTCGCCGTAAAATCACGCCCGCTCACGATGTTCAGGTTCTGCAGCGACGCCATCTGCCACGTATAGCCGCGGATCGTTGAGTCGGTAACCGAGAGCGTCCCATGCACCACCTTGGCGACGGTAGCCTGCTGCGCTCCAAGCCCCACGCAGTGCTTGCAGTTCTGTTCTACATAGCGATAGTCGTCGAGCAGAATGTTCTTTCGCCTCTGAAGCCTCTCGTACTCTTCCGCACTGGTAATGAACTGCGGCAAGCGCGATACGGTAAAAACGTCAGCTCCATAGCTCGAGAACTTCGTCTCGATATAGGTATTCGCGCCATTCACCAGAGTGACGACGGCGATAACGCTCGCCACGCCGATCACGACGCCAAGCAGCGTCAACACGCTCCGCAGCTTATTTGCCCAGAGCGACTGCAACGCGAGCTTCAGTCCTTCCTTGAAATCCATAGCCCCTTCGCCATCTCTGACCGGTCCAGCCGTTGCTCTTGTTCTTGCCTTCTTCAGCCATTGCCATTGCCATTGCCATTGTTGTTGCCGCTGCGGTTGCTTTTCTGGTTGTCATTCCCGAAGGGAATCTGCGTCTGCAATTGCCGTTGTTCCGTCTCTTGCCGTCATCTCCCAGCCACCCGGCTCCAAGCCGTCTCCCGAGCGAAGCGAAGAACACCCTGCATCTCGGTGACTCGAATAGGCCTTGAGACTATCAGTCCCCTGCATCGTTAGCGAGACTCTTCTTCGTCTTGCATACGCTTCTCGTCCGGCTGCGGTTCCCCCACTGCTACACTTGTACCTGCAGGCGGCCGGACGATCGCTGCCCTCCGCACCGCAAGGCGTCGGAGGGGGGAGGAAAGTCCGAACTCCGCAGGGCAGTGTGCCGGATAACGTCCGGGACGGATGCTTCAAAGCATCTGGACGGCCAGTGCAACAGAAAATAGACCGCCAGCGGTCGCGCAAGCGGCCGAAGGTAAGGGTGAAACGGTGCGGTAAGAGCGCACCGGGCTCTGCGTAAGCAGAGTCGCATGGTAAACCCCACACGGAGCAAGACCAAATAGGCAGGGAATCGCAGCGCTCCTCTCCAGGCGGCGATCACGCATCGGCCCGATGCGACCAGGCGGAGAGACCCGGAGCGGCGCAAGCCAAAACGGGAGCCGGAACCTGCGGGTAGGTTGCTGGAGCGCCGCAGTAATGCGTCGCCTAGAGGAATGATCGTCTAAAACAAAATTCGGCTTACGGGCCGCCTGCAACGATTCCGTTTCACAAATCCCGAACGCGCTTCCACAACGCGTTCGGGCTACTTGCCCGGCACGCGCTTATGCTCTGCCTCTTGTAGCGCCTTTTGCTGAAATGCCGCAGAGAGCGTCCGAACGTCCGAACAGATGCCACCGAGTTGACTTGAGGTCGAAACAGCATCGTAGTCCCGACCGGACGAGTATGCCGGCACCTGCGGGAGTACTGCATCTCGGAACGAAATAAGTTTGGGCCTGAGCGTCTGGCTGTACTTCTCTGCTTCATCGGCATTCACCGAGCTCGTGGGGTCCGCAGGGTTCGTCGAATGGGTCGGCAGACGATCTGCCTGCCGTCCGCTGGTCAGCGAGTCCATCTTCGCCTGATTCCAATCTCGACAAAACCGATTCGCATCCGCGAATGCGTTCGTTATCTGATTTACGAGTTGACTGTTATAGGGTCTCCCGCTCTGGGCTTGATTCTCCTGATATCGCTTCGAGAGCATTTGAATGTCGAACGCATAATTGGCCGCTTGCTGGGCAGAAGCAGGAATGGAAATGTCGGCAATCGGAGCCGCATCTGGAACGAATCGATGCAAGGTCGCGTTGAATGCCGCGAGGCGGGGCGAGTAAATACGGGCAAATTCTTTGGCCTTCTCCTCATCGAGCGTCGCCGAAGAAGAGGAACTGACGCGGCCTTCCAGCGCGGCTCGCCGCTCTGCGGTTCTGGCCTGCATGGCCGCGTGGCTCGCATCGATGCTCAGGCGAGCCCAGTCGGACATCATGTTTGTACACTGAGTCGCCAGTACGTCGCCTTGGTTCAGCAACGCCAAAACTGGCTGAGGCAGGTTCGCCATTGGGTGCAGCGCAGCGTTCAATCCTCCGATATCCTCATGGAGTTGATCGAGCTTGCCATTCACCTCGCTCAGGTCCAGCCGCTCGGCAAGGATACGGTTCATCAGCACCACAAGCTGGTTCGCCTTGGCTGTGGACAGACCGTTGCAGTTGATTGTGACCTGGCTGCTTGTTCCCGTCACAACCGGGCTGCATGTGCCGGTCGTACTCGCCCTGATGTCCTTCTGGGCCACGTCTTTCTGCGCCATGTCCCTCTGCGCCAGGAGAGGATAACAAAGCAGAAGCAGAAGAGGGCCAGGCAGGGGCAAAACTCTGCTCATTTCCTCTTCTTCGCTCTCTGCGCACCCTGATCGTCGCTGTTCCCGATGATGACCACGGCATTGTCTCCTGTCACGACAGGCGAGTTCGCTCCAGTAGCCGAGTTCTTATAAGTGTTGTGGGAACTATTCTCGGTCGTTTGAGATGGGGCCACCGCCGGCGGCGGAGGAACCTGGGTTACCGGAGCCTTGGGAGCGGGATGTTCGTACGTGTACCACAAGAGCGCCGGAGACCCGAGCCCAGCGGCCACTACACCCATCAGCAAGCCAAGCTTGAAGTACCTCCCGCCGAGATGCATGCTGCGCAGAAGGGCAATCAGCGCCCACAGCACGAGGGAAGTTCCGGCCAGGAGATAACCCACCAGGCGGTTCTCGCTCATGAAGAACGTCACACCTCCCGACGTCATCGTCGCAAGCGCACCCACTGCTGTCACGTGATGCTCAAAAGGGAAGGACTTTGTATCTCCAGGCTGAATATCTGATCCCACCATCTGGCCCCTGTATCCGAGGATCGTGCTCCGAAGTTTCGGCTCTCTTCGTGCACTTTATTCCACAGGGATGGTATAACCGCGATCGGGGTTCGCTGGCAAGAAAATCTCCTCCGGCCACGCGGCGCCTCCGGCAGTCGACGGGCCTACGCTAGGTTGTCGCGATCATCCTTAGCGACAGAAGCGCAAATAAAATAGCGATCGCATCCTCGCCGAGCGCCACTGGAAGGTCATTCCCGTGATGATGCGCAAAGAACCGCCGAAACATGAATCCAACGAACGTCCCCGCGGCAGCGCCGATCAGGCTGAGCAGGATCCCCTCGAACTGCGATCCCGCCGCTCCCACGGCGGCAAGCCCTCCCACCAGGGCTCCGAAGAAGAGCCGAGCCAGCAAGGGAACCACGTCCGTCCGGTCCGGAGTCCGCGGAAGCTTATCCCCGATAAGCTCCCCTACGGCCAGCACAGTAAAGATGATCGCCGAGATCAGGTTCGCAGCCCAGAAACCCCAGGTTCCATCGAGCGGGAGTGCTTTGAAGTAGGCGAACCAGCACAGAATTGCCATCGGCGTCATCGTCCTTAGCCCAGTCGCAAAGCCGAGCACAGGAAACGCCAGAAGCCATGTCGTCAGGTTCATCGCCATCCGGGTAAAACTCCTCCGTGAGCCTGCCCCCAACGTTACACCGGGCATTCATCCAAACGCAGAATTTTCGAAAAGGTTGTTGCCGCACAAAACATGTGCGGCTGACCACGTCAGCCGCACATTCCACCACATCCTGCACCACGTTTTAGCGCAGAAATTCGTACAACGGGAAGCTCTCCGCCAGCTCCAGAACCTTCCCGCGCACCTCTTTCAGCTTCGCGGGGTCGTTCCGATGCTCGAGCGCTTCGACGATCCACCCAGCAATGACGCGCATTTCCGCTTCCTTCATCCCACGCGTCGTCAACGCCGGGGTCCCCAGCCGAATGCCGCTCGGCTTCATCGGAGGGTTCGTGTCATACGGAATCGCATTCTTATTCACAGTGATCCCCGCCTCCCCCAGCGCCACCTCCGCCTCGGAGCCCAGGATGCCCTTCGCAAATACGTCCATCAAAAGGAGATGCGTGTCCGTACCACCGGAGATGATGCGATAACCCTCGGCTCCAATCGCCTCCGCCAGCACCTTCGCATTCGCGACAACCTGATGCGCATACACCGAAAACTCAGGCTCCAACGCTTCACGAAAAGCAACGGCCTTCGCTGCGATCACGTGCATCAGGGGCCCCCCCTGCTGTCCGGGAAACACGCTGCGATCGATGCTTGCTGCAAATTCCTGCTTCGTCAGAATCATGCCGCTGCGTGGGCCGCGAAGAGTCTTATGCGTTGTGGTGGTCACAACGTGCGCATGCGGAATAGGCGAGGGGTGCGCTCCTCCAGCTACGAGTCCTGCAAAATGAGCCATGTCCACCATGAGGTAGGCTCCGACCTTCTCGGCAATCTCGCGCATGCGTGGAAAATCGAATTGCCGCGGATAAGCGCTTCCGCCACCGATGATCATCTTCGGCTTCTCGCGCAGCGCCGCCGCCTCAAGTTCATCGTAGTCAACGACTTCCGTGTCTCGACGCACCTGATAGCCCACTACGCGATAAAGCTTGCCAGAGAAGTTCAGCTTGTGGCCGTGGGTAAGGTGTCCGCCATGCGCCAGATCAAGCCCAAGGATCGTGTCGCCAGGTGTCAGGAAACTCATGCAGGCTGCGGCGTTTGCCTGAGATCCCGAGTGCGGCTGCACATTGACGTGCTCCGCTCCGAAGAGGCGCTTCGCACGGTCGCGGGCAAGGTTTTCGACGACATCGGCGAACTCACATCCACCGTAATACCGCTTCCCCGGATACCCCTCGGCGTACTTGTTGGTGAAGACAGTTCCAGCTGCTTCTAGGACGGCGCGGGAGACGAAGTTCTCCGACGCGATCATCTCGAGACCCTCATGCTGGCGGTCAACTTCGTTCGTAATCTGGGCAGCGATCTCCGGATCGGAGGCAGCAAGGGTCGCAGTGAGGTCAATCGGCATAGGGTCCATTTTATGCCGACGTACACGACCTTCCAGCCGTCGCTAAGCGGTTTGTAATGCCAACTTCTTAAAGCTTTGATAGACGAACGATCCGAGGTACCAGCCATCGATGTACTTGTATGGCGTCTCACCGGTTGTGTAGTGTCCGCAGGGAAGAACCTTGGAAATGTAATCAATGTGATATTTCTCGAAGTTTTTCAGGACATCCAGAGAGAATTCCTGAAGAAAAGTGAGATCGTATGTCGCATGCACGACAAGGACGCGCTTCGAAGTTGCGGCAAACTTCTCCATGAACGCCATGGGACTAACTCCTAGAAAGAGCTGCCGAACCTGCTGCTGCGTCAGTCCCGCCTGCTCAAAAGCCGCTCGAATGTGGCGTGTGCTCTGTCCCGTCCAGACAACATCCCCAAACCAGGTGGAAGCATGGTTGAACGCGCAGACTTCAATCCGAGGGTCATGGGCGGCAGCGATAAAGGCGTAGCAGGATCCCAGGCTCGTGCCCAGAACGCCGAACTGTTCGTAGCCCTGCTGCTCGAGCCAGTCGATGCAACTGCGAATGTCCACCACCGCTTGTCGACATGCTGAAAGAGTGCGGCCAATATTGGCCGAAACAGCGTAGTCGGAGCGCTCAAGCTCGGCCGGCCGGCGAATGTCATGATATGGCTTCGAAAGCCGCAAGCAGCTGATCCCAAACTTATTGAAGAGAGTGCAGAGTGCATTGTGAGAGAACGCGTCCGCATTCCACTGGGGCATGACAATCATGGCCTGCTTTGGTTTTCCTGCCTGCTTTTCAGCGGGGGCGGGATACCATCGGGCGTTGACTACGTCATTCTCCGGGTACGGCGTAGTAACGGGTGAGGTGAAGCGAAGGAAGGTGACGGGATCGAGTTCTCCTGCCTCTGCCCGGCGCTTGAAGTCAGCGTCCTGCGCGAGGGTTTCAGGACGAATGTTCGTCGGAAATAACTGGGGATGGCGGTCCTCGAGGCGGAAGTCGATAGGAGTTTCATAGCCGAAGAACTGGTCAGAGCGTGCGACAATCTCCTGATTCGCCACGATCATGCGATCGAGGTCAGCCTTCGTATCTGGAGCAGTGAATCCACTTAGCCAGTCAAATCCCCATTCGAGCGGGCGTACAATACGGTTTGTGTCGCGTGTGGTCAGGGCAGTCTCCCAGGAGACCATCCACTTTGCGTAAAGCTGGGAGAGCATTGGTTCAGTCTACCAAGGGTGAATACCGGGACCGGGTCCGCAGGCGGGTAGGCGAACATAAAGCGAATAATTGCAGCCTCCCTATGAATGACGCACTCGCTTGTAAACATAACCGAATAGGAAACTTAGCTCCTAGTCCCAAGACGGGAAAGAATCGCGCTGATACTGATTTTTCGCGGAGCTATAACCGACGGGCGTTTCCGGGTTCCCCGGGCGGCTTTCGTTTGAGTGTGCTTCCGGAGATCCGCCTGTTGGAAGAGCATGAACGCTGGGTGGATTTGGTGATCCCGAAGAACGTCTGAGCATTGAGAAAAACGAGTTCGGAGCGACATCGACAAGCCAGAAGAGCTTCGCGATGAAGGCGACGAATTCCATAGCAACCCGAGCGAGCCACTCCGACCGCAGAACACTACCGAGGCCCGCCGGGGGAGAACTTTGCCTGGAGAATGAAATGAACTACTTGCGAATCGATCTAAAAGTATGTGAAGGGTGTGGGGCTCTCTGGCTTCGCACGGGTGGAACGGACGGGATCTACTGCCGAGGATGTACGAAAAACATAGCCGAATTTCCTGAGCCAAGGAAGAAACACGCGGGAGGACGCAAGCGAGGGACGGGATGTGCCGGGCGACGTGGAGTTTCCGGACGTTTTGGGGCGAAGGGTGCCGGGTTCGGTGTGTTTGGAGGTGTTCGATGAGCGCGGCGATGGTGGTTCTGCCGCGGGTCTGGGCGTTGGCTAACCCGCTCCATGTCGTTGATAGGAAGGGACCTATCCGGCTCATTCCGGTTGGCGCTCCGGACCAAGAAACGGCAACGGACGATGTCGAGGTTCCGAAGCAGATGGCCTTTTACCGGAAGTACACGGAAGGCATGCTGCGGCGGTATGTGCGGCTCTCGATGGAGGCGGGCAGAGCCCCGTCTTTATTGGGCCGCGAGATGTTTCGCGGACGGGTGACGAACTACGAAGTGCATAGCTTCGAAGATGTCGTAATCTTCGTGCACGACGTGGGGCGTTGTCTGGCAATGATGGACAGCGGTCAGCAATATCTCGTGCGGCGAATCGCTTTGCAGGAGTACACGTTGCTTGAGACGGCTACGATGACAGGCCTCATCCTCAAGACGGTGGCGCGCCGATACACGCGCGCGATCGATCGCTTGACGGAGCTCTTTCTGGAGCGAGATCTTCTCGAGCCCCAAATAGCTTGTCAAGAGGCAGAAAGCGATAATTTCCTGTAAGTGATTCATTTCATGGCGAATATAAATGTTGTCGAGGTGTCCTTTTAGTTTCGGTCAGCTTGATATTCTGTAAAGGCAATAGAGAACTGACCGGAGCGCTGCCTTAGGCGGCTGCTCCCGTTTTTCTTTGCGCGGAGGTTGGATGGAGAAGAAACGGGTTGCGGGGCGGTTCGTGAAGGATGCGGTTGAGGAGAGGTCCGGGCCGGAAAAAAAGTCGGCGGCGGTGGGGGCTCCTCGGCCGCGGTACTGCAGGTCGTGTACGCGGAAGCGGATGGCGGAGGCGCTGCCGCAGATCGTGGAAGCTCTTGTCGACAAGGCGAAGGAGGGGAGCGTTCCGCATACCCAGGCGCTGGCGGAGTTGAGTGGGTTGACTCGGGCGGAGGCTGTGCCGCCGGTGAGGAAGCGGCGGGAGAAAAGCCTGGCTTCGGCATTGCTGGAACAGTTTGGGGAGTAGGCAACAGCAGACGGCTTTTGAGCGGTTTACGTTCCCACTCTCACCGACGGTGAGGCTGTCGGTGAGGATGGGGCACCCGGGCTTGATTCGTCGCGACAACCGCAGAGTGGTGGGTGGGTTGGTCTGCCGGAGGGATTGAGGGAAGGGCCGTTGCGGCTGAGCCGGTCGAACGTGGGCCAGATGGTGTTTGCGGAGCTGGATAGCGAGTTTCGGGTGGTGAGTGCGGCGGATGAGAATGCCGGGCGGGGGTTGACGATTCAGAACCTTCACTGCAGCGAGGTTAGCCGGTGGCCGGGCGACGCGGGGGCTACGCTGGCGGGGTTGCGGGCGGCTCTGGCTCCAGGCGGCGAGATGGTGATCGAGTCGACGCCGAACGGGGCGTATGGGTGCTTCTATGAGGAGTGGAGCCGGGCGGAAGAGTCGGGAATGGTGCGGCATTTTCTACCGTGGTGGTGGGAGAAGGCTTATGTTGCCGAGGAGGCCGGCGCAGGAGTTTGCCGAGGATGCGGAGAGCTGCTTCCGGGCTACGGGCGAGTGCTGCTTCGAGGTGGAGGCGATTGAAGAGAGGCTGGGGCGGATTGGCGATCCCGTCGCGATCAGGCGGGGTGGAGCGCTGCTCGTCTGGCTGCCTCCGGTTGCGGGGAAGGAATATCTGGTCGCGGTCGATACGGCGGGAGGCGGTGCGGGTGGGGACTTTGCGGCAGTGCAGGTGATCGAGATGCAGAGCGGGCTGCAGTGCGCGGAGCTGCGGGAGAGGATTGGAGCATTGGAGCTGGCGCGGGTTTCGGCGGCCCTGGCGCGGGAGTATGGCGGGGCGGTGGTCGCGGTCGAACGGAATAATCATGGGGCCGGGGTGTTGGCTTATCTTGATGCGACCGAGCGGTATGCGAGGGTCTGGGCTGGGCGGGATGGGGTGGCGGGATGGTTGACGACGGCTGGATCGAAGCCGGGAATGGTGAGCCGGATGGGGGCTCTGCTGGTCGAATCGCCGTGGCTGTTCTTCAGCAGGAGACTGCTTGGGGAGTGCAGGACGTTTGTGGCGTTTGAAGGCGGGAGGACGGGGGCGGCGGCGGGAGCGCATGACGACTGCCTGATGGCGATGGCGGTGGGGCAGGCAGCGAGGGCGGAGATGCTGGTTGGGCGCAAGCGATAGGGTTGTATATTTTGAGGCGAGGTGCGCGGCTTGGCGGTGCTTGCGGTGCAGGCGATCGGAAGGATGCGGGGCGGGGCGCAGAGCCAGTTGATGCTGGGGGCGGATGGGCAGTTGTGGGTGGTGAAGTTTCAGAATAATCCGCAGCATCTGCGGGTTCTGGCGAATGAGCTGATCGCGACTCGGATTGGGGCGGCGGCGGGGCTGACGGTGCCGGCGACGGATGTGGTCGAGGTCACGGAGTGGCTGGTGCGGAACTCGGTCGAGATGTATATCGAGTTGGGGAAGGGATTCCAAGAGAGATGCTCGGCGGGACTGCAGTTCGGGAGCCGATTTGTGGGCGGCCTGATGCCGGGGCAGGTGGTGGATTACCTTCCGGAGCCGCAGATGGAAGAGGTGCGGAACCTCGGGGAGTTTGCCGGGATCCTGTGTCTCGACAAGTGGGCTGGGAACTGCAATGGGCGGCAGGCGGTGTTTGAGCGGAAGGCGCGGGAGAAGAGGTATCGGGCTACCTTTGTTGATCAGGGCTTCTGTTTCAACGCGGGGGAGTGGACGTTTCCGGATTCGCCTCTGCGTGGAGTGTTCGCACGGAACACGGTGTACCGGAGCGTGACTGGTTGGGAGAGCTTCGAGCCGTGGCTGAGCCGGATCGAGGAGATGGGGCCGGAGGTGCTGTGGGAGATTGCGGAGGCCGTTCCGCCCGAGTGGTACGGAGGGAATCTCTCGACGATCGAGCGACTGATGGAGACGATGCTTGTTCGGCGTGGACGGGTGCGGGAGTTGATTGGGTCGTTTCGGGATTCAAATCGGGAGCCGTTCCCGCACTGGGCGAAGAACGGGCGGGTTCTGGTGCCGCGACAGTTCGAGGATGTGCCTGGATTGGGCAAGCTTGTGATGTAGGGCGATGGTGCGCGGATTGCAGTCGATTGGTTGAGAGGTGGATGTGGCGGAGAGGGTGCCGTGTGAGTTCTTCCTGATCCGGTATGTGCCGGATGTGGTGAAGGGCGAATTCGCGAATATCGGCGTGGTGCTGCGCGAGGCCGCGGGCGATGGCGGTGCCGTCGTGCGGTTTACGCGGGACTGGTCGCGGGTTCGGTGCATGGACGCGGACGCGGACATTGCGCTTCTGGAGGCTTTAGAGGGCGAGATTGGGGCGAGGCTGCGGATGGGTGTGAGTGCGCGGGACCCGAAGGCGGTGATGGATGTGCTTGAGGATTCGCTCTCGAACTCGGTGCAGATGAGTGCGGTGGGGGCTTGCCTGGCGGAGAACTTTGCGACTGAGATCGAGCTTCTGATGAAGATGTACGTCGAGCCGCTGAAGGCTCCGGCGCGGGTGAGGACGAAGACGGGGCGGGCGGCGATCGCCGGGGCTATGCGGACGGAGTTCGAGCGGGCAGGAGTCTGGGGGCTTATGCGGAAGCGGATCGCGGCGAGCATGTATACGGGGGCCGGGGATCCGATGAAGATCGATTGCGGGTATCGGCCGAACGGGGTTATCCGCATGTTTCAGGCGGTGTCGCTCGACGGAGATGTCGAAGGGGCGAAGGGGTTGGCTTATTCGGCGGCAGGACTGCGGGATGGGGTTACGCGGGTGGAAGGGGCAACGCTCGAGTTGACGGCTGTAGTCGAGCCTCTGCGGGAGGTCTCCGATCTGGAGGACGAGGCGATGGAGCGGTATCGGTTCGGCGTCGATGCGATGGAGCGCGAGGCGATTCGAGTGGTTACCTTGAACGACCTGGTGCGGGTGGCGCAGACGGCGCGGGTTGAGTTGAAGGTGTAAGGCGTTAGGCGGGTGGGTTTGGATGCGGGCGGAGCCACTGGCTCTGCCCTTTCTTTTTGTGGCGAGCGACGGCTTTAAGGGGGTGCGGTTTGGGTTTGAGGGATGCGGTTCAGGGTGTCTGGCAGAGGCTGGCCGGAGGGCGGACGGTGGAGACGATTCAAGGGGAGAGCGGGGCGAGGAAGACGGCGATGCTGCCCTCGATCCTCTCGCCCTACGGCGGGCGAACGGGACAGACGGTGATGAAGCCGACCCCGGCCAACCTCCGGCGGTTCGCGGAGACGCCGGTAGCGCGTCGGGCGATCAATGTGGTGAAGGACAAGATCGCGTGCATGGACTGGCAGGTGAGGGTTCGGCGCGGATACAACGGGACCAAGGTTCCGTATGCGGCGGCGAAGCTTGCGGCTCTGCGGCTTGCGCTCGAGGAACCGAACCAGGCAGACAGCTTCCGCACGCTCTTCGAGCAGGTGCTCGAGGATACGCTCGTGGGAGGCTTCGGCGCCGTCGAGATGGAGCTGACCGGGGACCGTTCCCGACCGTTCCGGCTTTGGGCAGTCGACGGAGCGACAATCCGGATCGATGAGACGTGGGACGGTGATCCGGCGAAGCCTCGGTATGGGCAGGCCACCGGCAAGCCGGGGAAAGACGCGCTTGTTCCCCTGCTCGACGACGAGTTGATGTATGTGCGTTTAAATCCTCGGTCGCATACGGCGTTTGGGTTGGGTCGTCTGGAGGTCGCGTTCGAGACGGTGAACCAGTTCCTGAGTGCGGGGCGCTACGCGGGGAGGCTGGCCTCGAACTCGGTGGTGCAGTATGCGCTTTGGCTGAACGAGACCACGCCGGAGCAGCACGAGAGGCTGATCCACTGGTGGCAGGACGAGATCGAAGGCACGGGCAAGGTGCCGATCCTGAGCTGCGAGCAGAAGCCCGAAGTGCTGCGGTTCGCGGGAGGTACGGATGCGGACCTGCATCTGCAGTGGCAGGAGTTTCTGCTGCGGATGATCGCCAACGCGTTCGAGCTTCCGCCGATGTTCCTCGGCTTGGAACTGGATGTGAACAAGGCGTCCGCCGGCGAGCTTGCGGATGAGGCATTTCAGAGTGCAGTGGTGCCGGTTGCGAAGCTTCTCGCCGAGCACATCACGCGGGATCTGTTTGCCAAGCGGCTTGGCTGGCGCGAGTTTGAGTTCGTCTTCAACGATCTCGAGGCGAGAGATCCGATGGAAGAACTTTCGGTGCAGACGCAGCTTCTGCAGGCCGGCGTGCTGACGGTGGCGGAAGTCCGAGCGATGCGTGGTTTGCCGCCCATGACCGAGGCGATGCATGGGGCAGGCGAGGGCACCGGAAGCGAGGTGACGCCTTGAAGGTCACGATCGACAACCTCGACGGGCGGGGACCGGTGGATTACAGCGGGGCGCTGTGGCCAGGAGCACCGTTGCGCGTGGACAGGACACTGAACGCGCCTTCCCGGTGTGTGGGGACGTTTATCCTTCCCGAGGGTCTGGCTGTTCCGATCCGGCGCGGTCGCGTGGTGGTTTCGAATGAAGCCGGCATGGTGCTGTTTACCGGCTACCTGGCGACCGAGCCGGTCGCGGTCTACGGAGGGATGGGAACGCAGGGAGCGGTCTATCGCTATATGGTCGACGCGGTCAGCGACGAGTGGCTTCTGGACAAGCTGACGGTTCCGGCGAGCGGGAGCGGCTTCGGGGTGGCCGGAGGCCTGGTATTGCGCGGGCTGACTCAGGGTGTCGGTGGGGGTGCCATCTCGACTGCGGGCGTCGCGGATGGGAGGAGCATCGGCGTGTTCCAACCGGTGTCCACGGCTGCCTGGTCGATCAACGCCGGGGCGCTGGCGGGAGCGGCTTATGGGGCGTACAGCGTTCTGGGCGGGGCACTCGCGTTCGCTCCGGTGGGCTCCGTCGTCCATGCGCTGGGCGACGGGGATGGCATGACTTCGCCGTCCGGTCTCTCGGCGGGTGCGGTGAAGGATCTAGCGAACGACGTAACGGTTTCGGGCGCGATGGAACCCACGACGTATGTGACGGAGATGTTTGCGGGTGATGGAACGACTGCCGTGTTTGTCCTTAGCGACGCCCCGCTTGGAGTCTCTTCGGCGCGAGCGAAACTGGTGACGGACAACTTCGAGGAGAGCGTCTTCGATCCGGCGGTTTGGCAGGTAAACGACCCGGGGTCGCACCTTAGCTTCGGCGCAGGCGGATTGACCATGACCGGCGGCAACGGGTTTGACGGGCAGACAACGCTGACCGCGGTCCAGGAGATCGAGATGGGTGGGTCGCTTCTGCTTGAGGCGGGAGCGGTTGTGCTGGCGACGGCGAGCGACGGCATTCTGTGCGGGCTGTACTCGGGAACCGTGGTTCAAGCGAACTGCTTTGTGGGATACAACGTGCGACAGAGCAGCGGGACGACGCTGGTGACTCCGCTGTTGAATGGGGTTGAGGCAGGCACGAGTTACACCGCATTGGATGGGCATCGTTACACGCTTCGCATTCGATTGCACTGCGCGGAGATGCAGCGGGTGAAGCAGACCTACTATGCGCGGGTCGAGGGCGTGGTGGAGGGCTTCGGCGGGGGTTACGTGGCCGCTCCCATGTCGGTGTGCTTCGAGGTCATTGATCTCGGGGCCAGCTCGAACACACCGGCGACGGTGCTATACGACACAGCTGTGGCGGGTGTCATTGCAAGTTCGCCGGTGCGCTGCATCTTCTGCGCGGTGGACTCTGTACAGATATTCGGGTCGATGGGGTACTGCCGGGTGACACAGACGGGGTCGGCGTGGGTGACGAGCACGCTGTCTTCCGGCGTGGCGTTCACGCGGCTGATCGGCGTAGCTGGCGAGGGTGTGGACTGCGAGGTGCAGAACGCGAACGGCACGGCCAAGGTGACGTTCTATGCAGGACGGATTCCGGTGGCCGGCGAGACGGTTGCGGTCAACTACAGGCGCAGCAACCGGGCGATCGCGAGGCTGGAAGATGCGGCCAGCGTTGCGGTCGAAGCGGCCGGAGGCGCGAACGGAACGGCACGGTGGCTTGGGCGTGTGGTGACGCCGGAGGCACGAAGTTCGGAGGACTGCGAGAGCGCGGCGATGGCGGTGCTGAGCTTTTCGACGGCGCGGTCCGCCGCACTGAGCGGGAGCTACGCGGCGGAGGTGTGCTCCGCATTTGGGGTAGAACCGTTCGCGAACAGCGATGTGTGGCCCGGAGACGTGCTTGCTCTTACGGCGAATGGAGCGGAGATGCAGGTGATCGTGCGTCAGGTCGGGATCGAGGATGGGGGCGCGGCTCCGGAGGTGCTGCGATACAAGATTGGCTTCGCGAACGACTGGGCAGAAGGGATGGGCATCAAGCTTTCCGAGGCGATCGCCGATGATGTCGCGCTGCCGGAGACGGCGGCGACAGGGCCGTCGCAGGTGCTGGGGAATCTATTGCAGATGACGGTGGTCTCGGCAACCGGGAGTGCGCTGCAAATCGACTCCGGAACGGTTGCGCCTGCCGGGGGCGGCTTCGAGGTGAGGCGGCGGGATGGTGGGTTCGGGCCCGGGCCGGGGCCGGACCTTGTGCTGCGAAGAACGGTGCGGAGCTTCTCGATCCCGCGCGTGTCCTCGGGCGAGCGGTACTTCGTACGAATGTACGACGCGAGTACACCGCCTCTTTACTCGCGGTGGTCGAGCGCGGTGTTCTGCAACCTGCCGGTGGATTAGGGAGAGATCATGACTGAATTTGAGGCAACGGTCTTAAGGGACCTGGGCGTCTTGAAGAGCCAGATGGAACAGGTGATGGGGATCGGCCAGCCGGGGAGGCTGAATCATCTCGAGGACCGCGTGGGGCAGCATGAGCAGAGTGTGCAGAGGCTGAAGGGTGTCGTTGGGGGATTCGGGGGCCTGTTGACAGCGGTACATGTGCTGATTGCCTACCTAGGGGAACGGCATAAGTAGGCGCCCTGCTGGCGGCCGGTTCTCGGGCTGAGCGCTCGTATAATCGGGGGATGAGCGCCGAGCCGTTAGTGGGTGTCGTGATGGGGAGTAAGAGTGATTACTCGGTAATGCGGGGTGCGGTGGAGATGCTGCGGGAGTTCGGCGTGCCCCACGAGGTGCGCGTGGTGAGCGCGCATCGGACGCCGGATCTTCTCTTCGAGTACGCCGAAGCCGCTGCCGGGCGTGGTTTGAGGGTGATCGTCGCAGGGGCGGGCGGCGCGGCGCATCTGCCGGGCATGATGGCGGCGAAGACAGTGGTTCCGGTGCTTGGCGTCCCGATCGCGGCAACGGCGCTGCAGGGATTTGATGCCATGCTCTCGATCGCGCAGATGCCCAAGGGCGTGCCGGTCGGGACGATGGCGATTGGCGCGGCGGGCGCAGCGAATGCCGGTCTGCTTGCGATTGCCATGCTTGGCACCACCGATGCCGCGTTGCAGGAGAAGCTCGTGGCCTGGCGGGCAGCGCGGCGGGACGAGGTGTTGGCGCAGGTTGTTGGCGATGAGGTTTCAGCGTGAGCACACGGTCTATAGAGGCTAGGCCGATCCTGCCGGGAGCAACGATCGGGATTCTTGGGGGCGGGCAGCTTGGGCGCATGATCGCCATGGCGGCACGGGGAATGGGATACAGGATTCTTGTGCTCGATCCGGATCCGGGGTGCCCGGCCCGGTTTGTGGTGGATGGATGCATTGAGGCGGGTTGGGATGACAGCCGAGGTGCGGCAAATCTTGCGCGTGGATGCGATGTCGTGACACTCGAGATCGAGCAAATTTCCGAACGCAGCATGGAAGCCGCGGCGAGCTTTTGCCCGGTGCGTCCGGGTGGGGCGATGCTTGCCGTGATCCAGGACCGCATCGAGCAGAAGGACTGGCTGCGAAAGCATGGTTTTCCGGTTGGACCGTACCGGGCGGTGCGGGCACTGGATGACGTGCGCTCAGCGATCAACGAGCTTGGTGGGAGATGCTTCTGCAAGAGCGCGCAAGGTGGATATGACGGGCGCGGGCAAGGGCGCGTCGGGTTTGGGCCGGAGGCTGGGACGGAAGCCGAAGTAAGAGGCGCGTGGGAGGCGCTTGGCGAAGGCGCAGGTGTGGTCGAGCAGGCGGTGGACCTTGAGCGTGAGATCAGCGTGATGGTGGCACGGAGTCCCAGAGGCGAAGTGAAGGTATACCCGGCGGCGTGGAATCATCATGAGCATCAGATTCTGAGCTGGAGCGTGATCCCGGCGGCTATTCCGGAATCGTTGGAATCGGAAGCGCGCAGGATCGCTGAGGAGATTGCCGATACGTTTCAACTCGAGGGTCTGCTCGCCGTCGAGATGTTCGTAACGACCGGGGGCAAGCTCCTGGTGAACGAGTTGGCGCCGCGTCCGCATAACAGCTACCACCAAAGCGAACGTGCGTGCGTGACGAGTCAGTTCGAGCAGGCGGTGAGGGCGGTCTGCGATCTTCCGCTTGGGGATGTCGATCTGGTGCAGCCGGCAGCGATCGCGAACCTGCTTGGGGACCACTGGATTGGCGAGGATGGCTCGGCGGTGGAACCGCGGTTCGACCGCGCGTTGGCAGTGCCCGGAGTGAGGCTGCATCTGTATGAGAAACTCAAGCCGCGCAAAGCTCGTAAGATGGGGCACCTAAGCGCCGTGGGGACGACGGTGAAGCAGGCGGTGGAGCGTGTCCTCGCGGCCAAGGCGGCCCTGTAGTTGGCGGCGGCGCATCCAACCTGCATGAATCAGACGGTGGCGCTCGACGCGCCGGTGAGATTGAAGTCCTACGAGGGTCCATGGAAGGGCCAGTTGCTGCTCGCCTGCGGGAAGTGTCAGCGGAAGCTGAAGAAGGACGAGTTCGGGGACGAGCATGGGCTCGGGAAGCTGAAGAAGGCGCTCAGGCAGAGATCGAGGCGGGATGAGGCCGGATTGCAGTTGCTGGTGATCAGGACCCAGTGTCTAAGTGTGTGTCCGAAGCGTGGGGTCGCGGTTTGCACCCAGGCGCAGGTCGGGACTGGGCGTTGTACGATCGTGCGAACTGGCGAGGATGTGGATGCGCTCTATGCGGAGTGCAAGGCGGATGAGAGGTCCGAGGCTCTCGCTCTCGCTGCCTTTGGCTCGCCCGGGCTTGGAGATCGCAAAAAGAAACGGCAGACTCGTTAGAGCCTGCCGCTGTTTTGTGCGATCAAAGGTTGGTTAGCCGATGTCTTCGGACCAGTTCTCGAGATAAGCCTTGAAATCCGACATAAATTTGCCGGCGTCCGCGCCATCGACGATGCGGTGATCGAAGCCGAGGGTGAAGCGCTGGACCGAGCGGATGGCGATGGTGTCCTGGCCATCCTTGTCGGTGAGGACGAGGGCTTCCTTGTTGAGTCCGCCTACGCCGAGAATTGCGGCCTGGGGCTGGTTGATGATCGGAGTGCCGAACTGCTCGCCGAAGATGCCGGCGTTGGTGATGGTGAAGGTTCCGCCGGAGACTTCGTCGGGCGCGAGCTTCTTCGAGCGGGCGCGGTCGGCGAGGTCGATGATCGAGCGCGTGATGCCAAGGAAGTTCTTCTCCTCGCAGCCCTTGATGACCGGGACGATGAGCCCCCAGTCAAGCGCTACGGCGATTCCGATGTTGATGTTCCGGTTGTAGAGGATGGCGTCGCCCTGGATTGCGGCGTTGACCACCGGGTGCTTGCGGAGTGCCTGCACGGCGGCGCGCGTGATGAACGGCATGTAGGTCAGCTTGGCACCGTTGCGCTGCTCGTACTTGTTCTTTTCGCGCTCCCGGAGCTTCACGATGCGGGTCATGTCCACCTTGAAGATGGTGTGGACGTGAGGGCTGGTCTGTTTGGACTCGACCATGCGCTTGGCGATGATGGAGCGCATCTTGGTCATCGGAACGAGTTCGCCGGGTTGCGGGGCTGGTGCGGCGGCCTTGACTGGGGCAGTGGTCGCCGGAGCGGACTGGACCGCCGAAACGCTTGGCTGGGCGTTCGGAGCAGGCTTCGCTCCGCCTTCGAGATGGCCGACGATGTCCGCCTTGGTGATGCGGCCGGAGGCTCCGGTTCCAGACAGTTGCGCGAGATTGACATTGTTGTCGCTGGCGATCTTGCGGACGAGCGGCGAGGATACGATGCGTCCCCCCTCGGAAGCCTGTGCGTTGGTCGGCGCAGCGGCGGGGGCAGCAGCCGGGGTTGCGGGCTTCGCGGGAGCAACGGCAGGCTTTGCGGCCCCTCCGCCGATCACAGCGACGACGGTGTTGATCTGGACCGTGGTGCCTTCGGCGACCTTGATCTCGGTGAGCTTGCCGGCAACGGGAGACGGGATCTCGGCGTCGACCTTATCGGTTGAGATCTCGAAGATGGGCTCGTCGCGCTGGACGGAGTCGCCGACCTTCTTCAGCCACTTGGTGATGGTGCCCTCGGTGATGGACTCGCCCATCTGGGGCATCAGGACCTCGGTTCCCGGAGCCTCGGTTGCCGAGGGCTGTACGGCGGAGTTCTCTGGCGGGTTCTCATTCGCCGAAGGGAGATCCACGGCGGCCGGGGTGGAAGAGTCGATCGCGGGGGTGGCGGCTGTCTCGGCGGATGCGGGCGGAGCGGACGCGGAACCGGCCTCGTCGATGCTGCAGACGACGGTGTTGATCGTGACGGTGGTGCCTTCGGTGATCTTGATCTCTTTCAGAACACCGGCGGCAGGAGACGGAATCTCGGCGTCAACCTTATCGGTCGAAATCTCGAACAGAGGTTCATCGCGCTGGACGGCTTCGCCGACCTTCTTCAGCCACTTGGTGATGGTGCCTTCGGTGATGGATTCGCCCATCTGGGGCATGACTACGTCGGTCGGCATCGGGATCCTTTGAGGTGCGTTTGGCGTCCGGGCGGTCATGCGACCGCTTGCGGCGCGACATGGAGATTATAGTGCTGGGGCGTAAGCGGTGTCGTGAGAACGGCCCTTGCGCGTTCTATTAGCGGACAGCTTGGATTAGCCCGTGGAGACGGGCGAGGCCAGGAGTTCTTCGAGAGAGTTGCACCAGAGGATCTGCCGTTCGAAGACGCGGCCGAAGTTTCTGGCAGCAGCATTGAGGGCGTTCTCCATCGTGACGGCGAGGCGCGTCGGATCGGCTTCCAGTTCGAGGCTGGTTACGGTGCGGTCGGTGATGCCGCAGGGGACGATCCATTCGAAGTCGCGCAGGTCGGTGGTGACGTTTAGCGCGAAGCCGTGCGAGGTGACGCCCTGGGAAACGTGAACGCCGATGGCAGCGATTTTCTTCTCGGGGATGCTACCACCGGCCAGCGTCCAGACACCGGTAAGCGTGCAAATGCGTCGAGCCATGACGCCAAACTCGCCGCAGGTACGGATGAGTGACTCTTCGAGCATACGGACGAAATCGACCGGACCGAGATGAGGACCTATTTTGCCCGGAAGGTCACCGCGCAGGTCGACGATAGGGTAGCCGATGAGCTGCCCGGGTCCGTGATAAGTAACGTCGCCGCCGCGGTTGACCTCATGGATCTCGACGCCTTTGCGGGCGAGGAGTTCGTCGCTAGCGAGGATGTTTCCGCGATGCGCTTTGCGGCCGAGAGTGAGGACCGGCGGGTGCTCGAGCATCAGGAGCGTATCGCCGATGGTGCCTGCCTTGCGGGCGGCGATGACCTTCTGCTGGATGGCGAGGGCCTCCGCGTAGGGGACGCGACCGAGATGAAGGAGGTGGATGAACATTACTTCTTGTCTAGCTTTGAGGTCCGGGCTTCGCAGATAGCCTCAAGCGATCGTGACCAACTCCCGGAGTGCTGTATCCGGCATCCGACGCAGGGCGTCTTGGCGGCGGTCATCGAGGACCAGCGCGATGGCGTCAGAGAGGCTTGCGCGGCATTCCTCGACATTGCTCCCCTGCCCCTTGGCTTCGGGGATCTCGGGGCACCAGCCCACAAACCAGGGACCGTCCTGCTCGATGATTGCGGTGAACTCATTACGCATGGTGCCCTCCCTTGATCCAGTTATACGTTGACCGCCATACCTTCCACGCTCGAGAAGCCGTCGAGAAGACTCTCGGCAAGCGTTGGATGCGCGTGGATGGTAAACATCATAGCCTCGACTGTTGCCTCGAGTTCAATGGCCGTTACGCACTCCGAGATGATCTCTGTCGCCTGCGGTCCAATGATGTGTACACCGAGAATCTCGCCATATTTGGCATCCGACACGACCTTGACGAAGCCGTCGTGCGAGTCGACGATTGTCGCCTTGGAGTTGCCGACGAAAGGGAACTTGCCGACCTTGACCTGGTAGCCCTGGGCCTTGGCCTGCGCCTCGGTCAAGCCAACCGACCCGATCTGCGGATCGCAGTAGGTGCAGCCAGGAATCCGGTTGCGGTGAACGGGACGTGCGTACTTGCCGGCGAGCTTGGCCGCGACGACCAGACCGGACATTCCGCCGACATGGGCAAGCTGCGGCAGGCCGGCGACAATATCGCCGATGGCGTAGACGCCGGGCTCTGTCGTCTCCATCCACTCGTTGGTGGGGATGAAGCCGCGATCGAGCGTGATGCCTACCTTGTCGATACCAGCGTCGTAGGTGCGCGGCGCACGGCCAACAGCAACCAGCACCTTTTGGGCGTTCTTTGTCTGCTGTTTGCCGTTCGAATCGGTAAACGTGACAACAGCCCCGTCGGCCGTCCTGTCGATCTTGTCCACCTTGGCCGAGACGAACATCTCGATGCCGCGCTTCTTGTAGGCGCGGGTGAGTTCCTTCGAGATGTCCTCGTCCTCGACGTTCACGATGCGCGGGAGGGCCTCGATGATCGTGACATCCGCGCCGAAGCTCTTGAACACCGAGGCAAACTCAACGCCAACCGCTCCGGCGCCAATGACAACGAGCGACTTCGGCATCGCCGGAAGCGCGAGGATCTCGATGTTCGTCAGGATCGTCTGGTCAGCCTTGTAACCCGGAAGCATGCGGGCATCGGAGCCGGTGGCGATGACGACCTTCTTTGCCTTGACCTGGGTGGTGGTCTGGAGGGACGAACCCTCACCAGCCTTCCCCTTGTCCTCAGCGGTGACGTCGACGGTATGAACGCCTTCCTTCGCCGACCCGGTCAGGCGACCGTGTCCGCGCACGACCGTGATCTTGTTCTTCTTCATCAGGAAGTCGAGACCCTTGGTGTGCTTGGTGATGATCTCGTTCTTGCGTCCGAGCAGATTCTGCCAGTTCAGCTTCGGTTGGTCGACCCCGTCGATGCCGTACTTTCCTGCGTGCTTCAGGTGGTCCCAGATCTCGGCCGAGAACAGCATCGCCTTGGTCGGAATGCAGCCCCAGTGGAGACAGGTGCCGCCGAGCAGATCCGTCTTTTCGATAAGAGCAACCTTCAAACCGTACTGCGCCGCGCGAATCGCGCACGTGTAGCCCGCGGGCCCGCCGCCCACGACTGCCAAATCGTAAATCGTCTCTGCCAAGGGAATACTCCGTTTCCAGACACACAAAGTGTCAACCAGCTAATTTTACGCTTCACGTCAAGTGACGATCAGGCGAGCGCGCGCGCGGCCTTTTGGGCAAAGTAGGTGACGATAAAGTCGGCCCCCGCGCGGCGGATGCCGAGCAGCGACTCCATCATCGTGCGCTCCGGCTCCAGCCAACCGCGCTCGAAGGCGGCGTGGAGCATCGAGTACTCCCCAGAGACCTGGTAGGCACCCATCGGCACGTCATACCGGTTGCGAGCCTCCCGGATCACGTCGAGGTACGGCATGGCGGGCTTCATGATGACCATGTCCGCGCCCTCGGCGATGTCCTGATCGATCTCGCGCATGGCCTCGCGGAGGTTCGCGCCATCCATCTGATAGCTGCGGCGGTCGCCGAACTGCGGCGCTGAATCCACCGCCTCCCGGAACGGTCCGTAAAAAGCCGAAGCGAACTTTGAGGCGTAGCTCAGAATCGGCGTGTCCTGATGACCAACTTGGTCGAGCGCCTCCCGGATGGCTCCGATTCGACCATCCATCATGTCCGAGGGAGCGATGACGTCGGCTCCTGCCTTCGCGAGAGAAGCCGCCGTCTTCGCCAGGAGAGTCACGGACGAGTCGTTCTCGATGCTGTAGTGATCGCCGTCCCGCGCCACAATGCCGCAGTGCCCGTGCGAGGTGTACTCGCAGAGACAGACATCGACCATTGTGACGAGAGAGTCGAGCTTGCGGTTCTGCTTGATTGCGCGAACGGCCTTCTGCACAATGCCGTCCTCCGCCCACGCGCCGCTTCCTTGCTCGTCCTTCGACTCCGGGAGACCGAAGAGCAGGAGGCCGCCGATCCCAAGGGCCGCGCACTGCTCCGCCTCCTTGAGCGCCTCGTCGACCGAAAGATTGAAGACACCGGGCATGGAGTTAATCGGCTTGCGTACACCCTCGCCGGGACAGATGAAGAGCGGGTAGATCAGTGCTTCGGGACGGAGGTGCGTTTCTCGCACGAGCGAACGCATCGCCTCGGTCCGGCGCAGGCGACGCATACGCGTTTGAGGAAAGTTCATTTCTCCAGTTTAGTCCGGCGCCCCTAAAAGCCGGGTCGTGAACGGTCCGCGATGGATTCATACTCCAGCGCGGAAGAGGCGGGTGCGAGCACCCAGAGGGTAAAGATTCCGAGCGCGGTGCCGATCGGGAAATGAATCATCGAGAGGATGCTCATCACGATCGCCGTCGTACGTCCCCAGGGACGCCGCTCAAACAAGCCGTAGCCGACAAGAACGGCCAAGCCGACGAACCCAAGCGTCGTCACGATGTTGAATGGCATCATGGCGGCCACCCAAGGTGCTCCGTCTGACCCGAACGGGAAATGATGGCCAAACATGCCGCGATGCGTAAACATGTGCAGGAAGAAAATGCTCACGATACCCGTCACCAGCCGGTACACGGCAAAGCAACCCCAGAGGATTGCGAGGAGTTGCAGGTTGCGTTGAACGCGCATTGTCTGGGGGATCGCATAAGCCGGAGGAGGGTAGCCCTGGACCGGGACGCCGTAACCGTAGCCCGGATACGGGGGCGGAGGGCTGGCGGGACCAGCCTGCTGTGTGACACGCGAGCCACAGTGAGGGCAGAAGTTGCCAACTCCATCGAACGAAGCACCACAGGTCGGGCAGACCATCGCAACACCTCCAGAAGCAGGGCGGGAGCGAATCCCGTCTGTTCAAGGTACGCGAAAGTTAGCGATCAAGTTCAACTTCGTTGCGGGGTCTATGCCGGAGCAGACGCATACGATAGGGGATGTGACTTCGTCGAACCTGCTTCCTCGCATTCCGTCTCCGCTGGCTCATTCGAGCTCCTCCGCGCTGCAGTGGCCTGCCCTGCGCGAGCACATCGCTGGACACACCTTTTCGCCGCTCGGACGTGCCTGGCTCCTCGCGCTCGAACCCTCGGCCGACCTTGGCTGGATCGAGGATCAGCAGAAGCGGACCGACGAGATGCGGCTGTTTCTGACACGCGGTGGGAGCTTCGACTTCCATGGACTCATGGATCCGACCGCGCTGCTGGAGAAGGCGCGCATCGATGGTTCGGCGCTCGAGGCGCTCGAGATTCGGGATCTACTGGAGGTCGTCGAGCGCGTCGCGGCCTGGCGCAACCTGCTTCACGACAGCCCGAGTGAGTCGCAGCGAAGCTGGCCGGGGATCGCCGCGCTGTCCGCGCCTTTGCTTCAGTACGATCTTTCGGGTCTGCTGCGCCTGCTGCGGGGCAAGATCGAGGCCGATGGAAGCCTCTCGGATGACGCCAGCCCGGAGCTTCGTCGCCTCCGGCGGGCCATGGAGCGGCAGCATCGCGCCATTGAGGAGAGCCTGCGTAAGGCCCTGCGCTCTTTCTCGGAGGGCGGAAGTACGCAGGATGAACTGATTACCGTGCGCGGCGAGCGTTTCGTCATTCCGGTCAAGGCCGAGTTCAAGCGGCGGGTTCCGGGCGTGATTCATGGGTCCTCTTCATCCGGGCAGACCGTCTTCGTCGAACCGCTCGAGACCATCGAGCAGAACAACGAGCTCGTCCGGTTGCTGGACGAGGAGCAATCGGAGATTCACCGCATCCTCGTCGCAATGACCCGCGCGCTTGCGGCGGAAGCGACGCCAATCCACCTCGGGACATGCATTCTCGCCGAGGTGGAAGCGCATTGGGCGCGGGCGCGCTTTGCACTCGACCTCGACTGCGTTCGTCCATCGTTCGACACTCCCGACGCGCGGAGCATTCCGTCGGGAATCGCCGGTGTGCTGGATGAGCCGGCAAAACAGGGGCTGAGCCTCAAGGGAGCGCGTCATCCCCTGCTCGAACTGCGGATGAGGCGCGATCATCGGGCGCGGCAGACCGAGGCAGGTGACGATCTGACTCCGGCTTCCGGGCCGACTCCGCTGACGCTTGCGCTGGAACCTGAGGCACGGCAACTTATCATCTCGGGGCCGAATACGGGCGGAAAGACCGTGGCGCTCAAGACGACTGGGCTGCTCGCGCTGATGGCTCAGGCTGGCGTTCCGGTTCCTGCGAGTGAGGCTGTGTTTCCCCTGTTTACCGGTATCTATGCCGACATCGGCGATGCGCAATCGATCGAATCCAACCTCTCGAGCTTCTCGGCGCACATCGTCAACGTAAACAGGATCGCTGCTGAAGCTACAGGCGATTCGCTTGTGCTGCTGGATGAGCTTGGATCGGCGACCGATCCGGAGGAGGGTGCGGCTCTTGCCGTCGCTATCGCGGGGCACTTCCTGCGGGTGCATGCGTGGTGCTGCATTACGACTCACCTCACGTCGCTGAAGGTCTATGCGGCCAATCATGCGGGTGTGTTGAACGCCGCGGTCGGCTTCAACCAGGAGACGCTGACACCGACGTACGAGCTTCGGCTTGGTGTTCCTGGCGCTTCGGCTGGACTCAACATCGCCTCGCGGCTTGGGCTCGCGCCGGAGATCCTGGCGGAGGCGCGGGCGCAGATGACGACGCAGACCGCGGACATCGGGGCGTTTCTCGACCAGCTTCACGAGCAGCTTGCAGCGGCTGGAACCGAACGTGAGGCGCTTCGGCGGAAGGAGCAGGAGGTTGCGCGGGAGAGGTCGCGGCTCGAGACGGAAGGACGCGCGGAGCAGAAGCAGAGGACGCGAGAGCTCGAGAAGAAGCTCAATACGCTCATCGATGACTTCACCTATCAGCTCAAAGAGACCGTGAAGGCGATCGACGATAAGAAGGTGGCGCAGAAGATTGCGCGCGATTCCGACCTGCGCATGTCGCGGTTGCGGCGCGAGTTCTCCGAGCAGTTCAACTCAACCGTTGTGGCTCACACGACTGGAGCAGATCGTAACGACCCGGCGGCTATGCCTCATCAGCCGAAGGGAATCAAGGTTGGGGATCTGGTCAAACTGAAGTCTCTTGGGAGACAGGCGCGTGTCGATCGGCTGGTTGATGGGAAGGTGTTCGAGGTATCCATCGGGCCGATGAAGATGAGGGCTTCGATCGAGGATATTGGTGAGGTCGAACACATCAAGGTTGTTACTCCGCTCGAGGCGGCCAGAAGGCGGGGTGGCGTGACTGTTTCGACTGTGAGCGGTGACGCGGACTATATGCCTTCGGAGATCAATGTCATTGGTCGTACGGCGGATGAAGCACAGCAGGAGGTTGAGCGCTTTGTCGATCGGGCGTTTCTGGCTGGTCTGCCGCGCATACGGATTGTGCACGGAACGGGAATGGGGATTCTGCGGCGTACTTTGCGAGAATTTCTGAAGGGACATCCGCATGTGACGACCGTGACGGAACCTCCGCAGAATCAAGGAGGTCAGGGCGCGACCGAGGTTGAGTTGCGGCAGTGATGTCGACAGCGTAACGCTCTGCGGTTAGAGTGATTCGCATGAATCGCCGCGACTTTTCCAGGTTTTCAGCCCTTGCCCTTGCGGGCTCGACTCTGCCTTCGTTTGCCCAGGGTGCCTCCTCCGATAAGCCGATTGGCTATGCGGCCATCGGGCTGGGGACGATTTCGGGGATGTTCATGCGAGCTTGCCAGGAGAGCCAGAAGGCGAAGATCACGGCCCTTGTGACGGGACACCCGGACACGAAAGGTAAGAAGTTCGCGGCGATGTACGGCATTCCCGAGACCTCGATCTACACCTATGAGCAGTTCGACCGGATCAAGGACAACAAGGCTGTCGATGCCGTTTACGTTGGGCTGCCGAATAGCATGCACTGCGAGTACACGGTAAGGGCGGCGAAGGCGGGCAAGAACGTGCTGTGCGAGAAGCCGATGGCGACCTCGAGCGTGGAATGCAGGCAGATGATCGATGCGTGCAAATCGGCGAATGTGAAGCTGATGATCGCTTACCGCTGCCAGTACGATCCGACTTATATCGAGGCGGAGCGGCTGGTGCAGTCCGGAGCGCTTGGAAATATCCAGGCGGTCGAAGGTGCATTTGGCTTCAACTTCGCGAGTCCCGATTTCTGGCGGCTGAAGAAGAAGCTCGCGGGAGGCGGATCTCTGATGGATGTTGGGATCTATCCGCTGAATACAGCGCGCTTTCTGCTGAAGGAAGATCCGACCGAGTTCACCGCGATGGTGTCGACGCGGGATAAGACCTCCGGGCGTTTTGCCGAGATGGAGCAGACGGTGACCTGGACGATGAAATTCCCGTCTGGAATCACGGGCACCGGGGCTTCCACTTATGGTGGGACGATGCCGGGGTTTCTGCGGATCAACGGCGATAAGGGGTCGATCGAGCTTTCGAATGCGTTTGGGTATACCGGGTCGCATCTGGTCAGCCTGTCGAAGGCAGTGACGGTGGATGTGACGAGCTCTACCGACGATGTGTCCGTCTTCCGGCTCGAGGCGGATCACATGGCGGAGTGCATCCGGACGAATACGCAGCCGAAGAGTGCAGGCGAAGAGGGGTTGAAAGACCTGATCGCGATAGAGTCGATTTACAAGGCTGCGGGAACGCCTATGGCGTAGGGGACCGTGGAGTACCCCCTTCCCTTAGGTAGCATTGCAGATCTTTTTCTCAATAAGATACAGGTTTTATTTCTCGCAAAGAGACGACTGCGGTGAAAGCGCAGACAGGAAGGTACAAATACGGGTCCTTCGCTTCGCTCAGGATGACGGCTTAAAGCGAGAGGCATCCCTCACGTGAGGCAGTTCCCGATTCCTTTAGCCTCTGTTGTCAACGAAGAATGGGTTATACCGTGGGGCTCCGCATGTGCCTTCTTCAGCTGTCTCAAGTGAAGAGCCAGCCTTTTTCTGGCTGGCTCTTATCGTGTTCATTGCATTGCATTTATTTCTTCTTTGATTTCTTAGATTTCTTTACGGGAGTCTCTGTTGTGGGCGAATCGAGGCTGGGGGCAGCTTCGGCTTCGTCCTTCTCACTCTTCGTCTTGGACACGGCTTCCTTAGTGTCCTTGGGCTTGTCGTCCTCTTCTTCCTGGCCGGCACCGGCTTCCGCGGAAGCGCCTTTGAGAGCGGGTTTCGATTCCATGAGGAGATTCTTTCCGGCGTTCTGCTCTTCCTTCAACGTTTCGTTGAGAAGAGCGGCGATTTCCTTCTCGCCGAGGGCCTTCGCGATCGCAATGGCGGCGGTGTATCCGGCGATCTCGTAATGCTCGGTCCGGAGGCCCGCGCCGATGAGCTCGACATCCTTGGTTGGGCCCTCTTCGTCGGACTCGATCGCTTCCTTGCCCTCTTTGATGACGCCTTCCATGCCGTTGCAGTGCTGGCCGGTCGGCTTTTTGCCAATGATCTGGAATGCCTGCTTTAGGCGTTTGACCTGAGCCTTGGTCTCTTCGAGGTGGGCGGTGAAGAGACTCTTCAGGGCGGGGGTTTTGGTTGCCTTGGCCATCTTGGGCAGGGCCTTCACGAGTTGGTTTTCGGCGCTATAGAGATCGCGCAGCTCTTCGATAAATACGTCCTTCAAACTCATGGGTTTCTCCCGACGGCAAAAGACGTCGCATGTGGTGAGAGGGGGAAAGAGGAGTTGCAGTTGGCCGGGAGGGAGTTATCTCGAATGGCCTGACGTGGGCCTCGACAAGGATGCCCTGAAGCAGGCCTCTCTTCGGTCACGCAGAAACAGACTCGTATGTTCCACGAACAGCTCTGGGTATTGGAAGAGCGAACCGTGAGCGGCGTCCGGATAGAGCATGAGTTGCGCGTTGGGCAAGTTCTGCTCGAGGTAGAAGGAGTTGATGGTGTAGAAGATGATGTCGGACTTCCCGCCGACGATCAGCACGGGCATCCTGATGTCCTTCAGGTAGGCGAAGCGTTCTCCGACCGGGTTGCCCCACTCCTGCAAGGCGGCAAACTGCGCGGGCTGCACCTTCTCATTGATCGGGGTGTCGCGATTGTCTACGCGGGCGTCACGGCGCTTGAGGAACGCCCGGCCGGCTGCCTGGCTTTCCGGCGACGCGGTGAAGAAGCCGTCGATCCAGAAGTCATCGAGGTTTCCGTACTTGTTGGTGAAGATTTTTTGCGATTCGGTGGTCAGCGGAATGCCGTCTCCGTTGCGCGGGCCGCTGCCGACGATGACGAGCTTGCGCACGAGGTCAGCCCGCTGCATGGCGACGTTCTGCGCGATCATGGAGCCGATGGAGAAGCCAAGAACGTCGACGGTGGTGAGGCCCGAGCGCGTCGATGAAGACGCCTGCGTTTGTGGCCATCTCAGCGAAGGTGGTGGGAACTTCGCCGGTAGAGCTGGCGATGCCGGCGTTGTTGAAGAGGATGACTTCGCGGTGCTGTGCAAGGCCGTCGGTTACGGACGGGTCCCAGCTATCCATATTGCCGAGGATGTGCGGGATGAAGACGAGAGGTGTGCCTTCCCGCTTGCCGAAGCGGCGATAGGCGAAGCGAATGCCGTTGGCTTCGACGAACTGGGTGGGTGCGGTGTGGTGGGTGTGATTGCTCATATCGTTCGTCCTGGGCGCTTCATGGCTCGGCAATCCGTGGAGGGAGCGTCTGGGACAACGTCCTCTTCGACTTGATTGACTGCGGGTTATAAGATACGAAACCCTGCGTATCGTTTGTAAACGCTGGTGATTGGATACGCTCCGTATCGTTTCGGACGCATAATAATAAGCAGAGGTATTTCAAAGCTTGTTGCAGAGGATGATATGAGGACAGTCGCCGCGCGTGCCCCAAAAGGGGGCAGACCCCGCAATGAACAACTCCATCAGGCCATGCTGAAGGCGGCACTGGACCTTGTGCTGGAGGTTGGATTTCGCGGTGTCAGTATCGAGGGGATTGCCGCGCGGACGGGGGTTGGCAAGACGACGCTCTATCGCAGATGGCCGAATAAAGCAGCTGTCGTGATGGAGGCGTTCCTCAGTCTGCTCGAACCTATATCCCTCTTCCCGGAGCATGAACGGGCGACGGAACGGCTGAGACTTCAGATGCAGACGACGGGAAAGGCGTTTCGGGGCAGGGTGGGTGCGCTGGTGAGGGCGCTGTGGGCGGAAGCCCAGTTCGACGCTGAACTGGCGAGGGCGTTCCGCGATAGCTGGACGCTTCCGAGGCGGAGGCTTGTCCACGCGGTGTTGGAGGAGGCGATCCGGCAGGGTGGGGTGCGGGTCGATATCGACCTCGAGGCGGCGATCGATGCGTTCTATGCCCCCCTCTACTACCGATTGCAGATGGGTACCGGGGTGATTTCGGAGGCGTATATCGATACGGTCTTCGAACAGGCCATGGAGGGGCAGAAAGGCTCGAAAGCAAGACGGCCATCTTCGCGAGGAGCGGCGTCACTCTAGACTTGCATTCCCGGTGACGCGGAAATGGAGAGCGGTTTTTCAGTCGGCCCGCGGGCCGGCGAAGAGGATGAGGTTCTCATCCGGATCCGAGACGATGAAGGTTGTGGCTCCCCATGGTTCCGTCTTTAGTCGCTGATGGAAGCAGACTTCGGCAACCTGATAACTCCGGAACAGATGTTGGAGTTCGCTTGCGGTGGCAACCGTGATGGAGGCGGAGAGCAGATGTTCGCGTCTGCGTACGCCGCCGGCGAAGACGGGTTCGCAGACCAATCTCAGGTTGATGCGGGCGTTGTCGCGGACGACCTGGCCGTAGTGCGGCGGATCGCCGTAGAGAAATGCGACCGAGAAACCGAGCTTGTGGGTGTAAAAGTCGCAGGAACGCTGGATGTTGGCGACGAAGAGCTGCGGTTCGATGGAGTGGAGGATTGGGACTGGTGTTGTCTGGGTGGTTTGGTCGCGCAGAGCTTTTGCTGTTGATTCCGAAGCTGACTGGCTGGGTTCAGCCGCTGCCTGGCCTGATTCAGTCGCTGCCTGGCCTACGGGTGCATCGTCATTGTGGAAGTAGAAGCGGTTTCCGTCCAGATCCTCGATGGTGAACTGGCGCAGGCCCCAGGGCTTTCGTTCGAGGGGATCGACGATGTTCGCGCCGGAGGAGATCAGCTCCTGGTAGGTTGCGTCGATGTGTTCGGCGTAGACCCAGTGGAGGGCGGGTTCGAATGGCGGCGTTCTCCTGCGAAAGAAGATTGCTACGGGTGGGCAGGAGACGGCCCCGATCTCTTGGCCTGGCTCGAGCCACGCGATGTCGAAGCCGAGGGTGTCGCGGTAGTGCTGCTGGGCGCGCTCGACGTCGGCGACGGGCAGCTCGGGGACTGGCTGGCCCGCGAAGGTTATCTTCCTGCTTACGCTCCTGCTGGTTGCGCTCATGGGGGACTCCGTTACGAGCGAAATCGACGGCGCTTCGATGGTACCCGGTCGTTGTGGCTTATGTCCTGTTTTCTGGATTAGGCTAGGGGCGGAGGCGCGTGATGCTTCTCGAACTCGGCAAGGCGGGGTCGTTCGTGGTGTGCATCCTGTCGCTGTACTCGGTGCTGATGAGCGGGTTCTTCGAGCCGAATACGACGTGGGAGCAGAGACTGATGCTTGGGCTTTCACGGCTGTTCGTGGCGGGGTGCGTCAGCTTCGCAAGCGGGCTGGTGTTCTCCTACCCAGTGAAGACGAATCCGGATGCGGGCGTCTCGGTCTGGAGAGCGCTTCCGGTGCAGATGTTTCTTTGGGCGGGTGGCCTGATGGGCACACTGTTCTTGATCGCGTGGTACCTGCGGTGTGGGGGCGTGAATAGCTTTGGGTTCAAGGTTGATTGTTTCTAGACGCTATTGCTTGCCTGGTTTGGTGGCAGCGTCCTGATATTGGAAGACCTGTTCGAGGGGCAGGCCGAAGACGGCGGCGATGCGGAAAGCCGTCTCGAGGGAGGGCGAGTACTTGTCGCCCTCGATGGCGATGACGGTCTGGCGGGTGAGCTCGATGCGGTCGGCGAGTTGCTGCTGAGTCATGTCGCGGGCGGCGCGGAGGTCGCGGATGCGGTTGCGGATGTTGCCCATCAGATCGTCCTCCGGTAGGCGATGAGCTGGGAGACGATCTTGATGAGCTCGGAGAGGACGACCATGCCCAGGAAGACGCTGAGGAAGTGAAGGCCCATGTGGTTGGGGTTGATGAGGCCGTGGACGGCGTGGAGCCAGAGCAGGCCCATGCCGAAGAGGATCATGCCGACCAGGGCGAAGTAGGCGTTGCGATATCCGAGGCCGGCGATGTGGCGGTCACGTTCGTCGGTGATGCGGTTGCGCGAGGCGATGGCGATGATCGATTGCAGAAGTATCTGCGCGACGATAAGCAGGAGGATGGTGCCGACGATATGCGTGAGGGTCGTGGGGTGGTGCAGCACGTAGACACAGTAGGGGATGTAGACGATGAGGTCCGCGGCGAGAGTGCCGTAGAGAGATTTTTCCTGGTAGGAGAGGGTGGACATCGGCGGGCTCCATGTAAGAAATCTTTGACACGAAGACGGTAGAATGTTTGGGCCAACATGTCAAATATTCTTTACATCGAAGACTGAGTTTTGGTGCAGGCGCGGGTTGGACGTGGTTAGATGTTTGGGATGGAGGTGCTGGAGATGTGCCGGAACATCAAGATGCTCTTCAACTTCGATCCGCCGGTGACGCCGGAGGAAGTGCGGGCCGCGTCGCTGCAGTTCGTGCGGAAGATCAGTGGCTTCAGTAAGCCGTCGAAGGCAAATGAGACGGCGTTCGCGGCAGCCGTGGATGGGATTGCGGCGGTTTCGATGCAGTTGATGGCGGCGCTTGAGACGAGTGCTCCGGCTAAGAACCGGGAGGAAGAGGCGGCGAAGCTGAAGGCTCTAAGCGCGAAGCGGTTCGCGAACTGAGCCTGAAGTACCGCGCGACCTAGAAGCGGGCCAACACCTGCTCAATGCGGTCGGCGGCCCACTCAAGGTCGGTCTGGTCGATGGTGAGGGGTGGGGCCAGGCGGATCACCGTTGTATGCGTCTCCTTGCAGAGGAGGCCGGCTTCCATGAGAGCTTCGCAGATGGGGCGGGCGGGCATGTTGAGCTCCATCGCGATCCACAGGCCGCGACCGCGGACGGAGGCGACCTGTGGGCTGCGGATCTGGCGGAGGCGCTCGATGAACCAGCCCCCGAGGATGGCGGAGCGCTCGGAGAGGTTTTCGTCGATGATGACGCGAAGGGCCGCGCGGGCGATGGCGCAGGCGAGGGGGTTGCCGCCGAAGGTGCTGCCGTGGTCGCCGGGGTGGAGGACGCCGAGGATCTCGCGGGAGGCGAGGACGGCTGATACGGGGTAGAAGCCGCCGGAGAGGGCCTTCCCGATAATGGCGACGTCAGGGCGGATGCCTTCGTGCTGGAAGGCGAAGAGCTTGCCGGTGCGACCGAGGCCGGACTGGATCTCGTCGGCGATGAAGAGGACGTTGTGGGCGCGGCAGATCTCGGAGGCGGCTTTGAGGAAGCCGTCAGGGGGGATCTGGACTCCTGCTTCGCCCTGGATGGGCTCGACGAGGAAGGCGCAGGTGTTGGGGGTGATGGCCTGCTCGAGGGCGGCGGCGTCGCCGAAGGCGATGACCTTGAAGCCGTCGAGGTAGGGGCCGAAGCCGTCTTTGTACTGGTCTTCGGAGGAGAAGCTGACGATCGAGATGGTGCGACCGTGGAAGTTGTTGGTGCAGACGATGATCTCGGCGCGGTTGGCGTGGATGCCTTTGACCTGGTAGCCCCACTTGCGGGCGACCTTGATGGCGGACTCGACGGCTTCGGTGCCGGAGTTCATGGGGAGGACCATCTCAAAGCCGGTGAGGGTGGTGAGCTCTTCGTAGAAGAGGGGGAGCTGATCGTTACGGAAGGCGCGGGAGGTGAGGGTGACCTTTTGGGCCTGCTCGACCATGGCCTGGAGGATGCGGGGGTGGCAGTGGCCCTGATTCACCGCCGAATACGCGGCTAGACAGTCGAGGTAACGCTTGCCTTCGACGTCGTAGACCCAGCTTCCGCTTGCCCGCTCGATGACGACGTTGAGGGGATGGTAGTTGTGGGCTCCGTACTGCTCCTCGAGTTCGATGAAGTCTTTCGTCAGGGCGGCCATACCTGATTTTGCCCTAGAAACCGGGTGGGCGGCTACCGTTGTCGCGTTACTGGCCCTGCGAGGAGCGGACGAGGCGGGCTGGAGAGGCGGCGCGCGTTGCCTCGAAGTAGGTTCCGCAGGCGCTGACGACGATGGTGTTGCGGTCTACGAGGAGGACAGAGTCGCCGGGGATTTCGGTGGTCGAGCCGGTGACGTCGGCGTCGTCGTGCTGCATGTCGACCTCGAGGACGCGGGGGGAGGTGATGTTGAGCTCACTGAGGCTTAGGGGTGTGCCCAGTGCGTGTCCGGTCTCCTGGGTGAAGGTGTCGGCGGTGACGGTGCGGGTAACGATGCCGGTGAGGGGCAACTCCCCCTCCCTGCCAGCGCATTTCGCGTTGGCGATAGGTGAGGGTGGTACCGACGAGATTCTTGGCGGCATCCCAGCAGCCGGTGTTCTTCGTCGGGAGCTGGCGGACGATCTTCCAGGTGCCGGCTATCTGAGGGGGGAGAGCTTCCTGGGACGGCGCCATGGTGCTTGTGGCGGCGGCGAGTATGGCAAGTGCGGCGAGGCTCCTCGCGAGATTCTTCGTCAGGTTAATTGTCGTCATCGTCTTGACCCGGATACGTTGGAATTCAGGTTTGCTTATCTCCTTAGAGCTCGGGGGCCGTCTTTGCGATGCCTGCGAGGCGGCTTTCGGGCTTCAGCGCCAGCCGAGCGCGGGGGCGACGGTCGTGAGGATCGCCTCGATCACATGCACGTTGTAGGCGACGCCGAGTTGATTGGGGACGGTGAGGAGGAGCGTGTCGGCCTCGGCGATTGCTTCGTCTTTTCGGAGTTGCTCGATGAGTACCTCGGGTTCGGCAGCGTAGCCACGGCCGAAGACCGCACGGGTCGATGCGTCTATAAAGCCGATCTGGTCCGTCTCCTGCTTGCTGTGTCCGAAGTAGGCACGATCCATGTCATTCATGAGAGCGAAGATGCTTCGGCTGACGGAGACGCGGGGAACCCGAGTGTGTCCAGCCTCGGCCCATGCGGCGCGGAATGCCCGAATCTGGGCTGCCTGCTGGATGTGCAGGGGCTCTCCAGTTTCATCGAATTTGAGGGTCGAGCTTTGCAGGTTCATGCCTTGGTTCGCAGCCCAAACCGCAGTGGCATTGGAGGCCGAGCCCCACCAGATCCGCTCGCGCAGGCCATCGGAAAAAGGCTCCAGGCGTAGAAGGCCCGGTGGGTTCGGGAACATCGGCCGCGGGGCGGGCTTCGCAAACCCTTGACCGTTCAAGAGGTCCAGATACTCCTCGGTATGGCGCCGGCCCATAGCGGCATCATCTTCGCCTGGAGCTGGGTTGTAGCCAAAATGACGCCAGCCTTCGATGACCTGCTCCGGCGATCCCCGGCTGATGCCAAGTTGCAGGCGTCCGCCGGAGATCAGATCGGCCGCAGAAGAATCCTCCGCCATGTAATGCGGGTTCTCATAGCGCATATCGATGACGCCTGTACCGATCTCGATGGTTCGGGTGCGTGCGCCAACGGCGGCGAGCAGAGGGAAGGGCGACGATAACTGACGCGCAAAGTGATGGACGCGGAAGTAAGCGCCGTCGGCTCCGAGGCGCTCCGCTTCGACAGCAAGATCAATCGACTGCAGGAGTACGTCGGCCGCCGAGCGTGTCTGCGATTGTGGGGAAGGCGTCCAGTGGCCGAAAGACAAAAAGCCAATCTTCTTCATAGAGATTAAGATTCTCGACATCCCCGAAAGATGCGGTAGCGATGTTTGAGACGTGTAACGCTGGATGATTCGAGAATGCCGCCATGAGAGAGCTTTGGCTACTGGCACGACAGATGTTCCGGGGGCGCTTTCTCGGGCTCCACGATCGGGTGTCGCCTGTACTCTGATCCACAGAGTCCTTTTAAAAGGTGGGAACGCCTTCTTCCACTACGAGCTGGTCTACGTCGATGTTGAGGGCGTAGCCGAGTTTGCGGAAGTCGTCTTTCCATTCTTTCGACCAGTATGTTGGGTCTGAGCGGCGGAGGAGGTCGTTCCAGATGTTCTGGGATTGCCAGAGGTTGATCTCCAGCGGCATCGCGCGGATGGAGTCGGCGATGAATAGGGTCTTCTGGAGGGCGATGCGGGCGGAGTGTTCGCCGGAGAGGGCGGCTTCGAGGTGGACCATGGCGCGCTTCATGCGCTGGCTGGCAGCGAAGTTGAGGGTGGGAAGGTCGAGGGTGACCTGGTCGGTGTGGGCGCGGGCGAAGAGGCTGTCGAACTCGACGGTGTCGAATTCGGGGGCTTCGAAGGCGCGGCGCATGCTGGCGTTGATGGCGAAGCTGGCCGCGAGGGCGAGAGCGGGCGGGGCGGTCATGCCGGATTCGGTGAGGAAGTGGAGGAGTGAGGCGTGGTCCTCGTAGATGGTGCGAAGGGAGTTCTCCATCTCCTCGAGGGTTTGGTCAAGGATGGTGCGGAGGATGCGGTTCTGCTCGTCGGCGAAGAGGCTGGTGAGCGAATAGGCTAGGTCGCCGAACTGACGGTCGATGAGGCGGATGATCTCGGGGAGGTTGGCGCGGCGGATGGCGGCGCGGACATCGTTGCAGAAGGCATCGAAGGCGGCAATGTCAGCGGGTTCTTCGGCGTTGTAGCGCTTGACGGCGGCGGAGAGGTTCTGGTCGCCGAGGTGAAGGACGGCGAAGCACATCTCTTCGGTCTCCTCGGTGACGCGGGAGCGGATGCGGGCGCGGCCGAGGGAGACTTTGCCGCGGCCTGAGGTGAAGTTCTCCTGGGCGTCGCGGTGGACGTCAAAACAGAAGAGCTCGCCGTCCTCAGGGTAGGCGCGGAAGACGGAGCTGATGGCGTAGTGGGCTCCGACCTGCTCGAGACCGATGCGCATGGGGGTGACGTGCTTGCGGTAGATCTGGGCTCCGTCGCCCTCCTCGGGGAGGTTGCTCTTGGCCAGTGCGAGCTTCTCGAGGAAGACGGCTTCGAGCGCGGCGCCGGGTTCGCCGAAGAGCTTGGCGGCGAGCTGAAGGACGCGGCCGGCGTAGGCGATGATCTGGACGGTTTCGATGCCGGAGATCTCGTCGAAGAACCATCCGCACGAGGTGTACATGAGCTGGGTGTGGCGTTCGAGTTCGAGGAGCTCGAAGACGACGACGCGCTCGTCGGGGTTGAGCTCGCGGATGGCGTGTTCTTTGAGGAAGGCATCGGTCGCGGCTGGAGAGCGGTCGAGAACGACATCGATGTAGGCGTCGCGGGCGGTCCAGAGATCCTTGAGGCAGGTTTCGGCGAACTTTTCGGCAAGGGGGGCGGAGGCATCGCGGAGGTAGTCGAGGGCGTCGCGGAGGGGGCCGCGCCAGAGCTGGTTCATGCCGGGCTTACCGCCATTGCATCCGCAGTTGGAGCGCCAGCGCTCGACGCCGTGGAAGCAGGACCAGCTTGTGTCTTCGGCGACCTCGGCCTCCCAGTGGGGCGGGAAGAGGTCGAGGAACTCGCCGTAGTTGGTGAGCTTGGCGTGGCCTTCGGACTCGATCCAGTGCATGGCGTAGGAGAGCGCCATCTCGCCGTGCTTGTGGTGGTGACCGTAGGATTCGCCGTCGGTGGCGACGTGGGAGAGCTGGGCCTTATCGGGATCGTTAGGATTGTCGGGATGGAAGCCGCCGAGAAGACGGCGGGCGAAGGTCTCGCCGGAGTTGAGCAAGCCCTCAAAGGCTATGGCGCGGGAACCGGGGCCGTCGTAGAAGAAGACGTTGATGCTGCGGCCCTCGTCGAGCTTGACGAGGTAGGCGTGGGTAGGGTCGACGGTGGCGTCTGGGGTGCCGATCCAGTCGTTTGGTTTCTTGATTGGGGTGGGCGCAGGTTTGCCGGGAACGAGGGAGATGGGAAGGTCCGGGGACTCTTCCTGGATCAGGGGGCGAATGCGGGCACACTGGTTGGGAGCGAGGATAGTGAACTTGATGCCTTCGCGGGCCATGAGGTCGAGCACGGCGCGGTTGACGGCGGTTTCGGCGAGCCACATGCCCTCGGGACGGCGATGGAAGCGATGGACGAAGTCGGCGATGCCCCAGCGGATCTGGGTGATGGCGTCACGCTCGCTGGCGAGGGGCATGATGATGTGGTTGTAGACCTGGGCCATGGCGGAGCCGTGTCCGCCGTAGCGGAGGATGCTGGCCTTATCGGCGTCGAGGATGGTGCGATAGGCGCGAGGGGCCTTGTCGTGGAGCCAGCTCAGGAGGGTGGGGCCAAAGTTGAAGCTCATCCGCGAATAGTTGTTGACGATACGGATGATCTGGTTTTCGAGGTTGGTGATGCGCGAGGCTCCGTTGGGGGCGTAACACTCGGCGGTGATGCGGTCGTTCCAGTCGTGGTAGGGGGCGGCGGAGTCCTGGACCTCGACGGTCTCGAGCCAGGGGTTTTCGCGCGGCGGCTGGTAGAAGTGTCCGTGGATGCAGACGTAGCGTGGGTGGGTCGCCTGGTCGTGGGGAGGAATGGGAGGTTGAGCCGCGGCCTTCTTCTGCTTCTGGCGTGCGTCGAAACTATAGAGGGTCAGTCGGTTTCTTCTCATGGTCGTTCTGATGCCTTTGGACGCTCCCGATTGTACGCGGGCGCTATGGGATTTCGGCTATGGCCCCAAGGTGGGATGCTATGGATCAGGGCTGGGCGGGGGCTTTCGGGTTGGCGAGATCGCAGGCGCGCCACATGTACCAGCTCGCGACCGACCGCCAGGGCTGCCACCGTTTGGCACGCTTTTCCATGTCGGCGGGGGTGGGGAGGTCCGCTGGCGTCACCTTCTTTGTCGGCTTGAGGCCCTGGAAAGTGAGAGCGAAGCCTTTGCGGACGCCGTAGTCGGTGACGGGGAGGACGTCCGGTCGCCCAAGGCGGAAGATGAGCATCATTTCGACGGTCCATTTACCGATGCCGCGCACCTGGGTGAGGTGCTCGATGATGTCGTCGTCGGACATGCGGCGGATGCGGGCGAGGGTGGGGACAGTCCCATCCAGTGTCTTGGCGGCGAGGTCGCGGAGGGCGAGGGCCTTGTTGTGGGAGAGGCCGGCGAGTCGGAGTTGCTCGTTGGGTGCGTCCAGGATGTGTTGAGGGTCCGGGTGGATGCCGATGCCGACGAGGTCTTCGAAGGAAGCGATAAGGCGAGCGTGGATGGCTGCGGCTGCCTTGCCATGGAGCTGCTGGTAGATGATGGATTGGACGAGGGATTCAAACGGGGAGAGGGTGCTGCCGATCTTGAGGGTGAAGGGTCCGGCGCGCTCGATCAGGCCGCCGAGTTTGGGGTCGGCCTTGGTGAGTTCGGCGAGGGCGCTCGCGATGTCGTAGCGTGGCGAGCGAGGGGCGGCGACGAGGCGGGGCATGGTCTTTCAAAGTATCAGCTACCTTGCGTTCAGGGAGGTCTGAGGGGTGACAGAGCCTCAGCCAGGCGGAGATTTACTCAGTCGCGAGCGGGAAGAGAAACTGGCCGAATTATGCGATGACTGAAGAGTCATCCCAGTTCAAGGCGTTCGAACATCGGCCGTCCAAAACTCGGCCCAAAGTGGTCGCATTTCCAATTCCGGACGATTCTTTTCGTGACTATATATAGTGGTTTTTTGGCGTGCCGCTGCCAGAACAGCACGAGATACTGGGGGTGGGTTTTCGCATCGATCCGATAATCGATGCCTCTTTTCGCCAAAAGTTAGAGTGCGTGTTCTGAAGCACTTGGCAAAGAAAATCTGACTGCTATACTCGGAACTTCTTAGGCTAGTTTTCCACGGTTGGTCTCGAACGTAACCATCCGAAGGTTCCGGAAGCCCGGAACAAAACGTCCGGGAACGGACAAAAACTTAAACTGCTGGCGCTTGTGGACGCGTTGAGCGACCGGCGTATGCGGCCCCGGACGAGCTTCAGGAACACAAGGATCACGCTCCATCGGCACCTTTGGATGGCCGCGAAACGGTAGAACGCAGAACTTCCAGATCTTCTTAGAAGACGCAGAGGAAGCAGGAAAGCACTCATGGCGCAAGTTTTTGACCGTAGTTCGAACGCGCTGGCCCGGATGAGCCTGGTCTTGACGGGCTTGATCGTCATCGCGCTCGGCGTTGCCCTGGACCAGTTGCAACGGTCGCCGTGGGTGACCAAGCAGGGGCAGAGGCCGGACCAGCCCATCCCGTTCAGCCACAAGCATCACGTCGAGGGTCTCGGCCTGCAGTGCCAGTACTGCCACACCTCGGTGGAGAAGTCGAGCTACGCGGGTATTCCACCAACCAAGACCTGTATCAACTGCCACTCGCAGATCTGGACGAACGCGGCGCTGCTTGAGCCGGTCCGGCAGAGCTGGGCGACGGGGGCATCGGTGCAGTGGATCAAGGTTCACGACCTTCCCGACTACGTCTATTTCAACCACTCGATCCACGTGAACAAGGGCATCGGATGCGCGAGCTGCCATGGCCGTGTCGACGAGATGCCGCTGATGTATCAGCAGAACACGCTACAGATGGAGTGGTGCCTGAACTGTCATCGCAACCCGGCTGTTAACCTCCGGCCGACGAGCGAGATCTACAACATGGCGTGGGCTGGTCCCTCAACCGACAAGCCGGTCTGGTGCGGTTCGACCGGCAAGGGCGGACCGACGGCGCAGAGCGTAGCCTGCACCACGGTGGATCCGAGTAAGGGTGGACCTGAGGTAGCCATGCTACAGGCGGGCACGAAGATTCAGCCGCACCCGATTTCGGGTGAAGGCCAGACGGTGACGGACGGACCTCCGGCGGGCACGATCGCGATGCCGATCAGCTACCAGAAGTTCACCAGCCAGATCGACCTCGGCCACTACCTGGTGGGTCAGTACCATATCCGCACGCCGAACGAGCTCGCGAGCTGCGAGGTGTGCCACCGATGAACACGAATCAGACGAATGTGACGGAAAGCAACCAGATGGCGTCAGCGATGGACAATTCGGGACGGGTAGAAGTGGTGGAGGCGATCGAAGCGGTCGCTCAGCCGGTTCAGAGCCCAACGGTCGTGACGGCGATTGCGCCGGCGAAGCTGACGCTTGCCCAGGTGCAGGCTAAGCTCGACGGCAAGACGGGCAAGCGATTCTGGAAGAATCTCGACGAACTGGCAGAGACACCGGCATTTCACGAGTTGATGGCCGAAGAGTTTCCGCGGCAGTCGATGGGTGGGACGAGCGAGTGGGTCGACGCTGTCAGCCGCCGCGGCTTCCTGAAGGTCATGGGCGCGTCGATGGCGTTGGCCGGGATCGCCGGTTGCACCAAGCAGCCTGACGAACCGATCTTTCCGTACGTGAAGCAGCCCGAGGATCTCGTTCTCGGCAAGCCGATGTACTTCTCGACCGCGTACCCCTTTCCGACCGGCGCGATTCCGGTGCTGGTGAAGACGGATGCGTTCCGCCCGATCAAGATCGAAGGCAACCCGGACCACCCGGCGTCGAAAGGTAAGAGCGATGCGTTTACGCAGGCGACACTTCTGGATCTGTACGATCCGGATCGGTCGCAGCATGCGCTCTATCGTGGCGCGGCCGATAGCTTTGGCCGGTTCCAACAAGTGTTTGCAACCGCTGCCAAGAAGAGTTCCGGTGGGCAGGGAATCTACTTCCTGAGTGAGACGATTACGTCCCCGACGCTGGCGGCGCAGTGGAAGCAGGTGCAGACGGCCTATCCGCAGGCGAAGCTGATCCAGTGGGAGCCGATCAATCGGGATGCGAGCCGCTCGGCCTCGAAGGCTGCTTTCGGAAGCTACACGGATGCTCAGTACAAGCTCGAAGATGCCGATGTCATTCTTTCGCTCGACGCGGATTTCCTCGGCGGAATTGCTCATCCCGGATTCCTGACGCTGGCGGCCACCTACGGCGAACGTCATCGTTACGAAGAAGACAAGCCGATGAACCGCCTGTACGTCGTCGAGAGCCTTCCGACGGTGACTGGCTTTAAGGCGGAACACAGGCTGGCGCTCAAGCCAAGCCAGATCGCGGGCTTTGCGACAGCGCTCGCGGGCGGTTCGACTCCGGCAGGGCTGACGCCGGAACAGCAAAAGTTCTTCAGTGCGCTGCAGGCTGACCTGAAGCAGAACGGCGGCAAGGCTGTTGTGATTCCCGGTGAGCAGGCTTCACCGGCCGTTCATGCCGCCGCTTACGCGCTGAACAATGCGATTGGCGCGGTAGGGAAGACTGTGGTTTACACCGAGACCGTAAACCCGATCCCGACGGAGCAGACGGCAGACCTGATGTCTCTGGTTGCGGATATGAGCGCGGGCCGCGTGCAGTGGCTGGTGATGCTTGGCGTCAACCCGATCTACTCGGCTCCGGCTGACCTTGGCTTCGCGGATGCCTTCAACAAGGTTCCGATGACGGTTCACCTCGGAAGCCATGTCGACGAGACAGGTACGATCTCGAACTGGCACATCAACAAGGCACACTACCTCGAGAGCTGGTCGGATGCGCGGGCATACGACGGCACGATCACGGTCATCCAGCCCATGATCGATCCACTCTATGGGGGCAAGTCGGCGCACGATATCTTTCAGGTGCTGCTCGATCCGAGCAAGTCCGGTTACGACGTGGTGCAGGCGAACGCGAAGACTTACATCCAGGGCGACTTTTCCGCGGGATGGCGGAAGGCGTTGCACGATGGCTGGGTCCAGGGGACGGCGTTCACTCCGAAGACCGCTACTCCCGGCGCGGCTCCGGGTGGTTCGATGCCGGCAGCTCCGACTGGTTCCGGCGCGATTGAGGTTTCGTTCAAAGCGGATCCTTCTCTCTATGACGGGCGCTTCGCAAACGTCGGCTGGCTGCAGGAACTTCCGAAGCAGATCACGAACCTGAGCTGGGATAACGCTGCGCTGATCAGCATGAAGACGATGCTGGAGATGAAGATCGAAGAGGGCGACCTCATCGAGATCACGCGTGGCGGGCGGACTGTCACCGCGCCGGTGCTGGCTTCGCCTGGACATCCGGATGGGGCGATCACGGTTCATCTTGGGCTGGGACGTGGTGCCGCTGCAGGCCGCGTGGCTACGGATGTGGGCTTCAATGCCTATCCTCTGCGCACGACCGACGCGCTTTCCTACGCGCTTGATGCGACGGTGAAGAAGGGCTCGGGGACGTACGACCTGTGCGTGACCAAGGTCCACAACATCGAGCATCGCGGCAGCTTCGCGCAGCATGATCTGAACCAGAAGCTGTCGGACAAGGAAGGCACCTACTCGCTCGCCGGACACGAGGCGGAGGAGCGCGGGATTATTCGCTATGCCACCTTGGAAGAGGCGAAGAAAGAGCCCAATTTTGCCCATGAGGGTGCAAGCGGGACGCAAGTTGACAAGGTCGGCTATATGCCAATCGGCGAGAAGCCCGGCCATGAAGACAGTTTCTTCCCGGATGCGTGGAACTACAAGAAGACGGATGCATCGTCTGGCAAGATCCAGAATGCCTGGGGCATGTCGATCGATCTGAATAGCTGCGTCGGCTGCAATGCCTGCATCGTCGCCTGCTACGCGGAGAACAACATCGCTGTGGTTGGACGGGAGCAGGTCAAGGTCGGCCGCAATATGCAGTGGCTCCGGATCGATACCTACTTTGAGGGGGATCTGAGTTCACCGCGTGCGCACTTTCAGCCGATGGCTTGCCAGCACTGCGAGAACGCGGGCTGCGAACAGGTTTGCCCGGTCGGCGCAACGGTTCATACCCCCGAAGGCATCAACACGATGGTCTATAACCGGTGCGTAGGAACCCGCTACTGCTCGAACAACTGCGCCTACAAGGTTCGCCGGTTCAACTTCCTGCTGTACTCGGACTACGACACGGAGAGCCTCAAGTTCATGAGGAACCCGGATGTCACGGTTCGTTCGCGCGGTGTGATGGAAAAGTGCAGTTACTGCATCCAGCGCATTGAGGCGGCGAAGATCGATGCCGACAAGGAAAACCGCGAGGTTCGCGACGGGGATATCGTCACGGCATGCCAGCAGTCCTGCCCGACATCGGCGATCGTCTTCGGGAATATCAACGATCCCGAAAGCAAGGTCGCCAAGCTGAAGGCGAAGGAACGCGACTACCAGGTGCTGGCCGACCTGAACTACCGCCCGCGTACGACGTACACGGCCGGCGTCATCAACCCGAATCCGGAGCTGGCATAAATGGCGACCAAAGGACCAATCGTTGACCCTATGATTGACCCGCGTACCGGAGAGTACGCGGTCATCGCGCCGGGCCACAACTTCAAGTCGGTGACGCAGAAGATCGGCGGAATCGTGCTGACGGGGAACACTCCGCTGGCGTGGTTCTTCGGGCTGATCGTCGCGGCGGGCGTGGCACAGGGTGTGATCGTCGGCATCACCTGGCTGTTCCTGAAGGGCATCGGAATCTGGGGTGTGACGATCCCAGGCGCCTGGGGATTCGCCATCATCAACTTTGTGTGGTGGATTGGTATCGGTCACGCCGGTACGCTGATCTCGGCCATCCTGCTCCTGTTCAAGCAGACGTGGCGGAACTCGATCAACCGGTTTGCGGAAGCCATGACGATCTTTGCGGTCGTCTGCGCCGGAACCTTTCCGCTGATCCACGTTGGCCGTCCATGGCTTGCGTACTGGCTCTTCCCGTATCCGAACACGATGAACGTGTGGCCGCAGTTCCGGTCGCCGCTATGCTGGGACGTCTTCGCTGTTTCAACATACGCGACTATTTCGATCGTTTTCTGGTACGTCGGCATGATTCCCGACTTCGGCACACTACGCGACCGCGCGACGATGCCGCTGGCAAAAGCTGCTTACGGGGTACTTTCGCTGGGCTGGCGCGGATCGACGCGGCACTGGATCCGCTATGAGACGGCTTCGCTTCTCCTGGCAGGACTATCAACGCCTCTCGTGCTCTCGGTACACACGGTCATCAGCTTCGACTTCGCGGTCGCAGCGCTGGCTGGATGGCATACGACAATCTTCCCGCCTTACTTTGTGGCCGGCGCTATCTACTCCGGATTCGCGATGGTGCTGACACTGGCAATTCCGATCCGGAAGTTTTACCACTTGGAAGACCTGGTGACGCTGCGCCATCTCGACAACATGGCGAAGGTCATGCTCGGGACCGGGCTGATCGTGGCCTACGGGTACGGCATGGAGGTTTTCATGGCCTGGTACTCGGCGAGCCATTGGGAGTTCTTCATGATGTGGAACCGGATGTTCGGCCCGCTGGGCTGGGGCTACTGGATCCTTATCCTGACGAACATCGCAATCCCGCTGACGACGCTTTGGTCGCGCAAGTTGCGGGTGAATGTCGGGTTCCTGTTCGTGTTGTCGTTCATCGTGAACATCGGTATGTGGTTTGAGCGCTTCGTCATCGTCGTGACCAGCCTCTACCGCGACTACCTGCCGTCAAGCTGGGGAACATACAAGGCGACGCGGTGGGATTACATGATCTTTATTGGAACGTGGGGCCTCTTCACCTTCCTGTTCCTCCTGTTCGCTCGCTTCCTCCCGATGATCCCGATGTCGGAGATCCGGATGATGCTTCCGCAGACGAAGGTGACGCGACAGGGACCGGAAGCAGAGACCACCGTTGAGGAGACCGCCTGATGCCGCCGCGCGAAGGAATTTACGGATTGATCGCGGAGTTCAATACGCCCTCCGAACTGGTCTACGCGACTGAACAGGCACGCGCCGCAGGCTACCGCCGGATGGAATGTTACACTCCGTACCCGGTAGAAGAAGCCGCGGAGGCGCTGCACTTCCACAAGACTCGTGTGCCGCTGGTTTGCTTGCTGGGTGGTTTGATGGGCGTGACGACGGCGTTCTTGATGGAGACGTGGATCTCGGTCTATGGGTATCCGCTGAACATCGCGGGACGTCCATTGTTCTCATGGCCGGCATTCATCATTCCGGCGTATGAGTGGACGATTCTTTTCGCCGGTCTTTCGGCCGCCTTCGGCATGCTCGCCCTGAATGGCCTTCCCCAGCTCTACCATCCGGTCTTCAACGCAGCAAACTTCCGCAATGGCGCGACGACGGACAAGTTTTTCCTTTGCCTGGAAGCGACCGACCCGAAGTTTTCCTTGACCGAGACGCGTGCGTTTCTCGAGAAGTTTCCCGCAGTCTCCGTCGTGGAGGTGGATCATTAATACGCAGCTCACAGCAACTCCGGTCCAACTCCAGACCCCTGCGAAGGGACGCATCGCCGCCAGGGTGATGGCTGCCTGTGCGACAGTGACGCTACTCTTCAGCATCGGCTGTCGGCAGGACATGCATGATCAGCCGAAGTTCGTTCCCCAGCGCGGTACTGACTTCTTTGCCGATGGCCGTTCGGCGCGTCCGCAGGTCGAGAACACCGTGGCTCGCGGTCAGCTTCGGGAAGACAGCTACTTCTACACCGGCATGATCAACGGCAAGGAGGGTGATGTGATGCCCTTCCCGGTGACCGCCGCCGTGATGCAGCGGGGACAGGAGCGGTACAACATCTACTGCACACCCTGTCACTCTCGCGTTGGAAACGGTGCTGGCATGATCGTCGAGCGCGGATACCGTCCGGCGGGTAACTTCCACACGGCGCGCATGCAGGCTTCGAATCTCGGACACTTCTTCGACGTGATGACCAACGGCTATGGATCGATGCCGGACTACGCGGCGCAGCTTACGCCCGAAGACCGCTGGGCTGTTGTGGCCTACATCAAGGCGCTGCAATTGAGCCAGAACGCGAGACAGTCGGATGTAGCCTCGGGCGCGACGGTTCAGCCGCTTGGCGCGATTGCGGAGCGCGAGGGTTTCCCGAAAGAATTTGCCTCCGAGTGGGCCCTTCCGTCGACTGCCATCTACGGCACGCCGAACAACCAGGATAACGGGATTCCCGGCCAAATGATGAGTCCTGCTCCGGGAGCAGCCTCAAAGTCTACTTCGCCGACACCTCCAGCCGCGTCGAAGCCAAATGCACTGGCCGCCCCGTCGGGCGATTCGCCCAAACAGTAACGATCTTTCCGATCTCCGAATGAAGGCCTGAACTCATGTCATCTGGACACGAACAACACGGGGAAGCCGGCAGCCACGCAATGGCGGCCCATCATGGCCCACGTATCCTGCCCGCGGTTTTGAGCGCTCCGACGCTCGTTGCAGCCTGGCGTAGGCGCGCGCTGCTGATCGCGGCCATCTCGGGCGTGGTTTCCTTGCTCTTCTTTTTTGTCGCCGGCGGGCCAATCCACATTCTCCGCGCCTACCTCCTCGGCTTCATGACATGCTTCGGGTTTGCGGGCGGCGGACTTGTGCTGCTGATGCTGCAGTATGTCTCTGGCGGTAAGTGGGGTCTTCTTCTCCGCCGGCCGCTCGAAGCGATGAGCCGGACGCTGGTGCTCGTGTTCGTAATGTGGATCCCGATCGCGGTCTGCATGAAGCAGCTTTACCAGTGGGCAGCGTTTCCGACGGATGCCGATACAGCGCGCGGCCTAGCACAGCACCTGATGACCAAGGAGCAGGCCCTGACCATGATTGCCAAGCGCGTCATGCTCAATCCGGTCGCGTTTGTGGTGCAATCCTTGCTCGTGTTCGGAATTCTCGGACTCTTTGCGTTTCTGCTCAATAAATGGTCGCTCGACCGGGATAACGATCCGGCGCGAGGAACCGAACCCAGTTACGACCGGTGGCGGACACGATTTGAGAATCTGAGCGGGCCTGGAATCTTCCTCTACGTCGTGCTCCTGACGGATGGGGCAATCATCTGGATCATGTCGCTCGATGTGACTTGGTACTCCTCGATCTGGGGCCTGCAGTTCCTCGTTGGCCAAGGGTTCGCGGTGTTCGCACTGAGTATCCTGACGGTCATCAAGCTCTCGAAGGTTGAGCCGATGGCGACCCTGCTGCGCAAGACCGAGCAGCACGACCTCGGAAAGCTGGCCTTCGCCTTCGTGATGCTGAACATCTATCTTTCGTTTGCCGAGTTCCTGATCATCTGGTCGGGGAACGTACCGGACGAGATTCCCTGGTACCTGAACCGGATTCATGGTGGCTGGTGGTATATCTGCTCACTGGACTTCGTCTGCCATTGGCTGATCCCATTCTGTCTCTTGCTTTCGCGGGACCTCAAGCGCGACAAGCGCCGGTTGTCCCTGCTGGCGTGCTTCATGATCTTCGCGCGTTGCGTGGACATGTTCTGGCTCATCGAGCCGAACTTTCCGGATGCGGCTGGAAACCTTCACCTAAGCGGCAATATCGGGATCCTGGCTTACATCACGGTTCCACTGTGCGTGCTGTCTCTCTGGGCTGCCTACTACTTGACAGAACTCAATAAGCGGCCGCTGATCGCTACGAATGATCCTCACCTCGAGGAGATGCTGGAGGCCGAACATGCCCACTGATAACCACGATCTCGGCAAGAACGTCGCTGGCGGCACGCCGCCAGCCTCCGATCAAAAGTCCGGCAGCCCTGGCTACGAGCTAACCGACGTCAACGTCAACGGCGTGGTGGTCTTCCTTGGCGGGCTGATCGGCTTCGTGTTCGTGTTCTTCTTCTTCTGCTTCCTCATGGGCCGGGTTATCAACACCCAGTTCCTCAAGCAGGACGGCGAAGCGACGAAGTGGCGTCGCGAAGCGGGGGGCGTCGACACCGATCGCAAGCGGCAGAATCTCGCCAGCAATCCGGAGATGGACCAGAAGGAGCTGCAGAAGATGACGGCGATCTTCCCGACTCCGCGGCTGGATGTGGATGACGGGAATCAGTCCATCGCCGATATGCATGCTCGCGAAGACCTTCTGCTCGACCACTACAGCACTGTGAACGGAATGCCGGGCTCTGTTCGGATCCCTATCGATCGGGCGATGCAGCTAATCGTTGAACGCGGTCTTCCGGTCGCTGTGGCAAGCGGACCCAAGACGATACTTGCAGGTGATGAGCAGCCGAGTGTGCAGGCTCCGCTGACAACAGGATTCGCGCGTACCGGTTACGAACTCGACACGATCGAAGCCCGGGCTCAGAAGATGAGCTACACGAAGGCCGCTGGCGAAAGCCATGCGGAGCTGGTTCCCCAGAAGTAGCGCAATGGATGTAACGCACTAGGATTAAAAGAGACAATATGAAGCTGGCGGAGACAAACCGGATGAAGCAACGCGGGTGGCGGATGCCGCTGTTGGCGGGTCTTGCGTTTTCGGTCTGTCTACACTCTGGCCTGCTGGGTGCCCAAGTATCGTCCTACGGCGACAAAGAGACAGGCCAGAATACCGGCGATCAGCTCCCGACAGTTCTTCAGAAAGTTGGGGTGGAGCAGCACCTCAACCAGCAGCTCCCAATGAATGCGGCCTTCATCGACGACACCGGCAAGCAGGTTACGCTGGGTAACTACTTCGGAAAGCATCCGGCAATCGTTTCGATGGTGTACTACAACTGCCCGATGCTTTGCTCGGAAGAACTGGATGGCCTAACGGGCGCGCTCGAGATGGTGAAGCTCATTCCGGGTAAGGACTTCGAGGTCGTGATCATCAGCATTGATCCAACCGAAACCCCGGCGCTTGCGGCGAAGAAGAAAGAATTTTATCTCAAGCGTTATGGACATCCCGAGACGGCGGCCGGATGGCATTTCCTGACTGGACAGACCCCGGCGATCGACGCGGTTTCGTCCGCAATCGGTTTTGGATACGTCAAGGTTCCTGGGCTGGATGGAAGGCTTTCGCAATTCGCCCATGCGAGTTCTATTGAATTGGTCACGACGAGCGGTAAGGTCGCCCAATACTACCTGGGCGTGGAGTACTCGCCGAAAGACGTGCTGCTTGGGCTAATCGACGCTTCGGGAAACAAGATTGGTTCGCCCGTCGCAAATATTCTGACGTACTGCTACCACTATGATCCGACGACCAACAAGCACTCCCTGATCGTGGCGCGCGTGGTGCAGTTCGGCGGCATGGTGACGATGGCTGGACTCGGTGGATTTATCTTCCTGATGTTTCGGCGGGATTTGAAGCTCGGGCGTGACCACGACCTGACAAGAGATACAACGGATAAAGGGTAACGATGCATATCAGTCCAGTCTTGTGGCAATTTCTGGTGAAGTGGCTCACCGCCTCCGCGTTGTTCCCGCGAGAGGCGTCCACGATAGCGCCTTACATGGACGCGCTTTACTTCTTCCTTCTGGCGATGACGATTCTCGGTCTCGTCTTGGTAGGCGCATTGCTGACGTTCTTCTCGATCCGCTATCGCAAAGAGCGGAATCCGGTGGCGACGCACATTGAAGGATCGACCCTCCTCGAGGCGACGTGGACGATCATTCCTCTCGCGATCTTCCTGGTCTGTTTCGTTTGGGGAGCGCTCCTTTATTTCCGCATCTACTCCCCGCCGGTCAACGCGATGAACATTTATGTTGTCGGCAAGCAGTGGATGTGGAAGGCCGAGCATCCAGGGGGGCAGCACGAGATCAACGCGCTGCACGTTCCTATCGGGAAACCGGTTCAGCTCACGATGATTTCACAGGACGTGTTCCACAGCTTCTCGATCCCGGATTTCCGCGTCAAGCGCGAGGTGATTCCCGGACGCTATTCGACGGTGTGGTTCGAGGCTACGACCCCGGGTACGTATCACATCTTTTGCACCCAATACTGCGGAACGCAACACTCCGGGATGATCGGTGAAGTAACCGCGCTCACGCCAGACGACTACCAAAAGTGGACTCAAGAGTCGACGAGCGGAATGTCTCTTGCGCAGAACGGGGAACGGTTGTTTGCCAGCATGGGCTGCAATGCGTGCCATTCAGGATCCGCCGCCGCACGCGGGCCGAATCTCGCTGGTGTCTACGGATCGAAGCTGCAACTGGCGAATGGCTCGCAGGTTCTGGTGAACGATGCCTACCTCCGGGATGCTATCCTCAACCCGTCACAGCACGTTACGGCCGGCTTCGCTCCGATCATGCCGACTTATCAGGGACAGATCAGCGAGGACGGTCTGATCGATCTCGTCGAATTTGTGAAGAATATGCCAACTAACTACCGTGTCCAGCAGACGCTGGTCACCTCGCAGTCCGATCAGACGGCGCCGACAGCGTCGGGGATGGTGAAGCCATGAGTACCTCAACGACTACGATCTTGAATCTTCCGGATCAGGCCACCGCGACGCTTCCGAAGAGGAACTATCTCAATGCCGAGCATGGGCTGTTGAGCTGGCTCTTCACGGGCGATCATAAGCGGATTGCGATGCTGTACCTGTTTTCGATCACGTTCTTCTTCTTCATCGGCGGCGCGTTCGCCGGCCTGATCCGGCTGGAGTTGCTGACGCCGCAGCCGGACCTGGTGGCCTCGGACACGTATAACAAGTTCTTCACGATGCATGGCATCATCATGATCTTCCTGTTTCTGGTGCCATCGGTTCCGGCGACGCTTGGAAACTTCCTCATCCCGATCATGCTGGGCGCGAAAGATCTGGCGTTTCCGAAGATCAACTTGCTGAGCTGGTATCTGTACATGGCTGGCGGAACGTTTACGCTAGCTGCACTCGTGCTCGGTGGCGTGGATACGGGCTGGACATTTACTACTCCCCTGTCGACGCACTACCTGAATACGCATGTGATTACGGCGGCGACCGCGATATTCATCGCTGGCTTCAGTTCCATCTTTACCGGGCTGAACTTCATCGTGACAATCCACCGCATGCGCGCTCCGGGTATGACGTGGTTTCGGATGCCTCTGTTCGTCTGGTCCAACTACGCGGCCTCCATCCTGATGGTACTTGGAACCCCGGTACTCGCGATTGCGATCGTGCTTGTGGCCCTTGAACGGACGATCGGGATTGGTGTTTTCGACCCGACCAAGGGTGGTGACCCGCTCCTCTTCCAGCATCTCTTCTGGTTCTACTCGCACCCGGCGGTGTACATCATGATCCTTCCGGGTATGGGCGTGATCTCGGAAGTGATCAGTACCTTTAGCCGGAAGCGGGTGTTCGGATACACAGCCGTCGCGTTCTCCTCAGTGGCCATTGCTCTGTTCGGGTTCTTCGTATGGGCGCACCATATGTTCATCATGGGTGTGTCGAATTACTCGGCCCTGGTCTTCTCGCTGCTCACGATGCTCGTCGCGGTCCCTTCGGCAATCAAGATTTTCAACTGGGCATTCACGCTGCAGAAGGGCTCGCTTACGTTCGAGACTCCCATGCTTTACGCGTTCGGATTTATGGGGCTCTTCACGATCGGCGGTCTGACGGGCGTGTTCCTCGGGTCGCTTGGAATGGACATTCACCTGACCGAGACCTACTTCATCGTGGCTCACTTCCACTTCGTCATGGTGGGAGGGATGCTGATGGCGTTCCTGGCCGGCGTGCACTTTTGGTGGCCGAAGATGACCGGCCGGATGTATCCAGAGTCGCTCTCGAAGCTTGCGGCTGTAACGACGTTCATCGGCTTCAACCTTACATTCCTTCCGCAGTTCATCCTGGGCTATCTGGGTATGCCGCGCCGCTATCACTCATACCCACAAGAGTTCCAGGTGCTGAATGTTCTCTCGACGGCTGGCGCGACTGTCTTGGGCGTGGGCTATTTGCTGCCGATGATTTACCTCGGATGGTCGCTGAAATATGGCGCGATCGCTGGGAACAATCCGTGGCAGGCGACCGGACTTGAGTGGCAGATTCAGTCTCCTCCGCTTACCGAGAATTTCCTTGTGACCCCAATTATGGATCACGAAGCATACGATTACGAGTGGCTGGCTCACAAGACAGAACAAGAGGTAACGACCGTTGGCTAACACGATCGCAACCACACATGATTCGCTGCACCCGACGCTTGAGCATCCCCATGTTCATGATGAGCACGTTGTGCTGCCGCAGCATCGCCACCATTTCGAGACCGAGAATCAGCAGCGCGAAGCCGGAAGCTTCGGTATGTGGCTCTTTCTGCTGACCGAAATCATGTTCTTCGGCGGGTTGTTCTTCGCTTACCTGCTTTACAGGAACTGGTACTATCCGGCGTTCGCCTCGGCGTCCAATCAATTGTCGGTGCCGCTGGGTGCGTTCAACACCGTTATTCTAATTTCTTCGGGTTTCTGCATGGCTCTCGGCGTCTATTACGCTGAAGTGCGGCAGAAGACGATGCTCGTTGCGATGTTGATACTCACCACATTCTTCGGCGTCGTCTTTCTTGGCGTAAAGGGCGTGGAGTACCACGAGAAGTGGGAAAAGCACCATATTCCGGGGTCGAGTTTTGACATCTCGGAGTTTGTTAACCCCCCAATCGACGCGAAGACGGGTAAGGCGACGGAAGAACCACTCGCTCCCGATATGGCCCAGAAGACTCAGGTCTTCTTTTTCCTTTACTTTGCAATGACGGGTATGCACGCGCTGCATATGATCATTGGAATTGCGGTCCTTGGCTGGCTCACATGGAGAGCGCACAGGTTTGAGTTCTCGAATGGTTATGTCGCTCCTATCGAGAATTTTGGCTTGTATTGGCATTTCGTCGATATCGTGTGGCTCTTCCTCTTTCCTTTGCTGTATCTCATCAACCGGCATCCATTGAAATAGAAACCGTGTCGCGCTGCGCGCGCGGAAAGGCCACAAATAATGTCCGAAGTTCATGATGAATCCAATGTGACCGATCCGGAACACGCAGATCATCACATCGTCTCGCCGCTCCAGTATTCGTACGTCTTCGGCACACTGCTCGTGTTCACCGCGATTACAGTGGGTGCTGCATATGTCGATTTGAAGTGGCTCAACCCCGTGATCGCGCTTGGGATCGCGAGCTTCAAGGCCGTCGTCGTCATTCTCTTCTTCATGCACGTGAAGTATCAGTCGCGTCTGATCAAGATGACCGTTGGGGCAGGCTTCTTTACCTTCTTCGTCCTGATCATGATGACAATGAGCGACTACATCAGCCGCGCCTGGGGCAACTGGTAAGGTAGGCGTATTCCTGAGGAAAGGGCGCCCCCCCGGGCGCCTTTTCTGCGCCTGGATGGCTGTCGCACCGACTCCTCAGGGTCGGGCTGCCTATCTTTGCCGGTTGAAGTACTTCGATTCGGATGGTGCGGGCGAAACTTCGTTCCAATAATCGCGTCTCAAGAAGGCGTGCCTTTCTAAAATGGGGGTGCTCAAAGCATTCGTGTCCGCGTTTAGAAGTCACCAAGGTCGCGTTACCGTAGAATGCGCGCAGGGATCCTTCGGAGCTTTTTCATGATGACGTATTGGAGTGTGTTGAGGGCGGCTAGACGTGCGGGCTTGGCCGCAACCTTGGTTATCTTGGCCCCGTCCTTGACAGCCGTCGCGCAGAAGCCGCAGGCGCGTATCACCGCAGAGGTCGTGAACTCGAACCGGGCCCTGATCCAGGGGTCGGCCCTACCCAGAGCTCGCGCCGATAACGATGCGGGCAAGGTGGCCTCAGATATGAAGCTACAGGGTATGAGCTTTGTCTTCTCTCGGTCCGACGCCCAGTCCGCCGCGCTCGAGACGCTTATTGCGGCCCAGCAGAATCCGTCGTCGCCTTTGTACCATCAGTGGTTGACCCCAGACCAGTTCGCGAGTCGGTTCGGGGCCGCGGACGCGGATATCGCGAAGGTCGAGGGGTGGTTGCAGCAGGAAGGGTTCACGGTCGATCACGTGTCACGCAGCCGTGACCGGATCACCTTCTCCGGAACGGCGGCGCAGGTTGAAGTGGCGTTCGGCGCGCCTATTCACTACTTCACCACGAACGGCGACACGCACTTTGCCCCGCTGGGAAGCCTGAGCGTTCCAGCGGCGTTTTCGGCAAGCATTCTTACAATAGGGAACGTTTCAGACTTTCGCCCCAAAGCGCATGTGAAGTTCATGACCCCGGAGACGGTCAAGGCGAACTTTACCTCAAGTCAGTCAGGTTCACACTTCGTTACTCCGAAGGATGTTGCAACCATCTATGACATCAACGCGGCCTACAACGCGGGGTACACGGGGACAAACCAGTCCATCGCAATCGTTGGGCAGTCCTCGGTTGTTCTGACGGACATCAGCAACTTCCAAACGGCTGCAGGCCTCACCGTTAAGGCCCCTACCCCTATCCTCGTCCCGGGCTCTGGAACTACGGCATCTCCCGTGACTGGAGACGAGGGCGAGTCGGATCTTGATCTGGAGTACTCGGGCGGGATCGCCAAAGGTGCGACGATCTACTTCGTCTACACGGGAAATAACCAAAACTACGGGGTCTTCGACTCCCTGCAATACGCTGTCGACGAGCGCCTCTCCCCAATCATCAGTTCCAGCTACGGAGAGTGTGAGACGGCCCTTGGTGCCGCGGATTACGCTTCCCTGAACGCGATTCTCCAGCAAGCGTCAACGCAGGGACAGACTGTCATCGCGGCCGCAGGAGATGACGGCTCGACCGACTGTTATGAACAGACGGGGCTCACCTCGGCCCAACAACTCGCACTTGCTGTCGACTTTCCCGCCAGCAGTCAGTATGTGACCGGAATGGGTGGAACGGAGTATCTCGCGGCGGATGTGGCCACGGGGAACACAACGTACTGGACCGCGGCGAGCGGAAGCGATGTGATCAGTTCCGCGCTTTCCTACATTCCGGAGATGGTCTGGAACGACGACTCCTCCACGGACGGCATTTCGTCTGGTGGCGGGGGAACTAGTCAATTCACCGCGCGACCGAGTTGGCAGACCGGCGTGACAGGCATCCCATCGGGCAGTTTTCGATTGGTTCCCGACATCTCGCTTGCGTCATCCCCGAACAATGCCGGGTATCTCTACTGCTCGAGCGATACGCAATCTACCGGAATTACCGGAAGTTGCTCCAATGGTTTCCGCGATAGTTCGGATGCCAGCCTTACAGTCGCTGGCGGAACGAGCTTTGCCGCCCCGATCTTCGCCGGCATGCTGGCGATCATCAACCAGAGCCGTAACTCGACGGGGCAGGGCGTAATCAACCCCACACTCTACACGCTCGCCTCGAACTCTGCGACGTACTCAACGGCCTTCCATGATACGGTGACCGGCGGCAACCAGTGTACGGCGGGCTCGTCGTCAACCACGGTGTATTGCAACTCAACAGGTGCTTCTGCCTACGCCGCCGGTACTGGATATGATGAGGCATCTGGCCTTGGTTCTGTCGACCTGAACATTCTGCTTACCGCGTGGCCGACGACCTCTGCCACAACTTTGCAGGCATCTTCTACTACACTCTCCGCGGCGACGCTTTCACCGACGTCCGGGGCGGCGGATGTGATTACGTTCACGGTTGCGCCCTCGTCGACTACGTTCACCACAACTCCGACGGGCAGTCTGATGCTGGTGGTCGACGGGACGACTGCGGCCTCGACACTCGCGCTGACGAATGGAGTCGCAACTTACACCTTTACCTCGACGACAGCTGGTGCCCATGTCATTGAGGCGACTTATTCCGGTGACTCCATCTATGCCTCATCAACTGGCTCTCTCGCTCTTTCCATTGGCGCCACGACTTCATCCACGGGAACCTTTATAGTGTCCGCGCCTTCACTGACGGTAGCTGACGGGTCTTCCGGGAGTTCGACCGTGACAGTCACTCCAGCGGGCGGGTATACAGGTACTCTCAGCTGGACACTTTCGACAAATGCGTCGCTCACGAATGCCTGCTACACCATCAACAACTTGACTGTTCCCGGGACGGCTGCGGTCACCACTTCATTGACCATCGCAACGAGTTCTTCGCTCTGCGCGAGTTCCTCCGTGGTTGGAGGCGCTGGCTTGCGGAAGCTCGGCAATGGGCAAATCACCGATAACCGTGCGCCGTCCCCGGCTCCTTCACGGTCAGGGTCCATGCCAACTGCGGTCGCATTTGCCGGGTTGCTTGCACTCCTGGCCCAACGTCGGCGGCCAGTATTGCGTCTCTTACTTGCCGTCGTATCCATTGGGGTGCTGGGCTTCGGTCTGTCTGGATGCGGCGGGAGCGGCAGCAATACGACCACGACGACCACCACGACTACCACCACGTCGACCAATGCAACCAAGGGTACATACACCCTAACGCTGGTCGGGACCGACACCGCGAACACGGCCATTACCGCCTCCAGTACGTTCACGTTGACGATCGATTAGCGGCGGCTCCATGAAGACTCCGGGCATGCGGGACGACCGCGCGATGCCCGGAGCCATTGGCATAAGGCGCTCTAGTCAGGGTTGAAAGTTTGCGCATGCTTAGCGGTGCGGGTTCCTAGTGCAATGTCGTCAAAACGAGAAGGCGTTCTTCGCCTTGCTCGTCGCGCCCGAGCGTAGCGTAGAAGGATGAGCGCTGTAAACGCGGGATGGGCCTCGAAAGAACTTCAGGAAGTACTGTCCGGGGCTCGGGTGACCGAGAGACGCGGGGGCGAACCAGACCGCAAGGGCAAGTGTGTCGTGTACTGGATGCAGCGGGCGCAGCGCGGGATCGACAACCATGCCGTCAACCTCGCCGTGGCCGTAGCGAATGAGATGTCGCTCCCTCTAGTCGTCTATTTCGCCGGAATCTCGAACTTTCCCCATGCGAATCTGCGGCACTACGTCTTTCTCAACCAGGGCCTGCCAGATATCGAAGGCGACCTGGCCAAGCGAAATATCACCTTCCTTATGCGGAAGGCTCCAAGCGAATCTCTGCGACAGCTCCTGGTGGATGTGAAGGCGGCGATCCTGATTGGGGATGAGAACCCCATGCGCGAGCCGGAGCGTTGGCGGCGCGACATTGCGGCGAGTGTTCCAATTCCTTTCTATACGGTCGATACGGATGTCATCGTACCGTCGAAGCTGATCGGCAAGGCGCAATACGGGGCTTACACGATTCGGCCGAGACTCTACCGGGCCCTGCCTGAGTTTCTCAGGCCCTATGAGAATCCTTGCGCAATAGCCAGTTGGAAGAGACCGCGTGGCTTCAAGTCTGATTCCGTACACGAGGACATAACGGCAGGCTGGAAGGATTTCGATCGGAGTGTTCGGCCGGTTGCAGCTTGGAAAGGTGGCACGCACGCGGCGTTGGCGCGGCTGAAGCTCTTTACGGAGACGATGCTGCATGATTGTGAAACGCAGCGGAATCGTCCGGAGACGGATGGGACCTCCGCAATGTCTCCGTACCTGCACTTTGGACACATTGGGCCACAGACGATCGCGCTGGCCATCGATGCGGCGGCGGCGGCGAATCCGAAGCTTCAGTCCGCGCGAGACAGCTACTTTAACGAGTTGATCGCGTGGCGGGAACTGGCTGTGAACTTCGTGAAGTATTCTCCGGACACCTACGACACCGCCGATTGCGCGGAGGAGTGGTCACGGAAGACGATCGCAGAGCATGCGCGGGATGAACGAGAGCACTTGTATTCGCTCAAGGAACTTGAGCTTGGACAGACGTACGACGAACTTTGGAATGCGGCGCAGATTCAGATGGTGCGACACGGCTGGATGCACAACTATCTGCGAATGTATTGGGCCAAGAAGATTCTCGAGTGGACTCCGGATGTGCAAACGGCGATGAAGCATGCCATCTATCTGAACGACAAATATTTCATCGATGGCCGAGATCCAAACGGATATGCAGGGGTGGCCTGGGCCATCGTGGGAAAGTTCGATCGTGCGTGGGGAAGCCGGCCTGTGTTCGGTAAGCGCCGTTACATGTCGGGCGCGTCAACAGGAAAGAAGTTCGATTCGAAGGCGTATATCCGTCAGATGAACGCGTTGCGGGAGTAAGAGTCGAATCTCGGCAAAAAGGGCAAATCGGGCCGTTTTTGACGTGGTCGGCCGCATCGCCAGACGCTGGTTTGCCATCCAAAGAATCATGGATTACGGAAAGCTTGGCTCAACTGGCGTAACAGTTTCGCGCATCTGTCTGGGAATGATGACCTACGGCTCGAAGAGCTGGAGACAGTGGGTGCTGGAGGAAGACGACGCGCGCCCTTTCGTAAAGGCGGCTATCGAGGCAGGGATCAACTTTTTCGATACGGCGGATGTGTACTCGCTCGGGGTAAGCGAGGAGATCACGGGAAAGCTCCTTAAGGAGTACGGGCCGGCGCGCGATGAACTAGTGATTGCGACGAAAGTCTTCAACCCTATGAGCAAGGATCCGAACGACAAAGGGCTGTCTCGGAAACACATCATGCAGTCGGTGGACCGGTCGTTGAAGCGCCTGGGGACGGACTATATCGATCTTTACCAGATTCATCGTTTCGATCCGTACACGCCGATTGAGGAGACGCTTACGGCGCTGGATGATGTGGTGCGGGCGGGAAAGGTTCTCTATCTCGGTGGATCGTCCATGTATGCGTGGCAGTTTCTAAAGATGCTGGAGTTCCAGAAGCAGAATGGCCTGGCGCACTTCGTGACGATGCAGAACCACTATAACCTCGTCTATCGCGAGGAAGAACGCGAGATGATTCCTCTGTGCGAGTCGGAAGGGATCGGCCTCGTTCCATGGAGCCCGCTCGCCAGGGGATTTCTTGCGGGTAACCGAAAGCCTGGCGACGAGAACGGCAGCACGCTGCGGGCACAGACGGATGACTTCGGTCGCTCGCTCTACAACGATGCAGACTATACGGTCGTGGAGCGCGTCAACGAGGTCGCAAACGAGCGCGGCGTGAAGCCGGCCCAGATTGCGCTGGCATGGGTTCTGTCGAAGAAGGCAGTTTCGTCGCCGATCATCGGGGCGAGCAAACAGTATCAGCTTGACGATGCGATTGGCTCTCTGCCGATCAAGCTCTCCGAAGAAGAGATCAAGAGGCTCGAAGAGCCATACACACCGCACCCCGTGCTTGGCCATAACTAGTTGTAGCTGCGTCTATCGTTTGAGGGTTCACCTTGGCTGTCATGCTTGTCACCGGTATCGCCGGCTTTATCGGATCGCATCTCGCCGACGCTTTAGTTCAACAGGGCCACGAGGTGCGCGGACTGGATAACTTCGCAACCGGAAGCCGGCGGAATTTGGCCGGCGTGGCGGATCGCATCGACGTTCGCGTCGTTGATTTGCGGGATGAGGAACGGGTTGCGGAAGCTTGTGAGGGGGTCGACACGATCTTTCACGAGGGTGCGCTTCCTAGCGTTCCGCGCTCGGTCAAGGAGCCGCGGCCAAGTCACGAAACCAATATCGATGGGACGTTCAACCTGCTCGAAGGGGCGAGGTTGGCGGGGGTAAAGCGCATCGTGTACGCAGCTTCATCGTCGGCCTATGGGGACCAGCCGGGCTTTCCCCGCGTGGAGACGATGGCACCAAAGCCTCTATCGCCCTACGCTGTCCAGAAACTTACCTGCGAGCTTTACCTGCAGTCGTACTGGCAAGTCTATGGCATCGAGACGGTTTGCCTGCGCTACTTCAACATCTTCGGTCCGAGGCAAGTTCCGGATTCGCCGTACTCCGGTGTGATGGCGCGCTTCATTTTGCAGATGATGCGGGGAGAACAGCCGGTCATCTTTGGAGATGGAGAGCAGGGTCGCGACTTCACTTACATCGCGAACGTAGTCCAGGCTAACCTGCTGGCGGCTTCGGCCCTGGCCGAGAAGGTGGCTGGCCGCGTCTTCAATGTCGCATGTGGTGAACGTCACACGCTGAACGAAACCTTTGGTCTACTTGCGGGTTTGCTCAACTATGCTCGCGGTCCAAAGTACGGACCGGAACGCGCCGGTGACGTGCGAGACTCGCTTGCCGATATCTCGGCCGCACGTGAGGCATTTGGGTATGCCCCCGAACTCGGCTTTGAAGAAGGGCTTAGGCGCACCGTGGCCTGGTACAAGACACAAACCGAAATGGAGTTGACGCATTGAGTACACTTCCCCTTGTTGTTACGGGAGCATCCCGCACCTACTGTCATACCTTTTCCGAATGGCTCGCAGGGATTGAAGATCGTACGGCCCGCATTGGGATCATCGGACTCGGTTATGTTGGTTTGCCGCTGACCCTTCTCTTCAGCGAGGAGCGCTTTCGTGTTACCGGCTTCGATATCGACTTTGAGAAAGTGCAGAAACTGAACGACGGCAGATCGTATATCCATCGAATTGAATCGGCGCATATAGCGAAGGCGCAGGAGAGCGGGTTTGAGGCGACGTCGGATTTTTCGCGGATTGCGCAGATGGACGCCGTCTTGATCTGTGTGCCGACGCCTCTGCATGAAGATCACACGCCGGACATGAGCTACGTCGTTTCCACGATGGAGGCTCTCGCGCCGCATGTTTATCCCGGACAACTGGTCGTTCTTGAGAGCACGACTTATCCCGGAACAACAGAAGAGATAGTTGTGGAGACGATTGAACGCCATGGACGCAGACTCGGTATCTCAGTGATGCGCAGCGATCAGGAAGAACTCGACGGCGTCCTGGTCGCCTTCTCACCCGAGCGCGAGGATCCTGGAAATATGGTCACTCCGCGTCGCGATATTCCCAAGGTCGTTGGCGGCGTAAATGGAGTCGCCACCAAAGCCGCATCAGCACTCTACGGAACAGTCTTCAACCGGACGGTACCGGTGTCGAGTCCGGCTGCGGCGGAGATGACCAAGTTGCTTGAGAATATTTACCGCTGCGTCAACATCGCGCTGGTGAACGAACTGAAACAGATGAGCGAGCCCATGGGTATCGACATCTGGGAGGTGATCGCGGCAGCCGGCACGAAGCCGTTCGGGTTTCAGGCCTTCCAGCCCGGTCCTGGAGTCGGGGGGCATTGCATCCCGGTGGACCCGTTCTATCTGACCTGGAAGGCGAAGGAGTTTGGCTTTCAAACGCGATTCATCGAACTCGCGGGCGAGGTTAATGAATCGATGCCACTCTATGTCGTTCAGGCGGCTGAGCGTGCGCTCGGACGAGTTGAAATGTCTTTGGCGGATGCGAAAATTCTGGTACTCGGCGTTGCCTATAAACGCGACGTGGACGATCTGCGCGAATCGCCTGCGCTGACGATTATCGAGTTGTTGCAGCGTGCGGGGGCTGATGTTCGCTACAACGATCCATTCTTCCCAACCGTTGGCAAGGGAAGGAAATATGAGCTTCATCTCAAGTCGACTCCTTTGGAGAATCTCGAGCGGTACGACTGTGTTTTGATCGCGACCGACCATAGCACCTACGACTATCGCTCGATCGTTCGAGACGCGAGACTAGTCATCGACTCGCGCAACGCAACCCGGGGCATCGTGTCCACGAAGATCGTGCGCTGCTAGTGGGACGATCTACACGGACGGGTATTCCTTCCGGCCTCCTGTAAATTTCGGCATTCTTGTTCCCTGGCGTTGACAGGGCGGCAGTGGTAACGCACGATAGGTTTGCGCTGCGTTTCCGCTGAGCTCTTCTACGACCATGCGCCCGTTCGACCACGTCCGATCATCCGTCCTCCGGTGCGCGTTGTCGTGGGCGACATTCCTGCTGCTATCCGCGTTAGGGGCGTATGTCGGAGCGCAGAATCCGCCGCTTTCAACCCAAAATCTTCCATCAAGAGCGGGCCAGATCAGGAGTTCACCCGTCCTGGATTACCGTCAGCGTGCTCAACGCTTTCTCAATGGCCGCTCAACCGCAGAAAAAATCGTCTCGGAGAATTCACGGACGAGAAGCTACACGACGTTCGCAGCGGGCCAACAGTCGGCTGCGTTCATGCCAGGCGCTGTGCTCGCACCCAGGATTACTGGGCTTGGTGCTGCGTGGACATCAGCCGGACCGAATCAAGTCGCGACAACGGCCTTCGGCAACGTCACCGGTAGGGTGACCGCCATTGCAGTAGATCCTGCGGACGTGACAGGGAATACGGTGTACCTCGGTAGCTCTGGCGGAGGTGTCTGGAAATCCATAAACGCCGCAGGACCTGTGGGCAACGTAAAGTTCCTCCCGCTGACGGACGTCCTTCCGGTATTTGCCGCGAACCTGAGGTCGTTTGTTACTCCTTCACTTTCCATCGGAGCCCTCACCGTTCAACCTGGGGTGGGCCTTGGTGCGGCAATCCTCGCTGGAACGGGAGATCCGAATGACGCGACAGACTCCTATTACGGGTCGGGTATCCTCCGCTCCGTCGATGGGGGAAGCACGTGGACGATTGCCGTCGGGGGCTCTGACGGCTTTGCAGGCAGCCACTCCTTTACGGGGCTTGGAGCAGCAGGTTTCGCCTGGAGTACGGCGACGAGCGGTCTCGTGGTCGCGGCGATGAGCCAGTCACGCGAAGGCTTGCTCGAGAACGATCCAGCCAGTAACAGCGTCCTCGGACTTTACTACTCAACCGACGCGGGCGCGACTTGGGAGCTGTCAACGGTCATGGACGGATCACAGATCGTGCAGAGCCCGCTTGTACTCGGTGACGACGGGAACGGGAGTGCCGCAACCTCTGTCGTCTGGAATCCAATACGCCAGGAATTCCTGGCAGCGATCCGCTACCACGGTTACTACTCCTCGCCGGATGGTGCAACCTGGACGCGTCTCGATAGGCAGCCGGGTTCGGGACTGACTTCCGTCGCATGTCCGGCGCAACACCTTGGACCAGGATCCTCCGACTGCCCAATCTTTCGAGGATCGCTCGCGGTGCAGCCAGTGACAGGCGATACGTTCGCCCTCACGGTCGACAGCAATAACCTTGACCAGGGGCTCTGGCAGGATGTCTGTGGAGCTTCCGGCCCTGGATGCGCCAGCCAGCAGATCACCTTCGGTACGCAGATCGCCTCGACTCCCCTCGAACGCGGATCAGGAAGCACGGAGATTCCCCAGGCAGACTACGACCTCGCCCTGACCGCTGTGCCCGTGGCGTCCGGCGATACAGTGAACACGTTGCTGTTTGTGGGCACGGAAGACCTTTACCGATGCACGCTTACCAATGGGCAGGGTGCAACATGCCTTCTCCGGAATACTACGAACGCTATGAACGGATGTCTTGCGCCGGCAAAGGTCGCATCAGCGCAACATGCGATTGCTATCGCAGAACTGGCAGAGCCTCTGGTGTATCTCGGAAATGATGGTGGTCTCTGGCGTTCGGTGGATGGAGTCGCGCAGACCGGTTTGGCTTGTTCAGCGGACGATGCTACCCACTTCGACAATCTCAACGGCTCGCTTGGATCGCTTGCCGAGTCGGTCAGTCTGGCTTCGAGTCCGACCGACGGGAATACTCTCCTGCTCGGGGTAGGCGCGAACGGAACGGCGTTGACGTCGAACGCGTCCGCCTTGGAGCCGTGGGTCCAGCTTGCAACTGGTGAGGGTGGAACGGTCGCGATTGATCAGACGAATCCTCTCAACCTGTTCATCTCGACTGGATCTGGGGTGAGCATCTCGTCTTGCGACAAAGGACCGGGCTGCGGGCCCAACGACTTTGCAGGCCTTCCGACGATCGGGTCGGCGCAGGTCTCGGGTGACGCTGCACTCGTTGACGCACCGTTTTTGCTCGATCCTGTCTTAGCGTCGAACATCATCACCGGCACATGCCGCGTCTGGCGAGGGCCGTCCTCCGGTGGGAGTGCTTGGTCAGGAAGCAATGCGCTGTCGGCATTTTTTTCGGGATCTCCGAGCGCAGCATGCGTGTCAGGCACCAACCCTCTCGTGCGTTCACTCGGGGCAGGCGGACCACCGAGCAGTACGGCAGCTTCACAGAATGCTGGAGCGACGGTCCTTTATGCCGGCCTTGCCGGAACGCTGGACGGCGGAGGAAGCATCGGCGGCCATCTGTTGACGGTGTCGAGCGCTGACACTGCCGGTCCAGCTACGGTTTGGCATGATGCAGCAGGAACGAACGTCAGCAACGACATTGCGGACGGAGGAAAGTTCAACCCTGGAGGTTTCGACCTTTCGTCGATTGCCGTGGATGCTCACGACGCGACCGGACGAACGGTTTACGTGACTTTGATGGGCTTCGCTGGAAGGGGAGTGAATGCTCCCCATCTCTACCGGTCTCTCGATGGTGGAGGGAGCTGGGCCAACCTTTCGAGCAATCTGCCGAATGCTCCAGCGAACTCAGTGGTCATTGATCCGAACGACGCGAACACGGTGTATGTTGCCATGGATACGGGAGTATATGTCACCACGCAGGTGGCCATGTGCTCTTCTGCGAACTGCTGGAGCCTTTATGGGACGGCCCTGCCGAACGCGCCAGTGGTTCAGCTTGTCGCTTCGGCCGGAGTCGCAACCAGCGATGGAAGAACGGGGGAGTTGCTTGCGGCGACCTACGGAAGAGGTGTGTGGCGCATTCCGCTGCTAACCGCTGTGAGTCCTGCCGTTCCAGCGATCACTTTGAGTCCGACCACTCTGAGCTTTGGTGATACGGCGGTCGCGACCGAGAGCGCTTCGCAGACTGTGACTGTCACAAACAGCGGAAACGCTTCCCTGACCGTTACGGGGGTCACGGCATCGGGCGATTTCGTTGAGACGGACAACTGTATTGGCCCGGGCGTGACCATAGCTGTGGGTGCGACATGCACCGTTTCCGTCAGTTTTTTGCCTGCTTCGTCTGGTGTTCGTTCCGGTCTTTTGACCGTCTATGGCAATGTCCCGCTCGGGCAAGCGATCGTGTCTCTGGCCGGGACGGGCACATCTGCGGCGGCAATCGTACTGAATCCCATCGCGGTGACTTTTCCGACGACAAACGTCGGCTCCACAAGCGCACCGATCAACATCACGATCTCGAATACGGGGGAATCGTCAGTTACGCTCCAGACACCAGCTGTAAGCGGGGATTTTGCGCCCTCAGCGAATACCTGCGGTGAATCGCTCGCTTCGCAGACCGGATGCACCGTTTCCGTCGTCTTTCATCCGACCCTGTCCGGGGTGCGAACTGGAAGATTTTCGATCACGGACAGTGTGGGCACGCAGGTCGCTTCGCTGAGCGGGTCGGCGCAAACCCTAGCTACCGACGACCTTTCGCCGCTTATGCTCAGCTTTGGAGCGCAGGTGCTGAATACGACCAGCGTGAGCCAGACAGTGACCCTGACAAACTCGGGAGACACGCCACTCACCTTGATCGCGGCCAACAGGACGACCGGCGACTTTACCGTAGTGAATGGATGTGGAAACTCGTTGAACGGTCATAGCGCCTGCGCGATCTCCCTTGCATACGTGCCGAAGACGGTCGGGCCGGAGACTGGATCGCTCACCGTGTCGGATCAGCTTCGCAGCCAGATGGTCATGCTGACCGGGACCGGGCTCGCTCCCGCCGGCGTTTCTCTGTCACCGTTTGCAGGGATTGCATTTGGAGCCACGGCGGTAGGCGTCACGTCGTCTGCGCAGACCGTCACCCTCACCAACAACGGTGGTGTGGCGCTTAATTTACAGAGCGCCTCGATCTCGGGAGACTTCGTGATCCTGGGTGGGAGCAATGGCTGCGGGAACACGCTTGCAGTTGCGACCTCATGCACTCTCCAAGTCGCATTTGTCCCCACAGTAGGCGGAACGCGCACAGGATCGCTTGCGTTCACCGATAGCGCGGCGAATTCCCCACAGACGTTGACGCTCAGCGGTACTGCGATTGATTTCACGCTTACGCCGGACGGACCGACGAGTGTGAGCGTGTCGAACGGGGTGGCGGGGAAATTTCCTCTTCTTCTCACCTCGGCTACCGGCACGCCTGGAACCGCGAGTTTCGCTTGTGCCGGCGCACCAGCGAATGCGACCTGCAATGTGACTCCGCAGGATCCTGCGCTTGGCGGGACGACCGTGATCTCGGTGACGCTCGCCACGGGCGTCTCGGCATCTGGTGCCGCAGCCAGGCGGAACCGGTTTGCAACGACGATTTGGCTGGAGGCAGTGCTTCCGTTGTGGATATTCGCCTTCCGCCGTAACAATCGCCCTGGACGATCCTGGAGAGGATTTATCCTCTGCCTGCTCTGCGCGGGGCTGATCGGTTTTGCGGGGTGCGGCGCCGATCGTCTGATTCCGGAGACGGGAGCGGGAACGTCGTCTCCGGGCGGAGTAGTAACACCAAGCGGTTCATACAGCGTTGCTGTCTCCGCGATGAGCGCCGGGCTGACACGGACGGTGAATCTGACCTTGATCGTGCAGTAGCTCATGCGGATTGGCCTGCGCTGACGCCCGAGGCCCAGGCCCATTGGAAGTTGTAACCACCGAGCCAGCCAGTGACGTCGATGACTTCGCCTATGAAGTAGAGGTTCGGGACGAGACGGCTTTCTAGGGTCCGGGCGTCGAGTTGATCGGTGTCCACTCCTCCTACGGTGACCTCGGCTTTGGTGTAACCTTCGGTGCCTGCGGGAGTGATTCTCCAGGAATGGATCTTCTGTTCCAGGGCGGCCAGGCTCGGATTGGTCCAGTCGTCGGGTTGATTGATCTGGGTCCAGCGATCAGCGAGGCGGGCGGGGAAGATTGTGCGGAGCGCCTGGGCGAGGGCGGCGGGATCGCGCCGTGCGTTCTGTTCGCGGAGTGGATCGAGAACCTTGGTTCCGGGTGCGAGATCGAGTTCGAGAGGTTCGCCTGGGGTCCAGTAGGAGGAGATCTGGAGGGTCGCGGGACCGCTGATTCCGCGATGGGTGATGAGGAGCTTCTCACGGAAGGCCGGTTTGGTGCGGGACTTAGCGGTTGTGGTGGCGACGACCTCAGTGGAGAGACCGGATAAGTCGCACCATAGATCGCGGTCTTCGGGGGTGAAGGTGAGGGGGACGAGGCCGGGGCGACAAGGGACGATGCGGTGGCCGAAGCGTTCGGCGAGACGGTAGCCGAAGGAGGTTGCTCCCATTTTTGGGATCGATAGGCCGCCGGTGGCGACGATGATGGATTCGGCGAGGAGATCGGGGGAGTTCTTCAGCTTTAGGCGGAAGATTCCAGTTGGTTCGTGATCGACTGAGAGGATCTGGGCGTTGGTGCGCAAGGCGACATTGGCTTCGGTGCATTCGCGCTCGAGCATCGTGACGATGTCGTGGGAGGAGCGGTCGCAGAAGAGTTGACCGAGTGTTTTCTCGTGATAAGAAATTTTGTGGCGCTCGACCATCGCGATCATGTCGGTGGGGGTGAAGCGGGCGAGGGCTGACTTGGCGAAGTGCGGGTTTGCGGAGAGGAAGTTTTCAGGGCGGCAGTTTAGATTGGTGAAGTTGCAGCGGCCTCCTCCGGAGATGAGGATCTTTTTCCCTGCTTTTTCTGCATGGTCGAGGACGACGGTGCGGCGACCCCGGCGCCCGGACTCGATGGCCGCCATCAGGCCAGCCGCCCCGGCTCCGAGGATGGCTACGTCGGTCGACTGCATGCTAGCCGACTCTCAGGATCACGCACTTGAGGTAGTTGCTCTCGGGCAGGGTGAGGATGGAGGGGTGATCGGGCGCGGCACCGCGGGTTTCGAGGACCTGGACGCGGCGGGTTGCGTCGGAGGCGGCGGTGCGGAGGACCTCCATGAAGTCGACGAGGGGGACGTGGTGGGAGCAGGAGCAGGTAATGAGCGATCCACCTGGCCGGAGCATCTTCATGGCGCGGAGGTTGAGCTCCTTGTAGCCACGGAGGGCACCTTCGGCAGCTCGGCGGGACTTGGCGAAGGCGGGCGGATCGAGGACGATGGTGTCGTAGTGGCGACCGGAGGACTCGAGCTCGTGGAGTAGCTCGAAGGCGTCGGCTTCGATCCAGTCGATTTCGGCGGCGAGATCGGGATTCAGGGCAAGGTTGCGGTCGGCGACCTCGAGGGCGGAGCGGCTGGCGTCGACGCCGGTGACGGTGCGGCAGGTCTGGGCCATGTGGAGGGCGAAACCGCCCTGGTAGGTGCAGACGTCGAGGGCTTCGCCCCGGGCGTAACGAGCAGCGGCGGCATAGTTGAGGCGCTGGTCGAGGAAGGCGCCGGTCTTCTGGCCGGAGGTAGCGTCGAAGTGGAAGCGCAGGCCGTTGAGGGTGAAGACAGTTGCGAGCGGTGCGGGCTGGTTTTCCCCGGTTTCCGCAGGATGGGAGGAGAAGAGCGGCTCGGGTGATGGGGCGGGGAGACGTTCGAGCTCGCGGACGCGTGGGTCGGGGCGCTCGACGATGGTGAGCTTGTCCATGGGCCCGAGGCCTTCGCGGAGGGATTCGACGACGGTGGCGCGGAGGTCGTCCTGGGCGGTTCCCTGGGTGAGGAGCTGAAGGATGGCGAGGTCGTTGTATCGATCGATGACGATGCCGGGCAGGGCATCGGCCTCGCTGAAGACGAGGCGGAGGGCGTGGGTTTCGGGGGTGAGCTCGGCGCGGAGGGCGAGGGCGGCGGCCATACGGCCACGGACGGTCGCGAGATAGGCTTCGCGGGTGACGGCTGGCTCGGCTGAGACCATGCGGAGGGTGATCTCGGAAGCGTCGCTGTAGAGGGCGGAGCCGAGGGGAATGGCGCGGCTGTCGACGACGGTGACGAGGGCTCCACCGGCAAAGGACTCTGAGCCGAGCGCGGGGGTGAGTTCGACGACGTCGGAGCGGTAGACCCAGAGATGACCTTCGCGGAGGCGGTCCGCAGCGCGGCGGCTGACGACGACTGCGGGACCATAAGGCTTCGGGGCTCCCTGGCGGATTGCGCCAGCGGCGACGCGATGTACGTCTGGCCGATTGGCGCTGGCTGGTCCGGTTATTTTGTCGGTCGGCTTTGTCATCCCTGATGGTCGCATGCGCTTCTTTCTCGTTCGCTTGTTCATGAAGCTGTGGGCAGGGCACCCCCCCTCCTCATAGCCTGGGTCTAACTTGTTTCTTGACAATGGTTTACGGTAGACCTTCCGCTGCAAATTACTCAAAGCAAAAAGGTTACGGCTAAAAATTAGTAAAGAAAGGACTTAGGAGGCGAAACAGACTTCGGCGGCGACAAATCCTCGCAAAAGCGGCGTTCTGCACAGAGTTCTCTTCTTTTGAATTATGTGACTGACTTATCCTCAGAACTTCGATCTGTCTTAAATTGTAGCGGGTCGACCATAACTAAAAGGACATTGATAAGTGATTTTTTTTGAGTGAGATGTGCGATTTGCCTCTTGACAACTTTTTCCACAGGCCGTCGGCGGCGTTTCCGCGGTGGCTCGAGGGTTTCGGGGGAGCTTTACTCTTCGAAGAGGGGATGAGTTGTCGATGACGGAGAACGAACGCAGGCTTGCGCTTGATGAACTGACATCCAGTGAGGAACGCGTGGTGAACCTCGTGGCTGGACTGACTCCGGAGCAGTGGAGCTTTCGAGAGTCGCCGGATCGGTGGTCGATCGCGGAAAACGTCGAACACCTGGTTGTGTTCGAGGGGTTCCTTATGGGGATCATCGCGAAGATGGTCGAAGCCGACGGTTTGGCAGGGGAGCGACCGAACGAGGTTCAAGGTGTGGCCGAGAGGGATGAAAAGGAGCGGCTTGTGCTCGGGCTTTCGGGGTCCCGCTCGGTTCCTCTTCGGTCCCGCGAGGTGGTACGGCCGAGCGGCCGGTGGCCGGATACCGCAGTGATGGTGGACGAGCTACGGCAGGCGAGAGCGCGCACGGTCGCGTTCGCCGGGGCGACGAACGCCTCGCTCCGGAGCCACTTTTTCACGCATGTGGCGTTTGGGGATCTTGACGGGTACCAGTGGCTGCTCCTGATCGGGCAGCACACGGCGAGGCATGTGCTGCAGATCGAGCAGGTGATGGCCGATCCGGGATTTCCTCGTTCCGCGTAGGCGCTCCGGAGTTTGCTGTGGAATTCACGCAGCCAGCGGAAAGGGTGGAGCATCCTAAGAGGCATGGAATATCGTCAGCTTGGCAGATCAGGATTGAAGGTTCCGGAGCTTTGCTTCGGTGCAGGAACATTTGGCGGTTCGAACGAGTTCTTCAAGGCATGGGGTGAGTCGGATGTCGCCGAGGCGACACGGCTTGTGGATGTCTGCATGGAGGCGGGGGTCAACCTGTTCGATACCGCCGATGTGTACTCGGATGGAACGAGCGAGGAGATCCTTGGGGCGGCGGTGAAGCATCTGAACCGCGACGATGTGTTGATCTCGACTAAGTGCACGTTCCGGCTGGGCAAGGGGCCGAATGATGTTGGGTCTTCGCGTTACCACATGATTCAGTCGGTCGAGCGGTCGTTGAAGCGGCTGGGAACGGACTACATCGACATCTATCACCTGCACGGGTATGACGCGATGACGCCTCCCGAAGAGGTGCTGAAGACGCTGGATGGGCTCATTCAGGATGGGAAGATCCGGTACATCGCGTGCTCGAACTTCTCCGGATGGCACCTGATGAAGGCGCTTTCGGTGAGCGAGCGTTATGGCTGGAGCCGGTATGTCGGGCACCAGGCGTACTACTCGCTGGTTGGGCGGGAGTACGAGTGGGAGTTAATGCCGCTTGCACAGGATCAGGGAGTTGGGGCGATTGTGTGGTCTCCGCTTGGCTGGGGACGGCTGACGGGCAAGATTCGTCGTGGGTCGCCGATTCCGGCGGAGAGCAGGCTGCATGTGACGGCGGCTTATGGGCCCCAGGTTCCGGACGAGTACCTGTACAAGGTTGTCGATGCGATCGATGAGATTGCGAAGGAGACGGGGAAGACGGTTCCGCAGATCTCGCTGAACTGGCTTCTGCGGCGGCCTACGGTGTCGACCGTGATTATGGGTGCCCGGAACGAGGAGCAGTTGAAGCAGAATCTTGGGTCGGTTGGATGGGAGCTTACGCCGGAGCAGGTGAAGAAGCTGGATGAGGCGAGTGAACTGCCGAAGACGTATCCGTATTGGCATCAGGCGCAGTTCGCGGAGCGGAATCCGTTCCCGGTGTAGGTTGTGAGGGGGTCTCGTCCTTCGGATGGAGGGACGAGACCTTCCGGTCAGTGTGCTCCGGAAGGATGGTTCAGCGGGATCGCTGGGCGAGATAGCGCCTGTCGAGAGCTTCACGCAGCATGGTCTTGATGACGGCTTGACGGCTGATGTTCAGTGCTTCCGCAGCACGGTCCAATTCGTTGAGCATGGGCGCGGTGAAATCTACATTGACGCGCTGCACGGCTGGCCTGATCACCGCGAACTGACCCGTAAAGTGTCCCGCGATGTTCTCTCCGCGGTCTGCCATCTCGGCGATCTGCTCGGCGTCGATCGGTTTAGAAGATGTTTTCGGCATAGGCTCTCCTTTCTTCCTTTGTTGCTTTCCATAGCGTCACAAGGTGGTAGAACTCTCCCTGTTGATCCTGCCGCACTTCGTAGATGACGCTATATAGCGTGCCGTCTACCCACCCTATGGCACGGAATTGCTCGGGGTCGTCCGACCGGCGATCCGTGATGTATTCCGTGTTGAAGAGCGTCTGCGCTTCTTCAAAGCCGATGCCCCGATCCGGATTCGCTCTGAGCCGAGCGCTCTTACGGAGATCGAATTGGAAGCGCATTGAGTAACAGTTATACCATCCCGAGTGACTGAGATCTCCTGGGCTGTGAATCCCCACATCTCTTAGGGACGGAAGACATCAAAACCAGCAAAGCGTCCCGGCGTAAAGAAAAAGGCTCCCGGAGCGCACATTCGCGCTCCGGGAGATCAGGAGTACAACTTCAATGGCTGAGCTTCAGACCGGCGAAGTGGGCGATAGTTCCCGGTCCGATCCAGATAGCGATCGCGCCTGCGTTGGCCGGCTGTTTGAGATCGTGAACGACGAGTGTGGGTTGGTCAGAGCCGTTTACGAAAAGGCGTGCGGTGGTGCCGGCAAAAGTAATTTTCATGTGAGTCCAGGCTCCTGGGACGAGATCGACATAGGACTCGTACTTTCCGGGTGTTTCGCTTCGGAGGCCCTGCCAGGGGAAGCCGGGAACGGAGATGTACTGGGCGGAGTGGTTGCGCTGGAGCTGATCCTCGGATCGTCCGTTCTTGGGACGCAGATAGAAGCACTCGAAGTGGGATCCGCCAGCGCCGACACGGAACGCGATACCGACAAAGCCGCGTAGATTCTCTGGAGCGTTCGGCGAGGTATCGCCGGTCAGATTGAGTTCTATCGATCCATCCTGAATGGACGAACCTTTTATGATGGCGATCCGGCTGACGTCGTCGCCCGCGTCACCGGCAGCGTCCGTGAGACGCACCGCGTGTTGGCCACGATAGGACACGGACTCCGCGTTGACCTGATGGAGGTCCAGAGCGGAGAGATCGTCGAGGAGCGGTTTTGGGGGCGCAGTAGCGGAACCCTGCGCGTAGCACGCGGGAGCAAGGAGCATGGCGAGACCTAACGAGAGTAGGGCCAGGCGCAGGATTCTCATGTCCTGAATGGGTTGCAGGTAGGAAGCCATCTTGATTGCTGCTATCTCTATGACGGATAAGGGTTCGGGCTGGCGGTCCTCCGGGCTGGTTGTCCGATGCTGGCGATGGGCGTTCATGAATGAACAGGACGGTGCCCACATCCCCGGGAAGCGAGATGCCGGGCACCGTTTACGCGCAGGTCAGTGCTTGATGGGATTTCCGGCTGCCGCGAGAGGATCAACGGTGGTGTTGTGGGCCTCGGTGATGAGCCAGCGACCGTCGCGATGGACGAAGACGAAGGTCAGGGCGCTGGTGGAGGGTGGGAAGACGCGTCCGCCGTTGCCGGTGAAGCCTTCAGCGTCGCCGAAGGCGGTGACGACCGCGACGTCGGGGGTGATGGGGCGGATGGCGACCTGCTTCCAGGGGGAGAGGTTGCGGGTCTTGAAGATGGTCTGATGATATTTTTCGTGGGCCTGATAGACCTCGTCGCGTCCGCGCCACCACATGCCGACGACGTTGACCCATTCGACGTCGGGGGTCATGTCGGCGACGTAGGCCTTCATGTCGTGATGGTTCCAGGATTCGATCTGGCGGTCGAGGACGGCGCGGATAGCGGTCTCGTCGGCGGGGGCGAGGGTGAGGGTCTGGCCGTAAGCGCCGCATAACGACAGCGCCAGGATTGGGAGTGCGAGGGCTGTACGGAGATTCATGCTCCGACAGTAAGGCATTTTGGGGCGTTCGTCGCCTGAGAATTTAGGCGGCAGGCAAGATGCGGGGTCCTTGGTTTTGCTCAGCCTGACTGCAACGACAACGGCGAGACGCAGATTCCCTTCGGGAATGACAACCAGAAGGGCAAAGGCAACTGCGTTGAGGGTGACGGTGTCCTAGGCGCGCTGGAGTTTGCGGCGTTCGGTCTCGTTGTAGGTGTAGCGGATGCGGTGGATGACGGTGATCGTCGAGAAGAGGGCCAGCGTCCAGAGGGCGGGAGCCATGACGCCCCAGTGGTTGAACAGGGCACCGAGGATGACGAGGACGATGCGCTCGGGACGCTCCATGAAACCGACTTTGCAGGAGCCGATGAGGGCTTCGGCGCGAGCGCGGGTGTAGCTGACCATGAGGCTTGCGGTCATGCAGAAGGCGACCAGGACGACGTAGAAGAAGCGATTGCCGCGAGCGTAGTAGACGAGCAGGCCGAAGAAGAGGGCGACGTCGGAGTAGCGGTCGAGGACGGAGTCGAAGAACGCTCCGAAGACCGAGACCTGGTTGGTCTGGCGGGCAACGCGTCCGTCGACCATATCGAAGAGGCCGGCACCGATGATGGTGAGGCCGGCGTAGAGGAACATGCGGTCTTTGTTCTGGGCGCGGGCGTAGCCGAAGAAGATGGCCGCGACGATGTTGATCAGAAGGCCGATGAAAGTGAGGGTGTTGGGCGAGATGCGCGAGAGCGCCAGCGCGTTCACGATCTTCTGCAGCAGCCAGCCGCTGCCTTTTCCGAATGCGCTTGTCCAGGTCATTGAAGGCAGGGAATAGGGGGTAGGGACGAGGGAGTAGAAGACATGGCTATTTGGCTTCGGGGGTTTCCGCGACCTCGTCTGGGTCGAGGTCGTGGATGGTGTAGAGCTTGAGGATCTCGAGTTCGCGCTTGCCGTTGGGAGTGATGACGGTGACGGTGTCGCCGACCTCCTTGTTGAGGAGGGCGCGACCGATGGGCGAGGTGGTGGAGATGAGTCCCTTGGAGACGTCGGACTCTTCGCTGGTGACGAGCTTGTAGCGGATCTCTTCGTTCTTGCTTGAGTCGAAGACGGTGATGCTTGAGCCGAAGCCGCTCTTGTCGTGCGGGATGTTGGCGAGGTTGACCATGGCGAGCTCGCCCATGCGCTTCTTGAGCTGGCCGAGGCGGGCGTTGACGAAGACCTGGCGCTGTTTGGCCATGTGGTATTCGGCGTTCTCGCTGAGGTCACCGAGGGCGACGGCTTTTTTGATTTCGGCGGGGAGTTCGGTGGTGAGCTCGTACTCGAGCTGCTTGATCTCTTCCGCGAGCCTGGCTTTGATTTTTTCGGGCATGCTGCCTTCCGGTGTAGCGGCGCGCTTGGGCTCTGACGTGCGGCGGCGCGCGTAGTAGAAAAGTTGATTATACGTTGTGAGGGACGCGGTGAGGGCAGGTGGGGTGCCTACGGTGGGGAGCGTTGGCGATTGGCTTCGCTAGAATGCTGTGACGAGGTGTGAGTGAGGATCTTCCGGTTTCTTGTGCTTCTGGTGGTGATCGGCGCGGCGGTGCTGGCATTCTGGGTGCTGGCACCGGTGGGGCCTTCGACCGAAACCTTTGTCGATATCCCGAGCGGGACGGGAAGCGACGGGATGGCGAAGCAACTGCAACAGGCAGGGGTGATCCGTAGCCAGTTTGCGTTTCTGCTGATGCGGGTGGTGAAGGGTGGGCGGCTGAAGGCGGGGGAGTACCGGTTCGATCATCCGGCGCCGATGGCCGAGGTCTACGGGCGGCTGGTGAAGGGCGATGTGTATACGCGGACCGTGGTAATTCCTGAAGGGTTCAATCTGTGGGATATCGGCGCGGCGATGGCGGCGGCGGGGCTTGGAACGCAGGAGCAGTTCCTGGAGGCGGCGCGGAAGCATGTGGAGCTGATTGCGGCGTGGAGTCCGCAGGCGGTCTCGCTTGAAGGATATTTGTTTCCGGATACCTACCGGTTCTCGCGGCACGCGAGCGAGGAGCAGATGCTGACGGTGATGGTGAAGCGGTTTCGTCAGGAGGCGGCGCTGATTGGGTTGTCGAACGGGACTCTCGATGTGGGGAAGACGGTGACGATGGCTTCGCTGGTGGAGAAGGAAGTCAGTGTCGATAGCGAACGGGCGATGGTGGCCGGGGTGTTCGTGAACCGGATGGACAAGGGAATGCCGCTGCAGACGGATCCTTCGGTCGTGTACGGGGCGATGCTGGATGGGCGGTGGCGGGGCACGATCTACCGGTCGGATCTACAGTCGGATTCGGCGTACAACACGTACAAGCACGTTGGGCTGACACCGGGGCCGATCTGCAGCCCGGGGATCGCGGCGTTGAAGGCGGCAATTTCGCCCGCACAGACGGAGAACTTGTATTTCGTGGCGGATGCGGCGGGGCACAGCCGGTTCTCGGCGACGCTCGCGGAGCACGAGGCGAATGTGAAGAGCTATCGACAGGCGGCGGGAGGGAAGTAGGTTTTGTGATTGAGGCGAAAGAGGCGGCGTGAAAAGTTCTGGTTCCTCGGCGCGGTCGCCGTCGTCTAATAAAGACTAGAGAACAAAGGTGATGCTGGTCCGCGTTCCATTTGAGCGGCTGGACGCAGACGGGTCGATATACTTGCGTATTGTGCAGCAAATGAAGAAGAGCCTGGCGGTTGGGTTGTTGGGGGTCGCCCCGTGGTTGACGGGGTGTATCAGTACGACCCGGTACGTCAAGGTGGCACCGGCCCCGTCGATCGTGCGTTCGGCCAGTGTCGATTACCTTGTGAGGCAGCTAGACAAGCAGTTCGACGCGATCCAATCGTTGAATGCTTCGGTGCTGATCGCGGTGAGCACGGGTGGCGCGCGAACAGGCGGCGAGGTGAAGGATTACACCTCGCTTCGGGGATACATCCTGGTTCGGAAGCCTGAGGATCTTCGGGTGATCCTTCTGGCTCCGGTAGTCGGAACCCGGGTCATCGACATGGTGAGCGATGGGACCAAGTTCTCGCTGCTTCTACCGACGCGGAACAAGGTGATGCAGGGGACGGATGTGGTGACGACGCCCTCGAAGAATCCACTGGAGAACCTGCGGCCGGGGATTTTCTTTGACGCGCTCCTGGTGCGGAGTATTGGGCCGGAGGAGTTCGTGACCCTGACGGAAAGCTCCCGGATGATTGCGCCGGAGACCAAGCATCGGGACGCGATTCTCGAACCGGACTACGACGTGACGGTGCTCAAGACAAAGAGCGGGAAGACGCTTCAGAGGCTGCGCGTGGTGCATATCAACCGGGTCGACCTGGAGCCGTATCAGCAGGATGTCTACGACGAGAACGGGCGGCTGGTGACGACGGTGCAGTACTCGAACTATCAGAAGTTCGGGGATCTGCAGTTTCCGACGGAGATCGTGATCAACAGGCCGATCGACGAGTACACGCTCAAGGTGACCGTGCAGAAGCTGACGCCGAACCAGAAGATGGATGACGACCAGTTCGAGCTACAGATTCCGACGGGTGTGACGATCGAGACGCTGAAGTAGGCGCTAGAGTGGCAGGCCGGTGCGGCGGGCGTGGGCGGCGATGGCCTCGTTAATTTCGAGGGCGAGCGCCAGGGCGGCGCGTCCGGCTTCCCCGGTGACCTCGGGCTGGGTGCGGGTGCGGACGGCGTTCAGGAAGGACTCGATTTCGAGGCGGAGTGGTTCACCGGCCTCTACGGGGAGTTTCTTGAGCGACAAACCCGCGGTGGGGTGACCGCCTTTGGCTGCGGCTGCTGCCGCGAGGGCGGCAAACTGAGCGGGGTCGAGGGTTGCGGCTGCAGCGGCTGCAGCGGCTGCCGCGGAGACGTCGATCAGGAGAAGATCTTTCCGGGCGAAATCCAGAGACAGATACTGGCGGGGCTGGAAGAAGCGCAGCTTGCGGACCTGCTCGGTCGAGACGCGGCTTGCGGTGAAGTTGGCGATGCAGCCGTTTTCGAACTCCAGGCGTACGTTGGCGATATCGACCTTGCGAGAAAGCACGGGGAGGCCGACGGCGCGGACCTCGCGGACTGGGCTCGGGACGAACGAGAGGACAACGTCGAGATCGTGGATCATGAGGTCGAGGACGACGTCGACATCGAGCGAGCGCGGGGTGAAGATGCTCAGGCGATGGCTCTCGAAGAACATCGGCCGGTTGAGGTGGGGGCGGGCGGCGGCGACGGCTGGGTTGAAGCGTTCGAGGTGTCCGGGCTGGACGATGCGGTCGTGCTGCGCGGCGAGCGAGAGGATGGCGTCTGCGTCGGCGAGAGACGGCGCGAGCGGCTTCTCGATCAGCAGATCGATGCCGGCGGGGAGGAGCTCGGCCGCAGTGGCCGCGTGGTGGATCGTCGGGACGGCGACACAGGCTGCGTGGATGTCGAGATTTGCGGCCAGAAGCTCCGCGACGGAGGCGAAGCCGGGGATGTTGTATTTCCCGGCGGCAGCCTGTGCGGTCGCGGGGTCACGGTCGACCACGGCGACGAGAGCGACGGGCTGGCCGGTGGATTCGAGTTCGCGGAGGACGCGCAGGTGGTTACGGCCGAAGGCTCCCGCGCCGACGACCGCTACACGTAGGGTAGGGGAGGACACTGCTCGGCTACTTCGCGCTGGATGTGGTGGAAAATTCGGAGGGAGACTCGACGGCTTCGCGGCAGCGGGAGTAAAGCTCGAGGAGCGCACTCACCTGCTCCTCAGGTTTGGCGCTCGAGGGAACTCCGAAGCCAGCGGTAGATCCGGTGGCCTTGCTGCCGACGTTGGTATGGGCGGCGACAAACTTGAGCAGGTCGAGGGCGATGTCTTCGGTGCGGCGTGCTGCCTGGTTCTGTTCCATGAGTCGGATTCCTCTTCTCTGTGTCTACAGATGATGCTACCGGGGGGCGGGGGGTAGGAGCAAGGCGCGGGGAGTGCCGCGCAGGCCGCAGAGGATCTCGTAGGGAATGGTGTGGGCGAGACGGGCGTGGTCTTCGGCGGAGATTCCTTCGCCGATGAGGGTTACGAAGTCGCCACGCCGGACTTCGGGGATGCCCGTCACGTCGACGGTGGTGAGGTTCATGGAGATGCGCCCGACGATTGGGGCTCGCCGGCCTTGGATCATGACCCATCCGCCCATTCGAGCTTCGGTGCTGGAGAGATCGCGGCGGAGTCCGTCCGCGTAGCCGATGGGCAGCAATGCGAGCCGCATCGGGCGTGATGCGGTGAAGGTGGCGCTGTAGCCGACGCGGGCACCCGGTGGAATTTCATGCACGGAGGTGACTGTCGTCTTCCAGGTGAGGACAGGCTGTAGATCCTGATGGATGCGGGTTGCGCCTGGCTGGTCGGGTTCAAGTGGAAGAGAGAGACCGTAGAGGCCGAGTCCGGAGCGAGCCATCGGGCGAGCACCAATCGAAGCGGCCAACCGGCGCAGGCGGTCGAGGATGGGAGTGGCGGCTTCGGTGGCGTTGTCGATCGTGGAGGTATTGCCGATGTGCAGCCACCTGGGGGAGTGTCCGGCGGCGGCGATCGACTCAATGGCCTTTTCGAAGACGCTCATCTGCGCGAGCGTCTGGCGCGCATCGGCACATTCGGCAGAGGCGAAGTGGGTGAAGACGCCGTCCAGGCGAATTGACTGGTGATGGTGGTTCAGTTCCTGAAGAAAGGTTTCGAGGGCCTGACCGGGAGAGCCACCCTGGCGTGACATGCCGGTGTCGATCTCAAGGTGTATTTGGTGGGCGACGCCGGAGAGTTTGGCGGCTTCCGCGATTGGGATGAGCTGTTCGGGTGTCCAGAGGACTGGAGTGAGTCTATTGCTCAGAGCCAGATCGGCTGCATTTCTAGCTGAAAGATCGTCGCCTGGAGGGCCAGACATGATCAGGATTTCGGGGGCGGATCCGGCCGGAAGGGCGGCGCGGACGGATGCTCCTTCGCAGGCGTCGGTGACCCCGAGCCATGGGACCCCGGCGCGGGCAAGCATGGGGGCGCAGATTTCGGCTCCGTGGCCGTAGGCGTTGGCCTTGATGACGGCGAGGAGAGCGATGGGCGAGTCCGCGTGGTGGAGGGCTCGTTCGAGCGCCTGTACGTTCGCGCGGAGGCGCTGCTCGGAGACTTCGATGATGCTTTTCATCGTTACGGATCTGCTTCCGCTGCTCCCGGTAACGTTTGAGCGCAGCTCTTTCATGGTAGCGCCCGGGGCAGTGGATACTCCTGCGCTGTCCCGTCACGTCCTGGTTGTTCCCCATGGCGGTGCGAGTGTGATACAAAGCTGCGTCCGAGGGAAGCCGGTTCTGCGCGTGATGTGGGCGTGCGTCGCGGATATGTCGTGTCGAGGGCCTGTGCGCCATGAAAATGAATCACCGTTCACTTATTGGCTTCGCTGAGATAGCTCCGCTGGGCCGCATCGTCGCCGCTGGGCTGGCGCTGAGCCTGGTGCTGGCGGGATGCTCGGGTTCGAGCAACTCCGGCAGTTCGGGCAGCACGACTCCGGCGATCAACCCGGCGGCTGCGGCGAACGCGGGGAACTTCTCGCGCACGGTGTTTCTTGGGGACTCGCTGACGGCGGGTTATCAGAGCTCATCGCTGCTCGATACGCAGCAGGTGCATGGGTACGCGCCGCTTGTGGCGACGCAGGCGGGATTTGGTATTGCGCTTCCGCTGATTGCGTATCCGGGAGCGCCGAACGTGCTGCAATTGATGAGCGTGGGGCCGCCGCCGGTTATTGTGACGGCTCCGGGGACGACGACCGGACGGGATGACTTCGGTTTGCAGCCTACGGACCTTGCGGTTCCGGGTGCGCTGGTCAACGACGTGGCCAATACCGTGCCGCTGCTGACGCCGAAGACGGGTCAGGAGCAGATCAACCAGCTTGTGCTGGGGTATCCGGGGTTTGGGTACGGGGCGGCGCTTAGCCAGGCACAGCAGGCGATCGCGGCCGATCCGACCACGATCTTTCTGTGGATCGGGAACAATGACGCGCTGGTGGCGGACCTGACGGGTATGCCGAGCAGCATGACCTCGCTCACGAACTTTACGAGCCAGTACCAGGCGCTGATCCAGCTACTGACGACGAAGACGAATGCGCACCTGGTGATCGCGAACATTCCGGACGTGACGCTTGTGCCGTATCTGCAGCCGGCGGCGCTGATCCTTGGGGAGTACTCGGCGGCGACTTCGCTGCCCGTGGCGACGTTGAGCGCATTGCTTGGGATTGTGCCGGGAGATTTTGTCACGCCTGCGGGGCTGGCGCAGATTCCGCTGATTCTCGGAGGAACGCAGAAAGGCGTGATTACCGACGCGGGGGTTTTGTCGGCGGCGGAGGTGGTGACGGTGAAGGCGCAGGTGGTGGCGTTCAATCAGGTGATCGCGCAGCAGGCGTCGGCGGTGGGAGCGACGCTGGTGGATATCAATGCACTGTTCAGTGCGATTGCTTCGCAGGGAATTACTGTCGGCGGAGTGACGGGGACAGCGGCGTTCCTGGGCGGGATCTTTTCGCTGGATGGCATTCATCCGACGAACACGGGCTATGCCGTGGTGGCGAATAAGTTCATCGACAGCATGAATGCCGGGATCAGCACGAAGATTCCGGATGTGAGCCTGGCGCCGATTGCGGCGACCGATCCGCTGTGGCCACCGAATCTGGTGAAGAACTAGGCGTAGCGTCGTAAGTCGCGGTGAGGTCCGTTTTCGTGCGTCTTCGCGGAGGCACGTTGCGTCAACTGCAGCACCACACTATTCTTCGTTCAATCCCCTTGTCTTCCCGTGGCGTGGATGAGCCTCTTGCGAGGTTTGCGTCACTACTTACTTTCTAGGAGCTTCAGGATGAATCGTCTCGTTCGGCTTTTGACGTGTTCCGCCATTTTCGGCGCAGTGCCGGTATTGGCCCAGATGGGTGCGCCTGGGGAGCAACCGACGGGGATGCCCGCTGTTGCGGGGCCGCTGGCGGCGAAGTACAAGGCGGATGCGGACAGGATCCTTGCGGCGGCGATGGCGGATAACGACGGGTATGCGGCACTGACGTATCTGTGCGATCACGTCGGCAAGAGGCTGAGTGGCACGCCGCAGTTGAATACCGCGGTCGAATGGGGCGCGGACCTCATGCGCAAGGCCGGGCTCGAGAACGTCAAGGTGCAGCCGGTGATGGTGCCTCGGTGGGTGCGGGGGAACGAGTCGGGAGCGATCGTTGGGCCGGTGACGAAGCCTCTGCACATGCTTGGGCTTGGCATGAGCGTGGGGACGCCGAAGGAAGGAATCACGGCGCAGGTCGTGTTTGTGCGGAGCTTCGAGGCGCTCGACGCGATGACTCCGGAGCAGGTGAAGGGGAAGATCGTGCTCTTCAACCCGGGATGGCACGGGTATGGGGTGAACTCGGTGTACCGGGTGGCGGGGCCGTCGCGCGCGGCTGCCAAGGGAGCGGTGGCGGTGCTTGTGCGTTCGGCGACGGGACTCGCGATGCAGATCCCGCATACCGGCACGCTGCAGTACGACGAGACGATGCCCAAGGTGCCGGCGGCGGCGGTGTCGGTCGAGGATGCGCTGATGATCGAGCGGCTTACGAAAGAAGGTCCGGTGACCGTTCACCTGCAGATGGACGCGCACATGGAGGCGGATGTGAAGGCCGGGAATGTGATGGGCGAGATCGTTGGGAGCGAACACCCGGAGCAGGTGGTGGTGCTGGGCGGGCATATCGACTCGTGGGATGTCGGGCAGGGCGCGCAGGATGATGGATCGGGCATCATGGCGACGTTTGAGGCGGTGTCGCTGATCCATAAGCTTGGGCTGAAGCCGAAGAGGACGATCCGGATCGTCTTCTGGGTAAACGAGGAGAACGGCGGCGCTGGCGGAAAGGCGTATCGCGAGATGCTCGGAGGCAAAGTCGAGAATCACGTTGCCGCGATCGAGATGGATGGTGGAGCGGAGAAGCCTCTCGGGATTGGATATGGCGGATTTGGTGGCGGCCGGCGCAGGACCCCTCCCGCACCGGGTGCGCCGGCAGCGGCTCCGCCGAAGCCGTTCGACGAGAGTTCGCTTTCGGCTGACGAGAAGCAATCGTTTGTTTATATGAAGGACATTGCGGCGCTGCTGACTTCGATTGGGGCGGATACGGTTTCGCCGGGCGGCGGCGGGTCGGATATCGGGCCGATCGTCGCGGATGGCGTGCCTGCGTTGAGTCCGCGGACGGTAGCTCAACACTACTTCGACTGGCACCATACGGAGGCGGACTCGCTGGACAAGGTTGATCCGGAAGACTTCAAGAAGAATACGGCGATGCTGTCGGTGGTGGCGTATGTATTGGCCGATATGGATGGCAAGCTGGCTGGGCGGAAGTCGGTCTTCCACGAGTAAGAGGGAGTTGCGGAACTACTTGCGAACTGAATGCTCATTCATGTAGAACTTCGCGGCACCTGAAAGGCCCATCCTGTTTGCCGTCAACGGCGACGCGGGTGTGCGGGCTTGGTGCCGAGGCCTGTTCCTATGGATGCTCCTTCACTCTGCCGTCTGCTCTCGGCTGTTCGTTTCCGTCTTCTTGGGCTTGGGCTCGCCCTCTTCTCGGTGGCGAGTCCAGTGAGCCCGTCGGGTTCGTGGCTGTATGCGCAGAGCATCTCAACAGCGCAGCTTGCGGGTAGCGTGAAAGATCCGTCAGGGGCGGCGCTTGCCGGGGCGACGGTGACGGCGGCGGATCCGACGAAGGGGTTCAGCCGCTCGGCGAAGACGGATGCGCAGGGGAACTACCAGATTCTGCAGCTTTCTCCGGGAACGTATAGCGTGACGTTCGACGCGGCGGGGTTCTCGCCGCTGATTCAGAACAACGTTGTGCTTACCGTCGGCGGACAGGCTGAGCTCCCGGCGACGTTGAAGCTTGGTGGCGCGAAGGAGACGGTGGTCGTCAACGCGAATGCGGAGATTATCGAGACGCAGCGCAGCTCGCAGGGCACGACGGTCGATCAGCTTCGCATCACGAACCTGCCGACGAATGGCAGGAACTACATCAACTTCACCCTGACGAACTCGCAGATTGCACGCGATGCCGCGCCGTCAGTGGGTGCGATCCCGACTTCGGGGCTGAACTTCGGTGGCGTTCGGGCGCGGTCGAACTCGATCAACGTGGATGGCGCGGATGCGGGGGACTACGTCTCGGGCGGCACGCGCGCGACGGTGTCGCAGGATGCGGTGCAGGAGTTCCAGATCATCACGAACGGCTTCGCGGCCGAGTATGGCCGGGCCTCGGGCGGCGTGGTGAACATCGTGACCAAGTCGGGCTCGAACGCCACGCATGCGAGCGCTTTCGGCTTTCTGCGGAATCGCTACATCCAGGCGACGAACCCATTTTCGAACGTCAACCAACCGGCTTACACACGGGTGCAGGCGGGATTCACGGTGGGCGGGGCGATCGTGAAGGATAAAACGTTCTACTTCTTCTCGACCGAGATCACGCGGCGCGAGGAGTCGGGCTTCTCGGTGATCGGCGGGAATAACTTTGGGCTCACCAGCATCGATGTGAGCAAGTTCTACGGGGCTCCCGCAGGCGCGCTTTCAATCCAGGGGACGGCGCAGCAGAAGGCTTTTCTTGCGGGCGTGCCGGCGGCGACTCCGGGGATTCAGCAGTATGTGGCTTTAGTTGGCTCGAGCAGTTCGCTTGCGCTGACGGGGGCGAACCCGGCATTCCTGCAGAGCACGATCGGGGCGAACAACTTCGTCACCTCGGGTGCGCCGACACCGGCGAGCTTTACCCCACTCAACTTGCTCATCGGCAACTTCCCTATTCAGGAGAAGACCGAGATCTACTCGCTGCGGCTCGACCATAAGCTGACGAATAATCAGCAGCTTCTGCTTCGCGCGAATGTGAGCCCGAGTTATCTCACCGGCATCCAGGAGAGCGCGGCCAACCAGAATCTTGGGGAGAACAGCTTCTCGCGGACGGCGAGCCAGAGGTTTCATGACTTCTCCATCCTGGGGCAGCACACCGCGCTGTTCGGGACGAACAAGATCAACGAGCTGAGGATCCAGTTCTCGCGGCATCCGATCCGGTTTGCCAACTCGAGCTCGCCGGGGGGCGACTCAGCAGCCGTCAATATCCCGGGTTTCGCTTACTTCGGCAAGACGCCGTTTTCGGTCGTGGATCGCATCGAGGATCAAACACAGTTGCAGGATAACTTCACCTACACGCTGGGATCGCACACGCTCAAGGCCGGGATCGATCTTCGGTACATTCCGATCAACCTGACGCAGGGACAGCTCTACGGCGGCGGCGACTACAGTTTCGCGGGGCTTAATGCGACGGATGTGTCTCCGGCGCTTGCGGGTTTGCCGGGGTTCTCTCCGATACAGGCGTATGGGCTTGGGATTCCGCAATCGTTCGTGCAGGGGATCGGGTCGACGAGCTACAAGTACGACCTGAAGACGCTGGGAGCGTTTGTGCAGGATTCGTGGCGCGTGACCTCGCGGCTGACGCTGAACTACGGTGTGCGCTATGACATCGAGGCGTTCCCAACGCAGCTTGCCTTGAACTTCAATACCAACCAGGCGGAGCGGCTGTTCGGGGTGCGCGAGGGGATTCGGCTGCGGGATGACAACGTTGCGCCGCGCGTGGGACTGGCGTACGACCTTCGCGGCGATGGACGGACCGTGCTGCGGGGGAACTATGGGCTCTTCTACGATCGCGCGCCGGGTAACCTGCAGTCGCAGTCGTCCATCTTCAACTCGACGAAGACGCCTCTGGTGATCCTTGCGGGCGGGTCGCCCTGCACCGCGGCAAGCACGGTGAGTCCGACGAATCTGAATGCGACGAATACGTTCCAGGGGTCGCTGTCGAACGCGAATTGCCTTCCCGTCGCTAGCCTGAACTATCTGCCCGGACAGCAGCGGTTCGATCCGAATAACTCGGCTTCGCTCTTCGCGAACCAGAACTTCCTCGCGGCAGGCTTTCCGCTGGCGATCCTTCCCTCGGGACTGCCTGCTGACCTGAACTACAAGACGCCCTACGTGCAGCAGATCTCGTTCGGCGTTGAGCAGGATCTCGGGCACCAGCTTTCGATCAACATCGCTTACAACTCGACGGGCGGCAGGCATTTGAATCGGCCGGTGAACGTGAACCCGGTGAACCCGGCGCTTCTGGTGACGAACTGGCGGAATGCGAATGCGGCGGTGGCGGCGGGCGTCGCGGGCGTGTTGCCAGGGACGTCGCAGGCGGCGGTGGCGAGTCCGACCTCGAACCCGCTTACGGTGGCGACGGCTTCCGGGACGGTTCCGTGCGGCGTTGGGCCTGCGGGGCCCTATGTTGCGCCTCCGCTGTTGAACTTCTTTCGGCGGTCGGGGCTGAATACTTCGCTGGCAAGTTTTCTGACTTCGCAGGGTGCCGGGCAATGCGTGGCGCTGGCGAGCCAGGTTGCGCTGGCCGATGGGCTTGGGGTGGGGATTGCGGTGCCGTTCGGCGATATGAGCCCGAACCTCACGACGGGGACTTCGAGCTACAACGGACTGTCGCTGAACCTGAAGAAGCGGTTCTCGAGCAACTACGAGTTTCTTGCGAGCTATACCTTCTCGCACGCGATCGACGACTCGACCGACGTCGTCTCGACGGCCGATGCGCCGCAGAACAACTTCAACCCGAACGGCGAGCGGTCGGTGTCGACCTTCGACCAGAGGCATCGCTTCGTGCTCTCGGGGGTGTACAACTCGGGCAAGATCTCCGGCACGATGTTCGGGTCAGGATTCCTGCCGGGGGTGTTTTCCGGCGTCACGGTTGCGCCCATCATCGAGATTTCGTCCGGGCGGCCGTTCAACATCCTCACCGGGACCGATACAAACTTCGACTTCAACTCGCTCACCGATCGTCCAAACGCGGTTGCGCCTGGGACGGCGGCAAATGGGTGTGGAAGCGTTCCGGTGGCTTCGACGTATTCACCGACGGGAGCGTTCAACGCGCCGTGCTACATCGACGCTCCGGCGAGCGCCGCGATCGGGAGCAGCTACTTCAACGGGAACGTCGGCAGGAATACGGGGGTGAAGCCGTACGTCGTGTTTACCGATCTGCGGCTTGCCAAGGCGATCGCGTTAAAGCACGACATGGCGCTGCAGATCACGGCGGACGCCTTCAACCTCATCAACAAGAACAACACCCTCGACGTTAACCTTTTGTATACCAATGCCGGGCAGGAGACCGCGGCGTCCGATCCCCGGCAATTCCAATTCGGAGCACGGCTTTCGTTCTAAACGACTTCGCCCTCGGCGCGTCCCGCAAGTGACAGTGCGGTAATGCCGCGCGTCTAAAATGGGACTATGGCGAAGCTGCACCATCTTGCACGTTCTCTTGCTTCACTTGTTCTGCTCGGTATCGGAACAAGCGCGGCGCGCGCGGATGGCAACCGCTTTGATCTCGCAGGCCCGAAGGTCGAAGTGCGCGTGACACGGAACGAGAAGATGCTGCCGATCGCCTTCGTGCCTAATCTGCAGGCGGGCGACAAAGTTTGGCTGCACCCGGATCTGCCGGAGACGCAGTCGGTGAAATACCTGATGGTGGTGGCATTCCTGCGTGGAACGACCAATCCTCCGCCCGATGACTGGTTTATTCGGATCGAGACGTGGAACAGGAAGGTGCGGGAAGAAGGTGTCGAGGTCGTGGTTCCCGCTGAGGCGCAGCAGGCTCTTGTGTTTCTGGCGCCAGTGACTGGTGGAGACTTTACGACACTGCGTTCGGCGGTGCGGGGGCGTCCCGGAGTGTTTGTCCGGGCATCGCAGGATCTGAATGAGGCCGGATTTGAGCAGGCGCGCATCGAGAAGTACCTTGCGTCGATACGGCAGGTTCCGCCGGGAGACGCGAAGGAACTGCTCGATCACTCGAATCTGCTGGCGCGAACGCTTGCCCTGAGACCGAATCCGGAGTGCTTCAAGCGCGATGTCGATCAGCAGTACAACTGCCTGACCCAGAGCGGAAGCCAGATGCTGCTCGACGACGGGCACGGGCAGACGATTGCTGCCGCCCTCACCACGGGACCGGGCTCCGACTTCATTACGGCCGCGAGCTATACCGGGGCGGCGGGGGCGGGTGTTTATAGCGCGTATGTGGGCGCGATCGTCGATCTTGGACGCATTCTGAATGGGCTCCATACGGCGCAATATCAGTACATCCCGGCGATTGCGTTTCCGCAGGACGAGAGCCTGAACCTGCGGCTCAACACGCCGCCCTCGTTCAACAACCCGAAGTCGGTGATCGTGATCGGGCTGCCGTCGATCCAGAAAGCGGCGGTTCCGCCTCTGCGCACGACCGATGCGAAGCACATTACATGCCTGCTGCAGCCGAATGTGGCGATTCCGGTCGAGGGAGCGCCGCTGGTGTTTTCGACGGACTACGCGCATGATCTCGTGCTTCATCTGAGCTCTCCGCCGAAGAGCGGACCGCAGGATCTACCGCTCCGTCCTGACGCGTACCAGGGCGGGCTGGTGCTGGCGAAGGAGTCGCCGCGCCATGCTCTTCCCGAGGCTTTGCCGGTTGCTGGAAAGGTGTCTTCTTCGGCGGTCGAGCCTGCTCCGACAAAGCCTGCGCAGGCACCCGGCGGGCCGCTGGTTGGGACTGTTCGTGGCTTCTGGGGATTCGATACGTTTGAAGGGCCGACGGTTCCGTTGCAGGACGTTCCGGGAGCGGGTTGGAAGGCAACCTCGGGAGAGCCGCTGATCGCGGGACGAGAGGACCACCTGACGCTGACGTCGAGCGGCAGCGCCTGTTTGCAGACGATCGGCTTCAACGCCGCCGGCACGGAAAAGAAGCTGACTTGGAAGCCCGGCGACGAGGCGAATGCGATCAACGTAACGCTTCCGCTTTCGTCGACCGGGCCGGGTTCGCTGCAGCTCGATGTGCATCAGTACGGTGCGCCGTCGCCGGTTCCGGTCGACATCCGGACTTACTCCGAGCCGGCGAAGCTCGAGGGGATTTCGCTGCATGTCGGGGACAGGATGGCGACGCTGTCGGGTCAGCATCTCGACCAGGTGAAGCAGATGAAGATCAACGATCTGCAGTTCGCGCCGTCGGCTGGGTACACCTCCGACACGCTCGCGCTGACGCTGCCGGATGCCGCCTCGGCACCGAACTTCAAAGTGGGGGAGAAGCTTGCGGCGCACGTGGCCCTGGCCGATGGCCGCGTGCTCGATGTGCCGGTAACGGTCGCGGCGCCGCGTCCCTCGATCACGATCAAGAGTAAGTCGACCCCGAAGGACAAGGATGCGCCGATCAAGCTCGTGAACAATGACGACCTGCGCGTCGATCAGCCGATCACGCTTGTGCTGAAGTCTCCGACGCCGATTCCACGGACGGAGACGATCGAGGTGGGCACGCAGGATGCTTCGCTGAGCGCGAAACTTGACTTCGCCTCCGGCGCGCTGGTTCTGCAGGATCAGCACACGCTGCGTGTGACCTTCGATCCGTTGAAGGCGTTTGGGCCGTCGATCTTCGGTCCGGTTCGTCTGCGGGCGGTGCAGCCTGGGATGGATCCGGGCGACTGGGTTCCGCTGGCGACGCTAGTTCGCCTGCCGACGGCGGACGCGCTCAACTGCCCAAGCGATGCGGCGAAGCCGTGCACGCTGACTGGGTCGAGCCTCTTTCTTATCGATTCCATCGCGCCAGACGAAGCGCTGACGTCGCCGATGACGGTGCCGGAAGATCTCTCGGATACGACGCTCGCCGTTCCTCATCCCGCGGGAGGCATGCTCTACCTGCGACTGCGGGATGATAAGAATGCCATCGCTTCGCTGACGCTTCCGGTACAGCCTGAGCCTACGTCGGTGCGGCCGTCGCCTCCTTCGCGCGCGGCGAAGGCTTCGACGACTGCTTCCAACTAGCGGCTACTGTTTTTCTACTTCGATGTAGTAGCGATCTGTGGCGACGGCGAACGCCTTGCTGTTGAGCGGCGTCTTCATCGTCTGCCATGTGGTGGTTGGCTTCATGCGTTGCAGGGGCTGATCGGGCTGGCCGTTACTGAAGTCGACGGGCATGGCGAACTTCGGCTCGTCGGCCTTCCAGCGATAGTCGACGGTGTCTGCGGCGTCGTTGAACTTAAGCTCGAGGACCGGGATCGCGGCGTGGCGCAGGTACTCATCGAAGATGGGTGTCAGATCCATGCCGGTGCGCTGGTTAAAGAAGTTGACGACATCCTCGGTCATGATGGTCTTGTACTTGAACGTCTGGTAGAAGTCGTGGATCATGGCGAACCACTTCGGATCGTCGTCGACGATGCCGCGCAGCGTGTTGATGAAGAGCGCGCCCTTGAAGTACATGTCCTGCGGCGGTTCCACGTTCTGGTTGTGGGGCGGGATGATGGGCGTAAGGTTGTGCACCTTCTTCTTGAGCGCGTTGACGTAGGCGACCTCGTCGTCGCGGCCCCACATGTACTCGACGTACAGGCATTCGAGGTAGGTGGTCCAGCCCTCGTGAATCCACATATCGGAACGATCGGCGGCGGTGACCGCGTTGCCGAACCACTCGTGCCCACTCTCGTGAATGATGATGAAGTCGAAGCGCAGGCTGATGCCGATGCCGGTCCAGTCGCGATTCAGATAGCCGTTGGCGTAGCGGTTGCCGTAGGCGACGGCGCTTTGATGTTCCATGCCGGAGTAGGGCACCTCGATGAGTTTGAAGCCATCGCGGATGAAAGGGTAGTCGCCGAAGTAGTGCTCGTAGGCGTCGATCATCGAGGGCGTTTGGGCGAACTGCGTTTTCGCTTTCTCGAGGTTCTCGGGGAGCACGTAGTAGTCGAGCGAGAGGCCTTTGTGGGTGTCGCTGAAGTGGGTGTAGTCGCCGATGTTGAGCGACACGTCGTAGTTGTTGATGGGGTAGCTGACGTGCCAGTCCCAGCGGGTGTAGCCGTCGCCGAGATCGGTCTTGCCGACGAAGCGTCCATTCGAGACATCGGTCAGCGCGTTCGGAACGGCGACGCTGATGTCCATGGACTCGACCTCATCCTTCCACTGATCTTTATTCGGCCACCAGACGCTCGCGCCTTCCTCTTCGCAGGCGGTGTTGATCCACGGACGCCCTGCGGGATCGGTCTTGAAGGTCATGCCGCCGAAGCGGCCACCCTCGACGGGATTGCCCGAGTAGAAGAAGTCGATGGCGTAGGTCTTGCCCTTGCGGAGCTTTTTGGGAAAGTCGATAAAGACGGCGCGCTCTTCGCGGGTGTACTTGAGCGGAGCGCCGAGAGTTTTTCCGGCTTCGTCGACGGAGACGATCTTGTCCACAGCGAGCGCCTGCACGAGATCGAGCTGGATGCGCGTCCCGTCTTGCAGCATGCGAAAGCGGACGGTGTTCTTGCCGGTGATCGACTTCTTCTCCGGGTCGACGCGGACGTCGAGATGGTAGCTCAGGAGATCGTTGTTCGCGCGGGATGGGCCGTAGGCTCCGCGCAGGAGATCATCTTTTGTCACAGGCTTGGGAGCTTCGGGAGCACGCTGGGCCTGGGGCGTTCCCGGCGTAAAAGCCCTGCCGGTGTTCACCGAGGCATCGGGCTGGGCTGGAAGCACCATGACGCCGCCCCCGCTGGCGACCTGGAGACGCACCGAGTCGAGCGAAACCGATTCGCCGTCGCCCGGTACGGTAAAGGTGGGAAGGCATTGCCTGACGAAGCCCTGCGCCTCGACGCAGACGGTGTAGGAGCCCTGTGCCTGCGGCTCGAACCGGAAGCTGCCGTCGCCAGCCGCATGTGTGGTGAGCGCGGCGCGGCTATGATCCGTGGGAAAGAGAACGACCGAAGCCGTGGACACCGGAGCGCTCGACTGATCGAGGACCGTACCCTTGATAGCTGCCTTATCCGCTCCGGCCAGCAGGCTGCCCAGGAGAAACACCGTTGCCGCAATCCGCATTCGAACAGTCTAGCGAACGTCTCGTCCTCCCCGGCGCAGAAGCACTCGACCCGAGCTTCAGAAGCACATACACTCAGCAGGCAGGTATAACGACGAGCCGGAGAACCAGAAGACCATGACCGCCCAAGCCACCACGACTCCCAGCGCCCAGACCCTTTCGCAGCTCAACGACCACTTCGGCCTCGCCGGTGTGCTCGCCTTCCGGGAGAAGGATGGACTTCTGTTCGCCGACATCACGACCCCCGCCGCGACCGGCAGCCTGTGCCTTCAGGGCGCGCATCTGCTCGCGTGGCAACCAGCGGGGCAGCAGCCGGTGATCTTCCTGAGCCAGAAATCGGATATGACGCCGGGTAAGCCGATTCGAGGCGGTGTGCCGCTCCTCTTCCCGTGGTTCGGACCACGGCACGATGGCAAGGAAGGGCCGATGCACGGATTCGCGCGCACGCAGAACTGGAATCTTCAGTTCGCTGCGCTGGCAGGGGAAGACCTGCACCTAACCTTTACGCAGGGTCCGACCGACCTCACCCGCTCGCTCGGCTTCGATCACTTTCGCCTCGCCTACGAGGTTGCGATCGGGCACACGTTGAAGCTCAAGCTGACGGTCGCCAACGATGGCGCCGAGCCCCTGCTCTTCGAGGAAGGAATGCACAGCTACTTCTGCGTGCAGGACGTTCACGAGATCACGATCACCGGACTTGATGGCACGACCTACATCGACAAGAAGGACGAGTTCAAGAAGAAGCCGCAGGTCGCCGGCCCCATGCACATCACCGCGCCGACCGATCGCGTCTATCTCGATACGACGTCTTCCCTGGTCATCCATGATCCGGCGGAGCGCCGAGAGATCACCATCGAAAAGGTGAACTCCGACACCACGGTGGTGTGGAACCCGTGGGGCGAGATGCCGGATATCCAGCCGAATGGATGGCACGAGTTCGTGTGCGTCGAGACGGTAAACGCGGGCGATCAGTCGATCTCGCTCGCGCCGGGCAAGACGCACACGATGGAGAGCCATGTCTCGGTCAAGAAGCTGACGGTTTAGGCGTCGGCGGGCTTGAGCGCCGCCAGGAGAGCGTCGTCGATGATGCCGGTCGGGGTGACGCCGATGGATGTCTGAAACGCCTTGACGGCGCTGGCGGTCCCTGGGCCGGCGACTCCGTCTATTCCATTCGGATTGAAGCCCTTGAACTGTAGATAGATCTGGGCGGCCCGCACGTTGAGATCAGGGAACGTGCCTGTCTGGAACTTCTGGTAGCAGGTGTTGAGCTTATCGTCGTAGTGGTTGATGGCGTAGTTCGGTCCGTTGTATCCGCGGGCGAAGGAAGCCCAGTCATGCGCGGCGAGGAATCTGTCGAGACGATTGGCGATGAGGAAGCTGACCATCGCGGCGAGATGAGCGTCCTCGGAGTTGGTCATCGCGGTTACCATGCTCGCCGCATCGTCGAAGCCTGCGGCTTTGTGGTTCGCGCCCATAATTTGACCCATTCCCCAGGAAGCGCTCTGGAGTGCGGCATCCTGGTTGAGGCCATACGCCTCCTGGAGGCGGAGGTACTGGTTCGCTCCGATCGCGCCGTAGCCGCCCTGTATCGGGTTGCTGATGCCTGGATGTGTGGCGTCGTACTGGTGGTTCGTCAGACGCGAGAAGTAATGCCGCTCGAAGAGGATCTGCGGCCGGCGATCGGGAAGGAAACCCGTCCCTTTGGTCTCGACCGAGAGTACGGCCCAGATCTCGGGTACCTGAACGTTCAACGTGGATGCTGCGGCAGCGAGACCATCTGAGGTCAACGCAAGACTTTGTCCCTGGAAGCTCATGATTGCTCCTGAAAGTTCTCTGTGTCGGGCCGGTGTGCTCTTCGTAGACTGCGGAAGAATAGCACTCTCTGACTACGTGGTAGTGCAAGATTCGGATCAAACGTTTCAGCAACTTATCTCTCTGGTAGAGTTCGAGTATTCCGTCCGGAACAGGCAGGGAGGACAGGGGCACGATGAGCCGACAGTATTTCTCGAACAACCCATCCCGCCCGTTCAGCGATGCCGTTCTGATCGATGGGCGGACGCTTTATCTCTCCGGACGCATCGGCCTTCTGCCCGAAGTCGACGCCGTGCCCGAGAGCGCGGATGATGAAGCGCATCTCGTTTTGCAGGATGTCCAGAGGATCCTCGGAGACGCCGGCATGGGCATGGAGCATCTTGTCTTCCTGCAGATCTTCAGCCCGGACGTATCGCTCTGGGGAGCGTTCAACGTGGTCTACCGCCAGTACTTCGACGGCCCGATGCCTCCGCGGTCGTTCCTTGGCTCCGGGCCCCTGTTATTCGGAGCTCGCTTCGAGGTACAGGGAATCGCGGTGAAAGACAGCGAGTCTGCGTCGTCCTGACGAGAGGGATACAGTGATGAGGATGACACGGAGGCAGATTGCGAAAGGGATGGGCATGGCGGCGCTCGGAAACCTGGCGGCTGCCCGGGTGACGGGCTCCGTCGTCGAATCGAACGCTCTTCCCGCCCGCTCGGAGTTCGCGACGGATCAGTATGAGACGTGCCTGAACAACGCGCGCTGGCACCCGTTGAGCCACGGGGCGAAGCAAGCGGTCATTGCTTACCTCGAGTACAAGCAGCGCGGCATCTGGAATCCGCCGGACGAGGTCTCGAATGCTCAGAAGGATGTGAAGGCCGCGTTCGCCGGATTGATCCATGCCGATCCTTCGGAGATCGCCTACGTGAACAGCACGACGGCAGCGGAGAACCTGTTCGTCGCGGCACTCGGGTTTCCCGGCGCTCAAGGAAACATCGTCACCGATGCGCTGCACTTCGAGGGCTCTCTCTATCTTTACGAAGCGCTCCGGCGACAAGGGGTCGATGTTCGCGTCGTGCGGCCGAAGGACTGGCAGGTCACAACGGAGGATCTTGCCGCTGTCGTCGACAAGAACACGCGCCTTGTGGCCGTCTCGAAGGTCTCGTATATCAATGGCTTCGAGCATGACATCAACGGCATCTGCGATCTTGCCCATACGCACGGTGCTCTTGTCTATGCCGACGCGGTGCAGGCGGCGGGAGCGATCCCGATCGACGTACGCGCCTGGGGCGTCGACGCCCTGGCGTGCGCGAGCTACAAGTGGCTGATGGGCGACATGGGGCTTGGCTTCCTTTATGTTCGGCAGGATGTCTTGCCGAAGCTGAAGCGGACTCAGTTCGGCTATCGCCAGCTTGGGACGTTCGACTACCACGTCTTTCCTTGGGACAAGCCTGGGCCGTACCCGATCGAGTACAAGGAGCATCCGGATACCGCAGGCATGTTCGAGATCGGCACCTACGACAATGCGACGGTCGCGGCGCTCAGCTACTCCATCCCAACCATCCAGCGGCTTGGCGTCGAACGCATCCAGGCGCATGCCCAGGCTCTTCTTGCTCCGCTCAAGAAGGAGCTGCCGCGGCTTGGCTACCCGTTGATTACGCCTGATGGAAGCCGGGCGTCGATGGCGAGCTTTCTGGTTTCCGACCACGAAAAGACCAAAGCCGCGCTGAAGAAGGCCAATGTCGACGTGTCGCTCGAGACCGGACGCATGCGCGTGTCGCCTTCAATCTACAACGACGAGAACGACATACAGAAGCTTCTGAACGCCTTATCGTGAACCTCGCGTTCCGTTTGCGCATCGAATCCACCATGCTCGTGCTCGCCTCCGCATCGCCTCGCCGCAAAGAACTGCTCACTCAGGCCGGACTTACCTTTACCGTGGAAGCCTCCGAGGTTCTGGAAGATCTTCTGCCTAAAGAAACGGCTGCTGACTATGTCTCGCGTCTGGCCGAAGAGAAGGCGCGGGCGGTCTTTGAGCGGCGCAAGTCCGCGGAAGATGATGGAGATCCGCTGATCGTGCTGGGTGCGGACACCTGCGTCCTATCCGAGGGAGAGATTCTAGGCAAGCCTCGCAATCGCGAGGAAGCGCGACGCATGCTCCAGGGCATCTCGGGGCGCACCCACCAGGTTTTGACAGGGATTGCGGCGGTCACGCGCGCGGGCGCGACCGTGGCGACTGAGATTTCGCAGGTGACCGTCGACCTTATCGATCCAGACGAGCTGGAGACGTATCTGGACACCGGTGAGCCGCTTGATAAGGCAGGCGCCTATGGAATTCAGGGCTATGCCGCGCGGTGGATTCCACGCATCGAGGGCTGCTACTTCAACGTGGTAGGCTTGCCGATCGCCCGGACCATGGATATCCTCGCCAAGGCGAATGCCAAACTCGCCACGCCGCCGCATGACCCGGCGGCGACGGTCGTCGTTCCGTAATCCGGGCTAGATGCCGGCAATCATCGCAGCGAGCAGGGCTGTCCTGAGAACCAGATGTTCGATGACTACGGACTCGTGCGAGGCATGGGCTCCGTCGCCCACAGCGCCCATGCCGTCGAGTGTCGGGATACCGAGCGCCGAGGTGAAATTGCCATCCGAACCGCCGCCCGTGGACGCCTCGTCGAGCACGAAGCCTAACTCAGCGGCGAATCCACGAGCTTTTTCGAACAGGGCCACCGCGCCGGGGGTGCGCTCCATCGGAGGGCGGTTGATGCCGCCGGTGATCTCCAACGTGCAGTGGGGGTCGGTGCAGCGGAGCGATTGGAAGAGAGCGTCGACTGCTGCGGCGTCGTCCATCGAGGCAATCCGGACGTCGACTTCGGCGTGGGCGTTCGCGGCGATGACGTTTGAACGTGTTCCACCCGAGATCACGCCACAATTGACGGTGCGCTTCTTTTCGAGATCCGTGAAACCCGAGATGGTTTCAACCAGCCGAGCCATCTCGCGGATAGCCGAATGACCACGTGCGAAGTCCACGCCCGCGTGCGCGGCGATGCCTGTGACGTGCAGATCGTATTGGCCGACTCCCTTGCGGGCTGTCTTGTAGGCTGGCCCCTGCGCGGGTTCCAGGACGAAGACGGCCTCTGATTCGAGCGCAAGCCGTTCGGTTATAGCGCGTGAAACGGGGCTGCCGACCTCTTCGTCAGGATTGAGCAAGAGCGTGATGGGACGGGTCTTATTGAGCGTCTTGAGGGCTTTCAGAGCGGTTAGCGCCATCATGATGCCGACCTTCATGTCGAGCACGCCGGGACCCCAGAAACGCCCTTCGGCTTCTCGCCAGGGCATGTTCGATAAAGTCCCGAGCGGCCATACCGTATCCAGGTGGCCGAGAAGAAGTATGGGCTTTCTGGCGTCCCGCAGCCCGAAACGGAGCTCCAGGGCATCGCCGTAGGAGCTTTGAGTGTGGTTGATTACGTAAGGCCGAAGCGGTTCAGCGAGATGGCGGACGAGCAACGCGGCTGCGTTGACGCCCGCCGGATCGTCGCTCGGCGACTCTACTTCCACGAGCTCACGAAGGCTCTGGTACATCCACGGCGCAAGGGCGGAGACGGCCCCAAGAATGGAGTGACTCATATCTCGATCGTATCGTATGGGGTAACTGCTCGGTAAACATCCCTAAGTAGAGGAAGGGAATAGCCTTAGCCGCGTGGATTCGTCGTCCGCAGCGATAACGCGGAGTGTGTCTAATCTGCAACACTGTACTTTATTCTCAGAAGGATAATCTGATACGCGATTGTGGAGTTGCTTCTTTGACGCTATCGGCTCACCTCGAGCAGACAATCCGAACAGAGGTCGAATTCAAGGGGATCGGCTTGCACAGCGGGGCTCCGGTGTCGATGAAGTTGATTCCTGCTGCGGCGGGATCCGGCATCGTTTTCCGGCGGACTGACCTTGATAACTTCGAAATTCCTGCAAACGGACGCAATGTCGCCAAGGTGAGCTATGCCACGAGCCTGATGCGGCAGAGCGTGCTGATTCAGACAACGGAGCATCTGCTTTCTGCGCTGATTGGATACGGGGTCGACAACGTCATTGTCGAGATTGATAACCTTGAAGTGCCTATCCTCGACGGGAGTGCGATGCCGTATGTGCTTGCTTTTCAGTCGGTTGGGTTGAAGCAGCAGAGGCGGCGGCGGGAGTATTTGAAGATTTTGAAGGAAGTGGAAGTTCGGGACGGGACGAAGTTCATCGGGGTCTATCCGGGCAGGGGATACGGGATCCGGTATACGATCGACTTTCCGGAACCCATTGGTTATGAGACATTTACGGGTGACTTGGCGACCGGGGATTACGCGGAATGGATTGCTCCGGCCAGGACGTTCGGGTTTAAAGAGGATGAGGCGATGCTGCGGAATATGGGGTTGATCCGTGGTGTTTCGGACGAGAGCGCGATCATCATCAGCCGGCAAGGTGTTGAAAATGGGCCACTTCGGTTTGAGGATGAGTTTGTGCGGCACAAGGTACTGGATTTGATCGGGGACTTGGCGCTGGCGGGGCGCCGGATCCAGGGTCTGGTGGTTGCCGAGAGGGCCGGGCATGCCATGCATACTGCTCTTGTACAACGACTTATGCGCGACCGTTCAGCCTGGGAACTGGCCCATGGGTATGATGAAATCGCCGAGACGGACAGGGTAGATTTCGCCGCGCAGGTCGTAAATGCGTAGGGTTTTTGTGGTGCAGCACGTGGGCCAATGTACGGTAAATGCGGTTAGCGGACGCGTTATTTGACGGTCGCCGCGATTGCGCTTGGATCGAATTTGGGTGACCGCGAGGGAGCGCTTCGAGAGGCTGTCCAGCGGGTCAGTGAGTTCGGGACCGTGACTGCCGTTTCGAGATTCTACGATACGGCCCCGGTGGGGTACCTGGATCAGCCTCGATTTCTGAATGGGGCGATGCTGCTCTCGACGGAGCTTCCGGCGCGGGAGCTCATGCGCGGTCTGCTCGCGATTGAGGGAGATATGGGGCGGAAGCGGGTGATCGCCAAGGGGCCCCGGGTGATCGACCTTGATCTGCTCCTATTCGGGGAGGAGGTAATTGCGTCGGAGCGGCTGGTGGTGCCGCATCCTTCTATGGGGGAGAGGCGGTTTGTTCTTGAGCCCCTGGCGGAGATTGCTGCTTCGATGGTGCATCCGGTCAGCGGGCTGACGGTGGAAGAGATGATGGCACTGGTTGAGTAGGGGTGCCGGCAACGACAAACACAGATTCCCTTCGGGAATGACAACCAAACAGGCAAGGGCTAGCTCGCGTAGAGGTTGGCTTCGAAGTGCTGGAGGGCGGCTTCGGACCAGGCGTGGGTGGCTTTCTGCCAGGTGTCGCCCTGTTCGGCTATGAAGTTGGGGAAGTCGAGGCGGCAGAAGCCCTGATGTCTGGCGAAGTCGAAGAGGGCCTGGGCGGTTCCGTCGAGGTAGAGCACGGCCTGCTGGCCGTCCTTCGACCACTCGACCGAGGCGATGCGCGGCGTTTCGGGATCGCGGAGGGCGCTGACGTTGTAGATCAGCATGGCGTCCATGATGGAGTGCTCCTGGGTCTCCTGGGAGCGGTCGCAGGCGTAGAAGTAACCGGCTACGCCTTCGTCCTCGAAGACGACGGTCCAGGGTACGGCGGTGGAGTTGACGGAGAGAAAGGCCTTGCCGGGGGTGAAGGAGAGCGACTGCATATATCTCTCCACGATACACTTGGGGGAATGCGGAGCAGTCGAATCAGTGGGGTAGCTGGGATCGGGATGCGTGTGTTTTGCCGCGTCTGTCAGGGTGGTTGTCAATGAGGCTTCCGCCGTTCCGGATGGGCAAGCCACAAAGGCTTGCGGCACTGATCCTCTTCCTGTTCCTCGGCGAATGCCTCTGGGTGATCGGGAATCAACGGCTGACGACGGTCGACTATCAGTACGCGGAGTGCGGGCGACAGATGTGGGAGAGGCCGTCGCCGCTTGCGGGTTACTTTACGACCTGCGGCAATATGCATGGGGATGGCACGCTCGCCTACCGGGCAGCGGGGCTTCCATTGACGCTGCAGCGGCTCGTGCTGCTGGGGGCGGATAAGCTGCGGAAGCCGGAGAACCGGCTTTATGTCGGCGGCACGCTCAACGGGACAACGTGGGAGGCGCGGCACCAGCTTGGCATGGTGATCTGGCTTCTGCACCTGCCGTTCGTCTTCTTCGCGATTTGGCTCGGCGCAGGGCTTTGGTGGGTGTCGCGCAGACTGTTCGGGAATGAGGGTGCGTTTTTTTCGCTTGGGCTGTATTGCTTCTGCCCGGAGGTGATCCGGTACGCGGTGCATCCGAATAATGAAGTGCTGGCGATGTGGGGTCTGTACGGGCTGGTGTACACGGCCATCGGGGTGGCGCATGCGATGCAGGGGCCGCGCCGGAAGTGGAAGCCGCGGATCGCGCTTCTGACGCTTGCGCTGGGGTTGACGACGGCGGCGCACCTGATCGCGGCGATGATCGGGTTTGTCGCGGCTGTGGTTCTGATGCTGTATCTGGCGGAGCGACGCCGGAGCTATGTGCTGCAGATCCTGATCTTTTCTGCGCTGGGAGCGATGCTGATCGTGCTTGCCTCGTTCGCGTTTCGGCTGGGGGCGTTCTCGTACGTGTTCACGGGTGGTGGAGGGCGTTTCTGGTTCTCGCTGGATGGTGTGAGGGGCTTCTTTACGACGTGGACGGACGCACCGATTACGGTCGCGGTCCTGGTTTCGCTTGTGTTGTGGGCCGGGGTGAAGCGTAGCCGGTACTTCGGCAACAGCGTTCCGCTGGTGATGGCGGCGGTGGTAAGTGTCATTGTGGGTTCGCAGGTCTCGACGGCTAGCTGGCTGTGGGCGCTGCCGTTCGGGCTTACGTTTGTGGGCGGGGTGTTTGCGGATGCTTTGGAGACGAAGTACCGGAAAATGTTTCTTGGGCTTGGTGGGAGTCTGCTGGCGGCGCAGGCGCTGGTTTGCCTGAGTACGCTTGTGGAGATTGCGCGATAACCGGCTGATCCGCTGTATTCTCTTAGGCATGATCGGTGACGCCGAGACCGCGGGTTTCCTGCTGCTGGTGAACCTCATGGTTTTGCTCTCTCGCCTCGCCGAGGATTGGCCTACCGACGGGACCAGGGACGTCGATTCGAAGCTTACGAAACTTGGCCTGGAGGCTCCGCCGCCGGATGTGCCCAAGTCATGGGTGGCGGAGTCAACGGCCGTCTCGCTCAAGACGAACTCGTTCGAAGAGTGGCACGAGAAGGTCCTCGATAAGATCGCGGTGCATTGGTGGTACTCGGATCTGGCAGGGGCGACGGGAAGGAATCCTGATGGCACCAATCGGCAGACCCTTATCCGTGAACTGAAGCCAAAAGATCTTCTCTACGTGCTGACCGGCCGCCTCAACCCGGGGAGCAGCGGCCGGATTCCGGTCTTTACAGAGCGTGGAGAGCAGGTCGGTTACCTGGTGGGAGACCAGGCTAAGAGAATTACAAAGTCGAGGTGGGGCTGGCGGCAGTTTGCATGTTGCGTTCGCAAGGTGCGGATCCCTGGGCCTGAGTCCAAGGATGCGGCCACTGTTTCGGTGCTGGTCTTTGAGCGCAACCCTTCCTTCGTGAACCGGCGGTAGGTGATGGCAAGGCTGCGGCGGCGCTGGGAGTGGGAGAAGGCGCGCTTCGCGAAGTATCCCGGGAACGCTTCGTGAAAGAGTGGGGCGGGCAGCATCCTACGGTGTACAGTCACAGCATTCGATAAAACAGGTGGGCAGGAATGATTCTCGGTCGTAGTGTGCGGGTTGGGGCGGTGACGGTTTGTGGGCTTGCTGTGCTGATGGCGGTGGACGGGTGCAAACGGCATCGCAAGACGCGGTCGAAGCCGAATACGGATGCTTATTCGCAGAAGATCGATCCGTTGGTGAAGTCGAACAAGCTGGCGTTTCTGAAGATCCCGGATATTGGTTCCTACCAGCCGCTGGTGCAGACTTTCTACGACGATCGAAATGAGGAGATCGCGTGGACGCGTGACGGCAAGCCGACGGATTCGGCGGTGGCGTTCACCAAGGCGTTCCAGGATGCGGCGAAGAAGGGGTTGAACCCTGAAGATTACGACGCGTCGCGGTGGGCAGCGCGTGTGCAGGCGCTGGGCAAAAATTCGGATGATGCCATCGCGGAGTATGACGTGGCGATGACGATCTCGGTGATGCGCTACATCTCCGACCTGCGGATTGGGCGGGTGAATCCGCAGCACTTCAACTTCGATATCAACGCGCAGGAGAAGAAGTATGACCTGCCGGAGTTCGTCTCAGATAACGCGGTTGACGGGGACGATGTGCCGAAGCTGATTGCGACGGTCGAGCCAGATAACGATCAGTACCGGGCGACCGAGAATGCGTTGGCGAAGTATCTCGAGCTGGCGAAGCAGCAGGAGACGGGTGGGGCGCAGGCGCTGCCGGATGTTCCGAAGGCTGTGAGCGTGGGTGGGTCGTATGCGGCGGCTGACGCGCTCGCGGCCCGGTTGAAGCTCGAAGGGGATCTGGAGGATGGCGGGGCTGCCGGCGGCGCGACGTTTACCAAGGAGCTTTCGGACGGCGTGAAGAACTACCAGATGCGGCATGGCATCACGCCGGATGGGAAGCTGAGTACGCAGACGATCGCGTCGATGAATGTGCCCCTCGCGCAAAGGGCGCTGCAGCTTTCGAGCTCACTGGAACGCTGGCGCTGGCTGCCGGGAGACTACATTAAGCCACGGTTAATGGTGAACCTGCCGGAGTTTGTGCTGCGCGGGTACGACCCGGATCACAAGCTCGACTTCACGATGAAGGTGGTGGTGGGGAAAGTCGTTGGGGAACATGAGACACCAGTGTTCACGCACATGATGAAGTACCTCATCTTCCGGCCGTACTGGAATGTGCCGATGAGCATCGTGAAGAAAGAGCTTGCGGCACATATCGAGGGAAACATTGGGTACCTGGCGGCGAAGAACTTCGAAGTGACCAACAATAAGGGCGAGGTGCAGACGGGTTACACGGCCAAGCAGGTCATCCAGGGTGGCGTGATGGTGCGGGAGAAGCCGGGGCCGAAGAACTCGCTTGGGCTGGTGAAGTTCATGTTCCCGAATGAGTACGACATCTATCTGCACTCGACACCAGCGACGGAGTTGTTCAATCGCACGCGGCGCGACTTCAGCCACGGGTGTGTGCGGGTGCAGAAGCCGGATGAGCTTGCGGCGTGGGTATTGCAGGGGCAGGGTGACTGGGATCTGGATAAGGTCCAGGACGCCATGAACAACGGCAAGGATAACAACCAGGTGAACCTGAAGACGCCTCTGCCGATCGTGATCTTCTACCTGACGGGGATCGTTGGCGAGGACGGCAAGGTGGACTTCTTCGACGACATCTACAAGTACGACGAGAAGATGCAGGAGATCCTGAAGAAGGGTCCGCCGTATCCGGAGTACAAGGAGCCGGTGAAGCCAAAGAACGGCGACACGGTTTAGCGATTTCCTATGGCCTCGCCGCGTTCGATTGCGTATTTTGTTTGCAGGCAATCGAGCGTGGAGGCGATGTGGAAGATCCTCGGGTAGACGCGTATATCAACAAGTCGGCCGAGTTCGCGAAGCCCATCCTGCGGCATCTGCGGAAGCTGGTTCATAAGGCGAATGGCGAGATCGAAGAGTCGATCAAGTGGTCGCGACCGTTCTTCCTCTATCGGGGCTCGTTGATTGGAAATATGTCCGCGTTCACGGCTCATTGCAGCTTTGGGGTGTGGGGTCCGTGGATGACGGGAGCGCTGCGCCTGGAGGGCATTACCGGCGATGGGGCAAGCGGTTCGGTGGGGCGGATTACTCGCCTTGAGGATCTGCCTTCGGATGCGGTGCTTACGGGACTGATTCGTGAGGCGATCAAGTCGCTTGAAGAGGGGAAGGCTTCTCCGAAGGCGGAGAAGAGGGTGCCGCGGAAGGCGGCGAAGGCGGAGCTCATGGTTCCCGAGGACTTTGCGAGCGCGCTGGCGAAGACCGGAGGGGCGACGGAGAACTTCTCGGGCATGGCGCAGAGCTGCCGGAAGGAGTACCTGGAGTGGATCACCGAGGCTAAGCGGGCGGAGACGCGGGGCAAGCGGATCGTGCAGGCGGTGACGTGGATCGCCGAAGGGAAGAAGCGGAATTGGAAGTACGAAAGCCGCTGAGGTTCCTGTTTTCGCAAGGCAAGGCGTGCGGGGGATTTCGGTGCTATTGGTCAGACCTGACGGAGCGATCTGGATCCGCTGAGTGCCGCAAGTGGCGCTTAATGGGATGATCGCGGGGGTTTGGACGGACCAATCGGCAAGGAAAAACAGTTTTCTGGTTGACATTTCTCGTTTGGCCTCGCTATATTCCGCTCCGCACTGAAGAGCTCTGTTTTTCAGAAGCGAACCCGAAGCGTGGGTCGCCCTAGAAGCTACGTGCATGGAGCAGGACTATGAAAAGCAACCGCGCACTCTCTATCCTTCGTCGCATGAGCCTCGGCTCTGCCGCACTGCTGGCCCCAGTGCTCGTCTCGTCCCCCATTTTGGTTCCAAGCGCGTATGCGCAGACGGCCGGCGCGGGCAATATCCAGGGAACCGTCACGGATCCGACTGGCGCCGTCATCCCGGGAGCGCAGGTCACCGCGACCGAAACGTCCACGCAAGTGGCTCACGTGGCTACGACCGATGCTGCCGGGGTGTACACCTTCCCGAACCTGGTCGTCGGAACGTACTCCATTACGGTGGTGGCCACCGGCTTCCAGACTTACAGCAGCACGGGCAACGTGCTCGAAGTCGGAAGCAGCATCTCGGTGAACGCCGGGATGACGGTGGGCACATCGGAACAGCGGGTTGAGGTTCATTCGGAAGGCCTGGCGCTGCAGACCGAGGACGTCTCGTTCAAACAGACGGTCGACTCACAGACGCTGACGGAGATGCCGCTGAATGGCCGGCAGATGACGGCTCTGATTACACTCTCGGGTGGATCGACCCCGGCGCCGGCCGGCGATTTTACGGGCAGCAAATACTCGTACCAGACAATCGCAGTTTCGGTCGCCGGTTCGGGCGGCAACACCACGCAGTGGAAGCTCGACGGTGGAGATAACAACGACTACATGGCGAATGGCAACCTGCCTTTCCCCTTCCCCGATGCGGTCAGCCAGTTTTCGGTGGAGTCCTCGGCGCTTGGCGCGGCGGAGGGAGAGCACTCAGGCGGTCTGGTCAACGTGGTCACGCGTTCCGGCACGAACAAGTTCCACGGCTCGGCGTTTGAGTTCCTTCGCAATAACTACCTGAACGCAACCGGCTTCTTCTCCACCTGCAAACCCGTTGCACCGGCGACGACCTGCAGCGCGAAGGATACGCTGCACCAGAACCAGTATGGCGGCACCTTCGGTGGCTATATCAAGAAGGACAAGCTCTTTGCCTTTGCCGGGTATCAACGGACGTCGAACAAACAGTCGCAGGCCGCTACCAGCGCCAATGTACCGTCGCAGGCTAACCTCGCGGGGGATTTCTCGGCGAGCGATCCGAGCGTTCAACTGGTGAATCCGCTGACCGGCGTGGCGCTGCCGGGTAACAAGATCAATCCCGCGCTGTTCAACCCACAGGCACTTGCGCTGGCGAAGTATCTGCCCACCACCACGGACCCGCTCGGTTTTGTCAGCTACCAGATTCCTCTCCAGATCGGTGACAACCAGTTCGTGACGCGTGTCGACTGGACCATCAACAACAAGAACAATCTCTACGCCCGCTACTTCATCGACGGTTATCAGGCGCCCGCCTTCTTCTCGCCGACGAATATCCTCATCACGACGCAGTCGGGTAACTCGCAGCGCGTTCAGAGCTTCACGCTTGGCGAGGACTATGCGCTCAGTGCGAAGACCGTCAATTCGGCACACATCACGGTTTCCCGTCGCCGCAACAATCGCGGTTATGCCGCAAGCGACATCAATGCAACGACACTCGGCGTCAATGCGTTCCAGGGTGTGCCGAACGGGCTCTATGTCGCGGTGGCGAACAAGTTCACCCTCGGCGGCGGAGGTAACTCGGTCTCGCACTTCAACGATAACTTCCTGGCCTTCGAAGAACTCGTGACCATGCTGCGCGGCAAGCACCAGATCGTCATCGGTGGCGAGATCGTGCATAACCAACTCAACATCTCTAATGCCTATAACTCGAACGGTATTTTCACCTTCGGGGGCAGCTTGAACTACAGCGTCAATGGTCCCAACGGTGGAACCAAGACCGGCGCCGATAACAACCTCGACTTCCTGATGGGAGCGATGAACTCCTTCGAGCAGAGCAAATTCCAAGGGAACGCCCTGCGCGGAAATATCCCCAGCATCTACGTGCAGGACACCTTCCATGCCACCAAGCAACTGACCATCGTTGCCGGCCTGCGCTGGGCTCCGGAGTTCATGCCTGTTGACTTCTTCAACCGCGGCACCATCTTCGACCTTGCCTCGTTTATAGCGGGCAAGACCAGCAGTGTTTATCCCAGCGCTCCGGCCGGAACGTTCTACTACGGCGATCCTGGCGTGTCTCGCCAGTTCACCCAGAACTCGCCCTGGCAGTTCACGCCGAACCTTGGCCTTGCCTATGACCTTACCGGCGACGGCAAGACGGTTGTCCGCGCGGGCGCCACCTATATCTACGACGAGGTGAACTACTTCACCGGTCAACGCAACCAGCAGAACCCACCCTTTGCCACGGACATCAAGCAGCAGCCAACCGCGAACTCGGGACCAATCAGCTTCACAAATCCCTGGTCGGCCGGTACGTCGACGTCCAATCCGTTCCCGCAACCCGCGATCCCCATGCCTGCGAGCGCGCAGTTCTTCGCGCAGTCGCAGTACATCGTGCTGCCCGTGAAATATCATCCTTCGGCCACGATGCAGTGGACGGCAAGCGTGCAGCACGGGTTCAGCCACGGCTGGCAGTTGCAGGTGGACTACGTCGGGAACAAGACAAGTCACATTCCCCTGGGTCTTCCGATCAGCCCTGCGGTGTACGTCCCTGGCGTATGGGGGGCGAACAACACGGGATGCGCGGGTGTCGTGACCACCGGACCCGCGGGGAAGAACGGCGTGGCCGGACAGCCCTGCTCGACGACCGCGAACTCGGCGCAGCGTTACCTGCTCACGCAACTCAACCCACTCCAGGGCAACCAGTATGCAGGCGGAAACCAGTCGGCGCTCGTCGGGGACAAGGGAACGGGTAACTACAACGGACTCATCACGACAGTGCAGCACCGGCTCTCGTCGACCTTCAGCCTTCTCTTCAACCACACCTACTCGAAGTGCCTGAACAACGCCGATGCCAACGGCGATCTCGCCGGTTCCTCTGTCGAGAACCCGAACAACCCCGCTCTGGACTATGGCCCGTGCGGTGCGGACTTTCGCCACGTCGAGAACCTCGTGCTGATCGTACGCAGCAACTTTAACCTTGGGAATCGCTATGCCAAGCTTGCGATCAACAACTGGGAGTTTGCTCCGTTGACCCACATCATCAGCGGTGCGCCCTTCAACGTCACGTCCGGTACCGATGTTTCCCTTACTGCAGTCACGCTCGATCGCCCGAACCTTGTGCCCGGTGCCAAGCCCTATACCCGCACCGTCATCCGCTCCGGCTCGGGCGGGGCAAACCGCAACTATCTCAACCCGCTTGCCTTCTGCCCGAGCGCACTCAACGCGAACTGCGCCCAGGGGCCGGCCGCCGGCACCTTCGGGAACATCGGCCGCAACGCCTTCCGCGGACCGACGAACTATCAGTTCGATGCGCAGATCTCTCGCGTCTTCCCTATCCATGAGAGCCTCAATGCGACGTTCCGTCTTGAAGCCTTCAACGTCCTCAATCACCCCAACCTCGGCAATCCCACGAGCAGCACGGCGTCGACGACCTTCGGACAGACCTCGACTCTTGCCAGCGGCTCTAACCCACGTCTCTTTCAGGCTTCAGTGAAGATTGCCTTCTGATGAAACTTTTCACCTTCTCCTCTAGTACCCAAGAGGAGAAGGTATCTTTAGCCGCATCCACGACACAACGACTTGAGTTCAGGAGATTCCCGATGAAGGAACAGGAAAGCAATCGCAGAGACTTTTTGAAGGCAGCTGGAGCCGCGGCTGCGGGCGTCGCGGTCACCGGCTGGACGGCGCAAAGCTATGCGGCGATTCCGGGCGCGAACGATCGCGTGCGGACGGCCATCGTCGGATGCGGTGACCGCATGAAGCAGGCGCTTGTGCCCGCGTTCATGGCGAACTGCAGCGATATGAACTTCGAGTTCGTTGCCGTCTCGGATATCTGGAGCATGCGCCGCGACCAGGGCGCTGCGATGCTCTCGCAAAAGAGCGGCAAGAAGGTCGATGCGGTTCGCAATAACGATGAGTTATACGCTCGCAAAGACGTCGATGCGGTTTTGATTGCGACGGCTGACTTTCAGCACGCACAGCATGGTGCCGAGGCGGTGAACGCAGGACGCGACGCCTACGTCGAGAAGCCCACCGCGCACTCCATGGCCGATGCGCGGCTCTTCCGCGATGCCGTGCATAAGACCGGGAAGATCGTGCAGGTCGGCACGCAGCGACGCAGCACGCCGAGTTATATGAAGGCGTATGAGTACATCCAGAGCGGCGCGTTCGGAGACCTCGTCTCGGTTGAGCTGGTTTGGAACGTGAACCAGCCCGGACGATGGCGGCGCCCTGATGCGGTGCCCTTGTTGAAGGAGCAGGACACGGACTGGAAGCGCTATCTGCTCAACGAACCATACGAGCCGTTCGATGCGCGGAAGTACCTCGAGTTCCGCTTGTTCTGGCCTTACTCCTCGGGTCTTCCCGACCAGTGGCTCGTCCACCAGATCGATACCGTTCACTGGTTCACGGGTCTCCCGCATCCGCGCAGCGTCGTCGCAAATGGTGGCATCTATGCGTGGAAGGATGGCCGGCGCAACTGGGATACGATGACGGCGGTCTTCGACTATGGTCCGCTGGATGATATGTCGAAGGGCTTCCAGGTCGTCTTCTCATCGCGGCAGAATAACTCGGCCGATGGCGTGAAGGAGTTGTACTACTCGACCGGCGGCATGCTCAACATGGATACACAGATGGTGACGCCTGAAGGTGGCCTGACGGCGAAGTATGCGGGCGAGATGAAGATGGAGCCGAAGTTGCTCAAAAGCTTTTCGCTGGCGGAGAAGGTGGAGAAGGTTTCAACCGATGCGAACACCGGCTCGGGCGATCCGCAGACGGGCGCGAACATGCGTAACTGGATGGAGTGCGTGCGCTCGCGCAAAACGCCGAACGCGAGCATCGAGGCGGGTTATAACCACTCCGTCGCGCTATGCATGTGCATTGCGGCGATGCAGACCGGCACCAAGGTGACGTTCGACGATAAGACGCAGCAGGTGGTCGCCGGAGGCAAGCATGTTTAGGGCTTTGTGCCTCGCAGCGGTGGCGTTCTCCTTTGCGGGGTTAATGGCTGGAGGACAGGTGAAGGTCACGCCAGATGAGGCCAATCGCAAAGTCGATATAACGATCGACGGGCAACGCTTCACGTCGTACGTGTGGCCGACGTCGCTGAAGAAGCCCGTGCTGTATCCCCTGGTCGCGCCCGATGGCGTGACTGTCACGCGCGGCTATCCGCTGGAGCCGCGGCCCGGCGAACGCGTCGATCACCCACATCATGCGGGAATGTGGTTCAACTATGGCAACGTGAATGGCTTCGACTTCTGGAATAACTCGGACGCCATCAAGGAAGCGGATCGCGGCAAGATGGGCACGATCCGGATGGAGAAGATCGTGTCCACGAAGAGCGGCAAGGATCGTGGCGAGTTAGTGGTTGAAAGTGTGTGGAAGACGGGTAAGGGAGATGATCTTCTGAAAGAAGAGGACACGTTCGTCTTCATGAAGCGTGGCGATGCCCGCATCATCGACCGCGTGACAACGCTGAAGGCGCTCGATAAGGCCGTGTTCCACGACGACAAAGAGGGCGTGCTCGGCATACGCGTGGCGCATTTCCTCGAATCTCCGACAGAGAAAGGCGGGACGTTTGCCGATGCAAGCGGGCGCCCCACAACCGTGTCGACTGCCGATACGACGGGAGCTACCGGCATCTACCGGACGAGCGAGGGCAAGGAAGGGGATGCGGTCTGGAGTACGCGCGGGCGCTGGTGTTCGCTGACCGGAACGAATGCCGATGGCAAGACGGAGACAATCGCCATCCTTGATCACAAGGGGAACCCGGGCTACCCGACTTACTGGCATGCACGCGGATATGGGTTGTTCGCCGCGAATACGCTCGGCGATCACATCTTCGATCCCAAGGCCCCGCAGCATGACTTCACCATCGAGAAGGGGCAGAGCGCTACCTTCAAATACAGGGTGATTCTTTTTGCGCACGCGGCTGGTAAGGACGAGATGAACCGCGAAAGCGATGCCTACGAGAGTAGGTAGCAGGGCAGGGAGTAGCGAAGAGGCAGTAGGGAGTAGAAGGCGGTGGTATCAGGCGGGCTTTGACGGGCCATGAAGGCCGAGGCGCTTCTGGAAGTCGAGGAAGACGAGGGCGCAGGGCGAGTAGCCGCCGGGATCGGGGAGGGTGAAGACCCCGGTCTGCGGATCCATCTGCTGGCGGAACGCGGCTCCGCCGGGTTCGGCGCGATGGGCGCGGGCGACGGCCTCGACCCACTGCTGCATCATGTGCCGCAGCTCCTTCTCCTTGCCGTAGTGGCTCATCCAGCGTGGGGTGCGGAGTGCAGTGAGGGCTTGTGAGGCTCCGCCCCAGGAGTTGCGTGGGATGGGGCGAACGAAGACGGGGTCGTCCTGCGCGATGCTCGAGAGCGGGTAGGGTGCCCAGAACGCCTTCGGGTTATGAATCTGCTTGGTCCAGACGTCCTCGAAGATGCGCTTGTCGGCTGGTTGTGAAAGGTCAAGGACATGCTCGCCGAGGACGCGCGAGATGACGTCCGACCGCACACGGACGAAGTTGTTCTGTGCATCGAGGTCGTAGAAGGCTCCGTCCTCGGGGCTGTAGAGCTTCGTGAGGATGAGGCGGCGGATATGCTCGGCGTCGGCCAGCCAGCGGGCCTCTTCGTCGGGTTTGCCGAGGGTGCGGGCCATCGCGGCGAGAGCGATGCGGCCTCCGTACACGGTGGCGGAGAGGTCGGGGCACAGGCGCGGCAGAGTGGGGATGGGCGGGCATTTGCGCGCGTCGCCGTCGAGGCACCGGTTTGGGATGCCGGCCCAGCGCGGGCTATTGTCGTGGCCGGTGTCGTAGGTGCAGAAGCCCTCGGCCAGACCAGTCTTCCGGGTGTCGCGGTATTGGCGGAGCCACGCATCCCACTTGGAGCAGGCGCTGTAGGCCGTTTCGAGGAAATGCTGCGCGTCCGGGAGACCGGGCCTGCGGGAGAGCTCCCAGGCGGTCGCCGCGAGCGAGATCACCATCTGGATCTGCTCGAACCCTGTACTTGTGGCCCGGCAGGCAGAGGGGAACTGTCCGTCGGGACGCTGCAGCGCGAAGAACGCCATGTGATTGTTGCGGGCGACCTGCATCGGAGAGGGTGTGCCTTCATGCGGTTCAGCGAGATGCGCCCAGACCAGGGCCTCGTGTGGACCGCATTCCATCCACACTCCGTTATAGGTGCTTCCCTCGATCAGCATAGGCTCGCTATAACCATCGGGCCGCGGAGGCAGGATACGAATGTTGCCGGCCACGGTGGCAATGGCGTCGGCACGCGTAGAGTCCAAACCCGCGTCCGGAGCGGTCGCATGCAGCACGCGGGCGGTGGCGGCGAGAGCAGCGGTCTGCAGAAAGGTTCGGCGGGTCTGGCTCACGCAAGAAGTGTAGCCTCGCGTTTTAGAATCGGGAAATGGATGTTGCGTTCGCGGAGATCGTGGAGGACAAGGTCAGGCTGGACGATCGACAGACTCGACGGTTTCGGCGGCTTCTTTCGGGCTGGTATCGCGTGCATGCGCGCAAGTTGCCGTGGCGGGGAAACGTCGATCCGTATCGGACGTGGGTGTCGGAGATCATGCTGCAGCAGACGCGCGTCGCGGCTGTCATCGAACACTACAGCGTGTTCCTGGAGAAGTTCCCGACGGTTGTGGCGCTGGCGCTTGCGCCCGAGGCGGATGTGCTGGCCGTCTGGTCGGGGCTCGGCTATTATCGGCGGGCGCGGATGCTGCATAAGGCGGCACAGTTCGTAACGAAGGAGCTTGGCGGCGTGCTGCCGAGAACATCGGAAGAGCTACGTACGCTGCCCGGCATCGGCGAGTACACCTGCGCAGCTATCGCGAGCATTGCCTTCGGCGAGAGCATCGCGGTGGTCGACGGGAATGTCGAGCGTGTGATCCTGCGCCTGATGGGCAGGCCTGAAGATGCTACCGCTGCCGGAAAGACTTATGTGCGCGAGATCGCGGCGTCGCTTGTGCCGGCGAAGAGAGTCTCCCTCCGGATCGACGAAGCTTCGGACTTCCACGCGAAGATCAACGCCTCCGGTGATCACAACCAGGCCATGATGGAACTGGGCGCGACCATCTGCCTTCCGAAGGCCCCGCTGTGCTTGAACTGTCCGGTCTATGCGCTCTGCCTCACACGCGGCGAGCACCGGACCTTACCGCGTGGCAAGCAGACCAGTCGTCCCGCGGCCTACCTTCTCGCCCTGCGCAAGGATGGGACGGCGACCGAAATTCTGCTCGAGCGCAGGCCCGACGAGGCGAGCCTCATGGCCGGGATGTTCGAGATCCCGCCGCTGCCGATGGATGCGGTCGAAGGCATGGAGCCCATGCTGCGACTACGGCACGCGATCACCAATACGAACTACTATGTGCAGGTCTTTGGCGACTTGCCGGGGCTGCGTTCTTCGCTCGTCGTCGCTGAGCAGGATCTATCCTGGGTCCGCACAAGCAAGCTGACGGAGATACCGCTGACCGGATTGACGCGCAAGGTGCTGAAGCGGCTCGGCGTAATCGCAGTGAAGGTCTAAAGGCAGGGAGTAGGGAATTGGGCCTGGGGAGTAGAAGACGAGGGTAGACTTGCCTCATCGTGATTTGAGTGCTGGAGGCAGTGTGAAGCTTTGTGTGATGGCGTTCGTGGGTTTGGCAGCCTGTGCGGCTGGTGTGGGGGCGCAGGCGATTCCGCCTGCGGTGAAGGCGGCCGAGGCGTCGATCGATAGCGAGAAGATCCGCGCGCACGTGCGCTTTCTTTCTGACGACCTGCTCGAGGGGCGTGGGCCTGGTCTGCGTGGGGCTGATCTCGCGGCGAAGTACATCGCGACCGAGTTCGCGCTGATGGGCTTGAAGCCTGCGGGCGACAACGGCACCTATATGCAGCAGGTGAACTTCGTCGGCGTGAAGACGATCCCGGCGAAGACGACGGCTGAGTTCGTCCCGGGGAGTGATTCGCCCTTGCCGATCGCATTTGGCACCGATTACGTTACAAATAATCAGGCTCACACCCCAAGCGTTGACATCGACGTGCCGATCGTCTTCGCTGGCTATGGCGTGACGGCTCCAGAGTACGGCTGGGACGACTACGCTGGGCTAGACGTCAAGGGCAAGGTGGTGCTCGTCATCGTCGGCGACCCGCCATCCGACGATCCGAAGTTCTTCAAAGGCAAGGCCATGACCTACTACGGCCGCTGGACGTACAAGTTCGAGCAGGCCGCGCGCATGGGTGCCGTGGGCGCGCTCATCATCCACCGGACAGACCTCGCGAGCTACGGCTGGAGCGTCGTCGAGCACTCCTGGAGCGGCGAGAAGACCTACCTTCGCGACGACAAAAAACCGCCGCTTCAATCCGCAAGCTGGATACAGCTAAGCGTCGCGGGCAAGCTGTTTGCCGCGGCGGGTAAGGATCCAGACGCCAACGTCGAGATCGCAGCCGCAGGTAAGAATGGCTTCAAGGGATACGAGCTTCCGGTGAAGATGAAGCTTCACCTGGAGAGCGAGATTCGCCCGTTCGTGAGCCCGAACGTCATCGGCAAAATCGAGGGTGCGCAGCCGAATACGCAGGCTCTCCTCTACACCGCCCACTACGATCACCTCGGCTTTATGCCGGGCATGGCGGGCGACAACATCTACAACGGCGCGGTTGATAATGGCACCGGCAGCGGCCTCGTGCTGGAGCTTGCGCGGGCATGGGGTGCGATGACAGTGAAGCCGCCACACGATGTCTTCTTCGCGCTTGTGACAGCGGAGGAACAGGGGCTTCTTGGGAGCGAGTACCTCGGACAGCATCCGCCCGTTCCGCCGAAGGAGCTTTCGCTCGACCTCAACTACGACGCGCTTTTGCCACAGGGTGAGCCACGATCGGTCGAGGTTGCCGGAGCCGAGCGCACCACCTTCTACCCGGTCGTGGAATCGACCGCGAAGCGGTTTGGCCTGACCATCGTTCCCGAGGCGCATCCCGAGGCCGGCGGCTACTACCGCAGCGACCACTTCAGCCTCGCTCGCGTCGGTATCCCCGCCTTCTCGATCGACCAGGGCACACTCTTCGCCGGACACGATGAGGCCTGGGGTCTCGCGAAAGCGAAGGAGTACAACGAGAAGCACTACCACGACTTTTCCGACAACTACTCCGAGGACATGGACTTCCGCGGCCTTGCCACCATGGCTCGTTTCGGCATGGACCTCGGCTGGCAGGCGCTGACGGCGAAGGGCACGGTAGGCTGGCAGCCGGGCGATGAGTTCGAAGCAGCGCGCAAGGCGGGGGGCAACTGATGGACACTACCTTCGTGAAGACCGGAGATGCCGTCAGCCAAACGCCCGAGCCCGGCATGATCCGCCAGGTGCTCGCGCATAACGAACAGATGATGTTGGTCCGGCACTTCTTCGAGGCTGACTGGGTCGGCGCGCGCCACAGCCATCCGCACGGACAGCTCGTCTACGTGGTGAAGGGGAAGATACGGGTCGACGTCGGTGGTAAGGCGTTCGACGTTGCGGCCGGGGACAGCTTCGTGGTCGAGGGCGGCGTGCCGCACCAGGCTTCGGCGCTCGAAGCCTCCGAGGTCCTCGACATCTTCACTCCCATCCGAGAGGACTATCGCCCCAAGTAACCAACGCTGGAACATGAAAACGCCGCATCCAGCAGGCACGGGATGCGGCGTTTCGTATTTGTGCGTGTTGCGGTTACTTACTTGGTGCGGGCTCGGTCTTCTCCTGCTCCTGCGTAGCTTTGTCGGCGTCCTTCTGCGCCTTCGCCTGGCTCTTGGCTGCCTTTGCCTTGGCGTTGGCGGCTTTCTCTTCCTGTTTCTGCTGCTTCTTCTGAGCCTTGAGCTGATCCTTCGTCATGGGGGTGGTTTCGGGCTGGGTTCCTGGCTGCGCGGTATTCTGCGCCGGTGTGGTGGTCGTTTGCTCCTGGGCGAAGGTGGGGAGGGCAGCCGTCGCTGTGGCGAGGAAGGCAGCCAGGGCGAAGCGGGTAGTCGTGTTTCTGAGGGCGGTCATTTCGTTCTCCTGTGCGTTGCTGCGCACTTCGGGTTAAGACGGCAGCTCCGCTGAAATGGAGGCTTGCGGCAGGCCAGCGAGAGGCAGGCAGGCGAGAGGTAAACTGAACTGTGGACGCTTTGCCATTCTGGCTGGGGACCACGTTAGGAAACGAAGATGCGGGTGGTGGTTGCGGAAAAGCCGTCGGTAGCGCGGGATATTGCGCGTGTGCTGGGGTGCGAGCGGCGGCAGGACGGCTTCTTCGAAGGCCCGAACGCGATCGTGACCTATGCGATCGGGCACCTCGTCAACCTGCCGATGCCTGAGACGCTGAACCCAGCATGGGCCGGCGCATGGACGGCGCAGAAGCTGCCCATGATTCCCGGCCAGTGGCACTACGTCGTAAACCCCAAGACAGCCGATCAGTTCGCGGTCGTCAAGCGATTGCTGAATGCCCGCGATACGACCGAGGTCGTGAACGCCGCCGACGCCGGGCGCGAGGGCGAGGCGATCTTCCGGCGTATCTACGCCATGGCCGGATGCCGCAAGCCGGTGATGCGCTTCTGGGCGAGTTCTCTGACGGAAGAGGCGATCCGCGAGGCGTTTGAGCGTCTGCGTCCGGCGGCCGATTACGATTCGCTGGCGGATTCAGCACAGACACGGGCGGAGATCGACTGGCTGTGGGGGATGAACTACACCCGCGCCTACACCATCACGAATGGCGTGCTCTGCACCGTCGGGCGGGTCCAGACTCCTACGCTGGCGCTGATTGTCGCGCGCGAAGCTCAGATTACGGGCTTCGTGAAGAGCTTCTTCTACCAGCTTCATGCGCAGATGCCCGGCTTCGTAGCCAAGGCGCTGAAGTTTCTCGACGGCGGCAAGACGACCTTCGACTTTGAGGAGAAGTTCGAGGTCGAGGAGATTCAGCGGGCGATTCCCGCCGATACCGAGGCGCTCATCGAGTCGGTGAAGCTCTCGACGCAGAGGCGCTCGCCGCCACAGCTTTATAACCTCGGCGCGCTCCAGAAAGACGCGAACAAGCGCTATGGCTACACGGCCGCGCGTACGCTTGAGATCGCTCAGAGCCTCTACGAGAACTACAAGGTGTTGACCTACCCAAGGACTAGCTCCCGGCACATTGGCACGGATATGGTGGCAGGTCTCGCGGGGACGCTCAAGGCCATCAGCTTCCAGGCGGACGCGAAGGTGGTCGCGGCGGCGATCAAGCGGGCCGAGAACGGTCCTCCGCTCAGTGACAACTATGTCGACGATGCGAAGCTGAGCGATCACCACGCGATTCTGCCCACGCGGGCCTCGGCGGCGCGCCTCAGCAGCGAAGAGCGCAACGTCTACAACCTCGTGACGACGCGGTTCCTCGGGATCTTCCTGCCCGACAAGATCACCGAGATGACGCGCGTCGGCGTGGACATCGCGGGGCAGAAGTTCCAGGCAAACGGGTCGCGCGTCACCGACCCCGGCTGGGCCGTGCTGATGGGCGGCAAGACCGGCGACGTGGAGCGTGGCGAGGATGGCGAGCCCCTCGGGACGCTGCCTCCGCTGAAGGTTGGCGAACGTTACCCGGTTGACTCGCATGAACTGAAGACGAAAGAACGCAAGCCTCCGCCGCGCTATAACGACGCCACTCTTATTGCGGCGATGGAGACCGCCGGTAAGTCCATCGAGGACGACGAACTGCGGGCCATCATGAAGGGCAAGGGGCTCGGCACCGAGGCCACGCGATCTGCGATCATCGGGCGTCTTGAGCAGTCTGAATACATAGGACGCGATGGCAAGTTCTTCTTTCCGACGGCGAAGGGAACTTCGCTGATCGCGCAGGTCAGTGAGCGGATCTCGAGCCCATCGCTCACTGCGGCCATGGAAGAGAAGCTGATGGGGATCGAGCAGGGGGAGTATAACTCGGCCGAACTGCGCGAGGAGATCGAGGGCTATCTGCGGGAGGACATTCCCGAGGTGCTCGCCGCTCCGGCGATCCGTCCCCCGGCGGCGGCGGGCGAACCGGGCTCGGCTGACTTCAAGCTTCCGGAGGGGGCGATCCTTTGCCCGAAGTGCAAGGCCGGTGAGGTGCGGCGCATCGGCGATCAGGCGTTCTACGGCTGCTCAGCGTTCCGGCAGGGCTGCCGCTTCCAGGTCTGGGTCGAGGTCGCTAAGAAGACCCTCACCGAGGCGCAGGTGAAGGCCCTCTGCGGCAAGAAGGGGCGAACTCCGCTGATCAAGGGGTTCGTGTCGAAGGCCGGGAAGAAGTTCGACGCGTTCCTCGTGCTCGACGCGGAGTTCAAGGCGAAGTTCGAGTTCGAGAAGTAGCGGCCGGCTCTAGCGGTGCGTGGCCTTCGCCGGGCCGATCGCAGGTGCGGCTGTTTCGGCAAGCGCTACGTCGATGGTGCGATAGAGCTGGCTGACATCGACCACCTGGACCCAGCGCCGAGGCGTGACGACGAAGATGCATGGCGTATGGACAATGCCCATGCGGGCACCGAGCGCGCGATCGGCCTGGATCTCCTTTTGGCAGGCTCCGTCGGCGTCCATCACGAAAGGCTGGGCTACGCCGTGCGTCTGGAACCAATGCCGGGTGAAGTTGTCGAGGTCGTCGCGGCTGGCGATGCTGTTCTGGCTGGCGAAGACGTCGCGACGGAATGTCTCGGCGATTACCGGCGACGCTTTGTCCTGGAGATACCGAGCTGTGATGGCGGCCTGCAGGCTCCAGGGGTGGAGGTTTGTCAGCGGGAAGTCATGGCGGACGAGGGGGATCTTATAGTGATCGATGGCGGCGTGGACGACGGGAGCGGCCTGTGCGCAGGCGGGGCATTCGAGGTCTTCAAACTCGTAGATCGCGACCTTTGCGCCTGCGGGAGGCTTGACCATGCTCGTATCTTTGAAGGGATCGAGCGCGTTGGCAGGCACGGCGGTCTGCGCAACGGCGGAGAGGGAGGCGCAGAGGACGAGGGCGGCGGTGGCGAGAAGTTTCATTTTGGTCTCTCCGGTTTTCACGTCTGGTTGACCCACGCGGAACCTCCCGCGCGCATCGTATAGAAGTTGGCGTTGGTTAGACGTTGCTTTCAGGAGATTGGATATGGATCGTAGCGCGAGTGCAGTGTGGCATGGCTCTCTCAAAGAGGGCAAGGGAACGATTTCGACGCAGAGCAGCACGTTGAAGGATGCGCAGTACAGCTTTGGAACGCGGTTTGAGAACGGCGTGGGGACGAATCCCGAGGAGTTGATTGCGGCGGCGCATGCGGGCTGTTTCACGATGGCTCTCAGCGGGCAGTTGACGAGCGCCGACCTCGTCCCGGATTCGCTCGAGACTACGGCTGTCGTGACCATGGAGAAAACCGACGACGGCCCGACCGTCACCAAGATTCACCTCACCACCAAGGCGAAGGTTCCGGGGGCGGACAAGGAGAAGTTCGACGAGCTGGCGAAGAAGGCCAAGGAAGGCTGCCCCATCTCGCGCCTGCTGAAGGCGGCCGAGATCACTCTGGATGCGCAGTTGGTCTAGATGCTTCGGCATGGGAATGAACGCGGGCGTCCTTCGGGGCGCCCGTTTTCCTGTTCACGGTCCATCTGAAACGATCTAAGCCACGTATTCCCTATCAGTTTGGCCGGTGGTGCGACAGGCTTGTGCGCCGGAAGCAAATCTCAAGAAACGGGAAATGAGGACAGCATGTCTGAGATTACGAAGACCGGCGCGGCACACGAGGGAGAATTGACCGACGAGCAATTGGAGACGGTCACCGGCGGACAGCGGGACTTCCACTTCACGAAGACCGTGGATAACGCAAGTCCGAACCTCTATCTCGGTACGGCCCCTGCGCCGCCACCACCGCCAAAGAAGGGCTAGTCCGTTTCGGCGGCTGCTACAGGGATAACTACAGAATGTAGCGGCTAAGATCCTGATCCTTGACGATCGAGGCGACCTGCTGCCGCACGTACTCCGGGTCGATCACGATCACCTTCTCGGTCCCGGTATCGGTCTTGCGCTCGATGACAGGAAGTGGCGGCGACTGCGGTTCGGTCGCTACCCCGGCCTTCGTGGGAGCAAGCTCCGAAACAATCGGCGCCGAAGGACCGATCTCGGCGATCACGCCCTCCTGGGTCGGCATTGACTTGGCTGCCTTGAACAGGTCCGGAGCCTGGAAGCTGATCTCATCGAGCACGCGCTCCATAATCGTGTGCAACCTGCGCGCGCCGATGTTCTCTGTCGTCTCGTTCACCTTGAAGGCGAACTGCGCCATCTCCTCGAGAGCCTCCGGGGTGAACTCGAGCTTCAGCCCCTCGGTCTCGAGCAGCGCGGTCGACTGTTTCACCAGCGAACTCTTCGGCTCGGTGAGGATGCGCACGAAGTCGCTTACGGTGAGCGAGTGAAGCTCGACGCGGATCGGGAAGCGCCCCTGTAGCTCCGGAATCAGATCGGACGGTTTCGTTACGTGGAACGCCCCGGCAGCGATGAACAGGATGTGATCGGTTGAGACCATCCCGTACTTGGTCGAGACGGTCGTGCCTTCAACGATCGGCAGGATATCCCGCTGCACGCCCTCGCGCGAGACGTCAGGCCCATGCCCACCCTCGCGCCCGGCAATCTTGTCGATCTCGTCGAGGAACACCATGCCGGAGTCTTCGACGCGCTCGATGGCGACCCGCGTCACCTGGTCCATGTCGATCAGGCGGCCTTCTTCTTCCTGGACGAGGTAGTCGAACGCTTCCGATACCTTCATCTTGCGCTTCTTCGTCCTCTGCCCGAACAAGCCCGGGATCATGTCCTTGAGGTTGATGTCCATGTCCTCGGAGCCCTGCGTGGAGATGATCTCGAAGCTCGGCTGGTTTCGGTCGCGCACATCGATCTCAACAGTCTTGTCGTCTAGCTTGCCCTCGCGGAACTGCTGCCGCAGCTTGTCCCGTTCCTTCGCATTCGCCAGAACCGGCAGATCCTTCAGATCCTGCGCGTGCTCATGCTGCGCGACGGCGCGGTCATGATTCTCCTGCGCATGGTCGTTCGTGTGATCTTCGTCGACGGTCACAACCGGCAGTTCGATTACCTTGCCCGTATGGTTCGTCTCAACCGGAACCGGCTGCGAAGCGGACGCGGGCGGAGCCGGAATCGTTGCAGGAGGCACGCTCGACGGCGGTAGAAGAAGATCGAGCAGACGGTCCTCGGCGCTCAGCTCCGCCTTGTCCTCGACTTCCTCAAGCTTCTCTTCCCGCACCATGTCGATGGCGTTCTCGACCAGATCCCGAATCATCGACTCGACATCCCGCCCGACGTACCCGACCTCGGTAAACTTCGAAGCCTCAACCTTTAAGAACGGCGAGTTCGTCAGTTTGGCCAGACGCCGGGCGATTTCCGTCTTACCCACACCGGTTGGCCCGATCATGATGATGTTCTTCGGCATGATCTCGTCGGCGAGATCGGGCGCGAGCTTCTGCCGGCGCATGCGGTTGCGCAGCGCGATCGCCACGGCGCGCTTGGCCGCGTGCTGGCCGACAACATACTTATCGAGTTCCGCGACGATCTCGCGGGGAGTCATCTCGTCGAGTGCGAGAGCCTGGTCTTCAGCGGTTCCGGGTAAAAAGATTGCCATGGGTTCCTAAGTCTAATGCCGTTTCGTGGTGCTGGGAGAGCGAAGTATGCGGCGTTTATGCCTTTAATTCTTCGATCATGAGGTGGTCATTGGTAAAGATGCAGATCTTTCCGGCGATTTCGAGGCTCTTGACGGCGATCTCTCGCGCGCTGAGTTCGGTGTTCTCCATCAGCGCCCGCGCCGAGGCGAGCGCGTAGTTTCCGCCGGAGCCGATTGCGACGACGCCCTCGTCCGGGTCAATCACGTCGCCGTCGCCCGAGAGCACAAAGGTCTGCTTGAGGTCGGTCACGATGAGGAGTGCTTCGAGGTGGCGCAGCATCTTGTCCGTCCGCCACTCCTTGGCAAGTTCGACGGCCGACCGTCCGAGGTTGCCGGCGTACTGCTCCAGCTTGCCCTCGAAGCGACTGAAGAGAGAGAAGGCGTCCGCGGTCGATCCCGCGAATCCGGCGATCACCTTGTCCTGGTACATCCGGCGCAGCTTCTTTGCCGAGCCCTTCATTACGGTCGACCCGAGAGTCACCTGTCCGTCGGCAACCATCACGACGGAGTCTCCGCGCCGCACGCACAGTACGGTGGTCGAGCGAATGCGGCGGCCATCAGCCAGGTCGAGCGGATGAGATGTTTGGTTGGGTCTTGCGATTGCTGCTTCTGCAGCGGTAGCGGTTTTCATAAGCATCTTTCAGTATAGTCCTGCAAGTTAGATGACCCTGCCGCTGTTCCCGGTGCAAGCGGCAGAAAGCAGAAGGCCCGCCGTTGTGGCGGGCCTCTGCGTCTTCGTTTGCCGTTGGTTAGAAGGTCGTGCTGACCGACAACCGGAACGTCTTCCTCGGCTCACGCAGCGTATAGTCCGCTCCGTAGAACTGCAGCGCCTGCGCGTAGCTGTAGAGCCCGGCGCCGGTGTTCGGGAAGAAGCTGCGGAAGGTCGCGTTGTCGACCGCAAGCTGCTGCGGCACGTCCTTGTAGAGGCGGAGCGGGTTGTACGCGTAGTAGAGCCGGAACGGTGCGTTGACGATCGGCAGGATGACCTGCAGCTCGGCACCGTTCGACATACGCGGCACGTAGTTCGTTCCCGGAACGTTGTTCAACTGGATCGGGAACGCCACCTGTTGTCCGCCGAAGCAGGCGCCGTTGACGAACGTCGGGCAGCCATACGACGGGCTCGAGATTGTCGACAGACCTGAGGCGTTCTGCTTCAACTGTCCCGGCTGCAGATCGAACGTCATGCCGAAGTCGGTAAAGAATGCGAACGTGACCTGGTTGGCGATCGGGATGCGGTATTCGAGGTTCGCCGTGAAGCTCGTGTCGCCACCGATCGAAACAAGGCGGTAGATCGGCAGCGGGATCTGAACGTTGCCCAGGACGGGGTTGGTCGGATCACGCGGAACGACCGTACCGTCCGGGTTCGTCAGGTTGAAGAGCACCTTGTTCGGGATGAACGTGTAGGGCGACGACGATCGCACGTCGAAGCCGCGTACGTCCGACTCGCCGCCGGTGTAGATGCGGTTTGCCGGGGGAGCCACTTCGCCGCCGAAGCCGGTGATGTGAGCGAACTGCAGGCGGTACCCGAGGACGTTGTGGCCCTCCTTGTTGATCCGCAGACCCTTCATCGGGTAGAACTGCCGGTACGCCGCGACGGGCTGGATGTACTTGACGTTTCCGCCTGCACCCGCGACCGCCATGCTCACGTTGAAGTCGCGTCCACCATGCGGGCCGACTGCGCGATCGAGGCTGGAGAAGCTGAAGCTCGGCGACAGGATCGACGTGATGATGCCGTTCAACTGGTTCTGGCCGGTTACGCCCGAGCGGAAGGCCAGCGACTGGAAAACGTTGCGCGTGTTGTCGTTGAACGTCGTGATCGAAGAACGCGACAGCGAGTACGTGACGCCGACGCGGGTCACGCCCGTATGCGCGAAGAGATGACGCAGAGGCTGCGACAGCGAGAGCGAAAGGCCGGTCGTCGACTGGTTATAGTTCGTCAACTGCGACGTCTGAGCCGCGCTCAGGTTGGCCGAAGCGCCCTGCGAGATCGAGTAGCTCTTCGCCGGGTTGTAGTCGTACTTGCTCGTGAACACCTGCACACCGAGTGAGATCGGCTTGTTGCGCAGGTAAGGCTCGGTGAACCCGAAGCTCAGGTTGCGCGAAAGGTCGCCGATGTTCGCCTGCACGGAAAGCGTTTCGCCGAGTCCGAGGAAGTTGTTCGTCTCGTAGTTCAACCCGATAAACGTTCCCGAAAGGCCGCTGATACCGCCGTTAAGGCCAATGGAGTTCTTGCCCTTCTCCTTGAGCTTCAGCAGCAGGTCGACGGTGCCGTCGTCGGTGTTCTGACGCGATTCCGAGTCCTGGTCGGCCTTCAGCGCTTCGAAGTAGTTCAACTGGTTCAGACGCAGGATCGAGAGATCCCACAGGCGGCTGTTGTAGATCTGGCCTTCTTCGAGAAGAAGCTCGCGACGGATGACCTTGTCACGCGTGATGCTGTTTCCCGTGAATTCAATGCGCGATACATAGAACGGCTTGCCTTCGTCGATGTCGATATCGAGGTAGATCAGCTTCTTGGCTTCGTCGATTCGCGGTACCGGGGTCCCGACGAAGTTGATGTAGCCAAGTTCGCCATACGCTTTGCGAAGCTGTTCGATGCCCTTGCCGAACTGCGTGGCGTTGAAGTACTCGCCATCCTTCTGCGTGAACTGCGCGCGCAGCACCTTGGTGTTCGTGACAGCCTTGTTGCCGGTGAAGGTAACGCCGCCAAGCCGGTAGCGCGAACCCTCTTCGATCGGGATCAGGATGTCCGCGCGCTTGCCGGTCGAAGGACGCAACGTAAACGGATTCAGACCTCCCGCGTCGCGCACCTTAACCTGCGCCTCGCTCGGGATCACCTTGAAGTAGCCGCGCTCACGGTAAGCCGCACGGACGCGCTCGGTGTCTTCATCGAGCTTGCTCGCGTCGAACGTGCGGGCGAAAAGGTTCTCGAGGATGATCGAGTGCGGAATGCCGACTGGCCGCAGATTCTTCATCGCATTACGCAGCGTGCGGTCGCTCAGGCTGTCATTGCCCTGGAACTGGATCTTGCCGACCTTAACCGTCGGGCCTTCCTTCACGTTGAAGGTGATCGCGACGGCTGCTGGAGGAATGTTCTTGACTTCGGTCCGAATGGTCGCGAACTGGTGTCCATGCTCGCCGAGCAGTTCGGCCAACACGACTTCGGCGCGCTTGATCTTGGTCGGGTCGTACTGGCTCTCGACCGAAAGCGCGACCTTGGCCTTCTTGAACCGGTCGAGAATGTCAGACTGCGAGACGGCGTTGACGCCCTTGTAGTTGATCTCGCGAATGGTGGGCTTCTCGCGGACGATCACGACGATCTGGATACAGGCCGGGGTGTCCTCACGCTCGATGCGCACATCGTCGAAGTAGCCGGTATTCCACAGCGAGTTGAAATCGCGCTCGATCAGCGCCGGATCGTAGAGGTCGCCCTGGTGCGAGAACAGGCGGGCGAGAACAGACTCCTTGGGGATACGGCGGTTTCCAATGACCTGAGGCTGGCACAATGTCTGGCCAGAGCCCGGCGCTGGAACCGGGGCAGACTGCGCCTCGGCGTTGGAGGTGAGAAGAGGAGCCCCAACCGTCGCACAGGCGACGGCAACAAGGGCACTTGCGAGGCGGGAGCGGCTAAAGCGCGGGCGCACAGGCGTGGTCTGATCGTTCAGGGAGCTTCCGCTCTCTCGCTTTACGGTAAAAATACGCACACCCTCACTGCTGACAAGATCGCGCCCGGCAGGTTCCATCGGCAAACCCTGATTATATGGGACTGCCTCCCGGTTAGCGAGTCGGCACCTCAGCTTCGGTGCCATTCCGGCTACTCGTGTGGTTCTCCCCAGCGGTGGTTTTTAGACGTGGCGCAACGCTGAAAGTACAGGGTCTACGCCCGCTTTTTCACATGCCGCCCATGCCCCGATGGTCAGGATGCACCGTTTCTGGTGCAGTGGCTGATCGTGCCTATCGCCCGTCCGCCGTCATCTTCTGCATCACCTTCCCGGACTCATCCAGAAACTCAAGGATCGGCGTCCCATCCGCCTTCACCCGGAGCGCGGCCCGCACCTTCCCATGCACGTCGCGCAGCTTCAGCCCGACCGAGTCGTCTTGGTCCCGCCCGAGGTAAGCCCGCTGCGATAGCTTCGGATATGTCTTCATAAACTCCGCCATCGCGCCATCTCGCTCCAGCCCCTTCGGCATGGAGTAAATGCGGTTGTAGGCGGTCAGGATCTCCGGGGTCAGAGGCGCGGCAGGGGCATCGTTGACGGTGATCCCCGACGAGCGTTTCCCGTCATCATCCGAGGCATCGAGCGTGAGCACCTGGTCCTGGTTGTACTGGTCGAAGCTCAGGCGTCCGAAGCTGCTGATGTGCCCCTGCGCATCCTTCTTCCCGCCAAAGATCAGCCCGCCATGCTTTCTTCAGACCCATGAGAACGGTAGCCGCGAAGACGATCGTCAGGACACCGGAGTAGACAGCCAGGTAGCGATTTACACAAAAGGTCACAGACATCCAGCACCTCCTGCACGCCATTGTGCCCCAATCCTCTCTGCGTTCAGTCCGAAGCGGTGATGTATCCTTCCCGAGAACCCACTCTCCTATCGAGGATTCCCTTGCTCCGATCCTCCATCGCTCTCGGCTGTCTCTGCCTCTCGCCCGCGTTCGCTCCCGCGCAAGACATCGCCGCCTTCGAGCAGAAGCAACTGCCCGTCCTCGTCGACACCTACAAGCAGATCCATGCCCACCCCGAGCTCTCCCACTTCGAGATCAACACGTCAGCGCTCGTCGCGGCCGAACTCCGCAAATCCGGTTACACCGTTACGGATCACGTAGGCGTCTACCCCGACGGCTCGAAGGCCTTCGGCGTCGTCGGCATCCTCAAGAACGGCTCCGGGCCCGCCCTCCTTGTCCGCGGCGACATGGACGCACTCCCCATCACCGAAGAGACCGGCGTCCCGTATGCTTCGCACGTCAAGACCAAGAACAAAGCCGGTCAGGAGGTCGGGGTCATGGAGGCCTGCGGGCACGACGTCCACACCACAGTTCTCATCGGCACCGCCCGCACGCTCGCCGCGAACAGGTCCGCCTGGCACGGTACCCTCATGATCGTGGGTCAGCCTTCCGAGGAGACCATCGACGGGGCCAAAGCCATGGTGGCCGACCATCTCTTCGAGCGCTTCGGCAAGCCCGACATGGTCATCGGCCTCCATGACACCAACACTCGCGCCGCCGGCACCGTCAGTCTTGCGGCCGGCCCCGCGATGGCTTCCTCTACCTCCGTCGACGTCACCATCCGCGGCATCGGCGGCCACGGAGCCTACCCCTACGCCGGGCGCGACCCCATCGTCCTTGCCGCCGAGTACATCGTGCAGATCCAGACCATCGTCAGCCGCGAAGAGGACCCCCGCGAGCCAGCCGTCGTCACCGTCGGCTCGATCCACGGCGGCACCAAGCGCAACATCATCCCCGACGAGGTCAAACTCGAACTCACTACACGCGCCTTCTCCGACCAGAGCCGCCAGGTCATTCTCGACGGCCTGAAGCAAATTGCCCTCGGCATCGGAACCACCGCCGGCCTTCCGCCGGAAAGGATGCCCACCGTCACGGTCCAGGAGAACGAGTCCACCCCCGTCCTCGTCAACGATCCGGCCCTCTCCGCTCGCGTCAGAGCCACATTGGTCGCAACCCTTGGAGCGGCCAACGTCTTCGACGAACCCGTCACCATGGGCTCGGAAGACGTAGGCGTCTTCGGCATCGCCGCCAAGGCACCCACCGTCTACTTCCGTCTCGGAGCCATGTACCCGGACCGCCTCGCCACCGCAAACGCTGCCGGCCAACTCCTCCCCGGCCTGCACACCAGCAAGTTCGAACCGGATCCTGAACCCACCCTCGCCACTGGCGTCAAAAGCCTTACCGCTGTCGCCATCTCGCTGCTCCAGTAGGAGCGGTCGAGCGATTCCGCAGGGAAACACCGATATGATTTCAAAAGTATGATCTCTACAGCCCCTCATGGCTGGAGCACTTTCCGCACCCCATCGGAATCCAGGACCTGCGGGCCTCCGTAACACCAGGAGACCTGTGAAATCCTTCCCCGCCGCCCTCCTCTCGATCATCCTCTGCTGTGCTCTCATCGCACGAGCCGCGAGTGCCGAACAGGAGACAACGGCTGCAGGCAGAGACAGGACCTTGTCTCAGCTATCGGGAACAATCGTCGACACTTCCGGCGCGCTGATGGCTGGCGCCACCGTTCAGGTGCGAAGCGCTAACGGCACCGTTCAAAGCACGACACGCTCGGACAAGAACGGAGTCTTCCTCCTCCCGGGACTTCCCGCAGGCACTTATCGGATCGTCGTCTCGAAGCCCGAATTTGAGACGAAAGAAATCCCCATCACCTTAGCCACCACCGGGACCCTCGCACCGCTCCGCGTCTCTCTGGCCGTCAGCCCCGTAACCACCACCATCAACGTGCAGGGTCGCGAAGATGACCTCACCGGCATCGCCGACTCCGCCACCCAGGGAACGGTCGGTGCGAAAGAGATTCAGGACCGCCCGATCCTCCGCTCGGGAGAGATTCTCGAGACCATCCCCGGCGTCATCATCACGCAGCACGCCGGCGGCGGCAAGGCCAATCAGTACTTCCTGCGCGGCTTCAATCTCGACCACGGCACGGACTTCGCCACGTTCATCGACGATATGCCGCTCAACCTTCCGTCGCATGCGCACGGCGAAGGCTACTCGGATATGAACACCGTCGTTCCGGAGTTCGTGAAGCGCGTGAACTACGAGAAAGGGCCCTACTACGCCGATGTCGGCAACTACGGCTCCGCCGGCTCCGCCCACCTCGAGTTCTTCAAGACCCTTCCCCGGAACTTCGTCCAGGTAGAGGGCGGCATGTACGGCTACGGCCGCGCCGTCTTCGGCTTCTCGCAAAAGCTCGGCCCCGGCAATCTCCTCTATGGTGGCGAGGCCTACCACGACGACGGTCCATGGGCGCACGCGGATAATTACTACAAGTTCAACGGCCTCTCGACCTACAGCCAGGGAGACGACGCCGACGGGTTCAGCGTCACGGGTCGCGGCTACCACGGCCGCTGGAACTCCAGCGATCAGATCGCCGCGAACGCCGTGCCGCTCGTCGGTCTCTTCGGTACGCTGAACCCCACCGACGGGGGCAACTCCCAGCGATACAGCCTGCAGGGCGAATGGCATCGCCAGGGCGCATACTCCGAGACCAGGGTCACCGCCTACGGCTTCTACTACGATCTCGACCTGTTCTCCGACTTTACCTACTACCTCACCGACCCCGTCCGTGGCGACCAGTTTGAGCAACACGACAGGCGCTGGGTAGCCGGACTCGACGCCCACCACACCATCTTCAGCCAATGGTTCGGCCGCAAGGTGGAGAACACCTTCGGCCTTCAGGTCCGCAACGACTGGATCCACAACGGCCTCTATCAGTCGCAGAATCGCATGCGCGTCGATAAGACCGACTCGTCGACCGGCAACACCCTGCCGGCAACAACCGAAGAAGACCGCTTCACGGACACACAGCCGGGTTTCTATGTCGAGAATAAGGTTCAGTGGGCGAGCAAGTTCCGCTCGGTCGTTGGAATGCGCGGTGACGTGGACTACTTCAATGTCACCAGCCTCGTGAACGCCGCCAACTCCGGAGCCGCCATCAAAGCCCTGCCCAGTCCAAAAGCAAGTCTGACCTTCGGCCCATGGGCCAGCACCGAGTTCTATGCACAGGCCGGATTCAGCTTTCACAGCAACGACGGCCGCGGCGCGACGCAGAATGTGGAGCCCATCTCGGCGGATAATCCTGCCCCCAACACGCCCACCTCGCCCATTCCCGCCCTCATCCCAACCAAGGGCGGCGAAGTCGGCGTGCGCACGACGGCGATCCCGCATCTCCAGAGCACTGTCTCCCTGTGGTATCTGCACAGCGCCTCCGAACTGCAGCAGTCCGGCGACACGGGAGACACGGTTGCTTCGCAACAGTCGAGCGGCCGCTATGGCTTCGAGTGGGCAAACTACTACACGCCCTTCGAACACGTGGCCTTCGATCTCGATCTTGCAAGCTCCAAGGCCCTGTTCTCAACGCTCGACGGGGACGATGCCGCACCGGGCAGCCCAGGCGGCAGGCGCGTACCCGAAGCCGTCGGATTGGTCATCTCGTCCGGCGTCACGGTGCATAACGACCACGGTTTATCGGCGAGCCTGCGCCTGCGCTACTTCGGCCCGCGCGACCTGACTTCCGACGGAATCTATCGTTCGCAGGCAACAGCGTTGCTCAACGGGGAAGCCAACTATCGCTTCAACGAGAAGTGGCGCATCTCGGCCGAACTTCTCAATCTCCCGAATCGCCGCGATCACGACATCGACTACGCCTATACCTCACAGATCACGCCAACCGCAGCGCCGGCCTTCACGGACATCTTCCATCCCGTCGAGCCCATTCAGGTGCGATTCGCGCTTCGTAGAAGCTTCTGACCCATCCGGCGAGTCAGGGGCTCTGAGAGTTATGCTTTTCTCACCTCGACCAGCGTCGAATAGAACGTCGCCCCACCGCCGATATCGGTCAGGTTCTCGGACGTAAGCCGGTTGAGCCCGGCCTGTCCGGATGAAAGTTTGTTCCAGGCCAGTCGAGCCGCGACGACGCCGGGCGCAACCTGACGATTGACCTGCGCATGCAGCTTGATCGTTCCGCGCCGATTGAAGATCTCGACGCGATCGCCGGTTACGATCTTTCGCGGAGCCGCATCGTCCGGATGCATCTCAAGCACACCTGTATTCCGCGCCTCCATGTGCTGGTGACCGGCATGGTTCGCGAAGGTCGAGTTCATGTAGTTATCCGCCTTGCGCGGAAGGAACTCGAGCGGAAACTCCTCGGCAGCAGGCGCGCTGCGCGATTCCGTTGCAGCCATGTAGGCCGGCAGAGGGAACAGCTCAACTCGCCCATGCGGGAACCACTCCGGCGTGCTGAACGGAAGCGAAAGCCCGTCGGCGTTCTTCGGAAGATTGAGCGCCGCATGCCCTTCGCGTTCAAGCCTCTCGCGCGTGATCCCCGCGAACCATGGGTGATCCGTCGTAAGCGCCTGGTCGATCAGATCGTCCTCGACATCGTCGAAGCAGGCTTCGGTGAAACCCATGTGCTTCGCGAGTTCCGCAAACAGGCGCACATTGTTCCGCACCTCACCGCGGGGCTCGATCGCACGGTTCGAGACCTGAGCAAAGAAGTGCCCGTAAGCGCCTTGAACGTCTTTCGTCTCAAGGAACGTAGGCGCCGGCAGGAGATAGTCGGCGAAGTCGGCGGTATCGGTAAAGAACTGGTCATGCACCACGGTGAAGAGATCGTCGCGGGCCATGCCGCGAAGCACATCGTTCTGGTTCGGAGCGACCGCGGCAGGATTCGAGTTATAGACGAAGAGAGCCTTCACCGGAGGATCGTCAAGCGTGGTCAACGCAGCCCCAAGCTGGCTCATGTTGACGACACGTGAGGCTCGCCCAAGCGGACTCGCCTCCATCAACTCAGGCATCTGGAGCGCCTTGCCATTGAATGGAAAGGCTCCGCTCGTCGAGAGCGTAAGCCCGCCTCCAAGATGCTTCCACGAGCCTGTAATGAGCGGCAGCATGGACACCGCGCGAACCGCCGTTCCGCCGTACTCGCTCCGCTGAATGCCATAGTTCAGCCGGATAACCGCCGGACGACCCGTCAGCGCAAGGCTCGTCCCATACGCCCGCGCAAGCCGCACAATCGTCTCCGCCGCGATGCCCGTGACCGCGGCGACAGCGTCAGGCGCATGTTCCGGAAGCAAAGCATGCGCCTGTAGCGCCTCAGCCTGAGCAGGATCCGTCGAAGCCGCAAGATACTCGCGATCCTCCAGCCCATCGCGGAAGAGCACATGCATCAGCCCAAGCGCGAGCAGCGTATCTGTCCCCGGCCGAATCGCCAGGTGCTCATCCGCCAGCGCAGCCGTGCGCGTCCGGTAAGGATCGATGACGATGAGCTTCGCGCCGTTCCTCCGAGCCTGCTCGATGAACGGCCATAGGTGGATGTTGTTCCCGTGAATGTTTGCGCCCCAAGCGATGATCAGCCCGGCATGCGCGTAGTGCTGCGGAACCGTCCCAAGCCGAACGCCATAGACACTCGTCAGAGCCGCACCGCCAGCCGAGGAGCAGATCGTCCGATCCAACTGCGACGCTCCCAGCCGGTGGAAGAACCGCCGATCCATCGACCCATACCCAAGCTGCCCAATCGTACCGGCATAGCTGTAAGGAAGGATCGACTCTGGCCCATGTTCCTCAGCGGTCGCGGCGAGCTTCGCGGTAATCCCGGCAAGCGCCTCGTCCCACGAGATCCGCTCGAACGCTTCCGCCTCGCGCCCCTGCGCCAATGGTCCCTTGGGAACGCCCGCCCGCCGACGCATCGGATACAGCAGCCGGTCCGGCGCATAGACGCGATCCAGATACTTCGCGACCTTGCCGCACAGAAAGCCACGCGTCACCGGATGCGCAGGATCACCCTGCACCCGGGTCGCACGCCCCGTAAGCTGGTCGACGGTCACCAGAACGCCGCAGGAGTCCGGGCAGTCCAGCGTGCACACGGCATGGACGGTCCGCGTAGCGGATTGCGTCGAGCCATCGTGCGGCGCTGATGGAAGCGTGCTCATCCTCTCCAGTATAGGATTTTCGCTTCGACGCGCCCATCGCACGCTAGACTGATGTCCACGAGGGTCCTTCATGCGCCGTTGGCTTTCCGCCGTTGTTGTCCTTTTCGTCTCTGCCATGACCGCAAATGCGCAGCTTAAGACTGCGACGCCGCAGGAACTTGGCGTGATTAAAGTTCTCCTGGCTCAGGAAGCGGCCTGGAACCGTGGAGATATCGAGGCCTTCGCTACCGGCTATAAGAACGCACCCGACATCATCTTCATCGGAAGCCACGTCTCCCGTGGTCACGACGAGTTAGTGAACGAGTACCGCAAGAACTATCCCAACCGCGACGCCATGGGAACGCTCGGTTTCTCGGAACTCGAAGTCCGTCCGCTCGATGAGAACTTCGCTGTCGTCATCGGCAAGTATCACCTCGATCGCAATAAGAAGGCCGGCGGCAACGCGGACGGCATCTTCTCGCTCGTCTTCGAGAAGACTGACCAGGGCTGGAAGATCGTCGTCGACCACACCACTTAGGCCCGAAGACGCGTGGTGAGGTATGAGGTCAATACCAGCTTGAACTCCTCCACTAACTCCTCGCGCTCTTGCTCTTGTGCCTCCGCGTAGAGCGGGTTCATCGCCTTGATCACTTGGAAGCTGACATTCGCGATCCGGAACGCGGCCTCGGGAGTGAGGTCTGGACGCTTCTCCCGATAGAGCGCTGCAAAATGCTCGCGAAGCCGATTCCTCGCAGCCGGATCGCGCTTGAAGGTCTTCGGCGCGCTCAGCATCGGGATGTACGCTGGCCGGCTTTGCATGAAGTCCACCAACACCTCGAAGATGCGGTCGACCAGATGCTTGACCGTGAGCTTTGCGGCATCCCGCGTCAGCGGCTTCCAGCGCTCTTCCATCTCGTCGCCGTACTGCATCCGCAGGGCGTGAACGACCGCTTCCTTGTTCGGGAAGTACTGGTAGACCGCGCCGATCGACGCTCCCGCGCGATCGGCAATCGCCGTCATGGTCGACGCCTCATAGCCTACCTCGGCGATGACCGCTGCCGCCGCCTCGAGCAGTCCGGCGACGCGGCGCTCTCCCCGCTCCTGCTGGGGAACGCGTCGCGACGGCTTTGACATCTCTGCCTTTGACATATCTGAGGGCATGCTCATATTATAGGCAAAGACATACATGAGGGATCCCTCATGTTAGGAGACGATGAACATGGCAGAACTTACCCTCGATCCAAAGACGACAGCCCTGATCCTGATCGACCTGCAGCACGGCATCATCGCTCTGCCGGTGAAGCCTTACTCCGGCCCTGAGGTCGCCGAGCGCGGAAGCAAACTGGCCGCCGCCTTTCGCGCCGCTGGAAGCACTGTCGCCTACGTGCGTGTCGATATGGCGGATATCCTCCACCTTCCCGCGGACCAGCAGATGCGCGATCCGAATGCGCCGCCTCCGCCCGCGATCGCCTCGCAGCTTGCACCCGAGAGCGGATACCAGGAAGGCGACCTCCTGATCACGAAGCGGCAATGGGGGGCGTTCTACGATACCGGCCTCGACCAGCAACTTCGCCGCCGTGGCATTCGAACCATTGTGATCTGCGGCATTGCGACGAACATTGGCGTCGAGTCAACCGCGCGCGCCGCGTTCGACATGGGCTATGCGCTCGTATTCGTCGAAGACGCAATGGCGACTATCAGCGCCGAGGCGCACGAGTTCTCCATCAAGGGAATCTTCACCCGCATGGGACGCGTGCGCTCCCTGAACGAAGTCGTGGCAGCGCTCGGACAGTGAAGAGGCAGGCAGTCATGATCGAGGAGCGCTCAAGGCAACAAGAGGTAGATCTCGAGCCGCTGGACCCCATGGTGTGGAAGATCGCCTGGGTCGTGCTTCTCGGCCCGCTGATGACGGTCCTCGACTCGACCGTCGTGAACGTCTCGCTGTCGACGCTGAGCAGCGAGATGCACACGGCCCTGACCACCATTCAGTGGGTGACGAGCGGTTATCTTCTCGCGCTTGCGCTCATGCTCCCGGTCAGTGGATGGCTCGTCGACCGCGTTGGCGCGAAGCGAGTCTATCTCGGTTGCTTCACGGCGTTCACGTTGACCTCGCTCCTCTGCGGCACGGCAACGTCAGCAAACGCGCTGATCGCCTTCCGCGTCCTGCAAGGGATGGCCGGAGGCCTGCTCGCGCCGATGGCCCAGATGATGGTGGCGCGCCGCGCGGGCCGTCACGTGGCGCGCGTGATGGGCTTCATGGTGATGCCCGTGCTGATCGGCCCCATCCTCGGGCCGGTGCTTGCCGGGCTCATCCTGCAGCATGCGAGCTGGCGATGGATCTTCCTCATCAACCTGCCCATCGGGCTGATCGCGCTGGTTCTTGCGGTATGGCTCCTCCCCGCGGACGAGCATGAGGCGCAGCGCCGAAGCTTTGATCTCACCGGATTTCTCCTTCTTTCCCCGGGCCTCGTTCTTCTCCTGCATAGCCTCGAAAGCCTGAGCGCCCATCCGGGAACCAGGAACCTCAGTCTGGCGGAGTTGGCCGTGGGAGTGACCCTGCTCGGCCTATTCATTCGCCACGGAATCCGCAACGGCCCAGCCGCGCTCATTGACGTCCACCTCTTTCAGGGACGAACTTTCTCGGCTGCAGCCGCGACGCAGTTTCTCGCCAACGCCATCGCCTTCGGCGGCCAGATGCTTCTTCCTCTCTACCTGCTTACGGTGCGTGGAGAGTCGGCCAGCCGGACCGGCCTTCTGCTCGCGCCGGCAGGTCTCGGGATGATGTGCTCGTACCCCATGATGGGCGCCCTGACCGAGCGGTTCAGCCCGCGCCGCGTCTCCTCGGCCGGGGCAGCGATCGCGCTGCTCGGCACCCTTCCATTCGCACTCTCCGGAGCGGTCCCTCTGCCTCTGCTCTGTCTCGCTCTGTTTGTCCGCGGAGCCGGATCGGGCTGTATCAACATTCCGTCGATCGCCGCCGCCTACGCCTCGATTCCGAAGGAGATGATCCCGGTGGCAACCACGGCGATCAACATCGTGCAGCGCCTCGGCGGACCGATTGCCACGACCCTCCTGGCAATCTTCCTCCACGCCCGTATAGCCGCCTCACCCGCAGGTCACACTGACGCGTACCTTGTGACCTTCCGCATCCTCTGCATCGTGCATGCGCTCGTCATCGTGGCAGCCCTCCGACTGCCGGATACACGGTCGCAGCGGCGACCGACCCAACTTCAGCAGACCGAGGCGCTCGCGGACTAAGTAGGATGAAGTGATGGGGCTGGCGCGTCGCACCTACATCTATAAGCTGACCTCCGACCGTGGTGGCGCTCCATGCGCGCCCAATCCCGGCGACGCATCCCCAGCCCTCCTGACGCTGTCCATCTGCAAACCCGCCATCCGCCGCACGGCACGACCAGGTGACCGCATCCTGGGCCTCACGAGCCATTCGCTCGCGGCCTCTGATGGCTACCCACTCAACGCCGTCATCTATGCGGCGATCGTCGAAGAGGGGATGGATGCTCGTGACTATTACGGCGGCGAGCGCATGTTTCAACACCGCCCCGATTGCATCTACGAGTTCCATCGTCTGAATGGAACAATCGGCCACTCGGGCCGCACACCGCTGCACGCGAACCCCGCCTATCTCCCGCGCGACATCGGCAGCTATCCCTACTACAAGAACGGCCGCACGCTGCTCAGTCACGACTTCCGCTACTTTGGCTCGGAGGCTGTGCCAATCCCCGCGAAGCTTCACGAGCTAACCCAGGTAGCGGAGTCGCTAGGGCAGGGCCATCGCGTCGTCCACACCGAAGGTCTCGACCGCGAACTCGACGCGCTCTTCCGCATGCTCTGGAAGAGGCCAACGAGATACACGCCATCCGTCGTAACCGACGAGGCCTACGACCACGCACCGAAGTCTAAACGGAAGAAGGAAACCGCACCGGCGTAAGATCGCCCGGCAGGTAGAGCGGGTGATAGGGCGAGCCGTCCTTCGAGAGCCGCAGATGGTGCAGATCCGCTCCTGCCTTCCGCAGCATCTTCACCACGTCAAGGCTTCGCGGACGAAGCGGCTTCGGCGGTTGTCCATAGGCGAGCATCACAAGGCCCGCTCGCTTCGCCATCCGTACCAGCGCCGCGTCATTTCCCGGACCGGCCGGATCATCCACTTCGAGCAGCCTCTGCTTGTCCGTTGCCCGGTAGCTATGGACATTGCCAACAAGCTGACCGCCGTATCCCCAAGCACGCGAAAATTGCCCCGTCCGGATCAGCGTCGGATCGGCATGCTCAAGCGACGCGACGGATGGGTTCATCAGGAGCCACATGATGACCGGAAGGTCCGGATTCCATATCTCCGAAAGCGTGTACCGGTAGCGTTTGCACGGCGACCACGTTGCGGTCACCTTCGAGTCGGCGGGCCACTTCGGTTTCGATTTTCCGCCGGGATCATGGGCTGTCATCGCTCTTGATTGGAGCATCCGGACAAACACGAAGCAAGCCGCACTCGCCCGCCACACGGCCAAGCTGGTACAAAGATCGGGCACATTCTCGGCGATACCAACGGAACGTGAAGGAGAAGCCATGCCGATCGAACGCCGCCAGATCCTGAAGTCTCTCGCAGGCGCCGGACTAGCGGGGCTTGCGCATCCGGTGCTCCGGGCGCAGGAGCAGGTCGCTCGCGCGACGCGTGGCATGCCCGCTCCACACATCAAGGACATCAGCGTCATCGAGTGCGAACCCGCAGGATCACGGCTCACTGTCGTCAAAATTGCAACCGACCAGGACGGCCTCTACGGCTACGGTTGCGCGACCTTCACGCAACGCGCCGACCTGGTGAAGCCAGCAGTCGAGCGCTATCTCAAGCCTCTCCTCATGGGCAGGACGACCGACCGCATCGAGGACATCTGGCAGACCTGCTACGACAGCTCCTACTGGAAGAACGGCCCCATCCTCAACAACGCCATCAGCGGCATCGACCAGGCGCTCTGGGACATCAAGGGCCGGCAGGCGGGCATGCCCGTCTACCAGCTTGCCGGCGGCAAGTGCCGCGAGGCGGTCGACACGTATGGCCACGCCGACGGACCCGAGTACAGCGATGTGGTCGCCGCCGCGAGAAAATATATGGCGGAAGGCTTCCGCAACGTCCGCGTGCAGGTCGGCCTGCCCGGCATGGCAGGCTACGGCTCAGCTCGGAACAACGCGAACACCCTCAAGCCGCTCCACGACAAGCCGCTCTTCGAGCCCGCCTACGCCATGCGGCGCGGCCTGAAGCTGCTGGAGATCTGCCGCCAGGAGCTTGGAGAAGAGGTCGGCCTCCTCCACGACATGCACGAGCGTTACACGCCCAACCAGGCGGTCGAATTCTGCAAGCAGGCCGAGAAGTTCAACCTCTTCTTCGCCGAAGACCCGCTCTCGCCTGAAGACATCGACTATTTCAAACAAATCCGCCAGAACTGCGCCACGCCTCTCGCCATGGGCGAGCTCTTCAACAGCCCGCACGAGTGGCAGCCCCTCATCGCGGGCCGTCTCATCGACTACATCCGCTGCCACGTCTCTCAGGTCGGCGGCTTCACCCCCGCGCGCAAGATCGCCATCATGGCCGAGCAGTTCGGCGTCAAGACCGCGTGGCACGGCCCGGGAGATGTCTCGCCCATAGGCCACATGGCGCAGATCACCCTCGACATCGTCAGCACCAACTTCGGCATCCAGGAGTATTCCCCCTTCAACCAGCGTTCGCAGGAGATCTTCAAAGGCTGTCCCGAGATGCGCGACGGCTATCTGTACGTCAACGAGAAGCCCGGCTGGGGCATCGAGATCGATGAGAAGGAAGCCGCCAAATCCCCCTTCACTCCTGGCCGAGGAAACCTGAACGGAGGCTGGGGCGAGATCCGCAAGCTCGATGGAACCATCATCAAGCAGTAGTATCCGGTAAGATCGATGCGCCGGCCTTTGGAAGCATTGGTAGTAGTCGAACGAACAAGCTCAACCAGACGAAAGGAAACATCATGATCTCGCGTAGAAGCTTTCTTGGCCGTGCCTCCGCCGCCGCTGCCTGCACCGCGCTCGCTGGACGCGCAAGCCTCGCCTATGCCACGCCTCTCGGTCTTCCGCTTGGAATCCAGCTTTACTCGGTTCGCGAGCAGCTTGCGAAGGACTACGACGCAACGCTGATCGAGGTCGGCAAGGCCGGTTTTAAGGAGGTGGAAGCCGCAGGCTTCTACAAGAAGAGCGCGGCCGAGGTAAAGCAGTCGCTCAAGAACGCGAAACTGCACTGCGTCAGCTCGCACCATCCCTTCGGCGATCTGCGCACAAAGTTCGACGAGATTCTCGCGTTCAACAAGGAGCTTGGCGTCCAGTACATGATCTGCTCCAGCCCGGGCTTCAAGACGCCCGCGCCCGCGGGTGGTTCGGACCGAGGCCGCAAAATGTCGATCGACGACTGGCGCTGGATCTCCGACCAGTTCAACCAGATGGGCGAGAAGACCGCCGCGCAGGGCATTCACTTCGGCTATCACAATCACATCCACGAGTTCGGCCCGGTCGACGGCACCATCCCGTACATGGAGCTTCTACGCCTCACCGATCCCGCGAAGGTAACCCTCGAACTCGACTGCGGATGGGCCACCGTCGCCGGCATGAAGCCCATCGATCTCATGCGCGAACACCCGAACCGCTTCTCCATGCTGCACGTCAAGGACTTCAAGGACAACGGCACCTTCGGCCCGGACGCCAAGGAACCGGTCGTCACCGAGCTAGGCATGGGCAGTATCGATTACAAGCCCATCTTTGCCGAAGCGAAGAAGACGCAGAAGATCAAACACATGTTCGTCGAGCAGGAAGCCTTTGACATGCCGTGGCAGCAGTCGCTCAAGACAGACGCGGACTACCTGACGAACCTCAAAGCCTAAGATGTCTCAAAGCAGGAAGCGCAGGCTGGCGATCCCAGCCTGCGCTTCTTTTTGTCCTGTAAGCAGCGACTACTGCGGAAGCGGTTTGACCGTAACAGTGTGTCCGCTCTCTACGGACTCGCGTGCTGTCGTGAGGATCTGCATCACGACCATATTCGTATCAAGCGCGGATAAGTCTCCATCCGGCTTGATCTCCCCATGCAGCACTGCGGCAAGATAGGCCAGCGAACCCTGGCGGTTCACCGGTAGAGCCTTCGCGGGGCTAGGCGTCTCCGTCTTCTGTCCCTTGTAGCGCGTGCGAAGCTGATCCGGTCCCACGGTAATGGCATAGCCGTCTACACCGTAGACCTCCATGTCCTTGCGCGCGAAGCTCCAGTTCCACGATGGCATCAGCACGCCCTGAAGCCCCGGATAGCGGATGATCACCGTCGCATCGTCATCGACATGCGGGTAGATGCCTGGCTTGTCTGTCTGGGCGACGGCCGTCACGCTGAGCGGCGCCTGGCCATGCATCATCACGGTGAGAAGATCGGCTCCATAGCAGCCGAAGTCGAACAGAGCCCCCGCCCCATTCAGCTTGGGATCGGTAAGCCACGGCAACCACTCCGGGCCGACGCCAATCTCCTTCGGCCCTTCGTGCCCGTCGTGCACGACAACCTTGCGAATCGCCCCAAGCTTGCCTGCCGCTACCTGGTCCTCGACATCGTTGTTGCTGGAATACCACGTCGTCTCGTAGTTCACGAGAACCTGCACATGGTGCTCCCGCGCCGCCGCTCGAATCGCGAGCGCGTCCTCCATCGTCGTCGTCAGCGGCTTCTCAACCATCGACGAAATGTTGTGCTTCGCGGCCGCTTCGATCACCCTGCGATGATCCTTGATCGTCGTATACACGAGCACCGCATCCGGATGCTGCGCGTTGAGCATCGTCTCGAGGTCCGTGTAGAAGAGCGCCTGGTCAAGCCCGTACTGGCTCTTGTACTGCGCCGCAAGCGCAGTGTCCGGCTCGACGATCGCGACGAGCTTCGCATTCGGATCCTTCGGCAGCGCATGCAGGAAGCCTTTGACATGCCCATGCACAAGCCCGACGATTGCTACCCGGATCGGTGTGTCTGCCGCGTAGCCCTGCATGGGTACAAGCGCGGTAAGCAACGCCAACGCTATCTTGAAGCCGGAACCGAATCTCATCGCCAATCCGTCCTTCTGTGCGGTTATGCCTTCGCGAGCTTCATCTCTTCGGGATCCCACTCGACGGTGCTCCTGCGTTCGATCGAGAGATTGCTCAAAAGAGCCGCCCCTGCCGCGCGCAATCCGAAGGTTGAATCCTCGACCACCGGCTTGCGCGAGCGGACGGCGTCGAAGAAGTTGTGGAAGTGGTCATAGCTATCGCTGTAGCCTTTGGGCGTGCTGAAACGCTCGGAGGTGCGTCCTGGCTCGCCCGTCGGATGCTCGGAGGGATACTTCTCGTTGTAGGCCTGCAAGGTCTGCTTCTGCATGGCCTCGGTAAAGGTGCCGACGGTGTACCCGGGATCCTTCGGGCGAGGCGAGCGGACGATCGTTAGATTATTGCCAGCAATCTCCATCGTGCCTTCCGAGCCCGTGAAGAGGAACTGCTCGTTCTCCTCGCCGCCCGAGATAAAGTTCACCCGGAGATTGAGATTGAAGTTTTGCGGGTAATCGAACAGCGCAAGCATCACGTCGTCGGCGTCGCGTCCATCCTTCCAGTAGCGCAGCCCGCCGGTCGCCATGCCGCGCGTCGGGCCATGTGATCCGGTAATGAAGTGGGTCCCGCTGAAGAGGTGAACAAATAAATCGCCCGCCACACCCGAGCCGTACTCGTGCCACTTGCGCCACTGGAAGAAGCGTTCCGCGTTCCAGGAAACCTTTGGCGCACTGCCCAGGAAGCGCGGCCAGTCGCAGGTCTCGGGACTCGCATCGAGAGGCACCGTGTAGTTCCACGCACCGATCGAGGAGTTGCGATCCCAGTGAGCGCTCACAAGATTCAACTCGCCGATGGCTCCAGACGCCAGCAGTTCCTTCGCCTTCGAATAGAGGATGTTGCTGACCCGCTGGCTCCCGATCTGCAGGATCCGCCCGGTCTTCTTCGCCGTGTTGATCATCTCGTGCCCGTCGGAGTAGAGATGGATCATCGGCTTCTCGCAGTACACATCCTTGCCCGCGTTCATGGCGTCGATCGAGGCCTGCTTGTGCCAGTGATCAGGCGTCGCGATCAAGACCGCATCGACATCCTTGCGCGCGAGAATCTCCTTGTAGTCGCGCGTGGTGAAAACGTCCTGCCCCCATACTTCCTTCGAGTGTGCCAACCGTCCGTCGTAGCAATCGGCGACAGCGACGAGCTTCACCCCGGGAACCTGCACCGCCCAGCGCGTATCGCCCATGCCCTGCCCGCCAGCGCCAATGAGCGCGAGGTTGATATGGTCATTCGCCGCGACCGCAGGGGCGGCTGGATCAGGTAGCGTGGCGGCCAGCAGATGAAGCTTTCCAGCAAAGGTCTGGGCAGCGGCTAAGCTTGCGCCGCGGAGAAACACACGTCGATCGAGACTCGTCATCGTTTGGTTCTCTTCCTTCGTTGCATCATGGTTTTTCTCGGCGGAAGAGTACCGGCCGGGGAGTCCGCCAGAGACACGAGTCATCTTACATGGGTGATGTGAGCGTGGTGAACTCACGCGCCCGCGCACACACCGGAAAGTATTTTCACAGGGCATCCATCTTTCTCTTTCCGTGGCATCGGTGCGGGCATACTATGGGTCTCGCGGCGCGGCACCGAACCCCACGGATACGCGAACGAGCCGGCTTCTGCTCACGGCCTAACCCTAGATAAATCATCCATCCGGAGGACTTTTCATGGCTTCCAAGAAATCCAGCGGCATGTTTTCCAAACGAACGATTCTCCCCGGAAGCGAAAAGGCCGCATTGGTTCACCCGGCCGCGGAAGACGTCACTCCGCCGCGCCTGACACCCGTCACCGTGTCGGTCATCGTCAAGCGCAAGACCCCGCTCAAGGCCAGCCACCGCTCTGGCAAAGAGCGCCTCACCCACGCGCAGTACCGCAAGGAGCATGCTGCGGACCCAGCCGCCGTCAAGCTGGTCAAAGCCTTCGCGAAGGAGTTTGACCTCAAGATCGACCCGGATACCCCTGGACCCGAACGCCGCACAATCCTCCTTACCGGGACCGTCGACCAGATGCAGAAAGCCTTCGGCACCACCCTGAGCCATAAGAAGGTAGACGGCGTCACCTACCGCGTCCGCGAAGGCAGCATCGAGATCCCAACCGCACTCTCCGGCTCGGTCGTCGCCGTCCTCGGCCTCGACAACCGGCCTCAGGCGAAGCCTCACTTCCGCATCGCTGGCGAGGCGGGAGCCGCGACTGCCGACGCCGTCCAACAGGAAGGGTTCGCCAGACCCCACGCTTCCGGCAGCGTCTCCTACACCCCCATCCAGGTCGCCGAACTTTACCAATTTCCCGCCAAGGCCTCCGCGGCTGGACAAACGATCGGCATCATCGAACTCGGCGGTGGCTACAAGAAGGCGGACATCACGGCCTATTTCAAGTCGCTCGGCGTCAAGGCTCCCAAGGTCACAGCGGTCCTCGTCGACAAAGCCAAGAACAAGCCGACCAATGCCAACAGCGCCGATGGCGAAGTGCTTCTGGATATCGAGGTAGCCGGAGCGGTAGCCCCGGGCGCGAACATCGTCGTCTACTTCACCCCGAACACCGATCAGGGTTTCGTCGACGCCATCTCGACTGCCGTCCACGACACCAAGAACAAACCAAGCGTCATCTCCATCAGTTGGGGCGCCCCCGAGGTCCAATGGACCGCCCAGTCCATGAACGCCCTCGACGCTGCCTGCCAGTCCGCCGCCGCCCTCGGTATCACCATCACGGTAGCCTCTGGCGACAACGGCTCGACTGACGGTGTCACGGATGGCGCGAATCACGTCGACTTCCCCGCATCCAGCCCCCATGTCCTCGGCTGTGGCGGAACCAACCTGCAGGGAAGCGGCTCGACCATCAACTCCGAAACCGTCTGGAATGCATTGCCGAGCGGCGGCGCAAGCGGCGGAGGTGTCAGCAACTTCTTTCCGCTGCCCTCCTGGCAATCCGGCGCAGGCGTTCCCAAGCCAACGGTCGCAGCAGGCGGTCGCGGCGTTCCCGATGTCGCAGGCGACGCTGATCCGGCCACGGGCTACGAAGTCCGCGTCGACGGCGCGAACTATGTGTTCGGTGGCACCAGCGCCGTTGCCCCGCTTTGGGCCGGCCTGATCGCGCTTGCCAATGCGCAGAACGGCACGTCCGCCGGTTTCCTCCAGACGGCGCTCTACTCGGCAAAGGGCAAGGCGGCGTTCCGCGACATCACCCAGGGTGATAACCCCGCGTTCCAGGCAGGTACCGGGTGGGACGGCTGCACCGGCCTCGGCTCCCCCATCGCTCCTCAGATCATCAGCCTCATCAAGCCCGCTACAACGAGCGGAAAGAAGGTCGCAACAAAAGTAGCGAAGAAGTCGACTAAAAAAATCGTCGCGGTCAAGAAGTAACGAAGAGACAAGAAAGCCAGCCGAAGGATCTATCGGCTGGCTTCTCTATCTAGAGACTAATGATACTTAGTGCGGTTTTGCCGTAGCTTTATCACCTTCTGTTGCAGTGCGCTGAAGGCGGGCCGCCCCCGGGTTAGGCGTGCCTGTGCGAGGCCTCCCGGTCACTGGAGACGGGGGAAGCCCCGTCCGGCGTGCGCTGTTCGGATGATTTCCACTTTGTTGCAAGGTTACGATCAGAGCCGTTGCCGGTAACTGGCTCGAACAGCGATAGCTATGGATCGTGGTCGCATCGAAGTAAACCGCGTCTCCCACCTCTATGTGGTACGTCGTCTCGCCATGCTGCAGGTCCAGATTGCCGGAGAGCAAGTAAAGAAACTCACACCCCACGTGCTGGTGCGCGCGCGCTTCCCGTCCAGCTTTCGGAGGTAGAAACTCCGCAAAGTAAGGGTCAAGCTGGCGATCCGGAACCATATATCCAAGGCTCTCGAAGAAGTAAGCCGGGTCTTCCACTCCGGTCTGCGGAAGTCGAACGCGATCTTTCCCGCGATGTACCCGGAAAAGCGTCTGTGGCTCCGGCTCAAAGAAGTAGTTGAGATCCTTTGAGAAGACCATCGCGATGCGTGCGAGGTTGCGCAGTGTCGGAACCACGCGGCCCGTCTCAAGCTGCGAGAGAAAGCTCGCCGAGAGTCCGGTGTGGCGTCCAAGCTCCACCAGGCCCATTGACTTCTTCAGCCGGAGATACTTGATCCGTTCCCCAATGCGTTTCTCAGCTATGAAGGATTCGGCCGCTTCGCCGTCTACCTGCTGCGCAGGCGAAGGGGTTTCAGGGGATGCGGTGACGGGGGGAAGGCCTTGACTGGCAACATCCTGCGGGTTGGGGATCGTGCTCTCGGTAGCCATAGTGTGTCCTATAAACAGATGTTGCGGTGAGATCAAATGTTGCCTGGGGATCCAGCAGAGTGCAAGGAGGATGTTCCGTTCAAGAGGGTATGATGCGCAGCGGGCTCAGGAGGTACGCGGGCATCGAGACGATGCTAGGCTTTCAAGGGTGACCCTCCTGCGTACGACCGAGCCTCCGCCCGCCCTCTTCCATTTACAGGAACCCGGAAGCTGCTCGCTCTTCCCGGCCGCACTATGGACACTGGGCGCTCTGGCTGGAGGGCTCCTTCTCGGATGCGCCAATCCCGGAGTGCCGCGCCCGCCCTCGCTCCACCTGCCCGCGACCGTCAAGGATCTCTCAGGCGAGCGCATCGGAGATCGCATCGAGCTGCATTGGACCGCTCCCACCCGCACCACGGATGGCCTCGAACTCACTCCCGAAAAGGTCACGAAGGTTGAAGTCTGTCGTGACTCCAAAGCGCCGGGAATACCCGCACCGAAACCAAAACCCGCCTCCCCACCCCTCCCCGGAGTCCCTGTTCCTCCCATCGCCTGTACCCCGGTGCTGCATCCCTCCGGCCAGCCCGGAGCCAACGCGGCAGTCGATCAGCTTCCCGCCACCTTGACGGACGCTACCGGCACGCGAACCCTCCTGGCCTATCGCGTACGCACCCTGAACGCCGGCGGTCACTCCGCCGACCCATCCTCTCCCGTTCTCATACCCACCGGCCCTGCGGTCGCCGCCGTCGAAGACTTCCACGCCGTGCAGACGAGTCAGGGCGTCGTCCTCGACTGGAGCGGCCAGAACAACGCACGCGGTACCGTAGAAGTCCTCAGAACCCTCGTCTCCACCGCATCCCCCGCCACGCAGCCAACAGCCCCGGTCACAGCGTCAAAACCTAAAGGCAAGAAGTCCCCTCCGGTGCCCGGGAGTAAACCGGCCCATCAAGGCAAGGCAAAGAACACAGACAAAGCGGGTGAAGTTCGTCTGCGCCAGGAGGAAGCGGATGCCGCGCAGACACCTCCGGCAGGGAATCGCGACGGCATGATCGACGAATCCGCCCTGCTCGATCAGACCTACACGTACACCGCCCAGCGTGTCGAAACCATTCACCTCTCCAGCCAGACCATCGAGGTCCGCAGCGAACCTACCCCTGCGGTCACCATCATCCGCCGCGACACCTTCCCGCCCGAAGTTCCAACGGGCCTCGCAAGCGTTCACGGGGTCTTACACGAGGCCGGCACCGCGCGGCCTACAATCGATCTATCATGGAAGCCAAACGTGGAGACGGATCTCGCGGGCTACAACATCTACCGAACCCAGCCCGATACAAACGTCACCCGGCAGAAGCTGAACGCGGCCCCGCTTGCTGGACCAGCCTATCGCGACACCACGGCCATCCCGGGAGTCCGTTACCGTTACGAAGTCACGGCGATCGACCAGACCGGCAACGAGAGCAAATTCAGCACATCCGCGGAAGACTCTGCAGACGCGCCATAAGCGGCCTGTGAATTCCCCGCGTATCCCTCAAGAGAGTCTGCTCCGCCACCAGATTCCTTGCTAAGCTAAAGGCGACTTATTTCAGGACGATTGGAGCATCTCTGACATGGCAACCCTACTCGAACAGCTTCGCGGCTTCACCACGGTCGTCGCCGACTCCGGCGATATCAATTCGATCGTCAAATTCAAGCCGCAGGACTCCACCACGAACCCCTCGCTCATCGCGGCTGCCGCCACGATGCCCGAGTACTCGTCCATCGTCGACGACGTGCTGAAGACCGCGCGCAAGGATCTCGGTCCGGGCGCCAAGGACGAGGAGGTTGCGGCCCACGCCTTCAAGACGCTGGCCGTTGCGTTCGGTCGCAAGATTCTCGACATCGTCCCGGGCCGCGTCTCCACCGAAGTCGACGCCCGTCTCTCCTACGACACCGAAAAGACCCTCGAGCAGGCTCGCGACATCATCTCCCAGTACGACAAGGCTGGCATCCCACGCACCCGCGTGCTCGTCAAGATCGCATCCACCTGGGAAGGCATCAAGGCCGCCGAGATCCTCGAGAAGGAAGGCATCCACTGCAACCTGACTCTCCTCTTCGGCCTGCACCAGGCCATCGCCTGCGCCGAGGCCAAGGTCACCCTCATCAGCCCGTTCGTCGGCCGCATCCTCGACTGGTACAAGAAGGACACCGGCAAGGACTACAAGCCGGAAGAGGATCCAGGCGTCGAGAGCGTCTCGACCATCTACAACTACTACAAGAAATTCGGCTACAAGACCCAGGTCATGGGAGCCAGCTTCCGCAACATCGGTGAAATCGAAGAGCTCGCCGGTTGCGATCTTCTCACCATCGCGCCCAAGCTCCTCGCCGAGCTCGATAGCAAGGAAGGAACGCTGACCCGCAAGCTCGATCCGGCGAATGCCGCAACTCTCGACATCGAGAAGATCGAGGTCGACAAGGCCAAGTTTGAAGAGATGCACGAGCACGACCGCATGGCCCACGACAAGCTGAAGGAAGGCATCGAAGGCTTCTCCAAGGCGCTCGAAGATCTCGAGAAGCTTCTCGCGAAGCGCCTCAGCGAACTCCCCAAGGAGTAACCATTCACCAGTCAGGCCATCGGGCTCCGCATACCGCGGAGCCCGATCTGTTTGGCCCCCAGCCCCACGAACGGGTCGTGCCCGCTCGAATCGAATTCGCCAAGCTCGCATCAGAAGTGAGTCGCCGCGCTCCGCTCTCCTGCGAGTCCGCGGCGGGAGATGAGGCAGTTCCATGGCAAAGCCGATCGTCGGTTTGCATCACGTCACAGCGATTGCGTCCAACCCCCAGCGCAATCTGGATTTCTACACCGAGGTTCTCGGTCTGCGGTTCGTCAAGCGCACCATCAACTTCGACGACCCGGGGAGCTACCACTTTTACTTCGGAGACGACGCCGGTTCCCCCGGAACGATCCTCACCTTCTTCCCCTGGCCCGGAGCCTCGCGCGGAAGCCTCGGCGTCGGCGAAACCGCCGCGACCGCCTTCAGCGTGCCTCTGACCTCGCTGGCCTTCTGGGAGAAGCAGCTCTCCGAGAACGGCATTCCCGTCGAACGTCTCGGTAAGCGCTTCAACGAAGAGGTCCTCAGCTTTGCCGATCCTGATGGCATGCGTCTGGAGATCGTCGGCCACCCTGATGCCGGCCCCGCGAAGCCCTCACGTTTCGCGTCGATTCCAGCAGAGCACGCCATCCGCGGCTTCTTCGGCGTCACCCTCTCCGAGAAGCGTCTTGAAAGCACCGCGCAGGTCCTGAACACGATGGGCTTTCACAAGCTCGCCGAGGAAGGGAATCGTGTCCGCTTCAGCGCGGAAGGTGCTGAGCTCGGCAATCACATCGACATCGTGGTGCCGGAGACGGCCGCCTACGGCAGGATGGGTGCGGGAAGCGTTCATCACATCGCCTTCCGCGTTCCCGACGATGCCTCGCAACTCGAGTGGCGCGAAGAACTCTCCGCCCAATCCCTCCAGGTGACACCGGTACAGGACCGCACCTACTTCCACTCCATCTACTTCCGCGAACCCGGTGGAGTCCTCTTCGAGATCGCGACAGATCCCCCAGGCTTTGCTCTTGATGAACCGGTCGAGTCGATGGGCGAGGCCCTCAAGCTGCCGCCGTGGCTCGAAAAGAGCCGAGGCGTCATCGAGCAGAGACTGCCCGTGATAACCCTGCATAAAGAGAAGGTGGAGGCGTTGTGAGCCAAGTACAGGACCCACACCGCGACCAGCACATCTTCCGCGTCGGCGCTCCTCTTGAGGAAGCGCTCGGCGCGGTCGTGCTGATCCATGGCCGTGGCGCGTCAGCCGAGGACATCCTCGGCCTCTCGCGCGAACTGGATCACCCCGGCCTCGTCTACCTGGCACCCCAGGCCGCCAACCATACCTGGTACCCCAACTCGTTCCTCGTCCCCACCGGTCAGAACGAGCCGTGGCTCTCCTCCGCCATCGCCAAGGTGAAGTCGACCGTCACGATGGCGCTTGCTGCCGGCATTCCGGAGAGCAGGATCGCCATCTGCGGCTTCTCGCAAGGCGCCTGCCTCTCAACCGAGTTCGTCGCCCGCTATCCCGCGCGTTACGGCGGACTGATCGCCCTCACCGGCGGCCTGATCGGCACATCGGAAGAGGTCGCAGCCCAGACACGCACCGGTAACCTCGGGGGGATGCCCGCCTTCTTCGGCTCAGGCGACCCCGACCCGCACGTTCCCTGGCAGAGGGTAGAGCAGTCGGCAGCGATCCTCAAGGCAATGGGCGCGGAGGTCTCAACCGAACGCTACCCCGGAAGACCCCACACGGTCACGCGAGTCGAACTCGAACACGCAAACGAAATCGTAGGAAACTTACTCGCAGGCGCCGTCAGCCGCTGATCTAAAGCGGATGTTCTTGCTATTGTCTTTTGGTCGTCGTTCCCGAAGGAAATCTGCGTCTTCTGCTGCCGTTGCAGTTCAAGCCCACACTCCAAGCCAGGAAAAGCCCCACTCAGTGGCTATGGCTATGGTCGTGGCTGCACGTCGCCCCGATCTCAAGCTTCGGCGGCGCACAGCACCCCTCGTTCGGCGTGCACTGCGTCGCCTCGAACTGGATCGTCGTATGGTGGATCTTGAACCGGTGCTGCAGCGCCTCGTTCAGATCTTTCAAAATCACCCTCGACTCCGCCAGCGGCCGATCACCAATGGTGATGTGGCTGGAAAGCGCATGCGACTCCGACGTCAGGCTCCAGACGTGCAGATCATGCACGTTCAATACTCCGGGAATCCGCTGAATCGCCGCCCGAATCTCGCCAAGCTGCAACCCGCGCGGCGTTCCTTCGAGCAGGATGTTCAGCGTCTCCCGCACAATGCCCGCGCTCGACCACAGGATCATTGCCGCAATCACCATCGACAGCACCGGATCGATCCACGTAAACCCCGTCCAGAGAATCCCCGCGCCACCAGCGATCACCGCCGCCGTCGAAAGCGTGTCCCCAAGCATGTGCAGAAACACCGAGCGGATGTTCACGTCGCCCGAAAAACGCCACAGCAACCCCGCCACCGCCCCGTTCATCAACACACCAAACACCGCGACAATCATCATCAGGCGCGGCTGAACCGCAACCGGCGAATGCAGCCGCCCGATCGCCTCAAGCGCGATCCACGCCGAGAGCACGATCAAGGTCAACGCATTGACGAACGCCGCCAGCACCCCAGCCCTCTGGTATCCGAAAGTCTTCCGATCGTTCGCCGGCTGCTGCTGAAGAAATACGGCCAGAAACGAAAGCAGGATGGCGAGCAGGTCGGACACGTTATGCCCCGCCTCCGACATCAGCGCAAGTGAGTGCGCGCGCAGCCCGAAGAAGAACGTCCCAACGATATACATCGTCGTCAACAGCATCGAAAGCTGGAGCACGCGCCGCAGCCTGCGGTTGTTCCGTCCCGTGCTGGCGGACATGTGCATAAATACAGTGTAATCCTCTCCCGCGCCACCGCGCCCTACGTCATCCGTTGCATCAGCCTGCCATGTCTAAGATGATCGGAAACGGAACGGGAGCGTATGCAGGCTGATTCTTCATGGAAGCGCGACGCACCCCGGCAGGCCATCCTCTTCTGCCTCCTGTTCCTTTGCCTTCCCATATACGGCCAGTCTCTCGGATTCCTGGCCGGAACCAACGCCTCCGCCATCCTCCTCGATGTCCAGACCGGTCGTACGATCGCAACCTTCGGCCGCACCGGCATCCCGTCCACCCCCGGCTCAACCCTCAAACCCTTCCTCCTCCTGGCTGCTCTCAAGGAAGGCATCGTCACCGAACACACCACCGTCGAGTGTCGTGGAATCCTCACCATCGACGACCGTGGCCACCCCCGCAACCTCGCCTGCACCCACCCCCGCACCACCACGATCTTCGCCGCCCAGGCCGCCCTCGCCTACTCCTGCAACACGTACTTCGCCCGCCTCGCCGCCCGCATGTCGCCCACCCAACTCACCCAGAGCCTAAGCAACTTCGGCATCCGCACCCAGCCAATCGACGACCCGAACCAACGCATCCTGCAAGCCCTCGGCCTATTCTCCGTCAAAGTGAGCGCCGAGCAATTAGCCCGCGCCTACGCCCTCCTCGCCCGCGAATTCACCTCCGCACACTCTAATCCCGCAAACATCGTCCACCAGGGCCTCCTCGACAGCGTCAGCTTCGGCATGGCCGACAACGCCGCCGTCCCCGGCCTCACCCTTGCCGGTAAGACAGGCACCGCCAGCGACCCCGGCCGGCCCTGGACGCACGGCTGGTTCGCCGGCATCGTCGAAGACGCTCCTGCCACGGTCCTCGTCGTCTACGTCCCCCACGGCAGCGGAGCCGACGCCGCCACCCTCGCCCGAACGATCCTCGCCAAGCGGGAGCGCAAGCCTTGAAAGCCCTCGCCTTCGCCCTGTTCCTTTCGCCAGTCGCCTCCGCTCAACCCCCCCATCCCGCAGCCCAGGATCTCACCGTCCGCCTCTTCGACACCGACCGAGTCACCTCCCTTACCGTCACCCCGCTGCACCCCGGAGCCACCTGGAAGCGCTGCCCGACCTGCGCCCGCCAACCTATTCCTGCCTCCTTACCCATCCAACGAGAACAACTCAAAACCACCATCGAGCTCACCGGCGATCTCCGCCTCGACACCGACACATCCCGCCGGGCCACCGCCGCAGGTATCTGGCGCATCGACCCCGAGCCCGACGGCCTCCGCGTCCGCATTACCCTCCCAAGCGAACGCTATGTAGCCTCTGTCCTCTCCGGAGAAGCAAGCCCCGACGAGCCGCCAGCCTCCCTCCGCGCCCTCGCAATCACTGTCCGCAGCTTCGCCCTCGACCGCGCCGCCCACAACCAGGAGCTCTGCGACAGCACCCGCTGCCAGGCCATGCGCCTCGGCTCCATCTCGCAAGCCGTGAACGAAGCCGTCCTCGACACGGCGGGCGAAACCCTCTGGCTCGACAACACCCGCGTCCCCGCCTATTTCACCCAAAGCAGCGGAGGCACCACCGAAGACGCCGCCACCGTCTGGGGAGGCCCGCCAAAACCCTGGCTCCGCTCCCACCCCGACCCCTACAGCGACCGCCTTCCCTCCACCTGGCACGCCGAGCTCACCCCTGACGAACTCACCCAGGCCCTCTCCGCCCAGGGCTTCCACCTCCACGCCATGCCACGCACCCTCACCATCCTCCGCAGAGACTCATCCGGCCGCGCATCGCAGCTCGAAGTACAAACCTCTGCCAACGAGCGCCTAACCCTACCCGCGGCTACCCTCCGCTTCGCCATCAACCGCTCCCTAGGCTGGGGAAAGCTCCGCAGCGATCTCTACGCCGTCCAGCCCGGCCCAGCCGGAAAGATCCTCTTCGAAGGCCGGGGCTACGGCCACGGAGTAGGCCTCAGCCAATCCGGGGCCCGCGTCATGGCCTCCGAGGGCCGCGACGACCGCGCCATCCTCCACTTCTACTTCCCAGGAACCGAAGTCCGCATCGACTCCAACGACCAGGGCTGGCAGCGCCACGAAGACCCCGCCTGGACCCTCATCGCCCCCACCCTCGATCTCTCAACCCTCCAAACCATCACCGCCGCCTGGACCCGCGCCCAGACCCTTTTCCCGCCGCCACCCGGCCACCCCACTCCTCACCCAGCCCTCCGCCTCTTTCCCTCCACCGACCTCTACCGAGGCGTCACCAACGAACCCGGCTGGACCCTCGGAGCAACCCGTGGCGACCGGATCTTCCTCCAGCCCAAATCGGTCGTCGCCCGCTCCGGAAACTCCTACACCAACCTCCTGCTCCACGAGCTCCTCCACGTCCTCGTGGAACACGAAGCGACCCCGTCCACCCCCCTATGGCTCCGCGAAGGTCTCCCCGAAGCCCTGGCGTCCCCACAGCCCCACCCGCAATCCACAAACGCACGAGCCACCATCGAGGAGAGTCTCCGAACCCCCGCCAACCTCCTCGAAGCCGAGAAAGCCCACAAGGAAGCCACCGCCCTCGTCCAGCACATGATCCATCTCTACGGATTCGAAACCGTGCGCTCCTGGCTCTCTCGTGGCGTTCCCGCCGACGCAGCCCGCGCCAGCAACTCCGCCACAACCGCAAGCACCACCAGCCCAAGCGCCACCAGCAGAAGATAAAGCGATCCCAGCCGGAGCCCCGCACTCACCAGCTCTCCCCGTATCGTCTCCGCCAGGTGCCACTCTGTCAGCTTCTCAACAAGGCTGGTAGCCATCAGCGACACGACCCCAACCGTCAGCCGCATCTGCCACCGCCCATAAACCCGAACCACCGCCCGCCACGCCTCGCCACGCGCTCCCCGCACAACCGTCTCCATCACAAGCGGCAGAAAAATCGAAGGCAGCACAAACCAAAGCACCGTGCTGATCGCATCCATCTGCCACGCCAGCAACTTCGGCTCCGTAAAGATCACCCTCTGGTGCGCCGACAGCCTCGAGTTCCAGAACCCCGCCCTCTGCTCGGCGTGTACGCTCAGCAGGCTTACCGCCGTCGCCAGCACACGCCAAATCGCAAGCCAAACCGCAAGCAAACCCATCCCCATCCAAACAGGACCAGCAACGCCTCCACGCAGCCGTCGCACCACAGTCGTCTGCAGCCAAAGAAACCCAAGCAGAATCCCGATCCCAGACACCACCGAAATCCCGAACTCCCACGCGTGCGAATCGGGGATCTGCAGCCACAGTCCCGCCAGCCCTGCCACCACCGGCACACCGAGCACCTCCAGCAGAACCACCCGCACCCCCAGCCGCCCCAGCGCGGCCCGAAAGACATTCGCAGCAGCCATCAGCGTCCCCCTCCCGCCGGCGGATTCTGCGGCGTAACGTCCTGCACGTCGAGATGCAGTTCATCGCTCGTCGCCTGGATCCCCGGCTGGTACATCGGCTGCACGCTCGCCGGGCTGATCGCATAGCTCCCCGGATTGATCACCTTCAGCAAGTAGAACGACTCGTCCCGGCCCTCGAACTCCGTCGCGAAGATCGCCGCATGGTCGTCATGGAACTCGCGCCGCGTGTACCAGTACCGCCACGTGCCCGGCCGGTCCATGATGTTGAAGGTCCCCTCATTCGTCAGGAACTCCGCTCCCGCCGGAATGGGATCCTCAATCAGCAGGTACTTCTCGCGTGACCCCGTCACCCCAAGATGCACGGCAAGCACATCTCCCTGTTGCACCGGCCCGCGCAGCGGGTCGAGCTTGTAGAAGATGCTGCCGTTCTTCTCAAACGGCACAAGCTTGAAGTAATCCCGCGCAATGTTCAGCGCCATCGTGCCCTGCTGGTATGCGCTCTTATCGGTCGAGAAGAACGTCCCGCTGACCGCAAAATAAGCCCGCCCTGCACCACGGCTCACGATCCGGATGCTGTTCCCCTGCGGCTGCAAATGGGCGGCATCGGGAGTAATCGAAAGGATCGAGGCCGAGAGGGAATCAGCCGCCGTAAAGTGCCGTTTCCCAGCCGAAGCCCCGTTGACGAAGACCTCCACATCCGACTCGGCGTCAAGCTCATGCGTCGCCACCAGGTAGTCCGTCAACCCGAACAGCGCCGCCGAAGTCTGCTCGGTCGAGCTCCAGTAAGACCCCTCATTCCGGTTCGCGATCAGCCAAAGCGCCGCACCCTGCAGCAGCGGACTATCCGGCGTCTGATGCACCAGGAACTTCAGCGCATATGCCGTCGACTGCGCGCTGGAATCCGCATCGATGTCCAGCAGGGGCTCCCGAGTCGAAGGCCAGCTCACCCGGTCGCCCTGCTTCACCGCCTTCGCCGTCAACAGCGTAGCGATCTCGCCCGAGCGCGTATCGTTCTCCCGCATCATCGCAAGTCCGGTAAACGAAAGTCCCTGCGCGCTCAAATCGCCGCGCCGCCTATAGAGAGCGTCCGTCTCATCCTTCAGCAGCTTCGCATCGGTCACATCCCTTCCGGCCTCGCTTAACGCATACACCGTGTAGGCCCGAAGCTCCGGCAGCATACGCGGATGCGCCCGCAGCGTCGTCTCGAGGAACCCGACACCCTTCCGCAGGCTTTCCCCGGCTTTGTCGTATCCAACCCTCCGTGCCTGCCCATAGCCACTCACGACATACGCCGTCATAAAGACCTGGCTCGTATCCTCCTTCCACCAACCCCATCCGCCGTCCTCGTGCTGGTAGTCGGCCAACCGGTCAAACCCGGCCTTGATGCGCGTCGCTAGGAGTGCCGGATCAACCGGCTTCTGCAGGCTCAGCTTCTTCGTAGCGTCGGCGATGAGGATGTTCGGCAGGAAGCTCGACATCGTCTGCTCGGTGCATCCATAAGGGAAGGTGCTGAGGTAATCGAGCGCCCCAAAGAGCGATCCCGCGATCGACGGGCTCACCTCGATCGCAAGCGTATGCGCCCCCGCATCCGTCCCCGTGGGGAAGTCGATCGAAAGGCTATGCTCGCCCGATCCCTGGATCGACCCCGAAGCCGTCAGCGTCTTCCGCACACCGCTTGGCTTCACCGGGAAGGTCACCTCGAGCGCGTCGCTCTCCTCATTCGTAATCGCCTTCGCCAGCAGCTTCGCCGTGCCGATCGACGAAGCGCGGAACTTCCAGAACGCCGTAGCCTCGCCCTTCGGATTCACGTTCACCGATTGCGTCGCACCTCCAACAAGATCAAGTCCGGTCGCATCCAGCGAAAGCTGAACCGGCTTCGCCGTTGCCAGGTAGTTATGCACGATCACCGGAATCGAGACCGTATCGCCTTTACGCAGGAATCGCGGCTGTCCCATCCGTACGATGATGTTCTTCCGCACAATCACGCGGTTAATCAGCGACCCCGCCTTCGAGTCAGCCGTCACCGCCCGCACCGTAGCCCGCCATGTCGTCAGCGAGTCCGGGAACGTCATCGTCACCCGCGCATGCCCGCTCGCGTCCGTATGGATATCGGGAGCCCAGAACGCCGTATCCGGAAAGTCCTTCCGCACATGCGGCTGCTTCACATCGTTCGCACTCTTCACCTGCGCCAGCATCGGCCGATAGCGTGCATGCCGCTCTGCAAGCATCGGGCTCTTGCTCCCCGCCTCGCCCTCGAAGTAGTAGTCGAGCGACGAATCGACGTTCGCATACACCGAACGCGCCGGATAAAGGCTCTTCAGCAGATCGCCCGACGTGTCCTTATACAGCGCATAGATCGCCTCATCGACAACCCCGAAGCTCAGCTCCGCACTCACCGGCTTCCCCGTCGCATCCTTCGTCACCACGTCATACGCTGCCGTCTGCTGCGGCTGGAACGTCGCGGCAGCAGGCGTAATCTCGATCTGCAGCGCCTGCTCCGTCGGCGGAACCTTCAGCGACTTCCGCGCCTGGTACATCTGGTCGTCCTTGATCAGCACCGCCTCGACCGTCAGGTTCGGCTGCGAGTCCTTCGTGATCGGCAGGTCGAAGCTCATCGCCTGTCCATCTGTCCCCAGCGTCTTGCGAAATTCAACCGTGTACCCCGTCGCGATCACAAGCGCATGGAACCCCGTCACATCGCCAACCAGCGACAGGTGCGCCGTATCTCCCGGCGCATAGCTCTTCTTGTCCGCGATGATCTTCATCAGGTGCGTACCGCCGAACTCGTCGTCCGTGTTCTCCTTCGGCCCGCTCGCGTAGATCCACGACGAATCCTGCACGGTGCGCTTCTCCTGCGTATTCGCCGTGGCCAGCACCTGGATCGAACCCGCAAGATTGACGTTCGCCTGAACTGTCGCCTGCCCCTTCGCATCCGTCGTCGCATCCGCCGACCCGGCGTCCGTCAGCACCATCTTCCCGTTCGTGTAGCGCGACTGGCTCAGACTCAGGTGGATCGCCGTCGAAACCGGCTTGTTCTCATAGTCCACCGCCGTCAGCTTGAACGCCGCCATGCCGCCCTTCTTCGCGAAGTAGTTCACGGGCTCGAGATGGATCCGGAAGCTCCCATAGGTCGCAAGAAACCGGTACTTCCCGCTGATCTCCCGTCCCGCGTCGTCCGTCACACCCGCGCTCACGACATAGTCCTTGTCGTAATGCATGTTCTCGACAAAGCGCGTCGGGAGCTTCACCACCAGCTTCCCATCCGCGTTCAGCGTTCCTGTCCCTGCCGCCTCTTCATCGCCAGGCGTCGCCTGCTCGCCATCCCCGGCGTCCGGCGCATCAGCCCCATCACCCTCATCGCCTGGCGTCACCGTATGGTCGTCATCGTCTTCATCGCCATACCAGGAATGCGCGCTCTGCTGGATCGTGTACTTCACCTTCGCCCCCACCACCGGCTCCCCGAAGAAGTACCGCGAATCGATCGTGACCTCGTTCGAGCTCCCCTGCAGCAGATGCTCCTTCTGCGCCGAGACCTTCACCTCGTACTCCGGCTTCCGGTACTCCTCGACGATGAACCCCGCATACCCCGAGAACCCCAGATTCTGTCCCTCTACCGAGTTGATCGACACCGAGTAGTTCCCAAGCGAAGCATCCTTCGCCAGAACCACTTCCCCATTCACCGTCCCATTCGGGGAGAGCCCCACCACCTTATCCAGCGCCACCTTCCCTTGTTCGTCCGTGACGCGCACATGCGCCTGCGAGAACTTCGGCAGCTCCGGCGAATCCCCCGCGTATTGCCGGAACACCCCCTTCCAATGCACCGTATGCCCCGGTCGATACACCGGCCGATCTGTATACAAATAGCTCGTAAACGTAGTCCCCGCCACGCTCATGAACGATCCGAAGTACGGAGCCACCAGCGCCACATCGCTCCCCCGATGAGCGATCACCCACATCTTGCTCTCAGCGCCGGAAGCATCCGCCTGCTCTCCGTCTCCCGGCTTCTTCACCGGCTCAGCAGGCGCCTTGAACTCCGCAACCCCCTCGTCCGACGTCGTCCCATGCATGAGCGGCAGCCCGGTCAGCCCAAGCGAAACACTCGCCCCCGTCACCGGAGCCCCGCTCTTCCGATCGACCGCATACGCCAGCACATTCCCAGCGACCATCCGCGTAATCAGAGCCGTCTGGCTGATCATCAGGATCGTGTAAGCCTTCTGGTGCGCGTCCGTCGCCTCCACCAGATACATCCCCGCCGGCAGCGGATCGATCGGCAGAGTCTGGTTGTCGCTGACAAACGTCGGAGGCATCTCCTGCTTCCACCGCGCCACAAGCTGCTTATCGTTCAGCAGCGGAATCTGCGCGAACTGCGCCACCCCAACCACCCGGCTCCGCCTCGCCAGGTTCGATTGCTTCTGCACCAGCGCCTGCCGCGCCTCATGCGAGAGCTGCGTCCTCAAAAAGCTCCGCACCTCCGACCAGAGCCCACGCTTCCAGTCATGAAATCTCTCCAGCCACGTCTTCTCATCGATCTGTTCGACCGAAGAAGGCACAGGCCGATCCCCGAACGAATGCATCTGCGGCAGGTTCGCCACGAACTTGTCCGGATCCTCGATGTGATACACCCGGAACTCAAGCTCATCCACGTTCCGTGAATAAAGGTGAAGCTTCGGCTTCTCCCCCGGCGCAAAGCTCTTATAGGTGCTCAGCGTGAAGTAAGGCGCAGGCGCCGCACTCGCCTCCCGCCCACAGGCAAGCAGCAACAGCAGCACAGACAGAACACGGCCGATCCCCCACCCCAAGCCGTGTCTCATGCGATCGTTTCCCTCCCGGGAAAGCCATCCTCACCTGTCGTCGTCGAGAATATCCCACCGATACACTCCCAGGAAGTTGGCGTTCGCAGCAACCGGCCGCCACCGCGGATCCGGATGCTTCATCAGGTCCGCAAGCAGCACCCGCCGCATCTCTCCCGGCGTCTTTCCATGCGGCGTCGTGATCGGCCCCGTGTGATACACCACCCACTCCCCGTGGGTTCCCGTCACGATCATCGAGTGGTACTGCGACGTCTCCTCCAGCAGCCGATAGAAGATCAAATCCCCCGCCCGCGCCCGCCCAATATCCCTGCTAACAAAAAAGGCATTCGCCGCCACCAGCGTCTTCGCATCCGCAAACTGCGCAAACGTCCCATCCCGCAAATCGCTCGCAACAAAACTACCCGCCCTCGTCCGAAACAGCCCCGTCCCTATAGGCGTATTCGGATACGTCCACTGCGCCACCGACCGCAGCCCCGGCATCTCCTCCGCCCCCAGCCCCGCATACCACTTGTCGTCATGCTCCCGCAGCGCCTCCCGAAAGCTATACCGCAGCAACGCGGAGCAGTCCCCAATCTCTTTCGGCAGCTTGTCCGGGGAAAGATCAGCCGCCCGCTCCGCAACCTCGGTAAACCATCGCCGAAACGCCTCCCGATCCGCCGCATCGTGCAGCACCATCCACTCCGGAAACCCGCCTTCCGCCCGATCATCCTCCAGAAACTCCACCCGCGCCACCCGCCCGGCAACCACCAGTTGATCCACCCTCGCTAAAACCGGCGACCTCACCCAAACCCCCACGGTCTCGCCATCCTGCGTCAAAGCCGCCCGCCCACTCACCCACACATCCTCAACCCGCGCTCCACCACGCCGAGCCGTCACCACCCCCACCCGATGCATCCGCCCATCCGCCGCAAGCGCCACCGTCTCCGGCACACTCACCTGTAGCCGACTCCACCCCACACACCCACCCAGGCCCGCGCACAAAGCCACCATCACCCCTGCCCACCTAAACCCTATCCCACAAAGACCTTGCGTCTCGTTCATTAAGGCGAAGCCCCCATTCCTCCCCCGCTCATCCCCATTCAATGCAGATTCTCACCGTTCGACCGAACCTGCTTCATATCGTTCTCTCAGAGGTAGAAGATAAACGAGTCGTAAGTCTCGTCTGGGCATCAGGATGTGGTGTGAGATTGTAATCCGCCACCAGCCGGCGCGAATCAGATTGCACACTTCCCCCGGACTCACGCATCACGGTACGCTCGGTCACGGACGGCCCAATCTTTAGAAGGCACGATTCCAAGTCGATCACGACATCATTCAGGAGACGCAATACACATGGCAAAGGCAGCGAAGCTATTCGAAAAAAGCCTCACCTACGGAGCAAAGGGCGCATGGGCGATCTACAACAAGCTGAATTCCATCAGCCCCAATGCCAGCTTTACGCCCAAGTGGAGCGACAAGCCGCTGCTCAAGAGCTATCAGAAGGAGAAGCCGCCCCTCGGCTGGCCCCGCACCACCGACTCCCTCTGCCCCCGCTGCGTCCCTGAAATTCGCCAGCAGATCGTCGACGGCAAGCTCCCCCACGAGATCCTCCTGAACGAGAAGGTCGGCGAGATCAAGGCGCAGATCATCGAGCGCGACGGCCAGATCCTCATGGTCAAGGATTGCCCCATCCACGGCCACTTCGAAGACGTCATGTCGATCGACACCGCCTTCTTCAAGCATCTCGAAGAAGTGTTCCCCGGCCGCGATATCAAGGCGCACAACGACGAGAAGCTCCACAATCACGGCACATCCACCGTGACGCACGGACGTGGCTCGGTTCTCACCATCGATCTCACCAACCGCTGCAACATGATGTGCGATCCCTGCTTCATGGACGCCAACCAGGTCGGCTTCGTCCACGAACTCACGTGGGACGAGATCAAGACCATGCTCGACAACGCCGTAACCATCAAGCCCAAGCGCCAGATGTCCGTGCAGTTCTCGGGCGGCGAGCCCACGCTCAGCCCCTACTTCCTCGACGCTGTCGCCTACGCCCGCAAGGTCGGTTACACCTCCGTGCAGGCCGCGACCAACGGCATCGAGTTCGCCAAGTCGAAGGAATTCGCCAAGGCCGCCGCTGACGCCGGTCTCCGCTACGCCTACCTCCAGTTCGATGGCATCGGCAACGCCGCCAACTCGCACCGCAAGGTCGGCAACTCGTTCGACGTCAAGCTGCAGGCGATCCACAACCTGCATGAGGCCGGTGTGGACATCGTTCCCGTCACCTGCATCATCAACGGCATCAACAACGAGCAGGTTGGCCGCATCATCGAGTTCGCCCTCGACAACCCGAAGAAGATCAACTTTCTCTCCTTCCAGCCCGTCAGCTTCACCGGCCGCGACGAGGATGTCTCCGACGAGCGTCGCGCCGCACAGCGCTACACCCTCTCGCATCTCGCACATGATGTGAAGAATCAGACCGGCCTCGGCGAGCCCGTTCGCGACTGGTTCCCCATCTCCTTCATGTCCACCTTCTCCGACTGGGCCGATCTCGTCCACGGACCGAACCACGACTGGGGCCAGCTCTCCTGCGGATGCCACCCCAACTGCGGTATCGGCATGGCGCTCATGATCGACAAGGAAACCAAGGAAGCCGTTCCGGTCACCGCGTTCCTCAACGCCGATCGTCTCGCGAAGGATATCGCTCGCGTCAACGATGCGGCTCGCGGCAAGTACCTCACTATGCTCGGTGCCGGACTCGCGCTTCTACGCAACTACGATCCGACGAAGGCTCCCACGCACTTCAAGATCATGGATCTCCTCACCAAGTTCGACAAGTGCTTCGGCGCCTCTGGCCGCAACTACGGTAAGGTCACCGCCGACCGCACCATGGCCGATATCGAGAAGCGCCGCGCCGATCGTTGGAACTTCCTCTTCATCGCCGGCATGTGGTTCCAGGATCTCTTCAACTACGACTTCCGCCGCACCGAGCAGTGCATCATCCCGTACGCCACGCAGGAAGGCGAGATCAGCTTCTGCGCCTACAACACCGGCGTCGGCTGGCGCAACATCATCGAGAAGATGCACATGACGTCGTCCCTCACCAAGTGGTACGAGGAGCACGGCCGTCACGAGATCTTCGCCGGCGGCAAGAAGGTCGGTCTCGAGAAGGAAGCGAAGTACGATCTCGTTCTCAACCAGGCGCACGTTGACTCTGCCGCGAACGACACGTTCGAGAAGTCCGGTATCGCGAAGAACTCTCGCGAAGAGAAGATCCGGGCTCGCGACGCGAAGATCAAGCAGGACGCCGAGAACGCCCGCATGGCCAAGCTGTACCGCAAGGAGATCCTCCAGGAACCCGAACTCCCCGGCGGCTTCGTCGCCATCGGCGAGATCGGTGGACTCGGCGGCATCAAGCCCGCCGCACCCGCTCCGAAGTCCAACGTAGAAGTAGTCCAGCACATCGAAGAAACCGTCTCCGGCGATTAGCCATCGAGGCAAGAGCGCTTCGCGCAAAACCCCGAAAGACCGCAACAACAACAACGGCCACCAGCAATGGTGGCCGTTGTCGTTCTCGCGTTTCCCTTGCTTTTCTGGTTGTCATTCCCGAAGGGAATCTGCGTCTTCTTTTGCTGTTGCCTGTTCTACATCGTCACCCTGGAGCGGAAGCAAAGGACTCCTCTATCTCGTCGTTGTCTTTGCTTTGGCCGGTGAAAGCCAGGTTTCCTGAAGCTCAGAAATCTGCGAGGTCAACGTCGAAATGTGCAAAGTGCTTGCGGTTCAGGGTAGCCAGGCTCAGCCCATGCACCCGAGCCGTCGCGGCGATCAAAGCATCTCCAAGATGTGCTGTATGGGACGCCTTTCGAGAATCTGCCAGCAGATGGCCACAATCGCGCGCAATCTCGATATCGATGCTGTAGATGCGGCCCGCGAAGCCGGCCAATACCTTCTCGGCAAACCACAGCTCCAAACCACGGCGTTTCGGGCCCTGCACAAGAATGTCGATTCCGGTCTGAATCTCTTGAAGGCTGACCACACTCAGGCGAGTCATCTGCCTCGGGACCCCAGCCAGCCAGGCCATCGCTCGCTCGTTCGGCGTATCCTTTGTCGCTTGCGACAAGAGGTCGGTATCGAGAAGATACATCACTCGAAATCCACCCATCGCGCCTTGCTTTTCAGTCGCGGAAACTCGATATCCACGCCATCCTCGGGAGGGAGCCGCAGAAAATCCCAAAGGCTCTGCCCGGATTCTTCCTGGTCTTGCCGTCCGCGCTTTGCCTCCAACTCGTCCTGAGTCAACACGACAAACGTCTTGTTCCGCCGCTGCACGAGCTGTGGCCCCTCTGTCTCGGCCCTATCCAACATGGCGCTGAACTGCGCCTTCGCCTGTGTCGCCTTCCAACTGGCCATAGCGGTTTCCCTCAAATGACCATTATAGTCATTTGGCACCCTCACTCCCGCGATCCCGTTTCCTCAACATCTGTCCCACGTGCCGCGCCCTGTTCTTATTGGCCAGCGTCCCCTCACGAAGAAACCGCTCAACCATCTCCTCGGCGGCATCCCGCAGCGAAGGCTCGACCAACGCCAGCAAGCCCATGCCCTCAACCGCCGAGCACCGCACCACATTGCTCGGGTCGTCCGCAAGCGTCATCATCAGCCGCGCCGCTCTCAGCCTTTGTTCCCTCGTCGTCGCGACTCGCGGCACAACCAGCCCCAGATGCCACCGCGTGCGCGACTCCTCAACCGGCAACTCCGCCAGCAACCCCGCAAGCTCGTCGGCATAACGCTCCAGTGGCGCAGGCTCAGCCTCAGTGATCCGCCGCGCCACGTCCGCCGCACGCTTTCTCACGTCGACATCATCCCCGAACAACGCCCGAACCAGGTCCTTCACCGCTCGCGGAACGCCTTCGACCTCCCGCGCCACGGCACGCGCTCTCGCCAAACCCCAAGCCCCCTCGCCAAGCCGACGAACCGCTTCGTTCATGCCGCGGAGTATAGCAATCCAGTCCAGGTGGCCCCGCATCTCCCTCTGATATGTGGGATCCCCAACATCCCCAACTGTCCGCCTGTGGCCGCCCCGAAAGAATTAATCTTCAAATTCCCCAGCAAATTCGCATGTCAAGCCCCAAGACTACCTAACCCAAACACAATGAACAACATAGCAATGTCCTTTTAGTTTCGGTCACTTCGCTATCATGGAAGCAGTGGGGTAAAACCGTGGCAAACGGACGTACGCAGGGGTACGAAGCCGGTAAGTCCTTTGGTGACTAATATTTAGCCTTAAGTCCTTTGATAAGAGTAATTTAGCAGGCAAGGTGCGCCGTAAATCATTCATTCAAATAAACTTACACCCCGCGTATGGGGAGGGGGAGGGGGTACGAAACAACGAACTTAGTCGCCGTTGCCGAAGTAAGACCAGCGCCGAACCGGACCAACATCGACATGCACGAACTGGCTGATCGGATAGTAACCAACCCCGCCCAGCCCAAGCGCCAGAGCCGTGTCCCGCAGCTTCGTAGTTGCCACACCGGGAATGCGAATATCGATCGCCTTGGACTGAACATGCTGGCTGTTCTGGGCCACGCCAGTATTCGCCGAACGCGTACGCAGAAAGTTATTGCTCTGCGGAGTCCTGTACCCGCAGACGATGTCGATCTCGCCATTCGGGCGTCCGAGCTTCGCCAGGATGTTATGCAGAAGGTCGAACTCTTTCGGGTCGTAGCTGCCTTCATCGTTGGTGCGATGATCCCGAAGGAAGTAGTTCAGCTTCGCGATTCCAGCCGGAACATAGGTATTTCCGATCCGGTAAACGACATCGATGCTCTCGCCCGTATGCAGATGGTGCAGCCTCAGCCGGAACTGCTCGCCTGCGTTCGAAAGTGCTGATCCGGCGCTGCCTTCCGCCTCACTCGCCCGCGCCATCGATCCTGCCGTTCCGAAAACCGCAACCGCAACCAACGCCGCAAGCAACCGTCCGCGCAAAGTCTGCATCCGTACTCCCAGGGAGAGAAATGTCGATCTTTTCCGGAATGGCCATGTGCAAATCGAATTTGCCGATTGCCATTCGTCTTTATCAGTCTAACCCACCAATAGAAGTCAGGTTGCTCCGCCTGTAATCGATTTGTCATTCCGTGTACCACTTTGGTTTCACGGTAGACTGAGCGCGACATGACCGATTCAACTCAATCCCCGCTCGGCGCCCCTCTTGGCCTCATCGAACTCCGCGTCCTCGGTTCCCTCATCGAGAAGGAGATCACGACTCCCGAGCAGTATCCGCTCTCGCTCAACGCCCTCCTGAACGCTTGCAACCAGCGCTCCAGCCGCGAGCCAGTCCTCGATCTCACTCAGCATCAGGTCTTCGACGCCATCAACGTCCTCGAAGACCTCGACCTCGTCAATCCCATCCGCGACGCGCGCGTGGCCAAGTACGAGCACCGCATCCGCACCATCCTGAATCTCCGCCGCGACGAAACCGCCCTTATCTGTCTCCTCCTCCTTCGCGGCCCGCAAACGCCAGGCGAACTCCGCTCCCGAGCCGACCGCATGTACGCGTTCGACGACCTCGCCGCCGTCCAGTCCACGCTCGACCGCCTCGCCAACCGCCCACTCACCGGCGAAGGCGCAGCACCGAAACACCCAGGTCCACTCACCCTCCAGCTTCCGCGCCAACCCGGAGCCCGCGAGTCCCGCTACACCCACCTTCTCGGTGACCCGACCTCCATTCCAGTCTCTGCACCACAAGCCGATACTCCGCGCCCATCGCCAAACCGCATCGACCAGATGGAACGCGATCTCCTCGAACTCCGAGAACAGGTCGCCGCTCTCTCGGCTCGCCTCGAAGCCCTCGAGTCGACAGAATAAGTCCCTTCGCCATCATCGCGTCTTATGTTCCCGAACTCCCGGTCGATAAGGACTCTAGCGTCGGGAACCGGTTTCTTCATGGATGGTTCCGCGTCGAGAGGAATCCATGCAGACGCCCGCTTCCCATGCATCGCCTCCGCAAGCGCCGCTCGTGCCTCGAGATCGCTCCGGCAAGTATCTGACCTTCCATCTTGGAGAGGAAGACTTCGGAACAGAGGTCATGAAGGTCCGCGAGATCATGGGCCTACAGGACATCACGACGGTCCCCCAGACTCCTCCTTACGTCAAAGGCGTCCTCAACCTCCGCGGCAAGGTCATTCCTGTCCTCGATCTGCGCCTGCGGTTTGGCCTCGAGCCCGAGGATTACACCACGCGCACCTGCATCATCGTCGTCCGCACCCGCCAATCAGACGAGGAACTTGTGATCGGCATGGTCGTCGACGGAGTCGCCGAAGTCCTCAATATCTCCGCATCCGAGATCGAAGACACACCGGACTTTGGCCCGAGCGTCATCATGCCTTATCTCAAGGGACTCGCCAAGGTCAAAGGCAAGGTCAAGATCCTGCTTGATCTCGACGAGGTCCTCAACACCCGCGAACTCGCCGGTCTCAGCGCCCTTCTCCACTAGCGTCCGCACCCGTCCAGAGCGGCAAGAAGTATTGAGCCAGACGAAGGAAAACGCATGACCATCGGCAAACGAATCGTCGTCACCTGCGGCATCCTGATCGTCGCCATGGTCCTTCAGGCCGTGGTTGCGCTCATCGGTTTTGCCCACATGCAAACCGGCATCGACGTCATGGCGAACGAATCCGTCCCTGGCATCGTCTCTTCACGAGCTTTGGTCAGCGACATCTATCATCTGCGCGGCAACTTCACCCGACACATCATCACCATCGATCCAGCGGAGATGGCCAGCATCGAACGTTCCGACGACGAACTTTTCCGCGCCATGCGCGACGACATGCAGGCCTTCTCCGCCACGGCCCGCACCGAGGAAGACCGTGCCGCCCTCGCCAACGTCCAGGCTCTCACCGACCGTTTCCTCGCCGAGTGGCAGACGGTGCTTCCCCTCAGTCGCGCTGGAAAGAAGTCCGAAGCCGCCGCTGTCTATCTCAAAGACACCACGCCGATCATCAGCGAACTCAATGAGGTTCTCCCCAACCTCGATCATCGCAAGCTTGCCCAGCAGAGTGAGGTCAGTGCCTCGGTCACCACCACCGTCCGTCGCTCCTTCTGGCTGACTCTGGTCATCTTCATCTTCTCCACACTCGCTGGTGCTTTGGTAGCCGCCTACATAGTCAACGGAACCAATCGCACGTTACGCTCTGCAGTCGCGGAACTCGGCGAGGTTGCGGGTCAGATCTCTGGGGCCGCCTCGCAGGTCGCGTCCTCCAGCGAGAAGATGGCGCAGGGATCGTCTCACCAGGCCGCCACGATCGAGGAGACCTCCTCCGCAAGTACGCAGATCAATTCCATGGCTCAGCGCAACACGGAAAACTCCCGCACTACTGCCGAGATCGTCACCCAGTCCCAGGTCCGCTTCGAGGAGACTAATCACTCCCTGCACCAGATGGTTGAGGCGATGGATGGCATCACGAGCTCCAGCCAGAAAATCTCGAAGATCATCAAGGTCATCGACGAGATCGCCTTCCAGACCAATATCCTCGCGCTCAATGCCGCCGTCGAAGCCGCGCGTGCTGGTGAGGCCGGAATGGGTTTCGCTGTTGTTGCCGACGAAGTGCGCAACCTTGCTCAGCGCTGCGCTCAGGCTGCGCAGGATACCGCGAATTTGATCGATGAGTCCATCCAGCGCTCGCATGGCGGCAAGATCAAGGTCGACGAGGTCGCGATCGCCATCCGCGTCATCACCTCAGAGTCCGCGAAGATGAAGATTCTCGTTGACGAGATCAACCTGGGCAGCATCGAGCAGGCCCGCGGCATCGACCAGATCAGCCGGTCAATCTCGCAGATGGAACAGGTAACCCAGGACGCCGCCGCCAATGCGGAGCAGGGAGCCGGCGCGGCTCAGCGTCTGAGCACTCAAGCCAGGACAATGCAGGAGGTCGTCGAACGGCTCAACGCTCTGGTCGATGGGGCTTCGCGCTCGTCAGCCCGCATTGCGCCGGAGCACGCGGTCGTGCGAGCCGCCGGCGCACGAATCACCCCAACGCTACGAACGCCCCCTCGGGGCGTAAGAACCACCTTCAAGTCATCCGTCCCCTTTTCTGTCTCCAGCCGCGTGATCCCCGCCCATGCCACGCTCGGCGGGAAGGACTTCAGCGATTTTCCGCTCGATGACGGCGACTTCAAGGAGTTCTAGTGCGTAAGGCAGGTCGTCAGGCAAATCGCGAGGATGCAGAGGATGCGAAGGAGCCACCCATCCGGCAACAAGCAGAGGGATCCATTGTTCAGGCCGTGCCGGGTGCTGAGACGGCATCAATCGCGGGCGCTTCGCTCAATGATCAGATCGACGAGATATCCACTAGGCTAATCATCGATGGCGTTCAGTCGCTCGATCCTGCCGACTTTCGCCGCTTCGGCGACGCTGCAGCCACTAACGGATGCCAGCAAGCCGCAAGTCTCGCTCGCAGCCTCGCCGATCGCATCGCGCCTCCCGCGACCCTCTCTGTTCCGGAGAGGACCGGCCTTCTTAGCTCTGGACTCGTCGAGCTTCGCAGGCTCATCGATCATCGGGACGCCATCGTGCCCGCACCGGTCGCACCCGTCCCCGCATCATCAACTGTCTTACCCCCCGAGACCAACTCTCTCGCCGCCGACGAAGACCTCATCCTCGAGTTCATTACAGAGTCCACCGAGCATCTCGTCACGATTGAGAGCCAGATGCTCCTGCTCGAGAAGGACAGCGCCGAGAGCGAGACACTGAACGCTGTCTTCCGTGGCTTCCATACCATCAAGGGACTTGCCGGCTTCCTCGAATTCACAGCCATCCAATCGCTCGCCCACGAGGTGGAGACGGTCCTCGACCTCGCCCGCAACGGACAACTCGCGGTTACGCCATCCGTAGTCGACGCCGTACTCGAAAGCACCGACGTCGTCCGAAGGGAGCTCGATGGCATTAGCAAGAGGCTCGCCGGCAAGGCTTTTCCTCCCTCCGGCGTAACCGAAGATCTTCTGGGGCGAATCCGCAGAGTTGCTGCCGCGCAATCCGCAGCCGTCTCTCCCCCTTCCCCAAGCGAACCCAGTCCCGCGGCGCCTCCATCCGTGCCGCAAAACCAGCCTGCAACTGCCGCGCTTCCCATCCCAGTCCAGCGTAAGGGGCACCCCGTCGAAGTCAGTCCAGCCTCCAGCGTTCCCACGGAGGCCTTCCGCGGAGGCGACTCCACCGTCCGAATCGATACCGCCAAGCTCGACCAGCTCATGGATATGGTCGGCGAGATGGTCATCGCCCAGACTCTCATCGGTCACAGTCCTGCCCTGACCTCCGTCCAGGACACGCGCTTCCTTCGCGACCTCACCCAACTCGCCCGCATTACCTCGGACGTCCAGCGCATCACCACCGGTATGCGCATGGTTCCCATCGGTATGCAGTTCCAAAAGACCGCGCGGCTCATCCGCGATCTCTCCCGCCGCGCCGGAAAGCAGATCGTCCTTGAGACCGCCGGAGAGGACACTGAACTCGACAAGAGCATCGCCGAGGAGCTCTCCGACCCTCTCCTTCATATGGTGCGCAACTCGATCGATCACGGTATCGAGCCCCCCGAGGAGCGCGCCGCACTTGGCAAGGATCCCACAGCGACGATCCGCATCGCCGCCTATCATCAATCCGGTCAGATTGTCGTTGCTATCTCGGACGACGGCCGCGGCCTCAATCGCGAGAAGATCCTCGCGAAAGCCCAGCAGAACGGTCTCATCCAGCCCGGCCATCAGCTCACCGACAGCGAGATCTTCCTCCTTATCTTTGAAGCAGGCTTCTCGACGGCAGAAAAGGTCACCGACATCTCCGGCCGCGGAGTCGGCATGGACGTCGTCCGCAAGCATGTCCAGAAACTGCGCGGGCGCATCGATATCCATTCGAAGGCGGGCGAGGGAACCACCTTCTACATCAAACTCCCGCTCACCCTCGCCATCATCGAAGGTCTCGTCGTCGTCGTCGGCAACCATCGTTACGTCGTGCCGATTTACTCAGTCCGGGAGATGTTCCGTCCCAGAACGGAAATGCTCTCAACCGTGCAGGGCTCGGGCGAGATGGCGATGGTACGAGGCAGTCTGATGCCTGTTATCCGCCTGCATCGCCGCTTCGGCCTCGACCCTCGCAGCACGAACCTCACCGATGGAATGCTGGTCGTCGCCGAGACCGAAGGCAAGCAGTTCTGCATCTTCATCGACGAACTCATTGGCAAGCAGGAGGTCGTCATCAAGAGCCTCGGCCCAAGCTTCAAGCATGTCGTCGGTGTGGCGGGCTGTGCCATCCTCGGCGATGGCCGTGTGGGTCTCATCCTCGACGTCGACGGTATTTACAAGGGGAAGCCCTGATGCCTTCCTCGACACTCCTCTCGCTGGACGCAGCCCCTGTCCTGCACCCCGCCGAATTCGAGAAGATCCGCCGCCTCGCCTATGAGCATTGCGGTATCGACCTCCACAACGGCAAGCAGAGCCTCGTTGCCGCGCGCCTGAGCAAGAAACTTCGCGAACTCGGCCTCCGCACCTTCCAGGAGTACTACGACCACGTCACCGCCGATCGCTCCGGAGCGGCGATGGCGACCATGATCGACTTCCTTACCAGCAACCACACCAGCTTCTTCCGAGAGCCGCGCCACTTCGACTTTCTTCGCAAGACCATCTATCCGACCCTTCGGACACGCCCCGAGATCCACATCTGGAGCGCTGCCTGCTCCAGTGGCGAGGAGCCCTATTCGATCGCCATGAGTCTCCTTGAAGAAGGTGGTGCCGAAGCCGCCGCCAGCGTCTGCATCAAAGCGACCGACATCTCCACCCGTGTCCTCGAAACAGCTCGCCGCGGTATCTATCCCTCCGAGCGCTTTCAGGGAATCCCCATGCCCGTGCTGCAACGTTACTTACTCAAGGGACACAATGCCTCCGCCGACCGGTTTCGTTTCAGGAACGAAGTCCGCTCGATGATTACCTTTGAGCACTTCAACCTGATGGAGTCGATCCCCGGAAGCTATCGTTGCTCTGTGATCTTCTGTCGCAACATCATGATCTATTTCGACAAGCCGACCCAGCAGAGTCTCGTAGCGCGTCTTTCGGCGCGCCTCGAAGACGGGGGCTATCTGTTCATCGGCCACTCCGAGAGCCTCAACGCTATCTCCCACGGCCTCGATTACGTCTCGCCCGCCACCTACCGCAAGCCTGTCCGGCAGAACGGGCGCTCCTGATGGCGTCGCTCATCATTGGTATCGGCGATTGCAAGCTCAGCAGCGACCCTGCGGATGTGCTCGTCACGCATGCCCTCGGCTCCTGCATCGCGATCCTCATTCATGATCCCGTCGCGCGCGTGGCTGGTCTTCTGCACTACATGCTTCCCGAGTCATCGCTTGACCTGGATAGGGCCGCGAGAAACCCCTTTCTCTACGCCGACACGGGCATTCCGCTGCTCTTTCAGAACGCCTATGATCTCGGCGCCATCAAGTCGCGCATGGTCGTTATGGCGGTCGGTGGAGCGCACATGCTCGATGTCAACGACACCTTTCACATCGGCCAGCGCAATCACCAGGCGATGCGCAGGATCTTCCATCGAGCCGGCGTCCAGGTCCAGAAGGAAGAGATCGGCGGCAAAGCATCGCGCACCGTGCGAATCGACGTAGGCTCCGGGCGCGTGCAGCTTCGCGTCTCCGGCGAGCCCGAGTGTGAGATGTCCGCTTCCTCCCGGAGAAAGGGGTTTAGCCATGCCCTTCAACATCCCGATTGGGAATGACCACGCCGATAGGACTCACCGTAGAGATGAATTGGTTGGAACCGAGGTACGCCCATGAAAGCTTCTGATCTCGCTGGCCTGATGCCTGTCTGCTGTTCCGATGTACTGCATTCCATGTGCTTCACCAGCTTGCTCAATACCTCGACCCTTGACGCGCATCAGGCCGGTGTCCCCCCACCTCGCGAGGACTACGGCTTCGGCCTTCGTTTCAAGGGGGTTGTCTCGGGACGCTTCGGCATGCATCTCGGTATGGGCACCGCGCGTACACTCACCGCTAACTTTCTTGCCAAGGAGGTCCAGCAGCTCGCCGCAGGTGATGTCGACGAGATAGTCTGCGAACTCGCCAACATGCTCTGTGGATCTGTCGTCAGCCAGGTCGATGGCGAGCATGGCTATGTTCTCACTCCACCGGAACCCATCGGCACGCTGCCCGACTTCGACGAGGAAGACGTTCTGATCTCGAGGTTCGATACGGATAGCGGCACCATCACGACCTGGTTCGTCGTCGAGGGCGAGCCATGTCCACGATAGGTCGCAAGATCAGGGTGCTGATCGTTGACGACTCGGCGATCGTACGCAAGATCCTCAGCGACGCAATCTCCGCCGAGCCTGACCTTGAGGTGATCGGCACTGCGCCCGATCCCTACGTTGCCCGTGAGAAGATACTCGCACTCCGTCCCGACGTGCTCACTCTGGATATCGAGATGCCCCGCATGGATGGCCTTACCTTCCTCAAGCGCATGATGCGGCACCATCCCATCCCCACCATCATCATCAGCTCGCTTGGCCAGGCGTCTTACTCCGCGACCTTCGAGGCTCTCCGCTACGGTGCGGTCGATGTTCTCGCGAAGCCCGCAGGGCCCTACTCTGTCGGCGATCTGCGCCAGACCCTCGGAGCCAAGATCCGTGCCGCGGCCAATGCCACGCTTCTCTCCCACGCTCAATCCATCGAAGCCATTCCACTCCTGGCAAGCCGCACCAGGACGCATCCCGGCAGCGTCATCGCCATCGGAGCGTCCACCGGAGGAACAGTTGCGATTCAGGATATTCTTCTGCGTCTTCCAGCCGATATGCCAGGTATGGTCGTTACGCAGCACATCCCCGCAGGTTTTTCGCTGGCGTTCGCGAACCGGCTCAACAAGCTCTGCGCGATGGAGGTCCGCGAGGCCAGGCAGGGGGACGAGCTTCACGCCGGCCTCGTGCTCATCGCGCCCGGCGACTACCATCTTCTCCTTCGCTCCGCGGGCCCCGGCTACATCGTGGATCTACAGCAAGGTCCACCCGTCTGCTACCAGAGGCCATCCGTCGACGTCATGTTCGCCTCGGTTGCCCAGGTCGCCGGACCCCAGGCCGTCGGCCTTCTCTTGACCGGCATGGGCTCCGACGGCGCCAAAGGCATGCTCGCCATGCGGCGCGCGGGCGCGCAGACCATCGCGCAGGACGAGGCGAGCTGTGTTGTTTATGGGATGCCGCGCGAAGCTGTACGTCTTGGCGCGGTGAGCGTGTCCGCATCGCTGACCAGCATTCCGCGCGTCGTCCTCGATAGCGTCCAGAGACTATCCCCCGTCGCCCGGGCAGTCTGAAGTCCCAAAATTCAAGGAAGTCGCAGTGCAGGAGAAGAAGCGATGTCCGGAACGGTTCTTGTAGTGGACGATTCGGTGATGATGCGCAAGGTCGTCCTGCGCACCCTCAAGATGGCAGGCGTCGAGTTCGACAACATTCTTGAAGCGGGCGACGGCCAGGAAGCGCTTGGGCTTCTCCGCGAAAACGTTGTCAACCTCATCATGTGCGATATCAATATGCCGGTCATGAGCGGCCTCGAACTCCTCCAGAAGATCAAGGAGGAGAAGCTTGCACCCGGCGTACCAATCGTCATGGTCACCACCGAGGGGAGCGAACCGCAGGTCCGCCAGGCGATTCTCGCTGGCGCTCGTGGCTACATCCGCAAGCCATTTACGGTGGAACACATCGAAAACAACGTCAAGCCCCTGCTCGTCGCCTGACCTCGGATCCGTCGTAGTGATGCGGTATCAGGGAGTAGAAGCCACGATGTTCGAATCTGTGTCTGCGCCGGGGTCTTACGCGATGGAAGACTTTCTGTCCGACCACAATCTGACCCTGATCGATGAGACCGTCTCGGAGGTCTTCGGGATGATGCTCGGCTTCACCGCCGAAGCTGCCCCCGCCTCCGCGCCGGCCCTATCCGATCTCCAGGAACGCACCGCGATCGTCGGTTTCTCGGGAGCCATGCGCGGATCCTGTGAGGTGCGTATGTCGATTGGAGCAGCCCGCGAGATAGCCTCGGCGATGCTTGGCGGGGTTCCCATCGATGAGGCGGACGATTCCATCTCGGACGCGGTTGGCGAACTGTGCAACATGATCGCGGGAGGCTGGAAGAACCGCGTCCCCAGCCTCTCCTCGCTCTGCGCCCTCTCGCCACCGACTGTGGTCTCCGGCAGCCGCTACCGCGTTCACATGAGCAAGCCGTCCGCGAAGATCGAGCGCGTCTTTCGCTTCGAAGAGCACGGCTTCCAGCTCACCCTTCAGTGCGAAGAGCGCGATGCTGCCTAGTCCCGCAGATTCCCGACCGGGTCCTCGAGCTCGGAAGCGTCCTCCATCTCGACGTCCGTCTCTTCAGGATCGATAACGAGAGGTTCAGCCTTCGTAGTATTTACTGGAACCTCAGGTTTTGGCTTGGGCACAAACCGGTCGACCTCGAACCCCGCTCTCATGGCTGCAGCCCGTGCCTCGCCAAGCTTCTGGTGGAGCCCATGGATCCCCACCGAATCGATTGGAGGCTCCGCTACAAGCGTCGGAAGCGTCATCCACCACAGCAGATCTTCGAGCAACTCCTTGTTAAACCACGCCTTTCCATTCGCCTCGTTGACTCCCGCGAGCCAGCGCACATCCGGCTCGCTCCAGAAGCTCTCGGGCAACCCAAGGAAGTCCGCCGCCTCCTCTTCTACTGGAGCCCCATAGGCCAGGAGTGTCCGCACCCGTGCTGCTGCCCGCCATGAACTCTCATGCTCGAAGCCAAGCGAAACGAAGTTCTCCGCGAGCGCCGCGCGAAGCTGCAGCCGATCGAAGGTCTCGAGACGCGAAGCTCCAGTGACACCCTCCGGCACAAGCTCCTTCACGAGGCTCCACGCAAGCACAGGAGCCCACAGAGCTACGCTCCGCCGTGCTCCGCGGCCAATCGGCAGCACATGCCCTATCTCGCTCTCCGCGATCGCGATACCTGGGATCCGCGCCGTCGCTTCGAGCGCAGCCGTCAACCCATCTCCTGTAAAGCCTTCTGGAAGCTCATCGATCTGGCCCGTCGCGGTATAGAAGGCCTTGGCCTTCGCGACCAAACCGCTGACCGGACTCAAGACGACAGCTTTCCGCACCGGCTCAGAGGCTGTTTCCTCACCCAGCGCCTCTTCCTCGATCTCCTCCGTCTTTAGCGAGGCCGCACTTGCGACACCGGCTGTTTCGGAGATCTTCGCCTGCGCCTCGTCGCTGCTTGCGGCGATCAGCATCTGGATCGTTCCCGGCTCCAGCAAATGGCGCAGAGCATCGTGTACCGGCATGAGCCGGAGCTTTGAAAGCGCCTCATCGAGGTTCGCAACTCCTGCGCCGTTCAGCGCATTGCAGAGTCGATCCCACGGATAGGCATCGCTCGCCCGCCGTTCCTTCCAGTTCAGAAGCACAACGTACTGATACCCGCGTAGATCGACCGTGATGCCATTCGACCTCAGTTCGTGCGACCATCGCAGATACTCGAGCCCGGTCGCCGAATCCTTGTACGCGACCATCGCCCCGTCATCCCACGGAAGCTGAATCGCATCCCCAAGCGTCTGCCCTCGCATCACGCCGGCGCCTTTATCCACCTGTTCCACCGACCAGTGGATCGTGCCCCGCGTGCTCTCGTAGCGGTTGTTGAAGAGGATCACAGCCTTGCGGTCATGCTCCCTATTTGAGAACGCGAAGACGTTCTCATCGACGTGCCCTTCCGGCGCATTGAAGTCGTACATGCGGAAGTAGCTGCTCTCCGCGAAGAGGCTGCGATCTTTCAGCAGAGGCATGATCTCCCGCTGGTGACGCGCGATCAGGTCGTCGTTCGGATACTCGTCGAAGCGCGCCTTCTTGTACTCCATGCCATACCGCTCGGTGAACGCCTCGATCTGCCCATGCCCGAACATCGGCAGCCCCGGCAGTGTTGCCATCAGCGTGCAGCACCCGAAGTATTTATCCCCCGTCCCAAACTGGTCGATCGCCGTCCGCTCATCGGGATTGCTCATGAAGTTGACATACCGCTTCAGAATGTCCGGATCAAACTCGATCGTCTTCTTCAGGTACGAACGGTACTTCGCATTCTCTTCATCCCGCAGCATGTTCATGAATGCGCTGTTGTAAACCCGATGCATCCCCAACGTCCGAACGAAGTATCCCTCCAGGAGCCAGAAAGCCTCCGCCAGCAGAAGCGTTCCCGGAACCTCGACCGCCACCCGGTCCACCACCTCGCGCCAGAACTCATGCGGCATCAGCGCATCGAACTCTTCCTGCGACATCGCATTCTCCGCCCGCGAAGGAATCGATCGACCCTCACCTGGCAGCGGGAACCAGAGCCTCTGCACATGCTTCTTCGCCAGCACCATCGCCGCATCGAACCGGATAATCGGAAACAGCTTCGCCACTTCGAGAATCGTCTGAATTACCTGCTCCCGGACATGCGCCTTCGAGTAGTCGAGCTGGGCCGTATCATTCCACGCGAACGTCGTCCCGTCGTTGCCGTGAAATACAAAATCCGTCTTCCCGGAGCCACGATTCCGCAGCCGAAACACCACCGCCGCATCGGTCTGGTCGAAGTAGTGATCCTCGATCTTGATCTCGACGTTCGGGTCGATCGAAAGATCTGGCCCCTCAAACCGGTACACCGGAAACGGGCTCTCCGGCCTCGAGATAAACCAGTCCGGATGCTCCAGCACCCACGTCGAATCGATGCCCATGTGGTTCGGCACCATGTCGCTCGCCAGCCGAATACCCGCCCGCGCCGCCCGTTCCCGCAGCACCTCGTACGCCGCCTGCCCACCCAGATCCTCGGCAATCCGGTAATCCCTCAACGAGTAAGCCGACGCGACCGCATCCGCCTGCCCGCGCATCCTCTTAATCGTCTGCGAAGCCACGCTCCGCTCCCACAACCCGATCAGCCAAAGCCCATTCAACCCCCGCCCGGCCAGCACATGCATCTCTTCCTGCGGAATCTGGTCGAGCCGATGAATATGCCTCTGGTACTTCTTCGAAAGCTGCTCCAGCCATACGTAAGTGCTCTTCGCGATCAGTACCACCGTCGGCATCCACGCCTGATCCTGGCTGAACGCCTCGTACTCGTTAAGTTGGTCAGCCTTCTCCAGTGCCTTTCGTCTTGCTTCCTCTTCCTGCAGTTCAGTGAACCCCAGGTACTCGTCCCCACTGAAACCCTGCATCCCATAGTCGACAGCCCCATCCTGCCGCCAGTCCGCATGCCCCATCCCATCCGCCGGATGGAACCGCATCCAGATCGCGATATCCTCTTCGCGCAATACGTCGATCGCCAGCAGAACGCTCCGCAGCTCCTCCCCGATGTACTCCACCCAGTGTTCCCGAATGTAGTCGAGCTGCCCACTGAGCGAGTCCGGCGAAGCCAGCATAGGCGCCTTCAGAACATCAAGCAGAGTCCCATCCTTCGCGCTGAACGGGGGCCGCGTCGCGAAGTAGTCCCCCAGCTTCGCCGTCACCCGTTTATAGACCGTCCCCTCCACCAGCTTCTGATCGTCGAACAACTCCCGAAACGGCTTATAAGCCGGGTTGATATTCGCCAGCCAAAGCAGCAAAAGCTCCTCCATCGCAGCCTCACGATTCGGCAAGCCATCGACCGTCTTCGCAAGCCACTCCGCGATCGTCTCCTCCCCGCGATAGATCGAGACGTTCGGAAACTGCTCGATGAACGTCCCCATCAGCCGATCGACATCCGCCTTCGAAGCATTCGCCACAAACCACTGCAATGCCGCCGGTAGAACCTGCGGATCGATCGTCTTCCGGTACTTCGCCACCAGCGCATGGCTCAGCTCGTCGATCAGCCCCATCGCGAACAGCGCACCCGCATTCACTACGTCTGACTTACGAGCGACGCCCTGCCGCACCTCCGTCATCCTGGCCGCGAGCTTGCGAGCCGCCACCACGTCGCCGAAAACGACATTCCCGACATAGTCGAACAGCGTTTCATCCACCTGATAGCGGTCTCGAGCCGCACGAGAAATATGAAATTCCATGCCAGTTTGCCTCTGCGAGTGATCTTTAGACGGTGGGGCTTTCGTGGGCATGCGTGCTTTGCCCGTTCAGCATGCCGGAGACGAGAGGAATCGAACGATACGCAGCGCGTTCGCGTGGATGCTGCCCGGATGGAGCCGGATCATACCATGTCGTCACGACGAGGCGCTTCCTTGGCGCGAGTCACGGCTCGCGCTCCAGCGGAGCGGGTGAGCCGTACCCATTGGAAGTCATCCGCAGCCGTAAGGATGCATCATCCGTCTACCCATCACCTCTTCGGAGCCTGAGGTGCCGTTTCGGAAGGCTCCGGACCGGGCTCTGTTAGCCCGTCTGTAACAATCCGGCTCCTTACCTCCAGCTTGTGATAGTTGCTGTACCTCGCCTCGAACGTCCATGTCAGCGGATTCAGCCCATACGACGTGGCATCCGACAGGATCGTCTTCGGCAGCCAGAACGGCTTGCCGCCAAGCATCACCGGGTCGTAGTCGACCGACCACACCCAATTGCCCTTGATCTTCGGCACGATGTCGTAATTCGGTGTCGTCATCTCGATGCGCCGGATACGCATCGTCTCGGGGTCGACGAACACCCTCCCATGCGAGCGTCGGGTCGAACACACGGGGTTATCAGTCGATCCCGGCAGCGATTCGAATTCGATCACGATCCGGTGCGGCGCAAAGAAGGTCAGCATCGGATGCATGCGGAAGTTCGTGCAGACCTCTTGAGCCGCATCGGCCACCGCCAGCCCCGTGCCGAACGCGCCCGAAAGAATAGCCGGCCCGGCGAGCGATCCCGAAGAAACAGCCTTCCCATCGACCCTCTTCAGATCCCGGGATTCGACAAGTTCCAGCTTCCGTGCGGGGGTGATCTTGCGCTGCAGCCGAAAGATCGACTCCGTCTTGCTGTGAACGGACTTAACGACGGTGTTCGCCGGCCCAAAATCCGACTGCACGACCTCATCACAGAAAAGGCTCGGAACCGATCGGAGATATTCGAAGAAGTTTTCCTGAAGCCGGTCGAGAACCTGCTCCAGCGTGACCTGCACCTGTCTGCCTGAAGGTTGCGCCCATAAGGCAGGTCCGAACGCGTTAGCCAGCAACAGGCTCAGCGTCCAGCGGATCACTCCGGAACAGACCCACCAGCGCTGCCTCTCCAGGGAGCTCATCCGGCCAGAATATCAGCGGGCCGCATTCTCAGGCCGCCGCTTCCGCCTTCAACTTCTCCGCCGTGTAGTGCGCGATCAGCGCATCGACTGTCGGCTGCAGCATCCCTTCCATCACCATCGCCAACTGGTGGTTCGTCAGCCCGATCCGATGATCCGTTAGCCGGTTCTGCGGAAAGTTGTAGGTCCGTATCTTCTCCGAACGATCACCCGTCCCAACCTGCGCCTTGCGGTCCTTCGCCTGGATCTGGTGAATCCTCTCGGCCTCGACCTCATACAGGCGGGCACGCAGCACGCGCATCGCCTTCTCGCGATTCTTGATCTGCGATTTCTCATCCTGGCAGCTCACTACCGTCTGCGTGGGAAGATGCGTAATCCGGATCGCCGAATACGTCGTATTCACCGACTGGCCACCCGGCCCCGAAGAGCAGAACGTGTCGATCCTTAGATCCTTCTGCTCGATCTTGATGTCGACCTCTTCGGCTTCCGGAAGCACCGCCACCGTAATCGCCGAAGTATGCACACGTCCTTGCGTCTCCGTCGCCGGAACCCGCTGAACCCGGTGTACACCCGACTCGTACTTCATCTGCGAGTACACCTTGTCGCCTTCGAAGATCGCCGTGACGTCTTTCAGTCCCTGCCCGATGCCGCTCTCCGACTGCGAAAGAATCTCGACCTTCCACCGATGCTGCTCGGCAAACCGCAGGTACATCCGGAACACCTCGGCCACGAACAGCGCCGCTTCATCCCCGCCCGTCCCCGCCCGCAGTTCGATAATCACGTTCTTGTCGTCGTTCGGATCCTTTGGCAGCAGAAGGATTTTTAACTCTTCCTCCACCGGCTCGAGCCGTGGCTCGAGCATCGCAAGTTCCTCCGCCGCCATTGCCCTCACATCCGGATCGCTGTCCGTCAGCATCGCCTTTGCTTCGTCGATGCCTTCCTTGATCTTCCGGTACGTCCGGAACTTCTCGACAATTGGTTCCAGGTCACGGTGCTGCTTCGCGGTCGTCTGAAACTTCTTCTGGTCGTTCACCAGCGTTGGGTCGGACAACTGGCGTCCGAGGTCTTCATAGCGTGCTTCAAGTTGATCGAGGCGGTCGAACATGGGAGTCTCCTCCTGCCGGAGCAGGGAATCGGAATATCAATTTGGGATTGGGGAGAGAAAGAAAGCGCGCATGGCGCAGCTAGGCAAAGTCGTGACGCACAGGAGCCACGCGGGAGGTCCACACCGGAATGTTTGCCATATCCATCACAAATTAGATGGTACAGCGGACGCGAACGGTTCGGGAAGCATCTTTCTTCTCGATAGGGGTGAACGGGCTGCACGCGCCGCCTCAGCAAATCAGAAGCTCCATGAGGTACGTGCATGGCACAATTCCACGCGGTCGCGACGCTGGCAGAAACACTCGCCGGTGAGGGAAGTCGGCTCAAAAAGCGAGCCGCCATCGCCGACGCCATCTGTCGCGCCGCCCAGGAAGGGCCAAATTCTGGCATTAGCCAAACCTCTGATGCTGGACTCTTCGCTCTCTACCTTGCAGGCCTCCCCTTCTCTGAGGCCGATCCTCGCAAGCTGAACGCCGGGGGAGCCATCGTCACCCGCGCCGTCCTCGCGGTCTCTGGTGCTACCGATGCCGCGCTCTCCCAGGCCTATCGCCGCCACGGCGACCTGGGTGCCGCCGCCTTCGACCTCCTGGCCGGAACTCCCGATCGCGCCCCCGACCTCACCCTCACGCAGGTCTCCGAATCCCTTTCCGGCATGGCCACCGCCAAAACCACTGCCGTGCGCTCGGCCCTACTCGAAGACCTGCTATGTCGCGCCACTCCAATCGAAGCCAAGTACCTCATCAAGCTGATGCTCGGCGACATGCGCATCGGCGTGAAGCAGTCCCTCGTCGAAGAGGCCATCGCCGTTGCCGCAAGCACCGCCCGCCACGAGGACCTTGCCACCGACGTCGCCGCCGTGCGTCACGCTGTCATGCTGGAGGCCGACCTCGGCCGTGCCGTTGACCGCGCCTTCGCTGGAACCCTAGACGAAGCCCGCATGCGCCTCTTCCACCCCCTCGGCTTCATGCTCGCAAGTCCCGTCGAGAGTCCAGAGGAAGCCGTCGCGCGATTCACCCAGAAGCCAGAAAAGCCAGCAAAACCCGCGAAGAAGCCACGCAAAAGCAAGAAGGCGGCCGACGCCGATCTGGAAGTCGAGGAAGCAGTCGCCGAAATCGAACTGGATCTCCCCAGAACCGACGGCCAGGTTGACGCCTTCCTGGAGGACAAGTACGACGGCATGCGCGCTCAGGTTCACTGCGGCGATCCGTCCCATCCCGGACGCGTCGCCATCTATTCCCGCAACCGCGAGGATGTAACCGAAAGCTTCCCCGAACTCGCCGAGGCCTTCGCCGCGGTCAAGCACGATGTCGATGGAGCCATGATCCTCGACGGCGAAATCCTCGCATGGAACTTCGGTACCGATGCAGGCAGCCTCGGAAATACAGCCCGTGCCCTCCCGTTCGCGATCCTCGGAACACGCATAGGCCGCAAGAAAGTGTCAAACGAAGTTCGCACGCAGATCCCCGTCGTCTTCATGGCGTTCGACCTCATGTACGCGAAAGACGAACTTCAGCTAAGCCTGCCCTTGCGCGATCGCCGAAACCGCCTCGAGGCCATCGTCGAGCAGATGATCGACCGCGTCGTCTCTCCGCTAGCCGTCGACGAGCGTCGCAAAGAGTCGCAACAGGCCATGTTCCTCGGCGAAGAGGGTGCCGGCGTGCCCCGCCTCATGCTCTCCCCATCGCGCCTGGTCGAGAGCGCCGAAGATATCGACCGCGCATATGCCGACGCCCGCGCCCGCGCCAACGAAGGCGTCATGCTCAAAGCAGCCGGATCCGCCTACCTGCCCGGCCGTAGAGGCCTCGCCTGGGTCAAGTTGAAGCGCGAGTTAGCGACCCTCGATGTCGTCATCACCGGAGCCGAATACGGCAACGGCCGCCGTGCCGCCTTCCTGAGCGACTACACCTTCGCCGTCCGCAGCCCCGAAGGCGAACTCCTCAACGTCGGCAAAGCCTACTCCGGCGTCACCGACGCAGAGGTCGTCGAACTGACCGAGTTGCTCAAAGCCCACACCCTCGAAGACCAGGGCCATTTCCGCACCGTGGAACCTCTCGTCATCCTCGAGGTAGCTTTCAACAACATCATGCGCAGCGGACGCCATGCCAGCGGCTTCGCCCTCCGCTTCCCCCGGATCATTCGCATCCGCACCGACAAGCCCCTTGAAGAGATCGACACCGTCGAACGCGTTGAGGAGGTATACATGAGCCAGGTCGACCGGCCTGTCGAGCCTGCTCCGTAAAAGTCCGTCCCCTGGTGAGATCAAGTCCTTTGTTCACAAGACTTTGCAGTCAAAAATGGCGAAGTCCACCACTAAGTCTAATGTTTTGAAGACTTTGGCTCCTTTGGAGGGGGAGGGGGTAGTTTGCTACCTCACCTGCGCGTCGAATGCGCCCGTCTCGATCGTCTTGCCATGCTTCATCTGAATGAAGATCCGGTAGGCTCCCGAAGTCGGAAAGCCATACGGAAACTCCACCTCCGGACCCGTCGGCGTACTCATCCCCGCCATCGGCCCATTCGCCATATCAAGCGCCGCCATCGCCGCCGACCCTTCAGGATGCGTATGCGCGAACACCGTCCCGTCCGTCTTCACAAAAGCCGCATGCCCCGCCATTCCCATATAAGGGCGCATATCCCCCGCCGGCTGCCCGCCAGTCCCAACTAACCTGAAATGAAAGAGATAAGGTGTCGTCGCCGTAATGGTTGCCGGCTTGTCCCAGATCATTGTGTAGCCATCCGGCAGTCGATAGCTCGCACCCAGTTCCCCCTTCGAGAGCGGCGTCGGCAGCGCTTCGGCATCGTCCGGACCCAGCGCCTGGGCCGGCTTATCCGCCGGCACGTTCACCTTGGCTACTAGCGTCTCGGGAAATCCGTTCGCATGCACGATGTCTCCATATAAGGTGTATTCGCCGGCAGGCATTGCGGGAAGCGACATCCGGAAATCCCCCGCTCCCACCAACTCAGGGTGCAGGTGAAACACCGCGTCCATTTCCGGCTCCCGGATCGCATAAAGGTGGATCAGGTGCCCGTGATCCGCCAGGAAGTCCCGGTTGCTCTGACTCGGCACCCGCGACACCTTCGGGTCGCGCATGATCCCCTGAACCGTCAGATCCAGCACATCCCCGTTCAGGCTGGCGACCGTCTTCATGGGCTGGTAGACGTTCCCGGCGTAGGTCGCCGCCTCGACGTTCCACCACTTCGCCCCGCCCCACACCATCAATCCCATCACCAGCAGAGCCGCAGCCATCGCGGCCCATCCCCTCTGCCTTCGGCCCGCATCCGCCGCCACCCCCGGCGCCAGCCGCGCCTCTCTGACCGCCGCCGCCACCGTCCCAGCCATGGACACCACCAGGAACACCCCCAGTGCCGCCAACCCCCACCCCATCCCCCGCTCCATCTTCAGCGTCGAGAGAGCAATTGCTGGAACAGGCACCGAGGCCGTCTGGTGCCCGGCTACCCCATCCACCCCAAACCGTACCTGCCACGACCCTGACTGCATCATCCACACGCCGCCCCTGTAAAAGTTCGGATCCTGCGCCGACACCTTCATCTGATCCGCGCTTGGGGGATGCTTCGACGCCTCTCCGGTGAGAGGAATCGGCGTGATCTGCAACCCCGTCACCGCCGCACCCGACACCCGCACCTCAATGGTCGCGACACCTGGAATCACATTCGGCGGGCGAATCGTGACGAAGAGCTTGTAGGGCCCCGCATCCACCGTCTCAAACACATCCTTCGACCCAAGATGAGCCCAGGCCGACGGTGTTAACGCGATGAGCACAACCGCCAGCCAGCCAACTCGCCAGTGTTGAAACGTCACCGCTGCACGCTCCGCATCCAGTTCCCAAATTTCAACCCGACCCACGTTCCAACCGATCCATAGATTACGGCCTCGGCCACTCCGCGAGCCAACTCTGCCGGTCCCGCCGGATCGAACCACCTGCGCATCCGGTCGTATCCGTCTGGAGGCGAATTGTAATCGAAGTAGATCGTTCCAAAAAAGCGGTTTGCACTCGCCTTCGAGAGTAGAAAGCTGGCAAAAGGCCATTCCACCACGACGAGGACTGCCGTGAAGATCAGGCTCGAAACGAGTGCGAGCTTCCACGTCTTCCACCCCTTCGTCCTCTGCCACAGCAGGTCCAAGGCGATCGCCGGGACGATGATCAGGATGGGAAACTTCGCCGGGACGAGATGCGTGACTTGGTTCAGCACCGGCCCAAGCTTAGGCGATGCCGAGACCAGAGGAAATATCAGGATCTCCCCGATGCCGATGATGGTATAAATCGCCGCGGTAATCGTGCAGGCCCACTTCGCCTGGGACGATTGCGACAGCAGCGCGAAGATGAGCGGAACTGCGGCTCCCATGACGACGTAGGCGGTAGCCGTGTGCAGCTTGAAGTCCACCGTCTTCTCGAGCAGGAAGAACATCTGCCCGCCCACCATCAGGCCGCCCAAGTACAGATACAGAATCTGCAGCTTTCGATGGGCTTCCGTCTCGCTCGCCGCCCGATTCATCGCCGCAAGTGTCAGGAAAAGCATGCCCATCGCCACACACCGGATTCCGAGGATTAGGAGGGTGTGCGGAGGGCTGATGATCTTCACATCCAGCCCATAGGCGGCGTGCCACCAGTTATCGAACGGCCCTGAGGTAATCATTGCGATGCCGCCCCAGGCCGCCAGGAATGCCCCCAGCGGTGCCTTGAAGCCGAGTACACTCACGGATTCGTCCCGCATGTGCTGCGACTTGCCAAAGGTGGTGGTGAAGATAAGGTTTCCACAGATGACCGCCGCAATTACTCCACAGGCGTAGATCATGATATGGGCAGGTGTTAGAAAGCTGTCTCGACCGATCGACCGGTGCCACGCGACGTCCCATTGCCCGCCAAAGGAAGACGAGGTGACCGCGAGCGCACCCCAGTAGATATACCAGGGGACTCCCGCTGCCCGGGCGGAAGTACTCGGACGGGCGACGCTTTGACTTCGTGAGGAGCGGAGCGGCGGGTGGACGATACCGGCTGTCGACATAAGCGACTCCTGCGAATCTCGGATCTTTGCGCATTTAATCGTATACCCGCTATTACCTACAGACACTTCGAATCTCCGACGCGGAACTAAAGCACATCACCTCACCAATGAACCGGAGTAATGTGAGTCTTTATGACTCACATTTTATGCATCTTTTATTCGTCTGTGGCGTCTAAACTCTGACTCAAGCTTCAGAAGGAGACGCTTCATGGCTATTCGTTGGGAGAAACTGACGGTCAAAGCCCAGGCTGCGGTGCAAAGCGCTGCTGCCATCGCAAGTGAAAATGGAAATCCCGAGGTGCTCCCCGTCCACCTCGCCGCAGCTCTGCTCGAAGACCGCGAGGGTGTTGTGGTCCCCGTACTGGAAAAAGTGGGTGTGCCCGTCGAGCGGCTCCTTGCGGGAGTGAACGCGGCTATCGAGAAGTTGCCCAAGGTCCAGGGTGGCGGACAGCCCGGGCTCGCGCAGTCGACACAACGCGTCCTCGACCAGGCGTTTCAGGAGGCCGAGTCCTTCAAGGATGAGTACTGCTCGACCGAGCACCTGCTGCTCGGGCTGACCGATGCCAAGGTCGGTCGCGCGGGTGGAGGAGCCGAAGTCGTTCAGACTGCTCTCGCTAGCTTCGGGGCTACGCATGACGCCATCCTGCGCGCCCTCACCGCAGTTCGTGGATCGCAGCGCGTCACGGACCAGAATCCCGAGGGCAAATATCAGGTCCTCGAGAAGTACGCCAAGGACCTTACGGAGATGGCGCGTCGGGGAAAACTCGATCCCGTAATCGGTCGCGATGAGGAGATTCGGCGCGTTGTCCAGGTGCTGAGCCGCCGGACGAAGAACAATCCTGTGCTCATCGGCGAACCGGGCGTTGGCAAGACTGCGATCGTCGAAGGTCTGGCTCGGCGAATCTTCCTTGGCGATGTTCCTGAGATTCTGCGCGACAAACGCGTCGTCTCGCTCGATCTGGCTTCCATGATCGCCGGAGCGAAGTTCCGTGGGGAGTTCGAGGAGCGTCTCAAAGCTGTCCTTAAGGAGATCGAGGAGTCCAACGGCGAGATCATCCTCTTCATCGACGAGCTTCACACGCTCGTCGGAGCCGGAGCATCGGAAGGCTCGCTCGATGCGAGCAATATGCTCAAGCCTGCGCTGGCTCGTGGCGGTCTTCGCGCGATTGGTGCGACGACGCTTGCCGAGTATCGCAAGTACATCGAGAAGGATGCGGCGCTCGAGCGGCGTTTCCAGATCGTCTATGTGGGCGAGCCGAACGTTGAGGATACAGTCGCGATCCTTCGTGGCCTGAAGGAGAAGTACGAAGCTCACCACAAGGTGCGGATCAAGGATGCTGCCATCGTTGCCGCGGCGACGCTTTCGCATCGGTACATCTCGGACCGTTTCCTTCCTGACAAGGCTATCGACCTTGTCGACGAAGCTGCGGCTGCGCTTGCCATTCAGATCGGCTCTGTTCCGGTTGAGATCGACGATCTTGAGCGTCGCGGAACTTCGCTCGAGATCGAGAAGGCTGCGTTGCGGCGCGAGACCGATCCTGCGAGCCGTGAGCGTCTGGAAGTAGTCGAGAAGGAGCTTGCCGAGGTTCAGGAATCTGCTGCTGGACTGCGTGCTCGCTGGCAGACAGAAAAGGGAGCGATCGGCAAGATCGCGGAGCTCAAGGCTGCGCTCGAGAACCTGCGTTTCCAGGCTGGCGAAGAGACCCGCAAGGGCAATCTCCAACGTGCGGCCGAACTGCAGTATGGCGAGATTCCGCGTCTCGAAGCCGAACTCGGGCGTCTCACCAACTCGCAGGATGCGATCAATGCGGGAACGACGCATCGCATGCTGAAGGAAGAGGTGGATGAGGAAGACATCGCGGCTGTCGTCTCGAAGTGGACTGGAATTCCGATCTCCAAGATGCTTGAAGGCGAGATGCAGAAGCTTGTCCAGATGGAAGCTCGCCTGCGCGAGCGGGTTGTTGGACAGGATCGAGCGCTTGAGGCAGTTGCCAATGCCATTCGGCGTTCGCGTGCTGGACTAAGCGATCCGAAGCGTCCGATCGGGAGCTTCATCTTTCTTGGTCCGACTGGAGTTGGGAAGACGGAGACTGCTCGTTCTCTCGCTGAATTCCTCTTTGATGACGAAGCTGCGATGGTTCGGATCGATATGAGTGAGTACATGGAGAAGCATGCGGTGGCCCGGCTTATCGGTGCTCCTCCTGGATATGTCGGTTATGACGAGGGTGGGCAGTTGACTGAGGCTGTTCGGCGGCGTCCGTATGCGGTTGTGCTTTTCGATGAGATCGAGAAGGCGCATCCGGATGTGTTCAATATCCTGTTGCAGGTGCTCGATGACGGGCGACTGACGGACTCGAAGGGACGGACGGTCGACTTCAAGAACACTGTGCTCATCATGACTTCGAACCTTGGATCCACTCAGCTTTCTACCGCGTGGGCCGGGTCCGAAGACGGCTTCGAGGAGGCTACCGAGCGGGCGATGGAGGTTCTGAGGCAGCACTTCCGGCCGGAGTTCCTCAATCGTGTCGATGACATCGTCACGTTCCACGCGCTTGGCGAGGAGCAGTTGACCCATATCGTCGATCTTCGTCTCGCTGAACTTCAGAGCCTGCTTGCAGAGCGGAAGATCACGCTCGACGTTACGCCTGCCGCACGGCACGCGCTGTTTACGGCTGGCTACGACAAGGTCTACGGCGCGCGTCCCTTGAAGCGTGCGGTGCAGCGGATGGTGCAGGACAAGCTTGCCGTCAGGATCCTTGAAGGAAGCGTTCTGCACGGAGACAAGGTGCTGATTGACGCCGATCCGAATTCGTCAGGGAAGAGTTCGGCCCTGACGTTCACGGTGGAATCGAGAGAGGCTCACCTGGAGCCGGTGAGTTTCTAACGCCGGGAGGGGTACCCCCCCCTCCCATTGCCTGGGTCTAACATCTTTCTTATGATAGACCTACGGCACTCTATGCGCCGTAGGTGGTTCATAAGAAAAGGGTTACGGCTAAAAATTAGTAAACAAAGGACTTAGAGGAAGAACGAAGGCGAGCTCCGATTTGGAGCTCGCCGTTTTTGCTTATGCCTTAATTGTATCGAACTCACCATAACTAAAAGGACAGTGACTTTTCCCTTTCTTATCATAGGTTTAGAGCAAAACGAGGCTTGACAACTTTTTGAGGCTGACATTTTGCTGTGAGGTCTCCTCCGCGCGCTCCGGGTGCTTTGATTCTGTCAGAGGGTGTAGACCCAGCAACCGGTCTTCCCGTCGGATTCCTCGTATACTGAGGAGTCGCGTGAACAGGAAAGCAATCATCATCGGGGCAGGACCAGCGGGCCTCACAGCAGGACTCGAACTTCTTCGCCGCTCCGATATCGAGCCCATACTCTTTGAAGCCAGTAACGAGATCGGCGGCATCTCCCGCACGATTCGCTACAAGGGCAACCGGATGGACATCGGCGGTCACCGCTTCTTTTCGAAGTCGGATCGCGTGATGCAGTGGTGGATCGACCTGATGCCCCCCGAGGTCGCGCCGGGCGAGACGGAGATTGCGTACCAGGGCAAGACGCGCAAGGTGACGGTTCCCGCCGTTCTCGAAGAAGAGCCGGTCCTGCGGGGCGTCGGCCCATTGCACCATGCGGTCGATGCGGAAGAGCCGGTTCCACACGCCGAGACAGTTGATGCGCCGGTTCCGGCGGATCCGGACCTGGTCATGCTGATACGCCCGCGCAAGAGCCGAATCTACTACCTGCGGAAGTTCTTCGATTACCCGATCAAGCTCACCGGCAACACGCTCCGGAACCTTGGGATCACGCGGACCGCGCGCGTGGGTATGAGCTACTTTACGTCGCGCCTGCACCAGATTGAGCCGGAGAAGAGCCTCGAAGACTTCCTGATCAACCGCTTTGGCCGCGAGCTTTATCTCACCTTTTTCAAGAGCTACACCGAGAAGGTCTGGGGGACGCCATGCGACCAGATTTCGGCAGAGTGGGGAGCTCAGAGAATCAAGGGGTTGAGCCTTACCACAGCCGTAAAACATTTTCTGGCGAAGGCGTTCAGCAGAGAGAAGCCGACGAAGGATCTCGCTCAGAAGGGAACCGACACCTCGCTGATCGAGCGCTTCATGTATCCAAAGTTTGGCCCGGGACAGCTTTGGGAGCATGTCGCCGACACCATTATTAACACGGGCGGCTCGATCCATATGCAGCGACGGGTCGACCGCATTCATGTGGAGGGCAAGCGGATTACTGCTGTCGATGTCGTAGCGCCGGACGGCACACGTGAGACTTGTACGGGCGACAGCTTCTTCTCGACGATGCCTATGAAGGAGCTTGTTCGAGCCCTGGACTGTCCCGTCCCGAACGAGGTTCGTGAGATTGCCGAGGGGCTTCAGTACCGCGACTTCATCACGGTTGGAATTCTCGCGGAGCGCCTCGCCGTGACTGAGCCCGCCGGCGGTTTGCTGAAGGACACGTGGATCTATATCCAAGAGCCCGACGTTCTGCTTGGCCGCTTGCAGATCTTCAATAACTGGAGTCCGCATATGATTGCGGACCCTTCGAAGGTCTGGCTTGGGCTGGAGTACTTCTGCTACGACACCGACCCTCTGTGGGCGATGCCGGACGAAGAGCTGAAGCGCTTTGCCGCGGCGGAACTGGAGAAGATCGGCATCCTGAAGACGCGCGACGTTCTCGATGGACACGTTGTTCGCGTACCGAAGACTTACCCGGCTTACTTTGGGAGCTACGACCGCTTTGACGAACTACGGACGTTCACGGACAGCTTCGAGAACCTCTACCTTATTGGCCGCAATGGGATGCATAAGTACAACAACCAGGATCACAGCATGCTTACCGCGATGACGGCGGTGGATGGTTTGATCGCGGGGCATGTGGACAAGACGGCGCTATGGGGAATAAATACAGAGCAGGAGTACCACGAGGAGAAGGATAGGAAGGGGTAGGTCCTTTCCTTTTTGGTGTGGTGGGTAAGGGAAGCAACGGCAAGAGCAAAGGAAGACGCAGATTCCCTTCGGGAATGACAACCAAGCAACGGTAACGGCGACGTTTGGACGGCTCGCCTTCCCACCTTAGCCGACGATGAAGCTGTCGGCGAAGATGGGGCACCCCTTTGGGTGCCGGGCTGGAAGAAGACAAGGCAAGTGCATCGATGATGGAAAGGGCCAAGGCAAATACATGCGAAGAGTGCTTCTTGTTGTTCTGCTCGTTCTGGTCGTTGGTGTGGCTGTTTTGCGGCAGCGACTGTTTCTGCGTGATCCGCTTGGGAAGCTCTACGTGAACAACTCCGAGATCACTACAGCCCGAGTCTTTATCAACTACACGAACGACGTGGTCGTGACGACGGCCAATACCGATGCTTCTCCGGCGATCTTTATCGTGCAGCACTGGGATGGCATGCCGGGTCGCCCGCAGGCGGTCAACTGCATGAGCACGCTCGTCTGCCTGAGCGAGGACGATCACGCGAACAAGGTCCCCCTCGGCGGGCGTAACTACAACCCGAAGACCACGATGAACGATCGCGACGTCACCTTTGTGGACTACGGTGGCGACACCCAGCACGTCGTGATCCGCTAGTTATCTTTTTTCGTCGAACTGCTTGCTCAGCCCGAGCGCCTTCGCCGCGGCATCCAGCTTTGCCTGCGTGTGGAAGAAGGTGTGGTTCGGGTTCGAGCCCGGGAAGTATCGGATCGTGATCTCGGTGTCGTCCACGGAATCTTCCTTGCCGTCCGTGATCGGATAGCCAAGGGATTGCACGAGCGCGAGCGATCCCTCGCATCCCGACGCATTTCCTTCGTCTCCCACAATCGCAAAGACGCTCTTCCTTGTTCTTGAGCTGTAGACCGCGGCGAAGTCGCCGATCTTCACATGGTTGTGTATGCCGAAGTTGCCGAGGACGAGATAGTTGATCTTCGCGGCGTCGACATAGCGCCTTGGGTCGTGCTCATTGTCGATGGAGCGATCGTAGAAAGCAGTGGTCGAGATGTAGTAGCCGGGGTAAGGATCGTTTGGTCCCTGCCTTACCGGCGTGCGGTGATCCTTTTCGGTCAGGTAGCCCACTACTTTGCCCGATAGCTTCGATCCAACGTGCGCGTGCTTCTCGTAGTCCAAGGCTTTACTTTCGTTCGGGCCGTAGGCGTTCGGGGCTCCGTCGACGTCCACATGAAGGAACGCACGCATCTCGACGGACGGATGGGGACTGTTGGTCTGCGCGGAAGTCATCAAGGGGCTCGCGAGGAGAAAAGCTGAGGCGAGAAGCGTGGAGCGGCGTCGAGCTGGCGAGATTGTCATTCCAGTCCTTAAGACTACGCTTGTAACCACAAGTCGCGCTCCGACTCTAACAATTCAAGAAAGCGGTGAGATTTCGCTTGCGCGTCCGATAAACGGCTGGCAGTCTGATCAGGTTGAGGTGTAAGGCTATGGAACGTGTTGAAGTAGCTGCGGGCGCAGTTCCGATGGAGCAGGCGTCTTCGGCCGCAGCGAACGTAGCCGATCTGCCTGGAGCGGCGGAGGTTCAGGGACCTCACATACGGCTGGAACTGAAGCATCCCCGCGCCATTCGCTGGATGCACTGGATCAACTTTCCCATCCTGTTCACGATGATCTGGAGCGGGCTGCTGATCTACTGGGGCGATTCCGACAACGCGTACCAGTATCCGCATCGTGTCTACCGCATCGGACTTGGGCACTGGACGCTCTTCCGCTTCTTTCCCGAGCCCGTCTATCAGTGGCTCAATGCGCCTTACCGTATTACGAACGGGCTTGGGTACCACTTCTTCTTCATGTGGATCTTCGCAGCGAACGGGCTTGTGTACGTCACGTATCTCATTCTGTCGGGAGAGTGGCGGCTGCTGGTCCCGACAATGCGGTCGTGGCGGCAGGCGATCGAGGTGACCCTCTACGATTTGCATTTGAGCAAGAAAGAGCCGCCGATCCAGAAGTACAACGGAGCTCAGAAGATTGCTTACACGGCGATTATCCTGATGGGCGCGGGCTCGCTGATTACCGGGCTTTCGATCTACAAGCCTACGCAGGTTCATCTGATCACAAGCCTGCTGGGCGGCTATGAGATGGCCCGGTGGGAGCACTTCTTTCTGACGATCGGGTTCATGGCGTTCTTTCTGCTGCACGTGTTTCAGGTGATCAAGACGGGCTGGAACAACTTCAGGGGGATGGTGACGGGATACGAGATCCGGCCGATCGAACATCCTCTCTACGTGGAAGAAAGGAGGGGCGAATGAGCGAACCTCAGCCTGAGATCCAGGAGCCTGTCGGCGCGGAGCCTTCCGCCGCGCCGGAGCCGGCGGCGACTGAGCCGGAGAGTGCGGCGGCTCCGGAGGCGGTTGCGGCTGGCCCCCAACCTGCTGCCGAAGCTGAGCCGGCTTCGAAGGCTACGGAAGCGGCTCCGCCGCCTCCTGTGGTCCCGCCTGCTGTTGTGGAGACGGACGCGCAGATTCGCGCCCGCTCGGCTGGTATGACGCGGCGCAGCCTTGTCGTCGGGGTGATTGGGGCGGCGGCTGGATATGCGGGGTATCGGTGGATCGATCAGAGCGAGAAGGACGGTCGACAGGAGCTTCCTCTTCGGAAGGCATTCCATGTGGATGCCGATGTCGCTCGAGGGGTGTTCCGAGAGCGGGGGCTGGCGCCGACTTATTCGGTCGACAAGGCGGTGGATCTTCGCTTCAATGGGCCTTACGGGGTTCGCGACGATATCGATGTTTCGAGCTGGCGGCTGCAGATGGCAGGTGTCGCCGATGCTGAGAAGCATCCGCAGTATCAGAAGGACATCACTGCCTGGAATTATGTGATGACGCCGCGCGTCGATCCGAACGCGCCGAAGACGGTGGACTCGAAGGGGCCGGCGGAGGCTCCGAAGGAGGCCATCTGGACGCGGTCGAAGGATGGTTTTGGCGCGCCGATGCGTGGGCAGGAAGAGGCGGGGGAAAGCGATAGCACGCTGGATGACGGGACGCCCGGGATTTCGCTCACCATGGCCGATCTGATGAAGCTTCCTCGTCATGAACTTGTGACCGAATTCAAATGCATTGAGGGGTGGAGCGAGATCGTTCACTGGTCGGGCGTGCGGCTGGTGGATCTGCTTGAGTTGTATCCTCCGGCGAAGGTCGACGGCCGCGAGCCGCGGTATGTCTACATGGAGACGCCTTATGGGGATTATTACTGTGGCTACGATCTGAGCGCGTGCCGGCATCCGCAGAGCCTCCTGGTGACGGAGATGTCGGGCAGGCCGCTGACGCAACTGCACGGTGCGCCGCTACGGCTGCATATGCCAATCAAGTACGGTTACAAGCAGATCAAGAGGATCGGGCTGATCGCGTATACGGATAAGAAACCGGATGACTACTGGACCAAGCTTGGGTATGACTGGTACGCCGGGCTTTAGTGCGCCTGTTTCGCCACTATGACGCGCTCTATGCCCTGCAGGTCGGTCAGGATCTCGATCTCATCCCAACCACGTATCAGTTCGCGCAGTGCGCCGGCTTGGCCAAAGCCGAACTCCATGGTGAGCCAGCCCCCGGGGCGGAGCTTTGCCCGTGCTTCAGGGATCAGGCGGCGGTAGATGTTCAGGCCATCCGTGCCTGCGAATAACGCGGTGCCGGGCTCGAACTCGCGGACCTCGGGATGCAGCGTTGGCCGATCGCCTTCCGGGATATAGGGCGGATTGCTCACGACTACGTCCAGCTCTCCGGGAACAGCCGCGAGGAGATCGGAGAGGCGGAAGTCGACGGTTACTTGATTCCGACTGGCGTTCTCACGGGCGATGGTGAGTGCTGCTTCGGAGAGATCCACTCCCACGACTCGGGCGAGAGGCAGTCGGGAAGCGAGAGCGATTGCTATGGCGCCGGAGCCTGTGCCGACGTCGACGATCTGGGCTGGTCCGGCTACCCGGGCTAAGACGGCGTCTACGAGCAACTCAGTTTCCGGCCTGGGAATGAGTGTGGCGGGCGTGACGCGGAAGGGAAGTCCGTAGAACTCCTGCTCGCCGGTGATGTGCTGGATTGGTTCCATGCGGAACCGCCGCTCGATGAGTGCTTCCACTCGCGATGTCTGCTGCGGCGACAGGGGCTGCTCGGGGTGGGCGAAGAGCAACGTACGGTCAACCTGCAGGGCGAACATCAGGAGGAGATCCGTATCGCGGGCGGCCTGGCTGGCGAGCAGCGGCTCTTCCGCGAGTCTTCGCGCTGCCTGAATCCGCATTTCCTGCAACGTCATTTCAATACCATCGCATACCGGCCGACGCTCGCAGTGATCCTGACGGCATCTCTTGAAGCAAACCGAACGGACCTGAAGATCCCGCCTTTTGAGGCGAAGAGCTCCAGGTCCATCGATTTGCTGCCGCTGCTGCCAGGTTTAGTGCTCTCGGGGAGCCTCATGCGGTTGAGGTTCCTGGTGCGGTGCCGCGGGCTGTGCGTGCTGCGGTTGTGGGTGAGGCTGCTGCTGCACGTGCTGCTGTGGTGGAGCCTGCTGCACATGCGTCGGCTCTACCCTCTGCTGCACGACCGGCTGCTGCACATGTTGCGGCTGCGCATGCTCCGCCTGCTGGGCAGCGCGTTGCTGCTGTTGCAGACGCTGTTGAGCCTGATTGTCTCTCTGCTGTTGCTGCTGCAACTGCTGTGCGCGCTGGTTCTGCTCCTGCTGAACGTGCTGTTCACTGGCGGCACGTTGCTGCTCCTGGCGCTGCACCTGGGTGTCTCTCTGCTGCCGTTCCGCATCGACCTGCTGCACCTGGTGATTCTTGAACTGCTCCTGGTTGGCCTTTTGCTGCTCCTGGTTTGCCCTCTGTTGCTCCTGGTTGACCCTCTGCTGCTCGACAGTCAGCTTCTGCTGTTCCTGGTTGACACGCTGATCGGCCTGCCTGACTTGTTGCATCTGCTGCTGAGGCGGAGCCTGAATGCCACGCGTCGCTTCAATGCGATTCGTTGCTACTGCTTCAGCCGGTCGTCCGTGATTCGCGCTGTAGAACTGCTGGGGATTCTGAGCCGCAGTTGTCCGCAACTGGACCTGGGCAGCCATTGGAGGAATTCTCTGTTCCCGCAGAACCGCGATCTCCTGGGGTCTGGGCCTAACCTGCACGCCCCCATTGCCGCCGTTGTAGGAGACGCGCGTGTTGTTGATGATGGTCACGTTCCGCTCGTACACGTTCCGGATGTTCGTCGTATTGATGCGGTTTACGGCACGGTTGTAGTAGAAGTTATTTCCGTTCCAGTAGCCGCCGTCATAGCCGTAGCCCGTATAGCCGAATCCATAGTTCAAGCCTCCGTAGAAGCCGATGTGCCGAGCCCAGAAACCATGGTGAAAGCGGTAGGCATTGCCGTAGTTGCCCCAGTAGCCGGGGGTCCACAGGGCTCCCTGATAGGGAGCGGCAACCCATGCACCGGGCACCCAGTAGTAGCCGGTATTCGCATAACCCCAGTAGCCGGGGGTCCATAGGTCGTTCGGCTGCGGGGCGGGTGGCTGGTCGTACTCCGGAAGCGGCGGCGGTGGCTGCGTCGCCTGAAGGGCGCTATAGCCTGCGTCGTAGCTCTGGTCGCTATCGTAGTTTCCGTCGTAAGGCTGCTGTTCGGAGTAGCCGCCGGCGTAGGCGGGCGGTTGCGCGTACCCTTGCTGTGGTGCGGCCTGTTGCTGTGGGTAGCTCTCGCCGGTCTGCTGACCGGCATAGCTGGATTGCTGACCAAGAACACGCACCTTCTTGGGCGAGGACGCGGGTGCGGGAGCTGATGCCGGGGCACTCTGCACCGGCGCATTTGGGTCGACCGGCGCGAGGTTGGCTGCCGCCGGGTCCTGACCACCGTTGTCATCGATCACCGGAGCAGGCGTATTTGCCGTGTTGCTCTTGCATCCAGAGACGCCCACAGCTGCAATCACGGCACCGAGGATGTACCCGGCGCTCGTGCGACCAAAGCTTCGACCTGACCATCGCTTCCTTTGTATCGTCGTATCCATATCGATCTCCATCCATATCTGACCACCAGGTGACATGCATCCGTCGCTTCCGATGGGTGCTTTGTCTGTCTGATGCAGTACGTCTCCGCAGCGTCTGCTAAAAGAGAACGCCTCCTCTTCAACCCCAGTTCTTTCCATTCGTTGTCCATTTCTTTCTGTTCGTTGTCCATTGCATTGCGCGAGAAACTCCCACGTGCCAAGCGCCTGTAAGAGGCGCTAGAATCAGAGCTATGAGCCCGCGCTTTCCCCTTCTCAAGCGCTTTCGTCACGGCCGCCGCGATCGCGGACGCGCCTAGCTCTCGCTCTCCGCGAAACACTCGTTCCGATCCTCGCTTTACACTGCCTCGTACTAACACCGGCGTCCCCACGCCCCGCCTGACAGGAGAACTCCGCAATGCCGACCGAACAGCACCCCGACTCCTTCCAATCACGATCCACCCTCACCTCCGGCTCGAAGACCGTGAGCCTCTATCGTTTGCACTCCCTCTCCGAGCAGGGAATCGACCTTACCAAGCTTCCTTTTTCCCTCCGGATCCTGCTGGAGAATCTGCTCCGCCACGAAGATGGTTCGAGCGTCACCGCCGACGACATTCGCTTCCTCGCCAACTGGGACGCCAAGGCTGAACCCTCGCGTGAGATCGCCTATATGCCCGCCCGCGTGCTCATGCAGGACTTCACCGGGGTTCCCGCGATTGTGGACCTCGCCGCCATGCGCGATGCCATGCGTGCTCTTGGCGGGGACCCTGAAAAGATCAATCCGCTCCAGCCCGCGGAACTCGTGATCGATCACTCGGTTCAGGTGGACGAGTTCGGGACTACGAACGCCTACGATCTCAACGCCGCTCTCGAGTTCCAGCGCAATCGCGAGCGCTACGCCTTTCTGAAGTGGGGCCAGACAGCCTTCAACAACTTCTCCGCCGTTCCTCCCGGCATGGGCATCTGCCACCAGGTCAATCTCGAGTACCTCGCCCGCGTGGTCTTCACGACGCAGCCTGACGCCGAAGGCAAGGTCTATGCCTACCCGGACACGCTGGTAGGAACAGACTCCCACACCACCATGGTCAACGGTCTTGGTGTTCTAGGCTGGGGCGTCGGCGGGATTGAAGCCGAGGCGGCGATGCTTGGCCAGCCTGTCTCCATGCTTGTTCCGCAGGTCGTCGGGTTCCGGCTTACCGGCAAGCTCCGTGAGGGCACAACTGCCACGGATCTCGTTCTGACGGTTACAGAGGCACTGCGCAAGTTCGGCGTCGTCGGCAAGTTCGTCGAGTTCTACGGTCCCGGCATCGCCGAGCTTCCGCTCGCCGACCGCGCCACGATCGCTAACATGGCTCCCGAGTATGGGGCCACCTGCGGGATCTTCCCCGTGGACGCCGAGACGCTTCGTTATCTGCGTCTCACCGGGCGCTCGGAAGAGCAGATCGCCCTGGTCGAGGCTTACTACCGCGAGCAGGGGCTGTTCCACACGCCGGATGCTCCCGAGGCAACCTACTCGGCGACCCTTTCGCTTGATTTATCTACCGTCGAGCCGTCTGTTGCCGGACCGAAGCGTCCGCAGGATCGCGTTCTGCTGTCGGAAGCGGGGGCAAGCTTCGCGCAGCAGCTTCCCGCGCTTCAGGGTCCAAACGCCAACAAGCAGGCTGCGCGGCAGATGGTCCGGTGGGAGGGTGAGGGGGGACACGCCAGTGCTTATGGCGATATCACCAGCAGCCTGGGCTCGCCTGCGCCCGCCGTCGATAGCGGCACGGTGGCTGTTGCGACGCTCACCCCGGGGCCGGATACAGAGCACGTCGAAGCGCCGGTGACCTCGATCAAGGGGCGCTTTGGCATCGATCCCGAGCCTTATCTTCACGACGGCTCGATCGTCATCGCGGCGATTACAAGCTGCACCAACACCTCGAATCCGTACGTCATGATGGCTGCCGGGCTGCTTGCGAAGAAAGCTGTTGAAAAGGGTCTGAGCACGCCTCCGTGGGTCAAGTCGTCGCTTGCTCCCGGGTCTCGCGTCGTCACCGACTACTACAACAAGGCGGGGCTCATGTCGTACCTCGACAAGCTCCGCTTCCAGGTCGTCGGCTACGGCTGCACGACGTGTATCGGGAACTCAGGACCGCTGCCGACCGACGTTTCAAAGGCGATCGAGGATCACAACCTGGTTGCTGTCTCGGTGCTTTCGGGTAATCGCAACTTCGAGGGGCGCATCTCTGCCGAGGTTCGCGCCAACTACCTGATGAGCCCACCGCTCGTCGTTGCCTATGCGCTCGCCGGGCACATTGGGCATAACTTCCAGACCGAGCCGCTCGGCCACGACCAGCAGGGACAGCCTGTTTACCTTAAGGACATCTGGCCGACGCAGGCGGAGGTGACCGAGGCCGTCTCCAGTTCGATCGACTCGGAGATGTTCCGGCACCAGTACTCGACCGTCTCGGACGGCGACCAGAACTGGCAGCACCTGAAGTTCCCGATGGGAGATACGTACGGATGGGAGCCTGAGTCGACCTACATTCGTAAGGCTCCGTACTTCGATGGCATGCCTGCCACACCGCCCGCTATTGAAGATATTCGCTCGGCTCGTGTGCTGGCTGTGCTCGGGGACTCGGTTACGACCGACCATATCTCTCCGGCGGGATCGATCAAGCTGAACGGGCCGGCGGGCAAGTACCTCACGGACCATGGGGTCAAGCCGTCGGACTTCAACAGCTACGGCAGCCGGCGGGGCAACCACGAAGTGATGGTGCGGGGGACGTTCGCCAACGTGCGTCTGCGCAACAAGCTCGCGCCGGGGACGGAAGGCGGAGTGACTCGTCTTCTTCCTGAAGGGATGGGCATGAGCATCTATGACGCGTCGGTTGCCTATGCACAGCGCGGGATTCCGCTCGCGATTCTTGCGGGTAAGGAGTACGGCTCCGGCTCGAGCCGCGACTGGGCGGCGAAGGGGCCGAGGCTGCTGGGCATTCGCTTCGTAATCGCCGAGAGCTACGAGAGGATTCACCGGTCGAACCTTGTTGGGATGGGGATTCTGCCGCTGCAGTTCCAGGCTGGCGAGTCGGTCGAATCGCACCTGCTTACCGGGGAGGAGATCTTCACGATCGGCGAGACGCCGGGTACGCTTCGCGCCATGTTGGATTCGAAGTTCGCGAACGGCAAGACGATCCTGGTGATTGCCGAGAGTCCGGATGGAACGCGCAACGAGTTTCCCGTGTCGGTGCGGATCGATACGCCGCAGGAGATCCTCTACTACCAGCACGGCGGCATCCTGCAGTATGTGCTGCGGCAGTTGGCGGGGAAGGCTTAGGTCGAAGGTGCCAGCGAATTTCACCCGTCTCCTCTGCTGGAGGCGGGTGGAATTTGCTTAGAGCAGTTCGACTCCGCCGACCTCTTCGCAGATCTTCCAGAGCTGCTCGGCAGCCGCGATATCTCTTGCCTGGGCCGATACTTTTGCTGGGCCGACGTCCCCGCCGCGCATCTCCAGGAAACCCTGCGGGCCGTAGTAGCCGCCACCCTCTACCTGCGGGGCTGTCGCGGCATACTCCGTTGGCAGCGCACCTTCCGCCTGCGTATTCAGCAGGGCACCGATGAGTCCTGATGCGGCGTGGCGCATCTTTGTCTCGAGCCAGGAGTACTGGTGGGCCTGAAAGAGATTCGTATTCGCGACTCCGGGATGGGCTGCTACGCTTAGGATCTTCGAATTCCTTCTCCGCAGGCGACGATCCATCTCGAACGCTAGCATCAGGTCCGCGAGCTTTGACTGCTGGTAGGCACCCATTGGCGAGTAATGCTCGCGCGATTGCAGATCGTCGAAGTTGATCTTTCCCTGCTTATGGGCGATCGATGCCAGCCAGACGACCCGGGAAGAAGGCGTCAGGGTTGGGAAGAGCCGGGCGGTCAGCGCGAAGTGCCCCACCACATTTGTTCCGAATTGCAGCTCCATCCCCCGGTCTGCCTCCTGCCGCTTCGGTGGGGCCATCACACCGGCGTTATTGATGAGGATGTCGAGCGGCTTGCCTGCTTCTTTCCCGGCGAAGGCGCAGACCGAATCGAGTGACGCGAGGTCGAGCGAGCCCACCTCCACCTTCGCTGCTGGAACCTCGGCGAGAATACGCGACCTTGCCTCGTCGCCTTTCTTCGCGTCTCGAGCCGTCAGGACGACGCTTGCGCCTTTGCGCGCGAGCTCCAGCGCCGCGTAGTAGCCGATGCCGCTGTTTCCGCCGGTTACAATCACTCGCCGCCCGCTCTGATCCGGGATCTGTGCCGGGGTCCACTTCGTATCGCTCATGTCCTCTAGGATGCGCTCGAAAGGACGGTGCCGGGCGATAATAAATAGACATGGGTCTCTTCAAGAAGAAGTTGAAACAGGAGCACAAGGTGATGCTGCAGCACGATCGTGCTGCCGGCGCGCTGCTCCCCGAGTACCACCGCGCTACCCCTGAGTGCCCGCAGCCGGAACGCTGGTCGATGATCGACTCGATGACGGCCGAGGTCGAGGTGCTGGAGTTTCTGGCCACGCTGGTGACGACGATCAAGCCGGAGCTGGTGGTGGAGACGGGATCTTTTCTGGGGGTGTCGACGGAGTGGATCGCGCGTGGCCTGGCTCGGAATGGCTTTGGGCGGGTGATCAGTTGTGAGTATGACCACGTTGTCTATGAGAGAGCTAAAGCGCGCTTCGAAGCCTCGGAGCTACGGCCGTGGATGGAGCTTCGGAACGAATCCAGCCTGGAGATGAAGGTTGACGGGACCATCGATCTGCTGTTTTCCGACTCGGACACACCCATCCGGGAGGCTGAGGTTCGGCGCTTTCTGCCGCAGATGAAGCCCACTGGGATCATCCTTATGCATGACGCCAGCTCGCACCTCAAGGTCGTCCGGGACGCCGCCCTGAAGCTTGAAGCGGAGGGGCTGATTTCCGTTGTTTTGCTTCCCACACCGCGCGGCCTGGTCATTGCCCAGCCGAGGGCGAATCGGGTCTAGCTCACCGGAGTTGTTGCGCCTGCGCGAACGACAGCTTCGATCCCCGAGTTCACCTCGGCCTGCGCGAACTCGGCCGCGACGCGAATGCCATTCATGATCGCCCGCTCGTTCGAGGAACCGTGACCTACGATGCAGACGCCCTGCACTCCAAGCAGCGGCGCTCCGCCATACTCGGAATAATCAAGGCTCTTCTTGAACTCAGCGAACGCTCGGCGGGAGAGGAGAGCCCCTACCTGTGAAGTTACGGTCGACTTCAGGCTCTGGCGCAGCATCACGCTAAAGAGCTTCGCAGCGCCTTCGACCGTCTTGAGCGCTACATTGCCGACGAAGCCGTCGCAGACCGCTACATCACAATCGGCGTTGAAAAGATCACGGCCCTCGACGTTGCCGATGAAGTTGATGGGCAACTGCCGCATGAGGGGAAGCGTATCGCGGGTAAGGGAGTTGCCCTTGGAATCTTCTTCGCCAATCGAAAGCAAGCCGACGCGCGGATTCGTCACCTGCAGCACGTTCTGTGCGTACATGTGACCCATGATTGCGAACTGAACGAGGTTTTCGGGGTCGGAGTCGACGTTTGCGCCTACATCGAGGAGCAGGGAGGGGAAACCAGTGACCGTCGGCAGAATCGTCGCGAGCGCTGGCCGATGCACGCCGGAGAGCATCCCGAGCACCATCTTTGCCGTCGCCATGGCCGCGCCGGTATTTCCCGCTGTGAAGAAGCCGGCGGCCTTGCCCTCGCGTACGCGCTTCAGGCCGACCCGCATGGAAGAGTCGCGCTTATTCCGGACAGCCTGGGCTGCCTTGTCGTCCATGCTGATCCATTCGGACGCATGCACGATTTCGATGGGGAGGGTCTGCCCACGCAGGCAGGCCTTCAGTGCCGGGGCGAGGGTCTCCTCCGGCCCCACGAGCTGGACCCGAACGTCGAGTTGACGGCACGCGAGGATGGCCCCGCGAATCTCGGATTCGGGGGCCTTCTCGGAACCCATTGCATCGACAACGATGTCAGTTGGCATCAAGTGCGTCGCGCCGGAACCTTGCTATCCGTGATTACTTCGCTTCCTTCGACGCAACGACAGCGCGGCCCTTGTACTCGCCGCACTTGGGGCACGCCCGGTGGGAGAGCTTGCGCTCGCCGCAGTTCGGGCAGTTCGCCGGGTTTTCCGGCGAAAGGAAATCGTGAGAGCGGCGGAGAGCAGTGCGGCGCTTGGAGTGGCGGCGCTTCGGATTAGGCATGGTAATTCCCTTTCAGTCAGCCTCAGCGCTCCAAACGAGGTGGAGAACCGGGCGAAAACTTGTGCGTTAGGTCTGTATCCGGCCCGCCAGCCCTGCAAGCGCATTCCAACGCGGGTCGACGGCAGTCGCCTCGCAGTTGCAGGATGCGGAATTCAGATGCTGACCACAGCGCGGGCAAAGCCCTTTACAGTCCGGCGTGCAAAGAGTTCGGGCGGGCAGGGAGAGAAGCACCTGTTCGCGCACGACGTCCTCGAGCAGAAGACCGCTGTTGTCATAATACCCGATTTCCGTCTCGTCCGCAGTAATTGCCCGCTCGGCCGAGTCGGCATCCGCCTCCTGGGGGCGAAAAATGAGGTCAAACTCGCCTTCGATCGGTACGGCAACCGGATCGACGCATCGTGCGCACAGCACTTCGAGATTTCCACTGTAGGAAGCGCGGAGGCGAATGTCGTCCACCATGTCGTTGTGGCCGCGATGCTCGACAAGCAGATCCGCCCGCCCGGTTACTGGCAAAGCCCCGATCTGCGTCACATCCGGAGCGTAGTCCAACACCCCGGCCGGAATGGATTCCGAGAACTCGAGCGGTTCATCAACAAGCTGTAACGGGGTTATGAGCATGGCACCTACTTGGTTTAAGCGTAGGACCACGCGCCCCGCACGTCAATGCCGCCAACCCATCACTCGCCCTTTCGCACGTGACCTTCACCCTCCACGAACGCCTTCAGTCTCCCAAGCGCTCCATCCCACTGCTTCGAGATGGCGTCCAGGTAAGCCGACAGCTCCATTACCGGAGCTGGATCCAGTTCGAACAGGCACTCCCGGCCCGAGCGTGTCGCGTGCACCATTCGCACCCGCTCCAGAACACGGAGGTGCTTCGTCACGGCCTGCCGGGTCAGCGACGTTCCCTCCGTCAGTTCCGCGATCGATTGTCTTTTTCCGCGCCCGAGTCTCGCGAGCAGGAGGAGACGGGTTTCATCGCCGAGCGCGGCGAAGGTCAAGGCCTTCGCGGCTTCCCCGCTAGGACGTTTTGACGAGATAGTCACGGATGTTCTCCATCTGTTGCTCCCACCCGCGCGTGTTCATGCGGAAGGCGTCCGTGTAACGTCCGGGCGGAATCTTCTCGAAGCCGGACTCGGTTACTACGAGTCGTGTGCCTTCTGCCGTCTCCGTCAAGTGGAACTGCACGAGAGTCTGGGGCTCGTTGGAGTAGTCGATATCGGGATCGATCGCGTAGGGGTGCCAGGTGTAAGCGAAGTAGGAAACGGGCTCGATTGCCTGGATGAAGATCTCGAATTTCAGTCGTTCATACTTTGCATGGCTGAACCGAAACCTGTTTGCTTTTCCTGCCACGAACTCACCCTCCACCATCACCTTGAACCACTCGCCGAACTGACGCGAGTCCGTCAACGCCTCCCAAACGCGCGCCACCGGCGCCGCGATGTCGATCTGCTTTTGAATGCGATCTTCCATATGGCAACCTCCTGGTTGCGGATGAGCTTAAGCGAATCCGATCTGCTTATGCAACCATTTTGTTGCGTGTTTTTACCTCAGACTGTAAACAGGTGAATTCCTGCCACCCCAGCGGCTCCGGCCTGGACGCACTTCTCGGCGTTTTCTGACGTCACCCCACCCAGGGCCAGCACCGGGATACCTTCCGCGATCTCACAGGCCCTGGTTAGGCTGTCGAGGCCAGCTCCAGGAACCCGCTGAACCCCGGCCACCCACTTTCCGAAAACCGGGCTGAACAGAATCAGGTCAGCTCCAGCCTTGCGCGCCTGCCGCACCTCGACGAGCGTGTGGCACGCTTTGCTTATGACCGGGGGGGGCAGCCCTTTTGCTGCGAACAAGGCTCGCACCTGCGCCGGCGTCAGCTCGCCTGGCGTCCCGCCAAGATGCACGCCCGATGCGGCAACCGCGACGGCGACGTCCACCCGTGTGTTGATTAACACGCGCAAGTCCATTCCCGTTCCGGTCACGGCGGCAAGCAGCTCCCGGGCCAACTCCGCGAGCTCACCCGCCGGGAGATTCTTCTCCCGAAGCTGCACAAATTCAATCCCCTGAAACGCCAGTTGCCGAACCTGTTCCAAAAGGCCCTGTCGCTGCCTCTGCCTCCGCGCATCTTGAGTCAGAGAGGCATATCCTTGTGAGGGAGTGATCGTGCCGTTCCCGAACCCTCCGTCCGTAATGGCATATCGCAGCATGGGTCAGTGTAGGCGTAACGGACGGTAACCGGCGTATGGTAGGTTTTAGGCACTACGACATTTGAAGTACGGAACGGCGTTCCCAGGGCAACCCGGAACGATACATCGCCAGGGCGACAGGCCGCAAGCAGGCCCAACAGATCACGGCCACCAGGAGTGGCCACCAACCGCGACAGGGAAGAACACGCGCGAATGAGTACTGCATACGATTTGATCGTCATCGGGTCCGGACCGGCCGGGCAGCGAGCCGCCATTTACGCCGCAAAACTTGGGAAGAAGGTCGCGCTGGTTGAGATGCGCGAGGTCGTGGGCGGAGCCTGTATCTCCACCGGGACCATTCCGTCCAAGACCATGCGCGAGGCTGTCCTTCACCTCTCCGGTTACAACTACAAGTCCATCTACGGCATGAACTACCGCGTGAAGGAACGCATTACGATGGCGGATCTCGCCTTCCGCGTTCAGCACGTGATCAAGACCGAGATCGATGTAACCGAGGCGCAGCTTTCGCGCAATAACATCGAGATGCTTGTCGGCGTTGCGAGCTTTGAGGATCCAACTCACGTTAAAGTGACCAATTCCAAAGGGGCGACGGTTTACGAGGCGAAGAACATTCTTATTGCCACCGGGACGAAACCGGCCTCCTCGCCCAAGGTTCCCATCAACGGGCGGAGCATCATTAATAGCGATCTCGTTCTTGACCTGGTGAATCTGCCGAAGACCCTGATTGTCGTCGGTGGCGGCGTCATCGGTGTCGAGTACACCTGTATGTTTTCCGCACTCGGAGTTCGCGTCACTCTGATCGAACGCCGTCCGCGGCTGCTTGAGTTCGCCGACCAGGAGATCATCGAGGCTCTCAGTTACCACCTCCGCGATTCCCGGGTCACGATGCGGCTGAATGAAGAGGTCGAGAGCGTCGAAGAGATGCCTGACGGGACCGTGGTCGCCAACCTGGAGTCCAAAAAGAAGGTGCAGGGCGATGCACTCCTGTTCGCGGTTGGTCGCCAGGGAAATGTCGACGAACTCAATCTTCCCGCCGTTGGGGTCGAGTCTGACTCGCGCGGACGCATTCCCGTCGACAAGGATTTTCGGACGAAGCAGCCGACCATCTTCGCCGTGGGCGATGTGATTGGGTTCCCGTCGCTTGCGTCGGTTTCGATGGAGCAGGGGCGTGTCGCGGCTGCGCGGGCGTTTGGAGACGAGACGATTCTCTCGAATCCAAGCTTTTACCCTTATGGGATTTACACCATTCCCGAAATAAGCTTCATAGGCAAAACGGAAGAGCAGTTGACCGAAGAAGATGTTCCTTACGAGGTTGGCGTGGCCTATTATCGCGAGATCGCCCGTGGGCAGATCCGTGGGGATACGACAGGCCGCCTCAAGATCATCTTTCACCGTATGACCCATGCCATTTTGGGAGTTCACATCATCGGGGAGGGAGCCAGCGAGCTTTTGCACATCGGTCAGGCCGTGATGGCCCTCGGTGGAAAGCTGGATTATTTCGTCGATACGGTGTTCAACTACCCAACTCTGGCTGAATGTTATAAAGTAGCCGCGTTCAACGGTCTCAACCGTGTGAGCAAGTTCGAGTAGCCTGCGCGCCGCGGGCAGGCGCAAGCAACGTCTCTGAATTTTCAAAACACATGTCTCGCATGCGGGACGTGCGGGATTTGAATTTGATGGAATTGGCAGACCCTGAACCGATTGAGGTGGAAGATGGCGAAGAGTATTGGCGTGACATTATCGGAGCGGGTGGTTGCGGGTCTCGTCGTGGATCACAAGCTTGCGGGACCAATGCGTGTGTTTCCCGAGGCGCATGACGATGAGTACGCGCTCGTGGAAATGCCGGCCGACGCCATCATGCATACGCTTTGTCAGCAGATCATCCAGGTGGCCGACGGGGCGACGGATATCGTTTCGGTGGGAGTCGGAGTTCCCGGGGTGATTCGGAACGGCGTTGTGGAAGAGGCTCCGAATCTTGCACAGTTGAAGGGAGCGCGGTTCCAGGAAGTGCTCGGGGGAAAGCTGAAGGAAAATGGGCTGAATGCGTCGGTGAATCTGCTGAACGACGCCGATGGATTCGCCGCGGGAATTGCCGCGACGCATGGGCGACTGGATAGCATCGTTCGGGTTTGGACGCTGGGTGTTGGCATAGGCTTTGGGCGCTATCCTTTTCTTCCGGGTGCTTGGGAGGGTGGTCATACCACCGTCACCCTGGACGATAAGGAGAACTACTGCGGATGCGGCGGGCGAGGTCACATGGAAGGCATCATGGGGCATCGTGCCATGCGTCTGCGCTTTCTCGATATGGAGCCGGAAGAGGTCTTCGAAGCGGCTGCGAAGGGTGATGCGCGCTGCCTGGATTTCAAGAGGCTCTGGCACAAGGCGCTTGCGGCCGGAACGGCTACCTCCATTCACCTTGATGGCCCGGGGAAATTCTTTATCGCGGGGTTCAACGTTCGCTTTGTCGATCTGTCCATGCTGAAGGACTACATTCAGCGGATGGTCAAGATGAGTCCGCTTCAGGCTTATTCGCTTGAGATCGTTCAGGACGATGCGGAGACCCGGATCATTGGAGCTGCCGTTGCGGCGGAACAGGCTGCGACTCGCTGAACCTGCCTATCCGCCTGGTGCTCGGAAGCGGCGGGTTGACCTCTATTTCTGGCAGGCCGGGCAGAAGTGGGTGCTGCGACCCCCGACGGTGATCTTCTTTATGGGTGTGCCGCAGACCACGCAGGGTTTTCCCGTTCTGGAATAGACCTTGTGCTCGAGTTGGAAGAAGCCTCGTACTCCGTCGGCATCGACGTAGTCCGAGACAGAGGAGCCGCCGAGTTGGATCGCGTGCTTGAGGACTACGGTCAGGGCTTCGCGTAGTTTCGACAGTTCGGCTCGGTTGAGGCGGCCTGCCTGGCGGCGGGGACGGATGCCGGCGCGGAAGAGGCTCTCGTCGGCGTAGATGTTTCCTACTCCGTGCAGGAGCGACTGGTTTAGCAGGGCTGCTTTGATGGGGGTCTTTCTGCCTCGGAAGAGTGCGATGAAGTCCTCGACCGAGATGGTCAGTGGCTCGCGGCCCGGGCCCTCGTACTTTTCAGCATGCGCGGCTAGGTGATGAACGGATAGGCGCCCGAATCTTCGGGCGTCGACGAAGCGGATCTCCCGTCCGCCGCTCAGGGTGAGGACGGCGTGGGTGTGTGGGGGCATCGGGACATCGGGTTCGGAGACCAGGAGTCTTCCGGTCATGCCGAGATGGATGAGGAACTGGGCTTTCTCTTCCTCGGCTTGCGTCAGATCGCAGACGATGGTCTTGCCGACGCGGTGAATCTTGTCGATCCGCGCACCGGTGAGCGTCTCGGCGATCTCTTCCGGCGGAGACTTGAAGGTTTGCGGCTTTCCGCTTGTCCAGACCGCCTCGATGACCTGGCCGTGGGTGCGCTCGTGGACGCCGTTTGCGACGGTTTCGACTTCGGGGAGCTCAGGCATGCAGCATCCAGCTTACCCTTCCAGCGGTAGTATGATGATGGTTTGGGGAGCCGATTCCCCACCATCCTGCGTCACACCAATCCTTTGGAGCAATCACGTCGTGAGTCAGCGTAAATCAGCGGTCATTCTGGGTGCCCAATGGGGCGATGAGGGTAAAGGCAAGATCGTCGATGTGCTCTCGGAGAAGTTCTCCGTGGTTGCCCGCTATGCCGGGGGCCACAACGCCGGGCATACCGTCATCATCAAGGGCCGCAAGTTTGTTCTGCAACTGATTCCGTGCGGTGTGCTGCGGCCCGAGTGCCGAGGCGTGATCGGCAACGGTGTTGTGCTCGACCCGATGGCATTCCTGAGCGAGGTGAAGAAGCTGAAGGATGCGGGGCTTCCGATCGATGGACAGCTTTTTGTTTCGAACCGGGCACAGGTAATCCTGCCGTATCACCGGATGATCGAGCTTGCGGCCGAGAATGCTCCGGGACGGACCAAGATCGGAACGACGAGCCGCGGCATTGGACCGGCGTACGAAGACAAGATGCACCGCAGTGGGCTGCGTGTGGTCGACATGCTGAACTCGCAGCTTTTGCGGACGCATATCAACAACGCCTGCTACGAGAAGAACACGATCGCTCATGCGCTCTTTGGCACCGAGCCACTGGATCCGAAGGCGATGTACGAGGAGTATGCGCGCGCCGCCGAACAGATCGCTCCGTTTGTGACGGATACGGCCGTGATGCTGAACGAGGCGCTCCGCAATGGCGAGAAGGTGATGTTCGAGGGAGCGCAGGGAGCGCTGCTCGATATCGACCACGGGACCTATCCTTTTGTGACGTCGTCGTCTGCCACGGCGGGCGGTGCGGTGACCGGGACTGGCGTTGGGCCGACCATGATCGGAACGGTTATCGGGGTGACAAAGGCTTACGTCACGCGTGTCGGCGAGGGGCCCTTCCCGACCGAGATCCATGACGATACGGCCGACCTGCTGCGGGCGCGCGGGCAGGAGTATGGCGCGGTGACGGGTAGGCCACGCCGTTGCGGCTGGCTCGATCTGCCGCTGCTTCGCTACTCCAACATGATCAACGGCACCGAGTGGCTGGTCGTGACGAAGATGGATGTGATGGACGAGTGCCGCGAGATCCCGGTCTGCACCGGATACCGGGTGGATGGCAAGGTAACCGATACGATTCCGGCGGATATGCGCGGCTTCGATTCGATCCAGCCGATCTACACGACGCTGAAGGGGTGGGGTGAATCGACCGAGGGAATCACGGAGTTCGACAAACTTCCGAAACTCGCGCAGGATTATCTTCACTTCGTCGAGAAGGAATCGGGCGCGAAGATCGGGATGGTCTCGACGGGTCCGGACCGCGACCAGACGATGACGCTTCCCGCCTTTGAGGATGCACTGCGCGCCTAGGTGCGGATAGCGGATGGTTTTTGAGGGGTGGGTGGATGATCAGTTTCACGGTGAGGATGCGTTTCGACTCGAAGGACCACGAACGGATTGCGGAGATACTTCGCGACCTGACCCTGGCCTCTCGACAGGAGCCGGGATGCGTCAGCTACGTGGCGCATTTCGTCGACGGCGATCCGGACACGGTCGTGATCTATGAGCAGTATGCGGATGAGAAAGCACGCGAGCACCACAGGAACACGCCTCACTTTCATCATCATGCAATCGGAGGCCTCTACCAGTTGATGAAGGACCGCCAGGTGGAGACTCTTGTCGCGGTCTGCTGACGGGTTCCACACGGTGGCCGGGGCTGCCATCCGTGGCGAAAGTTGCAAAATGGCTCTATCCAGAACACTTTATTGAAGCTACATCAGACTTTGTTTTGACTTACTGCCAAAATCCGGACTACTATCCGGTACGGCTATGCGACTGCACCCTGCAAAATCGCTTGTTTCCCTGATTCCTTGTGTTCTTCTCCTTGTTGTGCTTCCCACGGCGAATTGCACTCTGCTGTTCGGCCTTGCAGGCAAGCACGCTTTGAAGAAGGACGCGAAGCGCCAGATCGAAGATATGGAGACGCAGTGGCGAGACGCCCAACTCACGGGCAATGTGTCCGAGATGGAGAGGCTGCTGTCGGAGGACTACTTCGGCATCTCGATGACGGGGCAGGTGAACACCAAGGAGCAGCAACTTGACCGTATTCGCAAGCGGACGCTAGTCCTCTCCAAAATTGAATTAAGCGATGTGAAGGTGAAGCTGATCGGCACGACCGCCGTGGTCACTTCGCGCGCCGAGGTGGAAGGGACGAGCGACGGAACCCCGATGCGCGGGAGCTTCCGCTACACCCGCGTTTACCAGCGGACACCCGCAGGATTGTGGAAGATCACGAACTTCGAGGCGACGCGCCTGGCGCGACCGAACCAGCCCGAAGGCGAGACTTCGGCGCAAAAGTAGATCTAAAGAGCGTTGTTTCGCGCCGGAAAGACGTCTCTGAGCCGCTTCCAGGTCGTTTCGAGAAGCTCAGGGATGATGCGCGTCTCGCCAGTGACGGTCATGAAGTTGGTGTCTCCGGCCCAGCGGGGCAGGGCATGCATGTGGAGGTGGCTGGCGACTCCGGCCCCGGCGGCTTCCCCTAGGTTTAGACCGAAGTTCAGGCCGTCGGGGTGGTAGACCGCACGGAGGGCTGTGTCGACCTGCTGCGCGGTGGACATGATCTCCTGGGCTACTTCAGGGCGGAGCCCGGCGAGCGAGTCGGTGTGGTCGTAGGGGACGATGAGCGCATGGCCGGTCGAATAAGGGAAACGATTGAGACAGAGGAAGCTGTGCCGGCTTCGAGCGACGATGAGAGCGGCGCGCTCGGCATCTTCAGACGACATTCCATGATCGATTGCGAAGTCGACGGAAGCGATCATGTTGCAGAAGACACAGTTGCTCGCAGAGGAAAGCGGGTTGGTTGGGTCGGCTCCAGGCCAGGCGGAGAGCGCCTCGGGGACGCCTTTGGCGCGGCCGGCGTCGGCGCCGGAGATGTAGGCGTAGCGCCATGGGGTCCAGAGGCGATCCATGGATTGAGTATATGTGGTGAATATATGGGAGATGTCGAGGCGTGTACGGGGAGGTTTCTTGACGTGCCTTCCGGAAGGGAATATGCTTTGGAGTGAGCCACTGCGTGTGGGATCCAAGAGCAGCCGCTCCTCTGCAACTATGTTTCGCTTTTGCCTCCTTCATCTTTACGGGAATAACTCACGATCGGTCCTTTCTGGACTGTCGGAGCCTGTGAGGAATCGATGCCTGGCGAGAGTGGATCTTGGGTCCTGGAGTACGCACTATACATGGTAGACGACCATAATCCCGATTACACCGAGAGCAAACCCCTGAACACCGAACTGGAAACCATTACGCCCGAAGCGACAGCGGAGCATGCCGACCTGTCATCCGATTCCACCTCAACCACGCACGAGACTGCACAAAGCGGTTCCGTGGACGCGCCCGAGAGTCATTCCTCCAACGCGGTAGCTTCAAGCCCGACCCAGACGATCCAGGCCGAACAGGCCGCCGATGAGCCGGACTACGACGCGGCTGACTTTGCCGCGGCGCTGGCGAACTTCGACCGTGAGCAGGCAGCCGAGAGCGCTGCCGCGCAGAGCATGACGGCCGAAGAAGTCGTCGTGACGGGAACCGTCGTGAAGATCACGGACAAGCACGTCGTGGTCGACATCGGTCTGAAGAGCGAAGGACTGATTCCGCTGGAGCAGGTTCTGGACGCCGAGGGAAACTCGAAGTTCAAGACCGGCGATACGGTTGAGGTTGTGGTCGAGCGGGAAGAGGCCGAGGGTGGCTATCTCGTCAGCTACGAGAAGGCGCAGCGTCACAAGGTTTGGGACAAGCTGGAGCAGGCTGCCAACGACAAGACACCTGTCAAGGGAATGGTTCTGAGCCGCGTCAAGGGCGGTCTGACCGTCGACATCGGCATCAAGGCGTTCCTGCCTGGCTCGCAGGTTGAGGTGCGTCCGGTTCGCAATCTCGACGGCTATATCGGCACCGAGATCGAAGTTCGGGTTATCAAGCTGAACAAGAAGCGCGGCAATGTCGTCATTTCGCGCAAGGAACTGCTTGAGGAAGACCAGAACGCGAAGAAGGCGGTCACGCTTTCGACCCTCGAAGAGGGTTCGGTCCTGACCGGGACAGTCAAGAACCTCACCGACTACGGCGCATTCGTCGATATGGGCGGCCTCGATGGCCTTCTTCACATCACGGATATGAGCTGGGGCCGGTTGACGCATCCGCGTGATCTGGTCAACGTGGGCGACGAGATCCAGGTGAAGGTCCTCAAGTTCGACAAGGATAAGCAGCGCGTTTCGCTGGGCTTCAAGCAGCTGACGCCTGACCCATGGCTCGATGCGACCGAGCGTTACCCGATTGGTGCGCAGGTTCGTGGACGCGTTCTGTCGGTCACCGACTACGGCGCGTTTGTCGAGCTCGAGCAGGGTATCGAAGGCCTCGTGCACGTTTCGGAGATGACCTGGTCCAAGCGGATGAAGCATCCGTCGAAGATGGTCAAGCCGGGCGATGAGGTCGACACGATCATCCTCAGCGTGAACCCGAACGACCGCCGCATCTCGCTTGGCATGAAGCAACTCCAGGAGAATCCGTGGGAGCAGCTCGAGGACAAGTACCCGACGGGCGCGATCATCGAAGGCCGCGTTCGCAACCTGACTGACTTCGGTGCGTTCATCGAGATCGAAGACGGGATCGACGGACTCGTTCACGTCTCGAACCTGAGCTGGACGAAGCGCATCAAGCATCCTTCGGAAGTGCTGAAGAAGGGCGAGAAGGTTCGGGCCATCGTGCTCGGCGTCGAGCCTGAGAATCGCCGGCTTTCGCTTGGCGTGAAGCAGCTTCAGCCGGATGTCTGGGATACGTTCTTCGCACAGCACCGCATTGGCGACGTCATCAAGGGCAAGATTCTGCGCACAGCGCAGTTTGGAGCCTTCGTTGAGATCGCTGAAGGAGTCGAGGGCCTGTGCCACGTCTCCGAGGCGGTCGACGCGACCGGCCAGCCCGTCAAGATGGATGTGGACTCGGAGCACGAGTTCAAGATCGTCAAGATGAACCAGGAAGAGAAGAAGGTCGGCTTGAGCATTCGTGCAGTTGGCGAAGAGGCGAGCCGGGCCGAGGTCGAGAGCTACAAGGAGCGCGAGCACGGCGGCGGCAAGTCGTCTTCGAACTCCCAGTCCTCGAACAGCGGCAACAGCAGCAGCACCACGCTGGGCGACCTGATCAACTGGAAGCGGTCCGAACGCGAGTAGTTACTACTCTGTAAACGATGAGAGGCCACCCTTCGGGGTGGCCTCTTGCTTTAGATTTGCTCTCCAGCCGGAGTAGATTTCCCTTGGAATCGACAGTCAGATGCCACTTCGGAATGGATGGGTATCCGATCGGCTAGAAAAGAGAGCCGCCCTGATGGGCGGCCTGTGTTGCGGCGGGGGTTTGAGGATTACGCCATTTCGGGGTAGTCGGCCATCTTGCGGGAGGCGCGTTCCATGACTTCGATCTCGGCCTCGGCAAACATATCCGGCGGCACGCCAGCGATTGCAACGTAGCCCGGTTCGTCACCGAGAGCCTGGGAGATCTGGTTCCACCGGAGGAATGGAGAGGTCGTCGGTAGAACGATCATGCGGCGCTTGGGTTCGGGCATCGCGAAGTAGCCGATCCACACCACGAAGGAGGCGCAGATTGCCAGGCCGTTGATCATATTCAGCGGGGAGTACATATCCTTGTTGGACACGATCCACGCGGACGCCACGAGATTGGTGGTGGCGAGGAGTCCGAGGCCGAGACTCACGCCGAAGACGCGGCTGCGGTACGACAGGCCCATCGGCCGGATCGCGAAGCAGACGAAGAGAAGCAGGCAGAGGGTGAGGATGCTCGATGTCTGCTGGAGCTGGCTGACAGCGCGGATGACAAACCTCATTCCGGAGACGTGAGGTCCGAAGGCAAGACCGATCGAGACAGCGATCGAGATTGCGGCAGCCCACCTGAAAACCAGGGATCCGAGCCGTTGGAGACCCGGAAGGGGTGCCATCGCAAGCTTGTAGATGCCGTAGACCGCCATCAGGAGAAGAGCGGCCTCGAGTGCGTAGCTTACCCAGTAGACGTAGAAGTAGCACCGGTAGAAGGCCACGGGCATGTTGAGGTGTTTCCAGCGCAACATCAGGGTCGTTCCGAGCGTGAGATCGGCGAATAGCCTGACGGCGAGGAAGAGGGTGAGGTAGAGGAAGCTTCGCATCTGCCTGCGGACAAGGATCACCGCCAGGGAGCCGATGCAGACAAAGCACTCGACCCAGGAGAGCATATCGATGAGATAGCGAAGATTCAACGGGATGACCCCCAGAAGACCAGCATAGCCTACGGGGGGTCGAAAGAGAAGACTAAATAACGCCGCTTCCGTTGCCCATGATCCCACATCCGTTCGGATCATCGGGGGGGCAGGTCGGGATCGGGAAAGCGCTGGACTTTGTTGTGAGGGGCTTGGCGGTGTGCTGCTGCGCGGTGGAAATATGGGTAGAGGCGGCAGCTCCGGTGAGGGCGAGAACGACGACGAAAGCGCGGATGGCAATCTTCATGAGGGTAGCTCCTAGGCTCGGCGAAGATTCCTATGGACTTGCCGGCTAAAGAGACCCTAGTATCTACAATGAACTAAGTCCAATAAAAACAACAACATAACAGAGTAGTATCTATATGATATTACTAAGGTCATCATTACAAGAAAAGACAATTCCCCAAAGGTTGCAGACGCAAAAAGCCGGCCCTGAAGGCCGGCTGGGTGCTTCGTTTTCCCCGTATGTCTTAGGAAACTGCCGCAACAGGGGGAGGTGCAGGCTGTGCCGACGGGCTCTGTGCCGCAGCGGGCTGGGGTGCGGGCGCCGCCTTCTTGGGAGCAGGGGGCTGCTGTTCCGCCTTTTTCGATGGCGCGATGATGGCGTGGAGCGTTGTGCCTTCCATGCGGGGCATGAATTCGACCAGGCCCGCATCGCCGATATCGAGGATCAGGCGATTGATGATCTTGTAGCCGAGATCGCGGTGCGCCATCTGGCGGCCCTTGAAGCGCAGCGACGCCTTGACCTTATCGCCTTCGCCAAGGAAGCGGACGGCCTGATTCTTCTTCGTCTGGTAGTCGTGCTCGTCGACGGTGACGGAGAACTTCACTTCCTTAATGACGATGACCTTCTGCTTCTTGCGTGCAGCGCGGTCGGACTTGTCCTTCTCGTAGAGGAACTTGCCGTAGTCCTGGATCTTGCAGACGGGTGGCACGGCGTTTGGGGAGATTTCGACGAGGTCGAGGGTACGCTCGCGGGCCATCTTGAGGGCTTCGAAGGGAGCCATGACGCCGAGTTGCTCGCCGTTTTCGTCAATGACGCGGACTTCGCGGGCGCGAATTCGTTCGTTGGTACGGATAAAAGACTTTGCGGAACGTTTATCTATCGGGGGAATAGGTCGCCTCCACAGCCACTGATTCGTAGGGCCGTGCGTTGGTTTAAGTTTTAGCCCGCAAAAGAGATGCGCGGCTGCAACGTGAAGTATAGCATTTTCGCGGAAAAACTGGTGCTTTCGGCTGGACAGGATGTGGGCCAAAGTGTGGTTGATGCGGGCGGCGGTTCGGTAACGGGAAGGGGTGACCATGGGAAGTTGCAGGAATCGTGCTGGAAGGTGAATATGGTGTAGCCACGGACGGAATCAGAGCAGGGAACGCCAGCGCGGCGCGGAGGTGTGTGTGAAGCAACGACGGATTTTGCTTGTCGATGATGAGATTACGGTGCTGCTGACGTTGAAGGCGGTGCTCGAGATCAGCGGGTTTGACGTGGATACGGCGGCGTCGGCCAAGGAAGGCAAGTCGAAGATCGGCAAGCGCGAGTACGAGATGATCATCACGGACATGCGCATGGAGCATGACGTGGCGGGTGTCGAGGTGATCAAGGCGGCGCGGACGGCGAAGTATCACCCGGCGGTGGCGTTGCTGACGGCCTTTCCGATGTCGGACGAAGACTGGCAGGAGACGGGCGCGGACAAGATGCTCGTGAAGCCGATGCAGACGCGCATGTTGATCCAGCAACTGGAAAAGCTGCTGACGGCGCATCAGGCGAAGCTGGCGAAGGCTGCGGGTGGAGAAGCGAAGCCGAAGAAGCCGATTGCTGCGCCTGAGCCCGAGGCGGTTGGGGCAGGGAAGGTCAGCAAGAATAAGGCTAAGAAGTAAGGGACCAGCCGCGGTTGGGCGGCTTGCTTTCCCACCTTCGCCGACTCGAAAGCCGTCGGCGAAGGTGGGCACCCCTCGTCGTGTTAGCAGGCGTGGACGCAGATTCCCTTCGGGAATGACAACCAAAGAAGCAGCGGCAAGAACAAGGGCAAAGGTAGATGCAGGTCCTTCGACTTCGCCGCGCTTTGCTCAGGCTGACAGGGGCGGTAGTCCTCAGGGGTGGCTTTGGCTCCGGCCCGTGCTGCTGTTGAAGCGATGTCTGAGGTAGCGGTTCCAGTACATCAGCAGGCCGGTAAGAGTGAGGACCGCGAGAGCGAGACCCAGGACAGCCCAGAGGATCTTGAAGCAAATTCCCCAGAGTTTTCCGAAGTGGAGGGGATGCATGGCCCACAGGATCCAGTCTCCGGCGGTGTGGTTCTGGCCGTAGTGCCAGATGGTGAGTACCTTGCCCGAGCCTCCGTCAAGCGTGACGATGTCGCGGTGGGAGAAGTCTCCGGGGCGGGCGAGGTCCATCTCGGTGTAGATTGTCGCTCCCGGGCCGTCGTGGAGGGATGGGTCGCTGATGCTGAAGAGGTGGGCCTGGGGGGAGGCTTGCTGGGCGGCGGCCAAGAGGCCTTCGAGGGTAATACGGGGGAGGGTTGCGTCTGCCGGGTGGGGTGGCATCTCGGGGGACTTCATGCCCTGAATAGGCGAGATGACAGAGACGACCCATGCGACCTGCCTGTACCAGGCGAAGTAGACACCGGAGAAGGCCCACCAGACGACGATTGCCAGGGTCCAGAAGCCAATGGCGCTGTGAAGGTCGAAGTTGATGCGACGCCAGTTGTGGCGGAAGCTGACGCGGAGGCCGCGGGTCCAGACGCGTATGCCCGGCCACCAGAGGACGAGTCCGGAGGCAGCGAGGAGGAGGAGGATGGCGGCGCCGATGCCGTTGACCTGGATGCCGTACGACTTGCCGAGGAGGAGGTAGACGTGAAGGTCGCGGATCCAGTCGACCCAGGTGCGGGTCTGCTCGGTGAGGGCGGCGGTTGCGGGATCGGCGGTCAGGCGGAGTTCGCGGTGGGTGGCGTCCGTGGCGCGGAGCTGGAAGGCTGGGATGGCCGGGGTGGGGACAGTCAGGCCGGTGACCCAGGCCTGGGGATACTTCTCGTGGAAGTTCCGCATGACCTCCGGGATGGAGGCCACGGCTGTTTTTTCGAGTCGGAAGTGCGGGAGATTGAGGGCGCGTGCGGTGAACTCGTCTTCGAAGACGAGGATGGAGCCGCTTATGGAGATGATTACCAGGTAGAGGGAGATGAGGACGCCAGCCCAGAGGTGGATCTGGAAGAGAGCGCGACGAAGGAACAGGCGGCTGGGGTGGTGGAGGAAGGCGGCTAGGACGGACATGGTTTCCGGGGCTTAGGGCAAGTGCAACGACAGACGCAGATTCGCTTCGAGAATGACAACAAGAGGGGAACGGTAAGAGCTACTGGAGTTGCCGCGGCGATGGAACGCCTTGCCTTCCCACCTTAGCCGACGATGGTGCTGCCGGCGAAGGTGGGGCACCCGGGCTCTTGGTGGTTGGGGAAAGCAGAAGCGGTTAGAAGCGGTACTTGGCGGTGCCGATGACGTTTCTTGCGTAGCCGGCGTAGCAGTAGTTCAGGCCGGAGCAGGTGGCGATGTAGCGCTTGTCGGTGAGGTTGGTTGCGTTGACGGCGAAGAGGGTCCTGCGCCAGTTGAAGCGAAGCGAGCCGTCGATGAGGGCGTAGTTTGGGACGAAGAAGGAGTTGGCGCTGTCGGCGGCGTTGGTTCCGACGAAGCGGACTCCGAAGTTTCCTCCGAGGCCTGCGAAACGGCTGGTCTGCACGGTGTAGTCGGCGAGGAAGCTGGTCTGGTTGCGTGGAGTCTGCGGGAGTCACCTGCCTACGTTCGCGGCGGTCTGGTCCTTGAGGGTGTTGGTGGCGGTGAGGGTGTAGCCGCCGTGGAGGCTGAGGCCTCGCGTGAGGCTGGCGATGCCTTCGATCTCGACGCCGCGTGAGCGGACTTCGCCCGACTGGTAGGAGTTGAAGGCGGTATCGGAGACGAGGACGTTGGTCTGGTTGATCTGGAAGTATGACGCGGTGATGAAGCTGTTCCAGGTGCGCGGCTGGATCTTCACGCCTGCTTCGATTTGGCGAGCGTCGGCGGGCTTGGCCGGGTCGGTGGAGAGCTTCGTGGTGGGGTTGTAGACGAAGGTGCCGGCGTTGGGGAGGAAGCTCGTGGAGTAGGCGACGTAGGGGGCGATGCCGCTGTCGGTGAGGTAAGTCACGCCAGCGTCCGGTGAAGCGGGTATCGGTGTGGGCGAAGTTGGTTCCACCGGCAAGGAAGTTCGAGATGTCGTTCTTGGCGAAGTCCTGGCGGCCGCCGAGGGTGAAGACGATGTGCTGCTTGTACTTGATCTGGTCCTGGGCGTAGAGGCCGTGCTGCTGCAGGAGGGAGTCGTTGTCCTGGTAGAAGAAGAGCGGCGGGATAGTGGCCTGGCCGTAGACGGGGTTGTAGATGTTGATGTCGGCTACGGAGGCGGAGCCGGCTTGGGTCTTGATGTCGACGTGCGCGTAGTCATAGCCGAAGAGGACGGTCTGCTCCCAGTTGGCGGTGGTGAAGCGGCGGAGGGCGCGGATGTCGACGGTGTTGATACGGTCGATGCTGGGGAGGGCGTAGGCACTGCGGCTGACGAGGGTGGTGTTGCCGGGGATGGTGGTGTCGAAGCCGTTGCCGTAGACGGTCGAGCCCTGGACGTTGATGTACTGGTAGCGGTAGTTGGAGTGAAGGTTCCAGCCGTCGGTGAAGAGGTGGTCTCCGGTATAGCCGATGGAGGCCTGGTCGCGCTTGACCTTATCGAAGCTGGGTTCGCCGAGGAAGACGCTCAACGGGATGAGGCCGTTGGGATTGTTGTTGTAGAGGGTTCCGCTGGAGGGAAGGAACTGGCTCCAACGGGTTCCGTCATGCTGCCAGTCTGAGAGGACGGTGAGGTTGGTGCGGTCGCTGGGGTGCCAGGAGAGCGAGGGGGCAATGAGGCGGCGGTTGTCGGGGGTAAAGTTGGTCTGGGTTCCGCTGTCGCGGAGAAGGCCGAGGAGGCGATAGCGCCAGACTTGCTGGCGGTCGATGGAGCCCGTGGTGTCGGCTTCGACCTGACGGCGATCGTAGGAGCCGAACTGCATCCCGATCTCGGTGGAGCGCTCGGCTCCGGGGCGTTTGGTGACCTGGTTGATAAGGCCTCCGGGAGGGACCTCACCGTACAGGATGGAGCTTGGTCCGCGAAGGACTTCGACGCTCTCGAGTTCGTAGGGATCGAGCTTGCCGGCGAGCGAGTTGAAGCGCATGCCGTCGCGGAAGACGCCGAAGGTTTCGGCGGCGAATCCACGGATCTTGAGCCAGTCGAAGCGGGGCTCGACGCCGAACTCGTCGGCCTGGATGCCGGGGGTGTAGCGGAGGGCTTCGTTGACGGTGATGACGTTGCGGGCCTCCATCTCGCGCTGGTTGATGATGGAGATGGACTGCGGCACCTCGATGAGAAGGGCGTTGGTCTTGGAGCCGGCGTTCGAGGCGTAAGGGACGAAGCCGGTGTCGGCGGTGACGTTGACCGTGTCCGTTGCGGAGCCTACGGCGAGGGCGACGGTGAGGGTTTCGGCGCCAAGCGCGGTGACCTGGGAGTTGTCAGTGAAGCCGGGGACGCGGACGGTGACGCGGTACTGGCCGGGGCGGAGGGTGAGCTTAAGCTGACCATCGTCGCCGGTGATTCCGTTGAGGACGGTATTGCCGCAGCGGGCTTCGACGGCGGCCCGGATCACGATGGCTCCGGTGGTGTCGGTGACGCGGATCGTGGAGGTGCCAGACTGCTGGCTTGCGGAGGATGTGCAGGCTACGGATTCGTCGGGAACGACTGCGGCGCCGGGAGCGGCGTGGAGTGTGCTGGCAGTCAGGACGGCGGATGCGAGGGTGAGGGCGCGGAGCCAGGGGTGGGAAGAGGTCATCGGAGGTGCCTTTCTTGCATAGCGGGGCGTAGGCGCCGGGAGGGCCGGCACGGGAACAGACCGCTGAGATTGTCGATCGAGCCTAGGCCCGGGAAGAACGCCCGTTGCTGGCAACAGGAAAGGCTCTCGGCACACCGCTATGCGATGCGTGGGAACTCGTTGAGAGCACGTGATTTCAATATACGACAACAATGGTCCTAGTTCAACGAAGAGCGGCGGTACGGAGGTACTCCTTGCGATCTACAATTCCCAGATGAGCTTTGCTGTACGTCCTCTTTCCTCCTGGCGCCTTCGGTCGCGCACGCTTGAACTTGGCCGGAAGACGCTGGTCATGGGCATCCTGAATGTGACGCCGGACAGCTTTTCCGATGGTGGCCGTTATCTCGGGCAGCACGATGCGATCGAGCACGGGTTGACGCTTCTGGATGAGGGCGCGGACCTCCTGGATCTGGGTGGGGAGTCGACGCGTCCGGATGCTACCCCGCTTCCGGCGGAGGAGGAGCAGAGGCGTGTGCTGCCTGTGCTTAGCGCCATTTTGAAGGCGCGGCCCGAGGCGATAGTCTCGATCGACACCTATCATGCGTCGACGGCGCGGCTGGCCGTCGAGGCGGGAGCGGAGATCGTCAACGATGTGAGCGGCGGGCTTTGGGATGCGGCGATGCTCTCGACGGTGGCGGAGATGGAGTGCGGGGCGATCCTGATGCATACGAGAGGGAAGCCTGAGGAGTGGCGGAGCCTGGCGCTGCTTGCCCCGGAGGAGATTCCATCGATGGTGACGGGAGACCTGAGGCAGAGGACGGAGGAGGCTCGGGCGGCCGGAATTGCTGAGGATCGAGTCATGCTCGACCCTGGGTTTGGATTCGGGAAGACGGGAGCGCAGAACTATCCTCTGCTGGCGCATTTGGAGCAACTGCATGGGCTGGGATTTCCGCTGCTCGTGGGGATCTCGCGGAAGGGTTTCCTCACCCAAACGGCGTATTCGCTGCACCATGGTCATGTCCCGACGCCGGCGCAGCGGTTGACGCTGACGACGGCTGCGAATACCGCTGCAGTGCTTGCAGGAGCGCATGTTTTGCGGGTTCACGACGTGCCGGCGGCGCTGGAGGCGGCGGCAATCGCTGACGCTATCCTTGGGGGGAATTGACAATTCCCGGAATTTTCGTTTCGACGACTGAACTCCAGCGCAAGTCCCGCCGATAACTTTCCTGAATCTTCTTATCTCGACTCTCGAGGTTTCACATGTCTTTCTCGATCACTCCGCCGCCCTCGACCTCACTTCAGCAGAACGAGATCAATGCGCCGACTCCTGTCCCGGTGCCCAAACCCACCGAGTCTCAGAACATCGCGAAGCTGGCTTCGACCGGTACGCCTGTGCTGGAGATCGCGACGAAGCTTGGTCTGCCGGTGAACGAGGTCGACACGACGCTCGGTCTCAAGATCCCGACCGCTAGCGAGACGGGATCGACGGCGGCGTTGTCCACGAGGCTTTCGGTTACGGCTTAGGCGATTGTTTTGACTCGGGCGCGGCTGGCTGGGAGGAGTCGCGCTCGCGGCGGTATGCATCGCTGAGGGTGCCCTTTTTCGCGGCGAGCTCTATGAGTGTTGGGTAGAACTGGACGAACGTGGTGTCGACGGCGGCGTGCTGGGCGTGGCACGTGTAACAGCTTGCGGACGGCTCGAAGAGCTTGCCCTTGCCGTCGCTGCCGACATCATAGAAACCCCATTGTCCGCCGATGCCCTCGCGGTTGAAGTGAGTAGAGTCCTTGACGTGGACTTCAAGGCCCATGACTTCGGTGCCCTGAAATCGCCCGCCCTTGACGATGACCTCACCTTTTTCCTGCGCGCCACGATTTTCGAGGACAAGGACGGTCTTGTCGGGCCAGGTGCCGGTTTCAAGGAAGCTGGCATAGGCCTCGGGGTTGACGAAGACGTTGTCGAACATGGAGTGATCGGGCGCGCCCTTGCGCTCGCGGTAGGTCATGTCGAAGCCCGAGGTGAGGAAGATCCACTGGCGGTAGTTCGTTGGAGCAATGAGTTCGCCGGACTTGGTGTATTCAGGGGAGTATGTTTTTGATTGGGCTTGGACGCGATGAGTAGTGTGCACGGCGGTTGCCGCGATGAGGATCGCTGTAAGGCTGGCGCAGGCCGCCAGGATGTTTCGCGTGGGCATGGGGGTCACCGGGGCTTCAGATAACCCTACGCGCTTATGAAGGGATAGGTTCCAGAAAAAAATCCCGGCTCCTTTTCGGATGCCGGGATCTTTTCGCTTGCGACGGCTTATACGGTTGCGGCTTCGGTCGAAAGGGCAGGGTAGTCGATGTAGCCCTCGGGGCCATGGGTGTAGAAGGTTTGAGGGATGGGTGCATTGAGCGGCGCTCCGGTGGCGAAGCGTTCGGGCAGGTCGGGGTTGGAGATGAAGAGTTTGCCGTAGAGGACAGCGTCGGCTTTACCCTGGACGATGACCTCGTCGCCTGCGGCCTTGGTGAACTTCTCGTTGGCGACGAAGACTCCGCCAAAGGCTTCCTTGAGCTTTGGACCGAGGCTGTCGGGTCCGGCATATTCGCGGGCGGCGATGAAGGCGATCTTGCGCTTGCCCATCTCGCGAGCCACATACTCGAAGGTGGCCGCAGGGTTGGAGTCGCCGGCGGAGTGCGAGTCGCCGCGGGGAGCGAGATGCATGCCCACGCGTCCCGGACCCCAGACGCTGGTGACGGCGTCGAGAACTTCGAGCATGAAGCGGCCACGATTCTCGATGGAGCCGCCGTACTCGTCGGTGCGAGTGTTTGGTCCGTCTTGGGTGAACTGGTCGATGAGGTAGCCGTTGGCTCCGTGGATCTCGACACCGTCGAAACCGGCGTCCTGGGCATTCTGGGCGCCGCGACGGAACTCTTCGATGACCTCGGCGATCTCGGGGACGGTGAGGGCGTGGGGAACCGGGAACGGGGTTTCGGGGCGCAGGATGTTGACTGTGCCCTTAGCGGCGACGGCGACGGAAGAGACAGGGCTCCGGCCGTTGAGGTAGACCGGCGCGGAGATGCGGCCGACGTGCCAGATCTGGGCGAAGATCTTTCCGCCTTCCTCGTGGACGGCCTGGGTGACGGGCTTCCAGCCGGCGACCTGCTCGGCGCTCCAGATGCCGGGGACCTGCGGGTAGCCGACGCCCATGGGGCTGACGGGTGTGCCTTCGGAGATGATGAGGCCGGCGCTCGCGCGCTGGCGGTAGTACTCGATCATGACCGGGGTCGGGAGGTGATCGACGGTGCCACGGAGACGCGTGAGGGGCGCCATCCAGATGCGGTTCGGTAAGGACAAATCACCCACTTGTATCGGATCCAGCAAACCAGCCACAGTCCATCCTCCGGTCCCGGAGCTTCATAGCGCTCGCGGGGACGCATGGTTGATGAGATGAGGCTCGTTGGGGAAAGGTGCGGCTTCGTTTGGCCTGAAAGGGCTGTCAGCACTCCCCGCGAACGCGGCGCATGAGGCTTTCGAGTGTGGCTGAGGGATCTTCCGTCAGGCCGGTGTGGACGGCGGAGGTCTGGATGATGGTGCTACGCGGGGCGACGAGCCAGTGGAAACGCTCGCGCTGGGAGAGTTGTGCGATGGGGCCGGCGGAGGGGTCGCCGGCACAGAGGAGGGGGACGGCTTCGAGGTGGCGTCGGATCTTGTCGACGTCTATGCCGGACCAAAGTGCCTGGAGGCGGAGCGGGGCAACGTGGATGCGGGCGTCGAGGAAGCGCCTTTCGAGGCAGAAAACGACGATGCCGGCGTTGATGAACTCCTCGCACTCGACGCGGGGGACGACGCGGATGGTGGCGTAGTCAAACGAGGTCTGCATGCGCTTGCTCCGCCTCCTCGACGAATCCGGCTGTATTGCTCAGGCGTGTGGTGAAGTATGCGGTGTAGGCCTCGCGCATAGTTTTTGGGTCTTCCGTCAGATTCGCACCGAGGAGCCATGTATCCGGGACGAGCTCGAGGATCGCGCGGAAGGCAGATTCGTTGAGATGGGTCTTTGCGGTTTGATCCGCTTTGCGGATGGACGTCGCTGCCGGAAGGAGGACGTGTTGTTTGATGGCGGCGAAGCGGGCGGCCGGGTCGACGATTGCGCCCCCGGCGCGCCATTGGTGCTGGAAGTAGAGGGCGGCGCCGTGGTCGATGAACCATGGGTTGTGGTGCCACACGAGGAGGTTGGGATTGCGGGCGGTTCGGTCGACATTAGTGACAAAGGCGTCGAACCAGACGGCCAACGAGGCGATGGTGGGATCGACGCGGTCTCCGGCGGCAAGGTCAAACATGGTGGCTCCGGGGAGGAAGTCCATGGCCAGGTTGAGGCCGACGCTGCGCTTGAGAAGGTCGCGGATCTCCTGGTCGGGCTCGTTGCGGCCCAGCGCTTCTTCGACTTCGACGAGGACCAGCTCAGGAACCCGGAGGCCGAGGGTGCGGCCGATTTCGCCGGCGACCAGTTCGGCAACGAGGGCAAGCGGGCCCTGGCCGGCCCCGCGGAACTTGAGGACGTAGAGGCCAAGGTCAGCGGCCTCGATGATGGCGGGCAGGGAGCCGCCTTCGCGCAGAGGCGTGACATAGCGGGTGGCTTGGATTGTCCTCAGGCTCTCTGCCATTTCGAATCTCAGGCTATCAGCCTGCCGGGAGAGTTATCGCCGATGGACATGGCGGTGGTTGAGCGACTGCGGCAGGTTGTCCTGGTGAGGCCAGAGGCGGTGGGGGAAGACGTAGGTGAAGCCGGCGAAACCCTGCCAGTCCGTGGAGGTGGAGGTGAGTCCGTGGTTGAGGCCGGCGTCGAGGACGACGTTGGGGCGAAGAGTGTAGCCGAGCGCCCAGAGCGTGCCGACGGCGTTGCTGCGTGGGCTGGCTGTGCCGGAGCGGGTTGCGGTGACGAGGGGCTGGCTGAAGTGCCAGAGCTCGCCGGTGAGTTCGAGCTTCTGATGCAGGGCTTTGGAGAAGAGATCGTGGGTGATCGAGAGAGTTTGACCGTACTGTGCACGGCGGAGCAGCACTTGTTGCTGCTCGGAGCCGCTAAAGTTGCTGTCGTAGTGGAAGTCGCCGAGGTCACCGCTGACGAGAATGACGGCGGAACGGGAGAAGCTGCCGATGTCGAGGTCTGGAGCGGTGCCGGAACGGACGCGCTGGAGGTAAGCCCCCGCGATGGTGGGGATGCGTCCGACTTCCTTGATGGCGAGGCCTTGCACTCCGAGGATGAGGTCACCAGGGTCAGACTGGCTGGCTGCGGGGGCGTCGGGTGTGGCGTCCTCGCGGGTGAGGGCGAAGGGCTGGCTTTCGAACTCAAGCATGAGGCGTGGATGCAGGGAAAGGCGGATGGCCTGGTTGAGGCTGAACTGGTGGTCGAGGCCGGAGGGTGATCCGTTGGCCTGGAGGAAGCCCTGTTCGAACTGCAGGTAGCCTACGGGCGGAATGTGGGCGGGGTTGGTGATGGTGGGGCGGCTTGGGTTAGCTTCCGGGAGTTGAGCGGCGTCAGGCTTTGAGGTGGATTCGGCGTTATCGACCTGGACGGGCGTCGTGGGGGGCTGGGGCGTTTTGCAGTCGACTTGCGTTTGGGCGAGCAGGGACGCGGGGGCGAGGAAGAGCAGGACCGCGAGGGTGGCGCCCGGGAGGAATAACTTGTCTAGCCTATGTAGCTTATCTGTGGTCGGCACTGCATCCCTTGGATGCGGCATATCTGTTCGTGAACGATCCGGGGAAGTTCCTTTGAGAGTCGGCGCCCACGCTGGCAGGTAGGAAACTGGATCCCCCGATTGGCGGAGGTGGCATCCCCCTAGTGATTCCCGTGATTCCCTATCCGGTGTATTGAGGACTCCGGATGCGGATGACAGTATCTGTGCATGCGAGTCAACCTCATCACTCAATCCACCGGTCCACTCCCTTCGGGGGCAGGCAGCATCCCACTCTCTCTCACCATTCGCCCGGCGTGCGGTTTGCCTGGAGACTATGTCTATCCGACCGACAGCGCAGCGTTGCTCCGCATGCTGAGCGCCAAGACCGACCTGCCGTCCACCGTGCTCGATCGCTTCCGCGGACAGATCCGTACGTCGCCGAAGGCCCGTCTGCTTGGCGTGGAACTCAGCGAGCGTCTGCTGACGGATATTGGTTACTTCGTCGACTAAGTCAACTTCTAAGTGTGGTCGTAGCTGATGACACGCGAGATCTTCCACGTACCATCTTTGAACTGCCAGAGCATCACGAACTTTGCTACACCTGCAGGATCGCTTTCGTGTCCGGGGTGATGAAACGTGTGCGACCCGATCTCTACCGCTCCGTAATGATTGAGCGGATGGGCTTCGAGCGATCCCGCCACTAACTGACGTGTTACTTTGCCGCAAATGTTTGTCTTGATGCTTTCGAGGAAGATCTGCTTGCCTACGGCGAGTCCGGTCTTGTCATGATAGAACTCCAGGTCATCCGTAACCATGGAGCCGAGTTTCACCAGGTCACAGTGGTTGTAGGCGTCGAATAACTGCGCATCGAGCGATGCGATGGTTTGATAGAGCTCGTCTTGAGTTGCGGCGGGTGCAGTTTGGGCTTTCAGCAACGATGCGGAACCACAAAGAAGGATAAAGGTTGCGAAGGGCTTGCGCAGAGCTTTGAGGGGGCTCATAGGTTCTCCTGTCGATCGCTTGCCTTCTTCCATACGCTCGCTCCCTGGGTTATGTTCAATGGCATCGCGGGTTGATCATCTCGCGATGAGGTGAGCCATGGCGATGACGTTGGGTGGGGTGACTCCGCTTCTTCAGGTGTATGACATGCCGACTTCGATCCGGTTCTACCGGGATCTGCTTGGTTTTGAGGTTATTCAGACGTCACCGGTGATGGGTCCGGATTTCTTCCACTGGGCGATGCTTCGATTGGGCGGAGCTACGCTGATGCTCAACACGGCGTATGAGTTTGACGACGAGAGGCCACTGCCTCCAGATGCTGGAAGGGTTGTGGGCCACAACGATACCGGGCTCTATTTCGGCTGCTCGAATATCGAAGAAGCTTATGTTGCGTTACAGGCGAAGGGTGTTGCGGTGACTGCTCCGAAGGTTGCGCCTTACGGCATGTTGCAGATGCCGGTTCACGATCCGGATGGGTATTTCCTTTGCTTCCAGGCACCGGCGAACACATGAGCTCGGTGGTCTGGCCGTTTGTTTGCGGTTTCCCGTAGTCTTCTCCGCATGAAGAATGCGCGGTTTCTCCTCGTGGCGATGGTTGGGCTTTTGTCCCTTGGTGCGCAGGCACAGGACACGTGGCAGATTGGGCCGTTTACCCGGCCTTTGAGCGGGAACCCGGTGATTGCGCCTCGGCCCGTCTCCAGCTTTCTTGATCCGAATTCGAAGACGACTACGCATTGGGAGGCGCTGCATACGTTCAATCCTGCTGCGGTTGTACGGAATGGCAAGGTGTACGTGCTCTATCGCGCGGAGGATGATTCGGGTGCGATGGAGATCGGGATGCACACCTCTCGGCTTGGGCTGGCGGAGAGTACGGACGGCGTCCACTTTACGCGGATGGCGGCCCCCGTGTTCTACCCAGGGATCGACTCGCAGCATGATCGGGAGTTTCCGGGCGGTGTCGAAGATCCTCGGCTTGTTGAGGCTCCGGATGGGACGTATGTGCTGACGTATACACAATGGAACCGCAAGACGTTTTCAGTGGGCATTGCGACTTCGCCTGATCTGACACATTGGACGAAGCATGGGCCTGCGTTTCTCACGGCGGCGGGTGGAAAGTATGCGGGGCTGCGGTACAAGTCGGCGGGGATTGTGACGCAGTTAGAGGGAGGGCGGTTGATCGCGGTGAAGATTGGCGGAAAGTTCTGGATGTACTGGGGTGAAGGTGCGATCCGGATTGCTACTTCGACGGATCTGATTCACTGGACGCCGGTCGAGGACGATAAGGGGGCTCCGCGGGAGTTGATGCGTCCGCGTCCGGGACACTTCGACAGTACCTTTCCCGAGACAGGGCCTCCGCCTGTGCTGACTGCTGAGGGGATCGTCGTTCTCTACAACGGGAAGAACGGGACGGATACGGGTGATCCGGCTCTGGGGCCCAATGCCTATGCTGCGGGCGAGGCTTTGTTCGCCGGGGATGATCCGACACATTTGTTGGTGCAGACGGAGCATCCCGTGCTGAAGCCGGAGTTGCCGTTTGAGAAGACGGGCCAGTATCCGGCGGGGACGACGTTCGCCGAGGGACTAGTGTTCTTTCGTGGCCAGTGGCTGCTCTATTACGGGTGCGCCGATTCACTGGTGGCCGTGGCGATGGCTCCTGGGCATTGAACCTGCACTTCGATTTCGATTGACGAGCCTTCTGGAGGGATCTACCTTCCCTGCAATGTGTGTGGAGGAATGACCGTGGCGAAAATGATGGACGAAACGACAAGCGAACAGCGTGTAGAAGCGCCCGAATCCGGCGAATTGAGTGAGCAAGAGCTTGAGAAGGTGACGGGCGGCGCGACCAACATGGTATCCAACATCATGAAGATGAAGCACGACACGGTGAAGAACACGATTAGCAACATCCATTGAGGTTTGTACCGGCTTTTCCTCCACGCCTTGCTGGTATCCTGGCAAGGCGAAGGAAAACCGAATGGATACTGGCCTCCTTATCGTTGTAGCGCTGCAATTCTTCACGTTGATCGCGGTCGTGATCCTTTATCTCCGAAAGCCTGCCGGTGTTACCCAGGATCCTCGGCTCGCCCAGATTCCCGATTCGTTGATTCGTCATGAGACGCGACTGCAGGCTCTCGACGAGAATCTAAGGTCGGGGCTTGAGTCGCTCAACTCTGCGCTGCGGTCTGATCTTGCGCTGCATCGGAGCGAGGCGGCAGCGAATGCTTTGAACACGCGCGAAGGGCATGACCGTACGTCGCAGCATCTTCGGGAAGAGTTGACCGCTTCCGTGGCTCGGCTTTCCGGTGTGCTGCTCTCGGGCTTGGAGAGCTTTCGCACGGATAATCGCGCGGCGGATGAGGCCCTCAAAAGCGCGGTTGCGAATGATCTAAGCAATATCGGGCAGAGGCTGGCGAACTTTATCAACGAGGCGAACCGGGCGCAGATCGAGGCGCGGGAGTCGCTGCATACGCGGCTGACGGCCTTGAACGAGGCGAATGTCGCGCACCAGGAGAAGCTGCGGGCTACCGTTGGAGACTCGCTCGCGAAGATCAATACTGACAACACCGCCAAGCTTGAGGAGATGCGGTTGACCGTCGACGAGAAGCTGCATGCGACGCTGCATACGCGGCTGACAGAGAGTTTTGGGCAGGTGACGGATCAACTCAGTAAGGTGCATACGGGGCTTGGGGAGATGTCGAAACTGTCGGAAGGAGTGGATGACCTTTCGCGGATCTTTACGAACGTGAAGTCGCGTGGCGGCTTCGCCGAGGTTCAGCTTGGGATGCTGCTCGAGCAGATGCTGGCGCCGTCGCAGTTCGTTCGGAACGCGCGGGTGAAGATGAACACGCTCGAGGCGGTGGAATTCGCGGTTCGGTTCCCGGGACAGGCGGGCGATACGCTTCTGCCGATCGACGCGAAGTTTCCGCGCGAGGCGTGGGAGCGGCTTGAGAACGCCTATGAGTCGAACCGGCCTGAGGAGATTACGGCCGCAGGGAAGGTGTTCGAGGCGGCGATCCGGACCGAGGGCGAGCGGATCTGCAAGAAGTACATCAACCCGCCGGTGACGACGCCGCACGCGATCATGTTTCTGCCGACCGAGGGGCTTTATGCCGAGGTGATGCGCCGGGATGCGCTGCAGGCGGAGATTCAGTCGAAGTGCCAGGTGACGATTGCTGGGCCTTCCACCCTTTCCGCTATTTTGACGAGCTTCCAGATGGGCTTCCATATGCTCGCGCTGCAGGAGAAGGGTGATGAGGTCTGGAAGGTGCTTGAGACCGCAAAATCAGAGTTCAAGAAGTTTGGGATGCTGATGGATAAGGTACAGCGGCAAGTGGGGACAGTGCAGACGACGCTTGGTGAGATTGGCGGCAAGACGACGACCATCAATCGGGCGTTGAAGGCTGTGAGCGATCCTGTGGACGAGCGTTCCGAGGTGTTGGGGTTCGACGAGTTTGCCGGGGTTGCGGGCCGGCTTGCTGCTACCGGTAGTGACGAGGGATAAGGGTGCCGGCGGACGAGGGCCGATACAGGGGGCCTTTGCTTCGCTCAGAATGACGGCATAACACTTGCAACGGCACATGCGATGGCCAACGGCAAGAGCAACGGAAAACGCAGATTCCCTTCGGGAATGACAAACAGAAAGGCGACTGCGACTGCGATGCAAGCAACGGCGGGAGCAGCTATGGCTGAGTCGTGACCGTTTTGGCTCTTTGGCCGTCGCGCCATAGGCCGGGTGGGACTCCTTCCCAACTGCGGAATGCTCGGACGAAGGAGCTGGAGTCTTCGTAGCCTAGAAGGTAGGCTGCCTCGTTGAGTTCGAGTAGCGAGTTGTGGAGGTAATGCCGGGCCAGCTGGTGGCGGGCTTCTTCGAGGACCTGGTGGAAGGTATAACCGGCGTCCTGCAAGTGGCGCTGCAGGGTGCGGGAGCTCATATGCAACTCGCGGGCGATGTCGTGCATTTTCGGCCGGTGCCCGGCGAGGCGCTTCTGGATTGTGGCGCGGACGCGTTCGGGGAAGTTCTCTTCGCCGAGGCTCTGCTTCAATTGCTCGTCGAGCTGCGGGGCGAGCATGGAGAGAAGCTCGGCGTTGCGGGTGACGAACGGTAAGGCAAAGTCGGAAGAGCGGAATACGAGAGCGTTACGCGTGGATCCGAGGCGAACGGGGCAGCCGAAGTGGCGTTCGAGCGCGCGTGCGTAGGTAGAGCTCTCACGGGAGAGTTCGAGGCGGATCGGCGATAGCGGGGATCCGGTTCCGTGGCGCGCGATGGAGAGGATCCAGGCGAAACAAAGATCGGTGAAGACCTCGGGCTCCTCTTCGTCGGCGAGGAGGAAGCGGAACTGGATGCTCGATTCGGTGTCCGTGATCTTGAGCGCGATCTCTTCGGGGCACGAGATCTGCTTGTGGCGGGAGAGCTGGCGCATCGCGTCGCCGAAGGTGCTGGTAAAGAGGGCGGCGAGGGCGACGGGGTCGAAGTGCTCGGGCTTGGCCGCGGTGCCGAGAAAGAGGCCTATGGCGGGGTCGGGGCTGACGTGGGCGATCGCACTCCAGAGGGCAAAGAGCTGTTCGGTGGTGACCAGGGCTCTCGGTTGATCGAGGAGCCCTGGCGGAAGGTTGGCGCGCTGGAGGACAGCAGACACACGGATTCCCGACTCCTGCAGTAGGGCGGCGAGGCGAGTGGGAATCCGGAAGTGTTTGCTCATGGGTTAAGCTTCGCTCTTGAAGGACGCCATGTCGATGACGAAGCGGTATTTCACGTCCGACTTGAGAAGACGGTCGTAGGCTTCGTTTATCTTCTGGACGGGGACGATTTCAACATCCGCGGTGATGTTGTGCTTGCCGCAGAAGTCGAGCATCTCCTGGGTCTCGACGGTTCCGCCGATGGGCGAACCCGAGAGGCTGCGGCGACCGAAGAGAAGGGCGAAGGCGGCGACCGCGAGAGGCTTCTCGGGGGCTCCGACGAGGCAGAGGTTTCCGTCGCGGCGCAGGAGGTTGAGGTAGGCGTTGATGTCGTGGTCGGCGGAGACGCAGTCGAGGATGAAATCGAAGGAGCCGGTGTGCTTGGCCATCTCGTCGGCGTTCTTCGAGATCACGACTTCGTCGGCGCCGAGGCGCAGGGCGTCATCCTTCTTGCTGGCGGATGTGGTGAAGAGGACGACGTGAGCTCCCAGCGCATGGGCGAACTTCACTCCCATGTGGCCGAGGCCGCCGAGGCCGACGACGCCGACCTTCTTGCCCTTGGTGATGCCCCAGTGGTGGAGCGGGGAGAAGGTCGTGATTCCGGCGCAGAGAAGCGGAGCCACTCCGGCAAGGTCAAGGTTCTCGGGCACCTTGAGGACGAAGCGCTGGTCGACGACGATGCCGTCGGAGTAGCCGCCGTAGGTGACGCCGCCGGTGTGCTTGTCGGGGAAGTTGTAGGTGAGGGTGAGGTTGGGGCAGAACTGCTCGAGGCCTTCCTTGCAGTCGGGGCAGGTTCCGTCGGAGTCGACCATGCAGCCCACGGCGCCGATGTCACCTACTTTGAACTTGGTAACGGCGGAGCCGACCTTGGTGACGCGGCCGACGATCTCGTGGCCGGGAACGCAGGGGTAGACGGTGGGCATCACGCCGCTCCACTCGTTGCGGGCCTGGTGAAGGTCAGAGTGACAGATGCCGCAGAAGAGGATCTCCATCTGTACATCGGTCTCGGTTGCATCGCGGCGGGCGATGGTGGTGGGGGCAAGCGGCGAGGTGGGGCTGGCAGCGGAGTAAGCCTTTGCGTTGTACATGGGTCAACGTTAGACCGTTCGCGTGAACGCTGATTGACAAAACGCGCCATAGTTTAGGCAAAACACGCCATCGTGTCCTTGGGGTCATGCGGGAAGGGACGGAAAGAGGGTTGGCGCCATCTGCGTGGCGAACTCCTTGAAGACCCGGACGGACTGCGGGATGTAGCGATTGCCGAGATGCACGACCGAGAGGTTGAAGGTGCGGAAGTGCCATTTCGGCATCACCTCGACGAGGCGGCCTTCGCGAAGAAGATGCGGCTGGACGATGGGAGGGAGATCGCCGATGCCGCTCCCGGCGAGGAGGGACGCGGCGAGGCCGGAGTATTCGTTGATCGAGAGCCAGGGCTGAAAGGTAAGGGTCTCTTTGTCCTTGCCGTTGGCGTGGGTGAAGACCCAGTGGTTTTCGGGCTTCCAGAAGGAGAAGGCGAGCAGCTTGTGATTGAGGAGGTCGCGGGGAGTCTTTGGAGGCTTGTGTTTTGCGAGGTAGGCAGGGCTGGCAACGAGTTGGTGGCGGTAGGTGAGGATGCGGCGGGCTACGAGCGAGGAGTCTTCGAGGTCTCCGACGCGGAAGGCGAGGTCGACACCCTCGGCAATCTGGTCGACGATGCGTTCGGTGATGAAGATCTGGACGCGAACGTTCGGGTAGGCGGCCTGGAAGGCTCCGGCGAGGGCGCGAGGAGAGGCGATTCCGAGCGCTGTCTGCCTGGCGAGTTACGTGGGCGAGGCGGAAGACTTTGTACGCACGCCGCTGAGAAACTTGTTAACGCAGATCGAGGATGGGACGCTTCATGTGCAGGTGGGGAGGACGTTCGCGCTGGACGAGATCGTCGAGGCTCACCGGTGCATGGAAGAGAACAAGGCGGGAGGAAAGATTGTCGTTCTCCCTTGACGAAGGAGAAAACGCGGATATGATGGTGGGCAAATCAAGCAAAAATATTTCGGAATCCGCTGGCAACCCTTGGACGTCTTATCTGTGTAAAGGGAATCAATCGGAGTATCGATATGAAGAATCTTCTAAAACTCGCAGTAGCAAGCATGATCCTGATCGCGCCCGCAGCCGCTATGGCCCAGGCGCATCCTGGCGGAATCACCGCCCACATGCGGCCAGCGCTCTTCCATGACCGCTCCCCGCGTCCGCACGTTCACAATATCCAGCCCCACCACTAAGAAGCAGGATTCTCGCCTGCGGCTCGGGCTCGTTCGATGAAAAGCCTGAGCCGCTCCGGATCCTTCCTCCCCGGTTCGGATTCCACGCCACTCGAAACATCCACACCAAAGGGTCGCAGGCGTTGAACAGCCTCCCCGACGTTCTCCGGATTCAGACCTCCAGCCGCAATCATTTCTATCTCTCCAGCGTCGCGGAAAAGTTGCTGTGCTGCGTTCCAGTCGAAGGTCCTTCCTGTGCCTCCGAGGGCCTTTCCTACCTTGGAATCAATCAGGATGCGGTTTACCTGGCCAGTCTCGCGGAGATCATGGACGAGACGGCTTAGCTGGTTTGCAGCTTCAGGACTTCCATTGATGTCCCAGTGGAGGGTCTGAGTGATACTGAGGCTGGGGCTAAACTCTTTGCGTAGCGCGGCGATCAGGTCAATCGATACGCCCCCGTGGAGCTGCACTCCGGTCAGGCCCGCCGTACGCACGGCGTCTCGGATCTCCGCAAAGTTCATAGTCTGAAAGACCCCGAAGCACTCCGGTTTGCCGGTGAGCCGTTCGGTGATCACTCGGACCGCTTCGGGGGTCATTTGCCGGCTGCTTGGAGCGAAGACGAAGCCGATGGCGTCGGCACCGAGGTCGACGGCGGCCTGGGCGTCTTTCAGGCTGGTGTTGCCGCAGATCTTGACCCACATGCTAGACCTCGGAGACGTACTGGCGGTCGAGCAGGAGAGCGAGGGTCGCACCGGGGTCGGGTTGGCGCATGAGGGTCTCGCCGATGAGGAAGGCGTCGTATCCCGCGGCCATGAGGCGCTCGATGTCTTCGGCGTGGGCGATGCCGCTCTCGGCGACGCGGATGACGTTCTCGGGGAGATAGCTGACCATCTCGACGAGGGTTTGAGGATCGACGGTGAGCGTCTTGAGATTGCGGCTATTGACGCCGATGGTGTCGAAGCCGAGGGCGAGGGCGCGCTCGATCTCTTCGCGGTCGTGGGTCTCGCAGAGGATGTCGAGGCCCCAACGGTGAGCTTCGGCGGCGAGCTCGACGAGGTCTTCGTTCTTATGCGCGGCGACGATCAACAGGATCGCGTCCGCTCCGGCGGCCTTGGCTTCGAGGACCTGGAAGGGGTCGACGATGAAGTCTTTGCGAAGCACGGGGATGTTGACGGCGGCGGAGACTGCCTCAAGGTGCGAAAGCGAGCCCTGGAAGAACTCTTCGTCGGTGAGGACGGAGATGGCGGCCGCTCCGCCTGCTTCGAACGCGCGGGCGAACGAGGCAGGGTCGTACTGCTGACGGATGACACCCTTCGAAGGGGAAGCCTTCTTGCACTCGGCGATAACGGCTGGTCCGGACTCGGCGACTCGCCGCAGGTTGGCACGGAAGCCGCGCGCGGTGCGGGCGTTCGCCTGCCGCTCCATCGCCGCGATGTCGGCTGTTTCCTTGCGGGCAAGCGCTGCAAGGAGTGAGTGGGACAGGATTTCATCGAGTCGGTTCGCCATCGCGTGTCCTTATCGTCTTACCGGGAAACATATCCCCAAACGCACAACAGCCCCGTCGAAGGTTCGTCCGGGGGCTGAGAAGATGCTTGCTTCATTTTGTTATGGCCCGGAATCCCGATTCGAGATCGAGATCTTGGTGCCGAAAAGAGGACTCGAACCTCCACACCCTTGCGAGTACGTGGACCTGAACCACGCGCGTCTGCCAATTCCGCCATTTCGGCCTGAAACTGCAACGGGCGCACATTCCGCTCGTTACATTGCCATGTCCATCCTTACAAAGGCGGCCCGTGCTGTCAATTGAACGAGCGTTTACGCACCGACTTGACGGAACCGGAAGGTACCGCGCAACCTAGCAGAAGCATCCCGCACGGCGATCGACAAAACACCCTATGCCTGATTCCGCAGCTACGCACGCCCCCGAGCCGGAAAAGATTCCGGAAGAGCTCGCGCTTGAGATTCGCAAACTGGCGCATGACCTGTCGAATGCCCTTGAGATCATCGTGCAGACGAGTTTCCTGCTCTCGACGACGGAGCTGAAGGAACCCGCCACGGATTGGCTGCGGATGCTTGATGGCGGGGTCCAGAAGGCACTGGACATCAACCTCGCTCTGCGCGCCTATATCAAGGCGCACACACCACGCTAATTCCGGTTTCGGATGGTTTCTAAGCGTTCGGGCGGTTCAGAAGGTCCATGATCGGCTCGGGTCGCCCAAGGGCGTAGCCCTGACCGAAGTCAATTCCCAGTGTCTTGAGCATGTCGGCGGTGTCTTGATCTTCGACGAACTCGGCGACGGTGTGGAGTTCGTGTGCGATCTGGTTGATGGAGCGCACGATCGTGAGGTCGACCGGATTCTCCAGCATATTCCGGACGAAGCGTCCCTCGATCTTGATGAGGTCGACACGGAAGCTGCGGAGATAGCTGAAGGAACTGAGCCCCGCTCCGAAGTCGTCGAGGGCGACACGGCATCCAAGCAGGCGAAGCTGCTCGACGACAGTGCTCGCGGTGGCGAGATTGTTGATGAGAGCGGTCTCGGTGATCTCGAGGATAAGACGCGAGCTGGGCACACCGGAAAGGGTCAGAAGGTCGAGGAAGAAGGCGAGGAAACCGGGGTCGTTGAGGGAGTGCGCCGAGAGGTTGATGCTGAGCACCAGGTTGGGGTGGAGCATGAGTTCGGATCCGAGGCGGCCGAGGATCTCGCGCAGGACCCAACGGTCGACCTCGAGCATCAGGTCGTAGCGCTCGGCGGCGGGGATGAAGGCGCTGGGTGAGATGAAGCTGCCATCATGATCGACCATGCGGAGCAGGATCTCGCAGTAGGTGTGGGTGTCCGGACCGAGCGGGAGGATCTTCTGGGCGAAGAGGACGAAGCGATTCCCGGCGAGGGCTTCGCCGATCTCGGCAGCCATGTGGAGTTCGCGGTGGTTTTCGTCTCCGCCTGCCTGGCCCGGACAATAGAGGGTGACCCGGTTGCGGCCGGCGCGCTTGGCGGAGTAGCAGGCGACGTCCGCCTGTTTCATGACGTGGCTTGCGGACCCTGTGTTGGCGTTGATCGTGGCGACGCCGATGCTGACGGTGCTCTGGTAGACATGGCCTTCCCAGCGGAACTGGATCCTGGCGATGCACTCTGCGACGCGTTTCAGGAGAGCGTTGGCCTCGTCGAGCTTGCAGTCGAAGAGGAGAATGGCAAACTCGTCGCCACCAAGTCGTGCGACGAGGTCTGAGTCCCGCAGGCAGCGGCGGATAGCGTTGGTAACGGAGCGTAGAAAGAGATCGCCGACGGCGTGTCCGGCGGTGTCATTGATGATCTTGAAGCGGTCGAGGTCGAGGAAGGAGAGCGCGTGCTCCACGCTGCGGTTCTCCGCGTCGCTGATGGCATCCCGGAGGCTGATTTCGAGCTGTTTGCGGTTGGGGAGCCCGGTGAGGGCATCGTGGAGCATCTGGTGGCGAAGTTCGGTCTGCACCTGGCGCATGTGGGTGACGTCCTGGAAGACGAGGACGGCGCCATTGATCACCCCTTTGCGGTCAAAGATCGGTGAGACGGAATCCTCGATAGCCCACATGTGGCCATTGCGAGAGAGCATGCTGGAACCTTCGCGGATGTGCTGCACCGTACCCGTGGAAAGGCATGCTTCGACAGGATGTTGTTGGGGAAGGCCGTCTTCGGTCTTCCCGAGGTGGAAGATTTTCGCGGCGGGCCGGCCGAAAGCATCTTCAAGGTTCCACCCGGTCATGGCTTCGGCTACGGGGTTGAGGAAGAGGACGTTTCCGGAGGCGTCGATCGAGATGACTCCGTCTCCGATGGATCGGAGAGTGACCCGGAGGCGGTCGCGCTCATCCTGCAGGCGCGCCTCGGCGCGGTCAAGAGCCTCGTCGCGCGTAAGCCGGTCCGAAAGGTCGCGCGTGACGCCGGCAAATGCAGCGATCTCCGGCCCGAGGCGGATGGGTGTAAGGGTAAACCGCGCCCAGAAGCGAGAGTCATCCCGGCGGCGCTGCCAGCATAGAGTTTCAAAGCGGCCGGTCGAGGACGCGATATCAAGAGGCTGGTTGGGGGTCGCGAAGACATGTTCTTCCGGAAAGAAATACCGAAAGTGCCTGCCAACCATCTCTTCCCGGCGGAACCCCGAGCATCGCTCCGCCCCGGTGTTCCAGGTCAGGATCATGCCCTTGAGGTCGAGGGTGACGATGCCGTAGTCCTGAATGGCATCGAGGAGCAGGGACACCCCTTGCAGTTCCAGACGAGAGGCGGCCGGCTCTTGAGGTGCCGGCCCGAGGAGCAACTCTGAGGGTCCGTTCATGCTGCGGGCCCTGGGTCGCTGCAAAACATTGGTTCTGAATAGACCGAATCGATCAACGTAACCTTCCTGCTCTGCTGGTGACCCACCGATTACGACCTGGTTTCAAAAACGCACCCAAGTTTACGACTATGGTAACGCAAGTTTCGTGGCGTAGGCGCTTTCCATGGCTTTAGGAAGGCAAAGGGCTCTGGAAAGGGCACTGCTCATGGAATGAGATTTCATTCCCATTCTGCTCCTGACTGCGCCTCGCGGTCTCCTAAGTGCCCCTTCGTGTTATTGACATCCCTCAAAACGAGAGGAAAGTAGATAGTGTGACAAGCTACCTCGAAACCCAGAGCCTTCCTGTGCGGGCCTTCCGGCTGGCGGCGACGTGTGTCTGTCTCTTTCTCCTCTTTCAGTTGGTCAGCCTTTACCTTAGTTACCCGAAACAGATCGTGCTGGGTGGGATCAGCGTGCTGGTAGCGCTGGTCTTGAACCGCACCTCGAAATCGTCACATAGCGTAACCATCGCGCTGATGCTGTGTTCCCTCGTCGCGACGCTGCGGTATGGCTGGTGGCGGGTGCACATGATCCTCGACTACTTCTCGGATGAGACCAACCAGAAGATCAGTGTGAACGCGGTGCTGATGCTGATCCTGTTGTCTACCGAGGCGTACACGATCCTGATCATGCTGCTCGGCTATGTGCAGACGAGCGCACCGCTGAAGCGAAAGCCTATCCCCCTGCCTCCCGACGAGAGCCAGTGGCCGGACGTAGATGTCCTGATCCCGACTTACAATGAACCGCTTTCGCTGGTTCGCTACACGGCCCTGGCGGCGATCAACATCGACTATCCCCCCGAGAAGCTGCATGTCTACGTCCTGGACGATGGCACGCGCGAGGATTTCAAGGCGTTCTGCGAAGAGGCAGACATCGGCTACATCACGCGGGAGAAGCACAATCATGCGAAGGCGGGGAACATCAATCATGCGCTGACGCGGATGGAGTCGCCGCTGGTGACGATCTTCGATTGCGATCACGTGCCCACCCGGAGCTTCCTCCAGGTCACCGTGGGATGGTTCATGGCGGATAAGAAGCTGGCGATGCTACAGACGCCGCACTTCTTCTACTCCCCCGACCCCTTCGAACGAAATCTGCTGAAGTACAAGACGATTCCAAACGAAGGCGAACTGTTCTACGGCGTGATCCAGGACGGAAACGACCTCTGGAACGCCACGTTCTTCTGCGGATCTTGTGCCGTCATCCGGCGCGAGGCTCTGAACGAGGTCGGTGGCATTGCGACGGAGACGGTGACCGAGGACGCACACACCTCGCTGCGAATGCAGAAGCGTGGCTGGGACACGGCGTACATCAACCTTCCGCAGGCGGCAGGGCTCGCGACGGGGTCGCTCTCCGCGCACGTCGGACAGCGCATCCGCTGGGCGCGCGGCATGGTCCAGATCTTTCGGACCGACAATCCAATGCTGGCGAAGGGAATGAAGTTCACGCAGAGGCTCTGCTACTTCAACTCGATGCTGCATTTTCTCTACTCGGTTCCGCGTCTCGTGTTCCTGTGCGCGCCTCTGGCCTACATGATCTTCGGAAGGACGATCATTCCGGGGTACTGGGTGGCGATTCTGGCGTACGCAGTACCGCACCTCGTGATCTCGGGGCTGACGAACTCGCGCGTCCAGGGGATGCACCGGCACTCGTTCTGGAACGAGATCTATGAGACGGTGCTCGCGCCTTACATCCTGCTTCCGACGCTGCTTGCGCTGGTGAATCCGAAGCTCGGCAAGTTCAACGTGACGGACAAGGACAGCACGCTCGAAGAAACACAGTTCGATCGCAGGATCGCCGCGCCGACGGCTTGGCTGCTCCTGTTCAACTTTATCGGCGTGCTGGCGGTTCCGTACCGGATGTTTGTGACGGACCCGACGCATCCAGGCACCGTCTTGAGCAACCTGTTCTGGATCCTGTTCAACATGGTGATCCTCGGAGTCGCGGCGGCCGTTGCGAATGAACAGCAGCAGAGGCGCGTGTCTGTGCGGATCTCCGCGAAGATTCAGGTACGGCTTCGGACCAGCGAGGGCGTTGAGGCCGAGGGCATCACAAGCGACATCTCGGTCGGAGGCGCATCGGTCAAGATCGCGGGAAAGACGGTGCTGGCGGCCGGAACGGAACTACGCGTCTCCTTTCCGATGCAGACTGCGGACGCGGAGGTCAGCGGGGTCGTTGTCGGGAAGTATGGCGGCAACCTGCGAGTGAAGTTTGAGAGGCTGCCTCTGGAAGAACAGGAGATTCTCACGCGGGCACTCTACTCCCGTGCGGATGCGTGGCTGGCGTCTCGTGGGAATAGGGAAGAGGATCGTCCGTTGCTGAGTCTCGCTCGGATTATCCGGCTCTCGTTCACGGGTTTCCACCAGGTAATCCGTGGTCTTCTGCCGCGTAAGAAGACGACGCCCGTGGTTGCCTCCAGGGCGGCTGCCACTGTTTCCGCTCTTGTACTCTTCTGGGTGCTGACGGCCTCAAGCGTTGTTGCACAGATTCCGGGCGCTGCGAAGCTGGTGCAACCGCAGACAGCAACTGCGGCGACGCAAGCTGCTGGAACGCCGCCTCCAGAGATCGCATCGCTGACCGAGGATACGGCGACGGACAGGATCACGCTGAAGGACATGGGCGTGCAAAGCTCGATCGAAATGCACGGCCCGCATTCCTACTACTCGGTCGGGTTTGTGCTCCCGAACAGCCGGATCCCAAAGCGGGGCCAGTTGAACCTGACGTATCACTTCAGCTCTTCGATCCTGCCCCACGCCGGGTTGATCAAGGTGATGCTGAACAATACGGCGATTGGTCAGATCCCGGCGCCGGAGCACCCGCAGCGGGATGGCGAGTACGGGTTTGTGACCTTCCCGATTCCGGCGGAACTCCTGATCCGGAACAATGATGTGACCTTCGAATTCGCGGGAGGCACGATCCTCCAGCTTGAGTCGACGGCGAAGTCGATCGTGCTGGCTAACATCGGGGCGAGTTCGACGGTGCTGGTGCAGGGCGACCAGGTCGCGGTGCGCAGGGATCTCAGCCTGCTTCCGCTTCCCCTATTCGACGGCGACCTGCAGACCACGACGACGATTCCCTTTGTTTTTCTTGGTCCTCCGACGCCGAAGACGCTCCAGGCGGCGGGGGTGATCGCGTCCTGGCTTGGGATTCTGGCCAGTTCGAAGCCGGTCCACTTCTCCGTTTCGATCGGTAGCGCGCCGCGCGGCAACGTAATCGTCTTCGCGAACAAGACGTCGGAGCTTCCGGCGGGGCTGGAGGTATCGGCAGGTGCGGGTACGTTAAATATCAAGCCCAATCCGTCCGACCCGGCGGGAAGCGCTCTGGTACTGGCGGGAGACAACGACGACCAGGTGCTGACGGTGGCGCGTAGCCTGTCGCTGATGACAGTGCAGCATGCGCAGCCTGGCGTGACGATTCCTCCGCTTGGCGATACGCTGCGGATTACGGACTTCAACATGCCGGCGGTGAGGAAGCCGGATGATGCGCCGCGCTGGCTTTCCACGAACGGCCTTCGTTCTCTATGGATGGAGAACTCGGCGGAGGCGATGAAGTCGAACGGGGAAAAACAGATTCCGATCTACTTTCGTCTGCCTCCGGATTTGTATTACGGCGAGACGCAGAACGTGAACCTGAGGCTGAGCTACCGGTACAACGCTGTGCCGGTGGCGGAGGGTTCCATGCTGCGGATGTATCTCAATGGCTTCCTCATCCATGAGGCTCCGCTGGCTTTGGGAAAAGATTTCGCGGATCACCGCCGGACAGTGCTCGTACCTACGGAGAGGCTGCGGCCGTTCGCAAACACGATGCTGGTGAACTTCGACTTTGTCGAGGGGGCCTCCGGCGGGGATGACAAGGATCCGGCGAGGGAGCTCGAAGGGGATATCCTGCGGGATTCGGCGCTGGATATCCGTGGTCTCGCGCACTGGGCGGCGATGCCGAACCTGGAATTGTTCGCCAATGCAGGCTTCCCATTTACGCGGCTGGCGGATCTTTCCGACACGACGGTGGTGATGCCGCCGACGCCGAGCGCGAAGGAGATCACGCTCCTGCTATACCTGATGAGCCATTTTGGGACGCAGACGGGATACCCGGCATTGCGGGCGGAGATCGCGGGGCCGGATGCCGTCATGCGAGGCGATAGGGACTACCTGATCCTGGGGAATGTGACCAGCCAGCCGGCGTTTGGCTCGCTGAATGCGGCGCTGCCGGTGACGCTCGATGGACAGGGTGTTCATGTGAAGCAGGCCGCGAGCAAGCTCGACTGGTTCGCCGGAATTTGGAAGCAGATCAATGGCGAGGCGGCACAGGGAGAGACCCCGAGCAATGTGCATGGGGTTCCGGACGCGATGATCGAGGGAATCCAGTCGCCCTACTTCGCGGGACGGTCCATCGTCGTGGTCGCGATGCGCTCCGATGAGGCGGTGGACAACTTCGCCGATGCGTTCCTAGAGCGTTCGCAGTCGAGCGACATCTCGCAGACGGTGAGCTTGCTCCGGCGGGAGCGGTTCGGGTCGTATGCGGTTGCGACGCCTGCGTATCACGTCGGCAATATCTCGAACTATGCGCTGATGCGGATCTGGCTGGCACAGTACTTCTGGGTTCTACTGATCGTGGTGACGGCGTTCAGTCTTTTGCTTGCGAGCTGGACGCGGGATTATCTTGCACATGTGGCTGCGGTCCGGCTACAGGCTGCCGACAGACCCCTGGTGTCGGCCGAGGTCTGACCCCCTCCCTCTGTTTTGGTCCAAAGTCTTCGAACGAAATGGGTTAGGTCTGGACTTGGTTTCTTGACCTGCACTTTTTCAGCACAAGCCTCTTCGGGCTCTGCCTGGGTGCTAGACTGCGCCCATGCGACAGAACAGATTGGGATGGGGGGTGCTTGCGGCTCTTCTGCTTGGGCAGACAGCAGCCTTTGGACAAGTGGCGGGGGCTTTGTTTCCCGCGGAAGGGGAGCTTGGGCGGCAGATACGGGCGATGGTGGCCGAGCCGGGAGTGTCGCGGGCGCACTGGGGCGTGGCGGTGACGGCGCTCGATGGGACGCCGATCTTCGGGCTGAACGAGGCGCAATACTTTCAGCCGGCTTCGAATGCCAAGATGTTTACGACATCCGCGGCTTTGGCACTGCTTGGCCCGGAGAAAACGTACACGACCCGAGTGGTGGGGCGCGGGGTATTTTCGGGCGACACGACGTTGAAGGGCGACCTTGTACTGGTGGGGGATGGCGATGCCAATCTTTCCGGCCGGGCGATTCCCTACCTGGCTCCGAAGGATCGGCCGAAGAAGGTTCCGAGTGACACTCCGGTTGATCCCTTGCGGTATCTGGCGGAGATGGCAGACCAGGTGGTTGCGACCGGGCTGAATACGGTGGAGGGGGATGTCGTGGGAGACGACATGCTTTTTCCCTGGGATCCGTATGCGGCGGACTGGGCGGTGGATGACCTGGTGTGGGGGTATGGAGCCCCGGTTTCGGCGCTGACGATCAACGACAACCAGCTTGCGGTGACGGTGAGGCCCGGTACCGTTGCAGGCGGAGCGCCTTCGGTGGAGGTGGTTCCGGCCGCTCCGGCGTACTACACCATCGATGCTTCTGGCCTGACGACGGGAGCGGCAAAGAGCGGGAGCCATGTGCAGATGGAGCGGGCCGTGGGTTCGCGGGTGCTTCGCATCTACGGGACGATTGCTACCGACGCCGTTGCGGATGACGAAGAGATCGCAATCCACGATCCGGCGGAGTATGGGGCGATGGCTTTGAAGGGGATGCTCGAGGCGCGGGGAGTTACGGTGACCGGGGTGGCGCGCGCAGCGCATCGGCTGCCGACGGAGGCTGCGGGGTTTTTGAAGGCTTCGGATCCTTCGCCCGAAGCGAGGAAGATGTGGGACAAAGGATCTGGGCTCTCCCAAACTCTGGGGGGGATTGCGTGCAGCGAGTTTGATCCGCTGCTGCAAGGACCTTCGGTTCGGGTTCTGGCGAAGCATCAGTCGGTTCCGCTCAAAGACGATCTCGTGGTGACGAACAAGGTGAGCCAGAATCTGCATGCGGAGCTGTTTCTTCAGCAGGTGAGCCGGCGGTATACGTGCTCGCCTTCAAGAGTTGAAGGGGCGAAGGTGGTGCGGGAGTTACTCGAGCGGGATGTCGCGATCAATCCGGATGACTTCGTCTTCTTTGACGGATCGGGCTTGAGTGGGCACGATCTCGTGACGCCACGGGCGGTCGCGCAGCTTCTTGTCTGGACATCGAAGCAGCGCTGGTTCGAGGACTGGAAGAAGTCTCTTCCGATCGGTGGCGAGGATGGATCGCTGGCAGCGCGGTTTCCGAAGGAGCCGCTAAAGGATCATGTGTTCGCGAAGACGGGGACTCTCGGAGAGGCGCGGGCATTGAGCGGGTATGTGATCGGGGCAAGCGGGAAGACGGTGGTGTTTTCGGTGATGGTGGGAAGCCATACTCCGAGAACTGCGGCAGACCGGGAGGTGATGGACAGGATTGTGGGGGCGATTGCGGCGGCTAACTGATGGGCCAGAGGCCGGAATGCGGTTGGCCCGGGCTTGCCTTGCGATGGTGGTCGTGAGTGGTCTGTCAGGGTGCGTGGTTGCGGGTGGGTACGTCAGCACGAACGGGAGCGGGTGGTTCCTCTGGCCGCGTGGGTTCTGGGTCCTTGCGCTGATCCTGTTTGTTCTGTTTCTGCTGCGGCGGCGTAGGAGGTAGAAGACAGGCAGCCTTTATTGGCGATTTCGCTTCTCCTTTGTCAGCGTGGACCCTGAATTCAATTTGGCAGAGACAAAGAGCATCCCGGTGCTTGGGCCGAACACCGTTGCGGCAGCCAGGCTGCAGGCAGGTGAGGTCGCGAGCGGCTTGAGTCAGTCGCTTAGTTCTGCGGTTCGCGGAGCGGGACCTGCCGGGAGACTGTGTAGTCGACCTCAAGCGATGCGCGGGCGGTGCCGAGGCAGACCAAAAGCTTCTTGCCCGGGCCTCGGAAGCCATAGTCGATATGGATGACACCGCTCGGATCGATCCGGGTGACAGCGGGTGGGTTGGGGTTGATCTCGCGAACGTCGACGGTGTTGATCAGCGCGGCCGTCGCGGCGGTTACTTTCTCGTGGAAGGCTCCGTCGAGGGCCACGGGGACCTGAAGGTCGGTGTTCACGTTGTTCTCGTTGCACTTAGCTTCGAGGCCTGCGATGACAGTTTCGCGGGTAACGGTCTGCTCGTCGAGGACTGGGTTGTCGCGATAGACGCGGCGGAAGAAGTCGTATGCGCTTGCGTTGCGATCGAGGGGTTTCACCATGTGCAGGTGGTCGGCGTGGATCTCCTGCGGCGGGGTGGTGACGTCGCATCCGTAGGTCGCGCTGAAGTAGCTGACGACGCGTGCGTGGGTCTTGAGATAGCGGGCGATGCCTTCGTCGGCTGTTGTGTCTTCCGACTCGTAGGCGCAGAAGCGGTGGATGCTGTTGACCGTATCGTGACTGCGCCACTCGGTTTCGAGCTGCGTGAGGAAGGAGTTGTCACCTGCGTCGCTCAGGTCGTTGAGCAGAGGATCCTTGTCATAAAGCGAGGCGATACGAGCGATGCGCGAGCCTTCGTGCGGGGTTCCGTAGGAGACGACGAACTTTACCTTTGCCCCTTCCGCGGGGTGGCGCAGGAGCATCTCTTCGACGAGGATGCCGCCCAGGCTATGGGCGATGAAGACGACCTCGCGATGATCCCAGACGCGGTCCCGCTTCAGGCGGTTCCACAGGATCTCAGCTAATTGCACGCTGGACATCTTGCCGTTCGAGGCGGGCGTGGGGTATTCGGCGATTTCGACGTCGGAGTAGGCGAAGCGTGGGTCGCTGCGAACCATATCCGGCCAGTAGGCGTGGTTCGAGGCGCGCCAGGTATCGCGGTCTCCGTGCAGGCCGTGGACAAAGACGATGACGCGTGGGCGGAGCGCTTGAGGCTGGGAGTAGGCGGCAGAGGGAAGAAGGAGGAACAGGATGAGCCTGATCATCCTGTTCACGGGGTGGTGTCTCGTCATCGTGAACCTGTGATCAAGCATACAGGGACGGACGCATTGTCTTGGGCTTCGTTACTTCGCGGGCGGGGGGTAATAAGGAAGCTTCTGCTGCTCTTCGGTGGCACGCTTGACGCCGATGTCGCCGAAGAGGAGAGATGGCGTGATGGTAGTCTGCGGGACGGCTCCGAGGGAGTTGGCGATGTAGGGATCGTCGCCGGCAGCGAGGATGTCGGAGCGTAGGCTGCGGTTGTCGAGTTCGTCGAAGACGGCTCCGCGGACAAGCTCTCGCGAGCCATCCTTGGCGTGAACGAGGTAGAGGAGTCGCGGGGCAAGTTCGCCGGAGAGGGTTTCAACTTCGTAGACGTCGCGGCCCTGCTCCTTGGCCATGGCGAGGAGGCGGCTCTGCATCTCGGCGGCGGGAACGGCCTGCGTCGGGCGGACGATCAGGACGCCGGAGCGGGAGTGCGCGGGCTGGCCGGGGGCGGCGCGTCCATGGCCGTTCGAGGAGGCGAAGTCGCGGACGGGAGTGCGGCCGATGAGGTAGTTCGTGAGCTTGCCGTGGATGACGACGTCGACGGGTTCGGCGGGGACGCCCTCGTCGTCGGTGGTGTAGGCGCCGAGCAGGGTGCGGCCTTCGAGGGTCTTCTGGAGGGGGTCGTCGGTGACGGAGAGGATCTCGGGCAGGACGCGGGACTTGTAGCTGGAGGTGTAGGCACCCTGGGTGCGGGCGGTGGTACCCATCTCCGGGCGGTCGGCTTCGATGTTGGGGACGAAGAGGCGGTTGATGACGTCGGCGGAGGCGTCGCCGGAGAAGAGGACGGGGCCGTGGTAGTCCTCGGAGGAGACGACGGGTGCGTCGCGTAGCTCTTCGAGGCTCTTCAGGTCGGCGATGGTTCGGTTGTGGAAGGCTTCGGCGGATTCGAGCTCGCTCGCCTTGGCGGCTGTGGTGCCGTTGTCGCGCGAGAGGCGCATGCCGTCTTCCGCCTGGGTGCCTACGGAGATGCTCGCGGTGTAGCCGGAGTAGCCGTGGCGGAGGGTCGTGCCCTCGGTGTTGACGAGGAAGCGATTGACGGCGATGCCTCTTACGTTCGCCGTCGAGAAGTCGATGTGGGAGGCGCTTTTCGAAACAGAGGGATCCGACAGGAAGAGGCCACTGGCTTCGACGATGCGGTGCTTCCACTCGGGGCGATCGATTTCGAGCGAGACGAGTGGTTCGATCGCGTTGACGGCCTTGGCCTCGGAGAAGTCCTGCTCGGTTTGCTTGGATTCGAAGTGCTTCAACGTCGCCTGCTTGGTGGAGTAGGCGCGGAGGGCATTTTTGTAGGCTTCGTCGGTCGCGGTCCACAGGGCGTAGCGGAGGGCGGCGGGAGCGTCTTTCGAGTTGTCTTCAGGGGCCAACTGGACCGAGCCATCGCCTCGGCTGGAGCTTGAGTCGGAGTCGTACGAGCCGATACGGACCGTGACGCGGACGACTCGCTGGTGGTTCTCTTCTTCGCGGGTGAGGGCGCCGTAGTTGGCGATGGCTTCGAAGGTGTGGATGTCGTCGAGGCGGTACTCGATGAAGTAGGGACGCTGCATGCCGGGAAGGATCAGGGCTGCTTTTTCGCGGTCGAGTTCCTGCTGCATGGCGGTGAGGAGGGAGTCATTTGGGGGCTGGGTGGCGTGCGCTGTTTTGGGTTGAGCCAAGAGGGTGAGGACGAGCAACGGCGAGACGCAGATTCCCTTCGGGAATGACAACCAGAGAGTCAATAGCGATTTCTTCGACTTAGACCTGAACTCTCGCATCAGTGAGCCGCCTTTTCGTTCGTGGCGGTCAGGTCGGGTGGGGGCAGGATGGGTGGACGTGCGGTTCCCTGGGACTGGCGCTGGGTTTCGATCTCGCTGACGAGCATGGCGGGAGCTACTGCCGAGACAGGGATGGAGCCCGATTCGGCTCCGCAGATGCCGTTGAAGATGTCCTGGTGATCGTTCGTGGCAAGGATGCGGTTCAGAGCGGCCTGCGGGGTGCCGACAATGGACACTCCGCGGACCAGCTCGTCAGGGCGGCCATCGACGTAGATGCGGTAGACGACCAGCGGGATCACCTGGAAGGCCTGAGGGGAGCGGCGGGTAGTGACCGCGAAGCCGGAGGAGATGTCTTCGAAGTAGAGGCCGTAGGGCTTGTTCTGCTTCCTGGCTTCGGCGACGAGCATCGCGCGAAGCTCTTTATCCGTGACCGATTTGGAACTGGTGACGATGAGGTTTCCCTGGCGGCCGGTGGGCATGCGGCCGGTCTCGGCCCGGCCGTGGCCGTTCGAGGTGGAGAAGCTGGCTATGGGAAGGCGCGACATGAGGAAGGTTTCGAGGACGCCATCCTTGATGAGGTCGACTCGTCGGGCGGGTTGGCCCTCGTCGTCGTAGGCGTAGTGACCGGAGAGGGGGTGGCCCTCAAAGGTGCTCAGGGTTGGGTCATCGGCGACGGAGAGGAAGGTGGGGAGGATGGGCTTGTTGAGAAGGCGCGTGAACGTCTGGCCTTCCTCGTCGCCGCGTTGCCGCTGGCCTTCGAGGCGGTGGCCGAGAACCTCGTGGAAGAAGACGGCGGAAGCGCGTCCGGAGAGGATGGCGGGGCCGTTGTAGGGCTCGGTGATGGGAGCGTTGCGAAGGGCGACGAGGTTCTTAGCCATCGCGAGGGTTTTCTCGGTAAGCGTCTTCTGGTCGGGAAGATGGCCGGTCTCGTCGGCCTCGAAGGTCTCGACGCGGAAGAGGTCCATGCCGTCGGCGGCGCGGGTGCGGGCCACGACGACGAGGCGCGCGACGTGGTTCGGCGTGCTGACCTTTGTGCCTTCCGAGGAGACGAAGTAGTCGGTTTCGCTGGAGGCCTGGAGGTTGACGTTATTGAAGAAGATGTCGGGGAACTGCTTGAAGAGGGCGGAGAGGTCGCGGATGCGTGTCTCCCACGCGGCGCGATCGACGGTAAGGGGAGGGGCAGGAGCGAGAAGGTCGGACTTGGCTGGCTCGGCGCTGAAGTCGGCGGAGACGTCCTCTTCTTTGGCGCGGACCTGCTGCTCGGTTTTGACCTTGAGGAAGGAGTCGAGGGCGCGGCCGTAGCCACGGTTGGTGGCGAACCAGAGAGAGCGGGAGAGGGCGGCGGGGTCGTCGGCGAGGGGAAGCGGAATGGTGGTGAGGGCCGAGGTGCGGTGGTCGCCGTGGGTGTTGTCGAGCGCGGGAGCGCCGATGCGCACCTGGACGTCCGCGACGCGGGTGTGGGACTGGTTGGAGGCGGTGAGGGCTCCGTACTGGGCGGACATGGTGAGGCTGGCGGCGTCGGCTACGGCGTAGGAAAGGAAGTAGGGCTTGGGCGACTTGCTGGGGTCTTCGCTGCCGAGGGAAGACATCGCGCGGGTGAGTTCGGCCTCGAGCGAGGTCATGAGGGCGGTATCGGGGAGCGACTTTTTCGCGGCGGGTTCAGCAGCGTGGGCTGACGGGAGAAGGAGGGCGGTGGTGATGAGGAGGGTTGCGGCGGGGTGGTGCTTGGGCATGTAGAAAATTCCTGAGAGCGCGGTGGGGCTGAAGGCGAGTGTAGCGGATGGCGCTCTCCGGGGATAGACGGGCGGGGCGGCGGGGAAGTTTGCGAGGGCATGGGTGCCCCCACATCTCAGAAGCGAGATGTGCGGCACCCCCACTAGAGGCTTTCGGAGAATTCTTTGATGGTCGCCGCGAGCTCTTCGGGCTTTTCCATGGGAATGAGGTGACCGGAGCCGGGGACGGTGATCAGGCGGGCGTTTGAGAAATGCGGGACGACCTGGCGCTGCTGGATCTCAACACCGAGAGAGGTATCCTTTTCGCCGGCGATGATAAGGGTGCGGATATCGAGAACGCCGATGCGCTCGGACCAGTCTTCACGGCTTCCGTGTTCCAGCCATGCGACCCAGGCGGCGCGGTTCATGCGCAGGACTTCCTCGGTTGCGCGGGCGAGGACCTCAGGAGGGATGTCGCGGGTTTCATTCTTGGTGACGTAGGTTTGGGCGCGCCTGTACTCGTCGGCGTGGTCGCCGCGGACTTCGCCGAGGTTCTCGATCATCGCGGCTCGCTTTTCGCCGGCTATCGGCTCCGGGCTCGGGGGAGATGGAGCGACGAGGACGAGGGCGTCGAGGCCCTTGAGCTGGTGATCAGCATGGAGCGCATGGTCTGCCAGACGGCGGGCGAGCACGGCGGCGACCTTGCCGGACATGCTGTGGCCAATCAGAATGTAGCGTTCGAGCCTAAGATGGCCGAGCACGTCGGCGACGGCATCGGCCATGTGCTCGACGGAGTAGCCGGGGATCCCGGCGGCGGCTCCGAACCCGGGAAGGTCGACAGCGATGCACTGGAAACGCGTGCAGAGGATGGCGGAGACTTCGTCCCACTCGCGCGCCGAGCCGCCGAGGAAGTGCATCATGACGAGGGCGGGAGAACCCGCGCCGCTGGTTCGTACTGGCAGCATAAGGGATGGACCTTTCAGGTGCTATCAGGCAATGGGATGCGAGAGGGGTGCGAGTTTCGTCAGGGTACTCGATGTTTGTTGCACGAGAGCAAAGCCGAGGGGGTCTTTTTGATCGGGCATCGCACGGGAATACACTGGCGAAGACTGGTTTCGAGAGGATGCGAGGAATGCGTTTGCGCTTTTTGCTGTTGAGTTTGCTTGGTTGCCTGATGCTGTGTGCGCCACTTGGGATCTCGGCGCAGAGTGGGGCAGGTGGCCAGGAGCCGGCGACGGTCGAGGCACGGAAGACGGGGGACGCCTATACGCTTCCTCCGGAGACGATGAAGAAGGCGGTGGCGTACAGACGGACCCGGACTGCACTTGGGTTTGTCGAGACCGGTTGGGGGATCTTGCAGCTTCTGCTGGTCCTGAGCTTCGGGATCGCGTACCGGATGCGCAATGTCGCCGTGAATCTAACGAAGAAGCGCTGGGGGCAGGGCGCGATTTTCGTTCTGGAACTGCTGATCGTGACGAGCCTGCTGAATCTGCCGCTGGAGCTCTTTGGGCATCATCTGGCCGTGGCCTATGGGCAGTCGGTGCAGGGCTGGGGGACTTGGTTCTGGGATCAGGCAAAGAGCTTTGCGTTGACGTGGGGGATCGGACTTCTGCTGGTGATGGCACTGTTCTTTACCGTGCGGAAATACCCCAAAGGCTGGTGGCTTGCGTTCTGGGGAGTTGCGATGGGGGCGGTGGTAGCGGGAATCTTCGCTTCACCGTTGATCATCGATCCGCTGTTCAACAAGTTTGAGCCCCTGCAGGCCTCGAATCCCGCTCTTGTAGCGCGGCTGGAGCAGGTGGTCAAGCGCGGTGGCGTCTCGATCCCACCGGAGCGCATGTACCTGATGAAGGCGAGCGAGAAGGTTACGGGGCTGAACGCGTACGTGACGGGCTTCGGCGCCTCGAAGAGAGTCGTAGTGTGGGATACGTCGATCGCGAAGGGCACGCCGGATGAGATCTCGTTCATCTTCGGGCATGAGATGGGGCATTATGTGCTGAACCACATTCCCAAGATGCTCGCGTTTATTGGCGTCGTGCTTCTGTTGATGTTTTACCTCGGCTTCCGTGCCGTGGGTTGGCTGATTGCGCGGTATGGACGGGCTTGGAGGGTTCCGACGCAGAACGATTGGGGAGCGCTGGTGGTCATGGTTCTTGTGCTGTCGGTGCTCAGTTTTGTGACGGAGCCTCTGATCAACGCGGACAGCCGGATGGAGGAGCACGAGGCCGATGTGTACGGGCTGGAGGCGATCCATGGGATCGTCGCCGACCCGCAGGGTGTGGGGCAGGCAGCGTTTCAACTGCTTGGCGAAACGTCTCTGGCTGACCCGCATCCGAGTCCGTTCGTGGTGTTCTGGACCTACACCCATCCCGATATCTCGAGCCGCGCGGCCTTTGCCCGGGACTACAACCCGTGGGTGGCGGGGCAGAGCCCGCAGTTCTTCAAGAAGTAGGAGGCGCGATGAGTTGCTTGTTCTGCAAGATGGTTTCGGGCGAGATCCCGGTGACGCGGTTGTATGACGATGCGGACTGCATGGCGTTCGCGGATATCCATCCGCAGGCTCCGGTGCATGTGCTTGTGATCCCGAAGGAGCACTTGCAATCGACGGCACATGCGGAGGCGTCGCATGGGCCTCTGCTTGGGAAGCTGATGGCTGCGGCTGCCGTCGTGGCCAAGGGCCAGGGGTTGAGCGGCGGCTATCGGCTTGTCGTGAATACAGGCGACGACGGCGGTCAGACGGTAGGGCATCTGCATGTCCATGTGCTCGGAGGACGGCACATGGGGTGGCCTCCGGGGTAAAGCCCTTTGCGCAAAACAGAATGGCCCGGCGATGAGCGTCGCCGGGCCATTTCTTCGTTTGAAGCGGATTACATGTTGAAGTTTGCTTCTTCCTCTTCGACGATGCCGTAGCGGCGGAGGAGGTTAGGCAGGTTCTGCGAGAAGGCCGAGCGGGGCATGACCGTGTCGCATCCGGCTTCGACAGCCTTGGCCTTCAGGTCGCCCTGGAGGTGCGAGAGGAAGCCGATGATGCTGGTCGACTTCTTGAGCTTCGCCTTGAGTTTGGGGATCAGGGTGAGAGGCTTCGCGTTGGCGTTGTTGAGGTCGAAGACGATGAGGCCGGGGCGGTCTGCTTCCTCGGCGCTCGTGAGGGTCGCGATGGCTTCCTTCTCGTTCTTCATGAAGGCGACCTTGACGCCGAGCTTTCGGGCGGTCTCGGAGATCTTCGCGAGGAAGAAGAGGTCTTCGATGAAGAAGACGATCTTCGTCGGCGCGTCTTCGGCGATGGGAATGGCACGGCCCTGCGAGTAGTCGATGGGCTGCGAGTCGGACTGGTAGCTCTGGCGCGGACTGTGGCTGCGGCCCTGGTAGTTGCCATTCGCGTGGCTCTCGATGGTCGAGGGGGGCGCGTCGGCGAAGTTGCCATTGACGACGCGGTAGCTATGGTCCATCGGGCCGACGAAGCTGCGGGGGCCGCGCTGTTGCTTGCCTCCGCCGCCGTTGCTGAAGCCGCCCTTGCGCTTGGAGCTTGCGCCGGCGTTATTCCCGAACTGGTGCGTATCGGCCGAGCGGAAGCCACCGCCGTTGCTGTGGCCGTTCTGATTGCTGCTTCCGGCGTTCTGGCTGCCGCCATTGTTCTCGAAGCTTCCGCCGGACCTCTGGCGATCGCGGAACTTCTTCTTCCAGCGCTTGCCGGTGGACGCGGCACCGCCGTTGTTGTTCTGCTGCTGGCCGGCGTTGGCCTGAAAGTTCTGCCGGGGAGCGTTCTCGGTACGCGGGGCGCTCGCGGCCTGGATCGCTACGGGCTCACCCGTGGAGTTTGCCTGCTCGCCGCCGGTCGAAGCGGCCTGCTCGCCGTGATCGCCTTCGCTCTTGGATTTGCGCTTGCGGCGGCGGCGGCGGCTGGATTTCGACTGGCCCATGCCGTGGGAGTTGCTGGAAGATCCTTCGAAGAGCGAATCCTGCTGCGACATGGGCGGTGGTGCTCCCTGAACGCTTGGTGCAACGTCGGGGCTGTTCTGATCTGAAGTCATGCTTCCACTTCCTGGAGCTTTCGTTGTGAGGGAACGGTTTCAGACGCCCTGTCAGGACGACAGCGCGCATGGGAGACGGAGAATGAGGCAAGGCGACAGAGGTCGACCGCCACGCTCCTGCCGGAAGCGGGAGCGTCGTAGTCAAACCGGGGGTGCAACGTCAAACGAAACGGTCTCAAGTTTACTCAGAGAGGCATTTGGTATCGGCTGAATCTCATTGGGATTCGGCCTGGGTATTGACTTGACCGTGTGGCGAACGGCGCAACGTCCCGCTGTTTCGCACGCTCCGGCTTAGCCGGCCCCCTGTCGCCAGCAACGGATCGGAATCGAGCTCTGGCGCGATGTCCTGGCAATGGGGGGTACGTCATCCTTGCTTTGTAGTACGAAGACCGAATCAAGCTGGTCTGTTCACTCGAATCAAAGGGTTAACACGTTGGAGCACGATGCGTTTCAGCAGCCATGCCAGGCCGGCTTCGCGGAACGGGATCGAACGAGCGATCGGGATTCGGCTGAACGGGTCATTGCAGAGGCTGGACAGACGCAGCGTGATCGGCACCCACAGCCGTTTCACAAGGCAACCTGATCATAACGCCATACGGCGAATCGCGCAAGGGCTGATTTCATTTTGGAGATGGGGCTTCGTTTGGGGGCGTTCCCCCTCCCGTCTACCGGGAGAGGGAAGAACCGCAATGGCCTGTCACGGCCTCCTGAAGAGCCTCTGGGGAGAGGCGGAAATCCTGGCTGGCAACGGCACCATCATTGGGTGCGTTTGTCCGGGCCTGAATCGTGTCGCGCGGAGGAGACGATGTTGGGTCGTCCTGATCGACAGCGCGGTACATGCTCTCTAGAGCAATTGCAGGGCCATCGCGAAATGACGAATTATCCGCCATTTCTCATCGCCTTCTCTCGGAGGCCACTGAATATTGAAGGGGATTCCCAGGCCACCTCCAGAAAAATGGAGACCTCAGATGCCGCTGGCAGTCACGCTGCGAGCCTGCGAGAATGTCCTCATGAGACGTGGGTGGAGAAATTTGGCTTTTGCTGGAGTTGTCTCCGGTTTTGTTACGCTCTTTGCCGGGATGCTCGCAGGGTGCAAACAGGCTGCGCCGCCGACTCCGCTGTCCGCCCTGAACGCCCAGCAGGCACGCGGGCACGGCGTATTTCAAGCGCACTGTTCGCAATGCCACAACGATCGCGTAAACGAGCCGCTGCATGGGCCGGCCCTGCTTGGCGTCTTCAAGAAGCCGGCGCTGCCGAGCGGCGCTCCTGCAAATGACGAACGGGTGACGAATACGATTGTGAATGGGCACAACCTGATGCCGGCTCTTGGAGACTCGGTCGATTCGGCGGATCGGGATGATCTGCTGGCCTATCTGCATACGTTGTAAAGGCAGGGAGTACGGTTCAGAGAGTAGGGAATAGAAGGCAGGTTATGGCTTTTTTGAAGGGTGAACGGATTGTCGCGGACGAGCAGAAGGGGATGCTGCCAGGGGTGGCGGGCATTGCCATGTGGATGCTCGTGGTCGCGACCGTGGGCGTCTTTGGGGCGATCAACGGGGTGTACGTGGGGCACGCGCGGTATGTCGTGCTGCCGGTTTGCACCATGATCGTCATTGGCGTGTTTGGTCTGCTGCGTTTGAAGCGATGGGGTTGGGCGATGGTACTCGCCGGGACGCTTCTGCTGTCATTCGGCTACGGCTTTATGGCGACGACCATGAAGCAACCCGGGTTCTGGGTGATGTCCCTGCTGAATCTATGCTTTTTCCTGTACCTGAGCCGGACCGAGGTGCGGGAGCGCATGCGGATCTGAGGTCGCGGCTTGTGCCCAACGGATGCGAACGAGAACGAGAGGGACAGCACGATGCGTGGAGTCGATCGAAGGCAGTTTGTCCTGGGGGCGGCAGCAAGTCTGCTTCTGGTGCAGAACAGGCGGGCCCTCGCGGGCGCGGTTGCCGGGGAGTCAGCGGGTCCGATGGAACCTTGGAGCAAGGGAACTCTGGATCTTCACCATATCGCGACGGGCCGGGGCAATTCGGTCCTGGCGATCCTGCCTGACGGAACCTCGATGATGATCGACGCCGGCGCCGTCGGTGGATCGACCGAGGCCCTGGGACCGGCAAGGCCGAACGACTCCAGGCGGCCCGGTGAGTGGATCGGGCGGTATGCGCTTCATCACCTCCGCACTGCCCCAAGGCAGGAACTCGACTACTTCGTCCTGACTCACTTTCATGGGGACCACATGGGCGACGTTACGACCGACTCCCCGATGGCAAGGTCGGGGGACTATCGCCTTACTGGCGTCTCCGACGTCGCGGAGTTGATCCCGATTCGCCGGTTGATCGACCGTGGATCTCCGAACTACAGCTATCCCGCGCCCTCGACCGCAGACTCGATGCTGAACTATATGAAGTTCGGCCGGTCGATTTCCGCCCGCGGAACCATCGTTGAGCAGATCGATGTCGGCTCTCAGGACCAGATTCGTCTGACTCACGCTCCCTCGGAGTACCCGTCGGTCGCGATCCGGGCTCTCGCTGCGAATGGCAAGGTCTGGACGGGGCATGGAAGCGACAGCGTAGGCATGTTTCCTCCGCTCGCTACGCTGAAGCCGTCCGAGTTTCCTACTGAGAATGCCTGCTCCTGCGCGCTACGGATGGAGTATGGGGACTTCCGCTACTACATCGGCGGAGATCTCACGAGCGATACGAACTTCGGTGCGAGCCCATGGATGGACGTGGAGACGGCGGTCGCCAAGGTTGCGGGGCCGGTGAACGTCTGCGCCCTCGACCACCACGGATACTACGACGCAACCGGGCCGGAGTTCATTCGGCATATGCATCCGCGCATCTCGATTATTCAGACCTGGCATGCTTCGCACCCGGCGTTGTCAGTCCTGAACGAACTCTATAGCCCGGTGTTGTCGGAGGGGCCACGCGACGTGTTCGCGACCGGAATCGTGTCGGCCGCAAGTCTCGCGGATGCCCGGCTGTCCGACAAGATGCTGAGCCAGCATGGCCATATCGTGGTTCGTGTGCATCCCGGCGGGAAGAACTACGAGGTGCTCGTTCTCGATGACACGGTGGAAAACGGAAGTCTGCTGAGCAAGTGGGGACCATTCCAGAGCTAACGGGCGGGCGTCAGGGTGACGAAGTAGACATCGTTCTGGTTCATCGGGAACTGCTGGTGGAAGGTTCCGTCCTTGATCGTGATGGCGCGGGTCTCGATGGGAGCGCCGGCCGCTTTGGTCTGCAGTTCGTCCCGCTGCGAGGGGGTGAGGGTAGCCGGGGAACCCATGCGGAGATAAGCCGTGAATGGATCGTTGTGGTCCAAGCCCGTCCGGTAGACGGTGACGGTGTACAGGCCGGATGCCAGATGTTCGAGGGTGAGATCGATGGGCGCGACGGGCGGGGCGGGAATCTCCTTTTTGTAGAAGGTCTGGTCGATCTGGCCGCTGGGTGGGGAGATGGGAGTGTAGTCCCAGAAGAGGGCCTGCACCGACGGCTGTTCCGCACCTGGGGTGATGGTGATCCAGGACTGGTTAGCCGGATCGGTCGTGGCGAGGTCGGTTGGGCCAAGCTGCGCGAGGTACTTGTAGGCGAAAAAGCTCGGCTTGCGAATGCCTTCGAGGTTGAAGAGGCCAAAGCCGCCATAGAAGGGTTTGGTCTGCGGCCCGCGCTCTTCAAAGATGTCGGTGAAGATCCAGTAGGACATTGAGGCCGTGTAGGCGGAGCCGCGGCGGACGTGGTCGAGGATGAAGGACGCGGAGCCGTACTGATCGTGGAAGAAGTCGTCGGGCAGGTAGGAGGAGCTCCACTCGGTGAGGTGGATGGGAAGCTGCGGGTTGGCCGAGCGATCGATCTGCTCACGCAGGGCGCGCAGGTGGCGGGTGACGGAGTCGGGTGAAGGGTCGAGCGCGGAGCCGATACGGCCCTGGGCGTCGGTGCCGAGTTTGAGAACGCCGTAGGTGTGGGTGGAGTAGAAATCGATCGGCGTATGAGACGCGTTGAGGAAGGTGAGGAAGCGCGTGTCGCTCGGGTTGGAGGTCGCCGGGCCGCCGACGCGGCAGGCGGGGCAGACTTCCTTAAGCGTGGTCGCGGTGGCGCGATAGAGGTCGAAGTACTGCTGTATGGTTCCGAAGAAGAACGACGGGTAGTCGGGCTCGTTCCACACCTCGAAGTACCAGCTCTGCACCTCTGGTAGACCGTAGCGGGCGATCCAGTGTTTCGTGAGTTCGCGGATCAATGCCTGCCACTTCTGCATGTCCTTCGGCGGTGTAACGTTGGCGGAGTACCAGAAGATGGTGTGGGTCCCGCTGGCTAGCGCCTTGGGCATGAAGGTGAGTTCGACGAAGGGCTTGATGTGCCGCGCGAGCAGGATGTCGTAGACCTTGTCGACCTTGGTGAAGTCGTAGACGGGGTTGCCGTTGGGGTCTTCCTTATAGAGGCCCATCTCGTCGCTGAGGATTCCATGGAAGCGGAGGTAGTGGAAGCCGATCTCGCGCTGGAGGGTGGCGAGTTGGGCCTGCCATTCCGGGTAGAGCGCCTCGGAGGCACGACCCGCCCCGACGCAGAAGAGAGGTACGCCGGAATGCGCGCCGGCAGGGTGAGCCGCATCCGCGCTGATCTGGCGCGTTTGGCCATGAAGAATGCCGTGGAAGACAAGGACGGCGGCGAGGAAGACGCGGAGCGGGGCCATGGGTTTGGTGTGGTGGGATTATCTTAGCGACAGGACCTGGATTGCGGGGAGACTGTGGGGACGGAACGATGAAGTCGAAGATGACCGATATGTACAGGGCTTTCGATGTCTGGAAGCGGAGCGGATCGCATCTTCTGGTGCGGTACCGCTGCTTCGAGGATCTTGGGACCGGGATGTTCTGCGTGCAGAGCGCGGACTTTTACAAGTCTCCCGTGTCGGATGACCGTGTGCAGGAGCTGGAGACCCAGTACCTGGAACTTCTGCTGGAGGAATCGCCCTTCAAACGGTCCGGGTCGTTTTCAACGATCGACGAGGCGATCCTGGACCACATCGAGACGTTCGACGTAGCGGAGCGGGCACGGCAGGCGAAGAGATAGAATTGCAGCAGATGACACCCGTCGCCGAACTCGTTCAGATCGATCTCTCCCCGCGTAAGCCGGCAAAAAAGCCGGAGTGGCTGAAGGCGCGAGCGCCGATGGGAGAGACGTTCCACAACCTGAAGAAGCTGGCGCGTGAGCTGAACCTGCATACGGTGTGCGAGAGCGCGCAGTGCCCCAACATCGGCGAGTGCTGGAACCACAAGACCGCCACGTTCATGATGCTTGGCAACCTCTGCACGCGGCGGTGTGGCTTTTGCGCGGTGCCGAAGGGGCGTCCGGAGCCGATTGATCATGACGAACCGCGACGCGTGGCGTATGCGGTCGCGCAGTTGGGGATTGCGCACGCAGTAATCACGAGCGTGAACCGCGACGACGACAACATCGGCGCGGCGCGGGCGTTTGTCAGCGTGATCGAGGAGATTCGCAAGCAGGCCCCGGAGTGCCAGGTCGAGGTGCTGACACCTGATTTTCAGGGTGTCGATGAGGCTCTTCGGCTCGTCGTGAATGCCCGGCCTGAGATTCTGAACCACAATATCGAGACAGTTCCCCGGCTGTATCGCGTCGCGAAGAGCGGCGGCCGGTACGAGCGCTCCCTCGGCTTCCTGGCGAATGCGAAGGCCATCGCGGCGGAGAAGGGCAACACCATCGTCACGAAGACGGGCATCATCGTCGGCATGGGCGAGGAGATGCACGAGCTGCTTGCGGTTTTTCGCGACCTGGCGGACCGAAAGGTGGATATCCTGACGGTCGGGCAATATCTGAGGCCGTCGCGGGATCACCTGCCGATGTCGCGCTACTACACGCCGGAGGAGTTCGCATTTCTGAAGCACGAGGCGCTCGGAATGGGGTTCCGGCACGTGGAGTCCGGGCCGCTCGTGCGGAGCAGCTACCACGCCCATGAGCAGGCGCAATCGACCGGGCTGAAATAGGGGTGGTCGGATGGGTCTTCGCTGGCTGCGTCGATCTAATTCATTTTGGAGCTTGTCGCTGGCCGCCTTCGCGCTTGCATCCTTCGCAAATGCAGACAGCCCGCTATCGATGGCGCAGCTAGGATTGGCCACGCCTTCCTCTATGGAAATGCCTGATTGGCAGACCGCCGCGGGAAAGAAGCTTTCCTTCGAGGTTGCTACCGTCAAGCCCAACAGGTCGGACGACTCACCCGAAGTGAACTTCACGCTCGGTTTTGGCGACAGGTACGCCGACACCGGCGGGCGATTCCTCACAAAGAACATCAGCCTGCTGGACTACATCCGCTTCGCCTACAAGCTGACAGACGGACAGGTCGAGATCCTTGAAAGCAATGCGCCTAAGTGGATAGGCACGGAACGTTTCGACATTCAGGCCAAATCGGATCTACCGAACCCAACGAAGAACCAGATGCGTCTGATGGTGCAATCTCTGCTTGCCGATCGCTTCAAGCTGCGCGTTCATACGGAAACACGGGAACTACCGGTCCTCGCGCTGGTCCTGGTCAAGCCGGGAGCACTCGGCCCGAAACTCCACCCTCATCCTGCGGCGGACGATAAATGTTCCAACGTCGCCCCGGTGGGTCAGGAATCAGGAAACGGGTCGACACCTGAGGTTCCCGCGGTCTGCGGTGGACTGGTGAGTGTCGGGGTACCGGGCGCGGCGAGCCGTGTTCGTCTCGGTGGCCGAGGGGTGCCGCTTGCGCTCCTTGGCGCTCATCTGGGCGAGATGGGCGGGTTTGGCCGTCCCATTGTGGATCAGACAGGCTTGACCGGGACGTTCGACCTCGTTGTAGAGTGGGGAGCCGATTCTGCAGTGGAGCCCCGCGATGAGAACAACCGGGAAACATACCTTCAGGAGTCGCTCAAAGATCAGCTCGGACTCAAGCTGGAGCGCCGGAAGGCATCGTTGGCCGTTCTCCTCGTAGACTCCATGGATCAGCAGCCTGCGGACAATTAGAATCTGGGTGGGCTGGCTGGCGTTCTTTTGCGCAGAGGTGTCGGATGAGTGAAGCGACGATTGCAGAGCAGTTGAAGTTGAGTGAGTTGGCTCCGAGGGTCCTGCAGTCGGAGATCCGCGCAATGAGTGTGGCCTGCGACGCGGTGAATGGGGTGAACCTCGCGCAGGGTGTCTGCGATACCGAGGTGCCGGAGGTCGTCGCGGAAGGGGCGCAGCGGGCGATTCGCGATGGCTTCAATATCTACACACGGCTCGATGGGATCGCCCGGTTGCGAACGGCGATCGCGGGGCAGGTGGCGCGGACGCACGGGATCGAGGTCGATCCTGATCGCGAAGTGCTCATCACCAGCGGCGTCACCGGAGGCTTTCAGGCCGCATGCATGGCTCTGCTGAACCCCGGCGATGAGGTTATCGTCTTTGAGCCGTTTTATGGCTACCACCTGAGCACCATCAAGGCGGTTCGCGCGGTTCCGGTGGCGGTGGGCCTGAGCGGGCCGGATTGGCATCTGGACCTTGCCGCGGTGAGGAACGTGATCACCCCGAGGACGCGTGCGGTGGTGGTGAATACGCCGTCAAACCCAGCCGGAAAGGTATTTACCCGCGCAGAACTCGAAGGGCTTGGAGCGCTCGCGGAGGAGTTCGGGCTCTTCGTGTTTACCGACGAGATCTACGAGCACTTTCTCTATGGAGGGGCCAGGCATGTGAGCCCTGCATCGCTCCCGGCTATGCGCGAGCGGACGATCCTGATGTCGGGGTTTTCGAAGACGTTTTCCGTCACGGGATGGAGGGTCGGGTACCTGATCGCCGACGCGAAGTGGCTTGGATCGATCGGATACTTCCATGATCTGACCTATGTCTGCGCGCCGTCTCCCTTCCAGCACGGCGTGGCGGACGGTGTGGAGCAGTTGCCGCTCTCGTTCTACGAAGGACTGGCGACGGAGCACGTGGGGAAGCGGGCGATGCTTCTCGATGCGCTGATGGCTGCGGGTCTAACACCGCACGTGCCGCAGGGAGCCTATTACATCCTGGCCGATGCTTCCCAGGTGGAAGGCGCAACCGCTGCCCAGAAGGCAAGGACGCTGCTACGGGAAATAGGAGTGGCCTCGGTTGCGGGTTCGGCGTTCTTCCGGCCGGGTGGCGGCGAAGACCTGCTGCGGTTCTGTTTCGCCAAGAAAGACGCGGACCTGGCGGATGCCTGCAATCGTCTGCGTGCGCGAGGCAGGGCCTAGTGGCGGCTCCATCGGAGGTCGTGCGGGTGGAGGCGGCGCTCAAGAACAAGGGCGCGAAGGAACTCGAGTGGGCGCGCTGGTACTGCGCGATGCGGCAGAGCGTTCCTTCGGCTCGACCGGCGGACATCAAGTTCTGGAGCGCGATGGCGGAGCGCGTCGAGGAGGTGCTTGCGCCTCCGGTTGCCGCGAAGGTGTACCCGTCGAAGAAGAAGAAAACGGGGCGCGGGCTTGGCGCAGGACCGATCGATTCTGGGGCAGAGTAGCAGCCATCTGGCTTTGCGCCGGGCACGAAGAGAAAAGAAGAGGCAGCCTGTTGCGATGCGGCCTTCGATCTGTATGATGTCTCCGGAATACGTTTACCCAAATTCCAGAGTTCTGCATTTCAAGGTTGAGGTTGAGATCCATGTTCCGTGTTGGCTTGAAAAGAATTTGCTTCTGCACGCTGGCGGTTGTGGCCGCGGTTCCTGCGGTTCGGTATGCGGTGGCGCAGGAGCCGGCCACGCTGACGATCGATACGAAGACCGTGAAGGCGAAGGTCAGCCCGAAGCTCTACGGCCTCATGACCGAGGAGATCAACTACTCCTACGACGGCGGCCTCTATGGGGAACTGGTGAGCAACCGCGTGTTCATGGACCGCTTCGGCGTGACGCGGTGGTTCCTTCATCCCAATGGAGCGGCGGAAGCCTCGATGGAGATAGACCACAAGGAGGGCCCGAGCGCCGCGCTGACTCGCAGCCTCGCGCTGACCGTGACGAAGGCGTCGGCGAAGGATTGGGCCGGAGTCGTCAACAATGGGTATTGGGGAATCCCGATTCGGCCAAAGGAGCGCTACAAGGGCTCGTTCTGGGCGAAAGCGGATTCAACTTCCGTCGGCCCGGTGCGGATACGCCTGATCAACAACAACTCCGGCCAGGAGATCACGACGGAGGGCGTCTCGACGCCGCTGACGACCGAGTGGAAGGAGTACCAGTTTGAGCTGGTCTCAGGCACCGCACCTGCCTCGCAGCAGAACCAGCTGATTCTCTCGGTCGAGAACCCGGGCAAGGTCTGGTTCAGCCTCGTCTCGCTCTTTCCCCCGACCTACAAGGATCGCGTGAACGGAAACCGTATCGACCTCTCGGAGAAGCTGGCCGCGATGAACCCGCGGTTCCTGCGTTTCCCGGGCGGCAACTATCTCGAAGGCGACCACATCAACGAGCGCTTCGAGTGGAAGAAGACGATCGGACCTCTGGTCGACCGGCCGACCCACCCCAGCCCCTGGCGTTACCACTCGACCGACGGCATGGGCCTGCTCGAGTTTCTCCTGTGGTGCGAGGACCTGCACATGCAGCCTCTGCTCGCGGTCTACGGCGGCTATTCGATGATGCAGGAGCACGTGAACCCCGGCCCGGACCTCGACCCCTACGTGCAGGACGCGCTTGAAGAGATCGAGTACGTGACGGGAAGCACAAGCACCAAGTGGGGAGCGCAACGCGCCAAGGACGGGCATCCCGAGCCGTTTCACCTGAGCTATGTCGAGGTGGGGAACGAGGACTGGTTCGACAAGTCTGGAAGCTACGACGGCCGGTACGCTCAGTACTACAAGGCCATCAAGGCCAAGTATCCCGACCTGCAGATCATCGCGACGACGACCGTGAAGGGTATCAAGCCGGACGTCATCGACGACCATTACTATAAGACCGCCGAAGAGTTCTACGCGATGGACAAGCACTACGACACGATGGACCGCACCGGCCCGAAAATCTTCGTCGGCGAGTGGGCCACCCGTGAGGGCGGACCGACACCGAACATGGGCGCCGCGCTTGGCGATGCCGCGTTCATGACGTCGATGGAGCGGAACAGCGACCTGATCGTGATGGCCTCGTACGCTCCGCTTCTGGTGAACGTAAACGCGGGCGGAATGCAGTGGGAGAGCGACCTGATCGGGTACGACTCACTCTCGAGCTATGGATCTCCGAGCTATTACGCGCAGGTGCTGTTCAACGAGTATCTGGGCGATGAGATCCTGGCGGGAACGGCGGAGGGCGCTCCCACCCGTTTCCACTACTCGGCCACGCGGAGTTCGCAGACCGGCGTGATTCATCTGAAGCTCGTCAATGGAAGCTCGGAGCCGCAGACGATGACCATCAACCTGACCGGTGCAGGCAAAGTCGCGTCGACGGCAAAGCTGATCACGCTCAGCGGGAAGACGCTTGGCGAGACAAACACGTTGTGGGAGCCAACGAAGATCGTGCCAGTCGAGACGGAGTTCAAGAAGGCTGGGGAGAAGTTCACCTACACGCTGCCGGCCTACTCGATTCATGTCTTGGAACTGCAGACGAAGTAGATAACGTTGCAATAGGGATCGCCGCGTCCGTCTCGCGTGGCGATCCTTTCTTTTCAAGAACGCACCTACTGCGGCTTCTGTGATCGCGGCTCCTGAGCGCCGTGATCGATGTAAAGGACTTCGATGGTTTCGCCCGCGATCTGATAGAGAACGAGATACGGAAGGCCGTGAATCACGCACTCCCGTGTTCCGGGAAGTCGTCCGAGACGGCCACGATAAGGAAACTCCTGCAGACTCAGAATCGCCCGATAAAGCCTATCGACAGTCTCGTCGGCAACGGAGGAAAGGTGCTCTGCAAGATAGAGATGAATGGCTTCGAGATTCTCTGCGGCCTCAGGTGTTCACCGAAGTCGCACGTCAGGAATGCATCATCTTCTGAAAGCGGCGATCCATCTCGTCCTGTTCGATGAACTCACCCCGCGCCGACTGGGTAAGGCCGCGCTGAACCCCTTCGAGTACCCGTTGATCCTCTTCCGCGGCGGTGAGCACGGCGTCCAACACAAATTGCTCCGCCGTGGTCCCTCGAAATTCGGCGATACGCGTGATGCGCGCTTCGATCTCCGGCGTCAGGTGGATCTCCATGGGCCAAGGCTAGAAGGCCTTGTATGCCTTGTCAATCGAATCCAGCCAGCCTGGCGGTTCGGCGGAGTGCCGCAACGGGGCATCTTCCTCTAAGATAAGAACGGCGTTTTACGGAGAACCTCTATGGCATCGGCGATGGCAAGTATTGTGGCGTTGAAGGATTTGCAGCAGCAGCTTAAGGCTCGGATGGAAAAGACGATCGAGGACTTCCGGGGCAACCTGGTCTCGACGCGCACGGGCCGCGCGAGCGTGCACATGCTCGACCAGGTGAAGGTCGATTACTACGGGACGGATACGCAGATCTCGCAGGTCGCGCAGGTGACGACGCCGGAGGCACAGTTGATCCTGGTTCAGCCGTGGGAGCAGTCGCTTGTGGGGGCGATCGAAAAGGCCATTCGAACCAGCGGGCAGGGCTTCAACCCGATGCACGATGGACGCGTCATCCGTGTGCCCATTCCGCCCATGACCGAGGAGCGGCGCAAGGAGGCGGTCAAGCATCTCGCCGGTGTGCTCGAAGGGCACAAGACGTCGATGCGCAACATCAGGCGTGATGGCAATGAGGCCGTGAAGAAGGCCATGAAAGACAAGCTGATCTCGGCCGACGACGAGAAGCGGGCGAACGAGGAGATTCAGCAGTTAACCGACGCCCAGATCAAGGTGCTCGAGGATATGTTCAAGGCGAAAGAGAAGGAAGTCCTGACGGTCTGATCGGTTTTTGGGTGGTTTGCTTCGGGGTGGGTTTCGCCTTACCATCGCCTTTTGGGGTTCGACGATGAGTGACGACGGCGATCGGCTGGTTTCGGCTCGGCGCGGTGAGGATGATGCGGCGTTCGAGCTGAAGCTTCGGCCTACCCGGCTGATGGAGTTTATCGGTCAGGAGAAGGCGAAGGAGCAGCTTGCGATCGCGCTCGAGGCGGCGAAGAATCGCGGCGAGGCGCTCGATCACGTGCTCCTCTTTGGCCCTCCCGGGCTTGGCAAGACAACGCTCGCGACCATCATCGCCAACGAGCTTGGCGTCGGCTACCAGCAGACCAGCGGACCCGCCTTGCAGATTCAGGGGGATCTGACGGCGATCCTGACCAACCTGCGCGAGCGACAGGTTCTCTTCCTCGACGAGATTCACCGTCTGCAGGCTGTGCTCGAAGAGAAGCTCTACACGGCGCTCGAGGATTACACGCTCGACATCATGATCGGCACCGGCCCTTCGGCGCGAACGCATGTGATGGAGATCAAGCCGTTCACCTTCGTCGCGGCGACGACTCGTCCCGGCCTCCTAAGCTCACCCCTTCGAAGTCGCTTCGGCATTCTCCTGCGGCTGGAGTTCTACACCGAAGATGAGCTGCGCTTCGTCGTCGAAAGATCGGCCGAGGTGATTGGCGTTCCGATCGATCACGACGGCGCGGCGGAGATCGCCATGCGGTCGCGAGGAACTCCGAGAATAGCGAACCGCCTTCTGCGGCGCGTGCGCGACTACGCCCAGGTTCGAGCGAACGGAGAGATCAACCGGAAGGTTGCGATGGCCGCGCTCTCCATGCTCGAAGTCGACGCCCATGGATTCGACGAACTGGACCGGCGTCTCCTGCGGACGATCATCGAAAAGTACGACGGCGGCCCGGTCGGATTGAATACTCTGGCCGCCGCGCTGGCCGAGGAGCAGGAGGCGCTCGAAGAGGTCTACGAGCCCTTCCTTATTCAGATCGGCTTCCTCGATCGCACTCCGCGCGGGAGAGTAGCGACCCGCCTGGCGTACGAGCACTTCGGAATCGAGATGCCAGGAACGGGACGGCTCTTCTGACAATCAAAAAAGAACACCCCGTCCATAGCGTCATGGGCGGGGTGCGGGAGAAGCTGCGTCTTAGCGGAAGCCGCCCGAGACGAGCAGCGATTCGCCGGTCACGTAGGCTGAGTCCGTGGAAGCGAGATATACGGCAGTCGGTGAGATGTCGCTGACCTGGCCGATGCGGCCCAGTGGTGAGGAGGTCTCGACCCATGTGCGGAAGTCGCCTTCGTGGAAGCCCGCGGTGGTGACGCCTTCGGTCTCGATCAGCCCCGGGTTGATCGCGTTGACGCGAATCTTGCGCGCGCCAAGTTCTTTTGCCAGAACCTTGGTGATCGAGTCGACAGCAGCCTTGGTGGCGGTGTAAACGCTGGAGTTCGGAGGGTTAAGAGAGCTGACCGCCGAGCCGATATTGATGACGCTTCCGCCTTCGGGTCCAAAGAGCGGCAGCGCTTCCTTGGTCGTGAGAAGAAGGCCGCGGACGTTGACCGCGAAGATGCTGTCAATATGCTCTTCCGTGATCTGTTCGAGCGGCAGCATGTTATAAATGCCCGCGTTGTTCACGAGAATGTTGATCTTGCCGTACGCCTTCTTGGTCTCGGCGAAGAGCCGGGCAATGTCAGCCGGCTTGGAGACGTCGCCCTGCACCGCGATGGCTTTGCCACCCGCGGCAGTAATGGTGTCGACAACCTTGTCGGCGCCGGCCTTGCTGGAGGCGTAGTTGACGACGACGGACGCGCCTTCAGCCGCCAGCGCGATGGCGATTCCGGCACCAATACCTTTCGAAGCGCCCGTGACGACCGCGACCTGATTCGTAAGCTTGCTCATGGTTCTATCTCCTGTGTGGAAGTCAATCATTTCAATGCTTCGACAGCTATCTAATTGATTGCAACAAGGCGCGAAGGATTCAGGAGTTTTGGGCATGGACGGAACCATCGCGCCCGCCTCGCCGTATCCCACCGCTCGGAGCGAACCCATGTCCATCCTGCGGCAAGACCTCTCGTACACCTTCCGGCGGCTCGCCCGTTCTCCCGGTTTCGCCGTCGCCGTCATTCTGTCGATCAGCCTTGGCATCGCGGCCAACGCGACGATCTTCTCGATGGTCAGCCGCTTCGTGCTTCGTCCCGCTCCGGTAGGAGACCCTTCGACTCTCCGGGCTCTCTACACCCTCCATGATGGCGATCAGTGCTGCAACAACTTCCCGCTGCCGGCGTTTGAGGATGTGCGCGACCAGGTGAAGTCCTTCAGCGGCGTGTCGGCGTACAACGAACTTGTGCCGGCCTCCATCGGCGGAGCAGGAGAGCCGGAGCGAGTGTGGGGTCAGGCTGCCTCCGCGAACTTTTTCGACGTGCTCAGCCTTCCGATGCTGGCAGGTCGAGGCTTTCTGGGCAGCGAAGAAAACCAGCAGGTGATCGTCCTCAGCCACCGTCTCTGGCAGCGCCGATTCGCCTCCGACCCGTCCGTCATCGGCAAGTCCATCGACCTCTCCGGACACCCGTACACGGTCGTCGGGGTGACGCCCGCTGGCTTCCGAGGCGTCGACCTCATTCTCGATTCCGAGTTCTGGGTGCCGCTCGGAAATGTAACCTCGCTCGTGCCAAATCTGTCCGGCATCACATCTCGCGATATGCACTGGCTTGCGGTCGTGGCGCGTCTGAAGCCGGGTGTCACGAGCGCCCAGGCTGACGCGGAGCTGTCTACGCTGGCGAAACGTCTTGCGATCGCGTATCCCGCAACCGATAAGGGGAACGGCTTTCTCTCGGATCGCGCAGGATCGCTGCCCAAGCGGGATAAGGCGGCTGTCCTCGCGTTCCTCGCGTCGCTCTCCGTTGTGGTCCTTCTTCTTCTTGCGATCGCCTGTGCCAACGTGGCCAACCTGATGCTGGCGCGCGCCGCGAGCCGTCAGCGCGAAATGGCTGTCCGTGTTGCCCTGGGCGCGACGAGGATGAGGATCATCCGCCAGATGGTGATGGAGTCCGTGATTCTGGCGCTCGGCGGAGGCCTTGTGGGGACGCTTCTCTCGGCATGGGCCACGCGCGGGCTCGCCGCATTCCACTTTCCCGCACCCGTCCCCCTCAACCTGACCTTGAGCATCGACTGGCAGGTGCTGGCCTATGTCTTCGTTCTGAGTGTCGGAGCGGGTATTCTCTTCGGCGTCGCACCAGCGCTGGCGGCGCTTCGTCCGCGCCTCGCGAACGCGTTGAAAGGGGAAGACATCCTCGCCCGGCCGGGACGCAGGATCACGACACGCGATGCGCTCATCGTCGGCCAGATTGCGATGTGCCTCGTCCTCCTCACCGCCACCGGAATCTTCCTTCGCAGCCTGCAGCAGGCGGCAAACATCGACATCGGCTTCCGCTCGAACGGCATCGTGAGCGCGCAGGTCGATCCGAGCGCCAACGGGTACACGGTCGAGCGTACCGTGCAGTTCCTGATGCGTCTCCGGGAAAACATCGCCTCCCAACCCGGCGTCATCTCCGCTGTTGTCACGGATAGCGTGCCTCTCAACGGCGGAAATCGCAGCGACGGCTTTCATGCCCAGGTGAAGCCAAAGGGGCTTGCATCGAAGCCCTCCGACCAGGATCCGAGTGTCGAGATGTACATGGCGACGCCAGGCTACTTCGAGGCGCTCGGCATCCCACGGATCTCGGGCAGGGACCTCGCGAATGAGTCGCCGACGGGACCGAAGGTGGCCCTCGTGAACCAGACCTTCGTAAAGAAGATCTTCGGCACCGAGAACCCCATCGGTCAGAACGTTGTCGATGGGGACGCGGTGTACCAGGTGATCGGGGTCGTGGGCGATATCAAGTCCCGTACGCTCGGTGAACAGGCGCGCCCCGTGCTCTTCCGTTCGCTCGAGCAGGCCGTGCTGAAGGATCCCGCGTCGAGCTATACCGTCATGGTGCGCTCGACCGCTGACCCCGCGGCGATTGTTGGCATTGTCCGAAACCAGGTAAGGGCGCTCGACACGGGGATCGCCGTCTTCAACGTGCAGACCATGCAGGAGCATCTTCGCGACGCACTCTTCCTGCCTCGCCTCGCAGCCATGCTCTTCGGCATCTTCGGCTTCATCGGCCTGACGCTCGCCTCAGTTGGTCTGTATGGCGCGATGAGCTATTCAGTGAGCCAGAGAACCCGGGAGATCGGCATTCGTATGGCGCTCGGCGCGCAGATCAGCTCGGTACGGCGGCTCTTCGTACGCAAAGGCATGCTGCTCACGCTGGTCGCCGTGGGGATCGGCGTGCCGGCATCGCTCGCGCTGTCACGTCTGTTCACGAGCGTCCTCTACGGGGTGCGTGCGAACGATCCGGCGACGTTTGTGAGCGTGCCGATCTTCCTCTGCCTGGTCGCGTTGGCTGCCTGCTGGCTACCCGCGCGGCGGGCGTCCCGCGTTGATCCGCAGACAGTGCTTCGGGCGGAGTGAAGGCCAGGCATCCCGGGCTGGCACCTCTCATGGACTGGGCTTAGACGTGGCATTCGAATTGCACCAACGCACGACGAGGGATGATCTTTCCAAGGAGGGAAATATGCATGCCCATCGGATACCTGTCGATTTAAGTGTCTCTGGCCTCCATGCCGCCGAGGCTGCGATGAAGGCAGCGGAGGCAAAAAGAGCCGCTGAGGCGCGCAGGAAACTCTTGCGGGCGGCCACGGGCGCAGGCAGCGAGTCACTTAGTTTCGGGAGTCTCGCTGTCGGTCAGAACGACGGAGAGCCCTCCGGGCAGGGCACGGACACAGGTGGAACGGGTTCCCCCGCCGGTTCTTCAGCGCAGCCCGGTAAGCGAAAGAGAACGGCTGACGATTCGTCTGCCGAATCACTCTCGATCTGGGCTTGATTGTTCGGTCGCGAGAGCGATCTCGTCTCGTTTCGAAGACAGATCATCCTCCAACGTGCGTTCGATCAACGCGGCGTCCGGCGGTGGCCACCTCTGAAAACCTTCATAAGGCACTCATATCTCCGCGACCCCGGGATAAGCCTCAACCTGTACGCTTGAGGGAAGCCGATTCTCTTAGATTTGCGCCAGCCGCTGAATGTAGGCCTGCAACGTATCCCGCCGGAGCGTATAGCTGACGAACTTACCTTCCTTGCGCGAATCGACGAGGCCGGCCGTTTCTAACTCCTTCATGTGGTGCGAGAGCGTCGCGGCGCTCAGCGGAAACTCGGGCCGGATGGTGCTGCACGGGGTCGAGCCGGGGCACTGGCCGATGGTGTTGAGAATCTCGTGGCGCGTGGGGTCGGCGAGTGCGCGGGAGATAAGACGGAACTGCTCGTCGGTGAGGGTGGGGGTAGGGCCGGTGGCGGTCGGGGTTGCCATGTTTGATGATAGCGCCTTCGCGTTTACGGATTGGCCTCAGGACTGCCGGAGGGAATGGGCGAGTTTGTCCAGCAGAGGCGACTGACTGGGCAGGATGGACTCGGCTGCTTCGGCGAGCGAGAACCACCTCGCACGGTCGACCTCGGGCGTCTCGATCATGCGACCGGAGCGCGGCGGCCATTCCATGGCGAAGGTGTTGCTGACCAGCCTGGCTGGGTCGCAGTCGCCCTCGAAGGCCCACGCCGAGACGAGTTTTCCGCCCGCCTGCTTGATAGTCCCCAGAGGTAAAAAGGGCTCCTGAACGGGAAAGCCGGTCTCTTCTGTGAACTCTCGGATGGCGGCGGCAAGAGGCGCCTCATCGTCGGGGTACTCACCCTTGGGGATTGTCCACGCGCCCTTATCCTTCTTCGCCCAGAACGGTCCGCCGGGATGCACGAGCAGGACCTCGGGGAAGCCCTGCGTGCGGCGGTAGAGGAGGAGGCCCGCACTTCGTTTTGGCATCGGTTTGACCTCTAGGAATGCAGAGCGTCGCGGAGGATCCCGTTGGCCCCGGATAGCCGGGCTTCGGCTGCCGGGCGGTCGAGCTGAAGCTTCCGCATCACAATGGCGGTCTTGACGGATTGGCCGGAGGCTTCGAGCAGGGAGGCGGCGGTGGGCTGATCGCAGTGGGTGGCGGCCATGATGATGCGCTGGGCCCGGTCGACCAGCTTGGCGTTCGTCGGCTTCACGTTCACCATCAGGTTTCCGTAGACGGCTCCGGTGCGGATCATGACCCCCGTCGAGAGCATGTTGAGGACGAGCTTCGTCGCGGTACCGGCCTTCATACGCGTGCTCCCGGTCAAGACCTCGGGGCCGGTAACAGGAGCGATCGTGAGGTCTGCAGAGGCCGAGAGTTCGGAGTTGGCAACGCAGGCCAGGGCAATGGTGAGGGCTCCAAGCGCGCGCGCGTGGGCGAGCGCGCCAAGCACGTAGGGGGTACGTCCGGAGGCGGCAACCCCCACGAGCGTATCTCCGGCGGTAAAGCTTGCGGCGGCCAGATCGGCAGCGCCCTCTTCGGGCGAGTCTTCGGAGTGCTCGGATGACAGACGCAAGGCGCGATCTCCGCCGGCGATAAGCCCTTGCACAAGCTCGGCGGGTACGGAAAATGTCGGAGGGCACTCGCTCGCGTCGAGCACGCCGAGTCGCCCGCTGGTCCCTGCTCCGATGTAGAAGAGACGCCCGCCCTTGAGGAAGCGTTCGGCGATGGCGTCGACGGCCCGCGCGATGACCGGCAGCTCAGCCTGGACGGCTGCGGCGACCTTCGCGTCTTCGTCGTTGATGACTGTGAGCAGCGCGAGAGTGGGCAGCTCGTCGATGTGTTCGGAGGCGGGGTTACGGGACTCGGTCGTGAGGGTGGCGAGCTTTTCGAGATTTGGCATGCCTCTCGATGATAGGGGAGAGATGCCAGGATGCTACACTCTGCGCCATGCGCCGACTCTCGTTCTGCCTCGTTCTGATGTTTGCCTTTGGGATGGTCCGCCCCGCCTTCGCCGACTGCGCGGCGGTGAAAGGGCTGCACGAAGACGGCATGACGATCAACGTCGCCGAGGTCATCACGACGGGCACGGTGAAGCTCCCGTACGGAAGCTCCTACGGCACTCCGGCCACCGGCCTGCCGGCCTTCTGCCGCGTCGCCGGCGTACTGCGGCCCACGCCGGACTCGAACATCAAGTTCGAGGTGTGGATGCCGGTGGCCGCCTGGGGCCAGAGGCTCCTCATAGGCGGCAACGGCGGGTTCGCCGGGACCATCAACTACGACGAGATGGCCGCCGGGCTGAAGCAGGGCTACGCCACCGCGAGCACCGACACCGGCCATGAAGCCGGTGCGGAAGACGCGAGCTGGGCCTACAAGCATCGCGAGAAGGTCGTCGACTACGGCTATCGAGGCCTTCACCTGACGACCGTCGCGGCGAAGAAGATCGTCGCCGCCATGTACGGCAAGCCCGCAGGCCACTCCTACTTCGACGGCTGCTCGAATGGCGGCCGCGAGGCCCTCATGGAGGCGCAGCGCTTCCCGGACGACTTCGACGGCATTCTCGCCGGTGCCCCCGCGAACAACTGGACCATGATGCTCAGCTCGGGCATCGATGCCGGCCAGACGATGCTCCTCAACCCGGCGGCGTACATCTCGTCGATGAAGATTCCGGCGATCACGAAGGCGGCGCTCGACGCCTGCGACAACCTCGATGGCGTAAAGGATGGCATCGTGAGCGAGCCGGCCAAGTGCCACTTCGATCCCGAGGTTCTGCTCTGCAAGGGCGAAGACTCGTTGACCTGTCTGACCGCTCCGCAGGTCGCCGTACTGAAGAAGCTCTATCGCGGAGGCGTGGGCAAGGATGGCAAGCCGATGTTCCCGGGCTTTGTACCCGGTGGCGAGAATCCCGGTTGGGCATCGTGGGTCCTCGGACCCGGCCCGGACGGCGCTTCCGGCCCGCACTACGCGGAAAACTACTTCCGCTACATGGTCACGAGCGATACCAGGTGGTCGCTGCTGGACGCGGATCCCGCCACCGCCCTGCCAATGGCCCGCGAAGCCACCGGCCATGAGATGGACGCGATCGACCCGGACCTCAAGCCCTTTCTCGCGCATGGCAAGCTGATTCTCTACCACGGCTGGAACGACGCAGCCATCTCCCCGTGGAACACCGTTAACTACTGGAAGAGCGTGCGCGAGACCATCGGTGCGGAAACAGAAGACGCGTCGGCGCGGCTCTACATGGTCCCCGGAATGGAGCACTGCGCCGGCGGCGTCGGCCCGAACGCCTTCGGACAGTTGATGCTTCCAGCGGGGAATGGAGCCGGGTCGGGTGCGCTCGACGCGCTCGAAGCCTGGGTCGAGAAGGGAACAGCTCCGGGACCGATCGTGGCGACAAAGTACGCGGGTAAAACCGCGTCCATCTCGCGTCCTCTTTGCCCCTACCCGGCCAGCGGCGTCTACGACGGCAAGGGAGACCCGAGCGTCGTGGCAAGCTTCGCCTGCAAAGTTCAGTAGCGGTCAGGCAAACGAAAGGCGAAGAGCGCTACACTAGGGGCGGAGGTCCGTATGCCCGGCGAACTCGAGATTCCCGAGTATCGAGATGGCTTTCGTCTTGGTCAGGCCGACCGCTTCTCCTTCCTCCACATCGACCTCAACAGCTTCTTCGCCTCCGTCGAGCAGCAATTACACCCCGAGTGGCGCAACCGTCCTCTCGCCGTCGTCCCCACCATGGCCGACACCACCATGTGCATCGCCGCCAGCTACGAGGCCAAGGCGCTCGGCATCAAAACCGGGACGCAGGTCGGCAAGGCCAAGGAGATCTGCCCCGACATCATCCTCGTGGCGGGTTCCCACACCGAGTACGCAAAGTTCTCCCACCGGATCGCCGCGGCGGTCGAGCGTTGCTGCCCGGTAGCCCACACGCCCTCGATCGACGAGATGGTCTGCCAGCTCATCGGTCGCGAGCAGGAGCCACCCAGAGCTCGAAAGATCGCGCTTGAGATCAAGCAGGCCATCAAGGACGACGTGGGCGAGACGCTGCGCTGCTCGATCGGCATGGCCCCGAATCGCTACCTGGCGAAGATCGCCAGCGACATGCAGAAGCCCGACGGTCTCATCGGCCTTCTGCCGTCGCAGTTGCCGCGCGCCATCGCGCATCTCGAGTTGCGCGATCTCCCAGGTGTCGGAGCCAAAACCGAAGTCCGGCTGAACGCAAAGGGGATCCGCACGATGCCGGACCTGCTCGCCCTCGACCGGCAGGGCATGCATCGCCTGTGGGACTCCGTCTGGGGAGATCGCCTCTACCACTGGCTGCGGGGTGCCGACACGGGAGACGACGGCGCACCAGTCGCCCCCGAGGTGCAGAAATCGCTCGGCCACTCGCATGTGCTTGGGCCCGAGCATCGATCTCAGGAAGGCTCATGGGCGGTCGCGCACAAGCTCCTGCATAAGGCGGCGATGCGGCTCCGCATGGAGAAGTTCTACACAGGCTCGATGGCCGTGACGATCAAGTTCGCGCTCACCCGTGAAGAAGCAGCCGCGCTTGGAAAGACGAAGCAGCATACGAGCGGCATCAAGCACTCGGGATGGGCGATGGAGGCGCGCTTCGCCGACTGCCAGGACACGCTCTCGCTTCTCGACGTGCTGCGAAAGCTATGGGCGCAGAGACCGGTCGGCCCGCAGTGTCAGAAGCCGTTCTTCGTCGGGGTGACGCTGCGGGACCTCGTTCCAGAAAGTGAGTTTCAGGCGGGACTGTTCGGAGACCCGGATAACCGGGGGAACTTGTCGTCGACGATGGATAAACTCAACCTGAAGTTCGGCCACACGACAGTTCACTTCGCGGGGATGCTTCCTGCACGCGAGTCGGCTCCCACGCGGATCGCGTTTACGCAGATTCCGGTGCAGTACGGCGTGGAATTTATGTAGAACGGGCCGCAACTAGCGGATAGTGTTGGTCTTTTGCAGTGGCAAGTGGGGGTGGGACTTTCTGCGGATGATGTGAATGTTCGGTGGAACAACGGCGATAAGAATGAGGACGAGTGCGGTGATCTCGGCAGTGTCGAGTGGGCCGTACGAACGCAGGATCTGAATCGCGATGACCTCGCCCAGCAACGTGATGGCGATGACGGCCATGGCGAGTTGAGGAGCCCAGGTGCGTTGATCGAAGGGAAGCATGGGTCACCTGCCAAAATATGATGCATCGAAACTGCCGCTTTCACATCGCCAAAGCCCTGTGCGATGTGAGAGCAGAAGTGTAGGCCCGTGAGAGAGCCTCTGTCTATAACGTTTTAGTGGTAACCGGGACACGCTTGGTTCACTGTGGGCCGGGTGACATGTGTCACCTTACAACCCTGATGGATCGCACTGTTTTCCGTAGCTCGCTGGCCGCAGGATTGTTCTGTCAGCAGCGATGCAGGACAAGGGAGAGCGAGCGATGGCGAGCGTTCAGGCGGTGCAAACGATGGATTCGGTGGATACGGCAGCACGGACGGTGGAGAGCAGCCCCCGCCCCGCGGTAGCGGCGCTTACTGGAGTCACGAAACGGTATGGCGCGATGACCGCGCTCGACGGGATCTCGCTCTCGCTCCGTCCGGGGGAGGTGCTTGCGCTGCTCGGGCCGAACGGCGCGGGGAAGTCGACGTCCATCCGCTGCCTGCTCGGGCTGATCGCGCCCACCTCGGGCACGGCCAGGGTCTTCGGGCAGGATCCGCGAAATGCGTCCGCGCGGGCGCGGATCGGGGCGATGCTTCAGGTCGCGAGAATTCCCGAAGCGATCAAGGTCAAGGAGCACATCGACCTCTTTCGGAGCTACTACCCTCAGCCTCTTCCGGTCGCCGAGATCGTGCGGATCGCCGGGCTCGAGGGCATCGAGGACCGGCAGTTCGGAGCGCTGAGTGGGGGACAGAAGCAGAGGGTGCTCTTCGGACTCGCGGTCGCGGGAGATCCGGACCTGATCTTTCTCGACGAGCCGACGGTCGGCATGGACATCGAGGCGCGGCGCGGCCTATGGGCGCAGATCCGGGCGCTCGCGGCGCGCGGCAAGACCGTGCTGCTGACGACGCACTACCTCGAAGAGGCGGACGCGCTCGCGCATCGGGTCGTGGTGCTGAACAAGGGCCGCGTGGTCTCGGAGGGAACGCCGGCGGAGATCAAGTCGCAGGCCTCGGGCGCGCTCGGCAGAAAGATCCGCTGCCACACCGGGTTGAGCGACGAGACGCTGTGGTCGCTGGACTCGGTGACGGCCGTGGCCCGGCAGGGCGACGTGGTCACGGTGACATCCGTCCGTGCCGAAGCGGTGGTACGCGAGATGCTCCGGCGGGACGAGGGGCTGGCGAATCTCGAGATCACGAGCCCCGCGCTCGAGGATGCGTTCCTCGAAATCACCAAGGGCTAGTCAGCGGATGACAACGGAACAGACGGTTCAGGAGGCGGTTATGAGCGGTTCGGTGATCACGATGCAGGCTCCGGTTGGCAGGATCTTCGTCAAGGAGACGAAGTACGAGTTTCTGAAGCTCTACAGGACACGTTCGTTTTCAGCAGCGATGATCGGGTTTCCCGTGATGTTCTACCTCCTCTTCGGCGTAGCCAACAAGCATGCCTACAACGAAGGTGTTCATATCGCGAAGTACATGCTCGGCGGCTATTCGGTCTTCGGACTGGTGGGCGCGGCGCTCTTCGGCATCGGCGTCGGCCTCGCCAGCGAGCGCGCGGCGGGCTGGCTCGAGGTCAAGCGGGCGAGTCCCATGCCTCCCGCCGCGTACCTCTTCGCCAAGTGCGCCTCGGCGGTTGGTTTCGGGCTGATCATCGTTTCGATCTTGGTCGTCATAGGCCTGACGCTCGGCGGCGTCTCGCTCACGCTAAGTGAATTCGTGCGCATGATGGGTCTTACCGCGGTCGGTTCCGTGACCTTCGCGAGCATGGGCCTTCTGCTTGCACTCGTGGTTCCAGCGAACGCGGCCACAGGCGTCGTCAACCTTGTCTATCTGCCGATGTCGTTCATGAGCGGTCTTTGGATCCCCATCCACATGCTGCCGAAGTGGCTCCAGAGCGTTGCCCCGGTTCTGCCGACCTATCATCTGTCACAGCTGATGTTGCATGTCTTCGGATATGAGGATGCGGCCTCGATGACCAGCCACTGGGCTGGGCTGGCAGGCTTCACCATGGTGATGCTCGGCGCAAGCTGGGTGGTGTTCAGCCGCGCCCAGCAGAATGCATGACGGATCCGGCCCGCGTACACTGCTTGCACGGAGAACCGGGCCGGCCCAACGGCATGTGGGAGATGCGATGTATCAGATCGAGGATCGGACGCGGAATTCGGTGAAGTCCCTTGGCGAGGGACCGCAGAGCAAGCGCGACTACATCTGGCTGGCTTACTCCATCTTCTTCTTTATCGATCCCGTCATGAACCACAACCGCACGTACTGGATCGAAAATATCGTCCTGTACCTGGTGTTTCTCGGCGTGTATGTCGGGTGCATGCAGGCCGTGACGACGCGGACAAGCCTCTACTGGGTGCCCGGTTTCACGATCCTTGGACTCATCGCCTATCCAATCAATGGAGGCGCGTCGAGCTTCTTTGTCTACACTGCCGCGATCCTGCCCATGTGCATCAGTTCGATGCCGCTCGTAGCGGCTCTCCTGATCGGGCAGTCAGGCCTCGTGATCGCCGAGGGAATCTACTTTCACCTCAACTGGCTGAGTATCGGGTCGACGATTGGTTTCATTGCTGTCATCGGCGTCTCGAACTCATTCGTCGGGCAACAGAAACGGGCCGACGCAAAGCTGCGCATGGCCCACGAGGAGATCGAGCAACTTGCCGCGATGGCCGAGCGCGAGCGCATCGCCCGCGATCTGCACGACGTGCTCGGGCATACGCTCTCGGTTGTGGTGCTCAAAGCCGAGCTCGCTGGCAGGCTCCTGAAAGATGGGCCATCGCAGGATGTTGCAAGAGCCATGCGCGAGATCGGCGACGTCGAAGCGACAGGGCGTACTGCGCTGAAAGAGGTCCGCGAGGCCATCGGCGGATACCGGTCGCAGGGTCTCGCTGCCGAACTCGAACTCGCAAGGCGGACGCTCGATGCGGCAGGCGTTGCCCTGCGCTGCGAGGCAAAGGCCGCAAAGGAAATGACGGTCACGCAGGAGACCGTGTTGTCGCTCGCGGTGCGGGAGGCGGTGACGAACATCGTGCGCCACGCGGAGGCTTCGGTCTGCCGCGTAAGCCTCGCCACCGAAGGCGGCTTTCATGCGCTGAAGGTAGAAGACGATGGCACGCACAAGGTCGAACGCGAAGGGAACGGCTTGCGCGGAATGCGGGAGCGTGTGGACGCCCTTGGCGGCGTGTTCCTGCTCGAGAGCGGGAAAGGCACTCGTCTGATGATCCGGCTGCCCATTGTTGAGGCGGCGCGATGATCCGGGTCGTCGTCGCGGAGGATCAGGGGATGGTGCTCGGTGCCCTAGCCGCCCTGCTGGAGCTCGAGGCGGACATCAAGGTAGTGGCGTGCGCGGCCGATGGCAAGGCGGCGTTGGACGCTGTCTTCAAGCTGAAGCCCGACGTGCTCGTGACCGATATCGAGATGCCGAAGATGACGGGGCTCGAAGTCGCGGCGCAGATCCGGACATCGCATCCTGCAGTAAAAACGGTAATCCTTACGACCTTCGCCAGGCCCGGCTACCTGCGCCGGGCACTCGACGCAGGTGCGCGAGGTTACCTCTTGAAGGACCGCCCCGCGGCGGAACTGGCGGATGCCGTGCGACGCGTACATCTCGGCCTGCGCGTCGTCGATCCCGCCCTGGCAACCGAAGCCTGGAGTTCGGAGGCGGACCCGCTCACGGATCGCGAGAGGCAGATCCTCCAGCGTGCCGGAGACGGTCGGGCCACGGCCGAGATAGCCGGGGAGCTGCGCCTGTCCGAGGGCACGGTGCGCAACTACCTCTCCGAGGCCATTGCGAAACTCGGAGCCTCGAACCGGGTAGACGCGGCGCGGATCGCCCGCGCCAAGGGATGGCTGTAAAGCGTTTGTTTCCCGAATGTTGGACGACGGTTTTCCCGCTCGGCGCATCTCACCGACACAGAGGTGATGGGCCAGATGAAGAGTTCAAAGGTTTCAGGTTCGGTTCGCGTAGCGCTGGTTTGCGGCGCAGCGCTCATGGGTGCCGCAGGCTGTAAGAAGACCGCGGATAACACGATCAACTACAAGAGTGCGTTGAACACGTATTACTCGTCGCACCCGGCCTGCCTGTGGTCGGAGGAAAAGAAGTTGCCGGCGCAGGAAGATACGTCCGACACGACCAAGACCGCTCCCTATGATGCGCTGGTCGATCAGGGCCTGCTCGTCAGAACCACGGATGAAAAGAAGAAGCTTCTTGTGCTCTCGAAGCAGGTGACCAACTACGACCTCTCCGACAAGGGCCGCTCATCCTGGACGGCGGACCCGAACCAGCCGGGCTACGGAAACTTCTGCTACGGCCACCGCACAGTCTCCTCGATCGACTCGGCCACACCAACCACCGACCAGCCGGGAGCGACGACCCAGGTCAGCTATCACTACGGCTTCACCGACGCCCCGGGCTGGGCCACCGCACCCGAAACGCAGACAGCTTTCCCAAGCGTTCAGGCGAACCTCGCCTCCGGACAAACCGGCTCGGCTACGCTCACCAACACGACGAACGGATGGGCCGTGACCAGCGCCGCGGGCGGACCCAGGGCCGCGACGCCAGCCGACGGCAAGATCGTCGAGTAACTCCACAGGAAAACACAATGGCCCGGCAGACTATCCGCCGGGCCATCCCCATTTTCGATAGACACAAGCCTACTGCCAGAGATCGACAGCCTCCTCCGCTTCGCTCTCCTGATCACCCGGCCCCATCGCCGCAAGCACGCGCGAATAAGGCTGCATCTCGTACTCCTCCGGCGGAGTCGCCTTGGCGAGATAGTGAACAAAATAATCCCACCGCCGCCGTGTCATGTACTGCGTAGCGACGCCGTATCCATGAGCTGCATTCGGAATCATCAGCAAGTCAAAATCCTTGTTCGCCTTGATCAGCGCATCGACCAGCAGCAGCGTGTTATTCGGCGGCACGTTGTCGTCGAACGTCCCGTGGGCCAGCAGCAGGTGCCCCTTGAGATTCTTGGCAGTATTCTCATTCGCCTGGCTGTCGTAATTACTCGTCCCATCAGGGTTCTTCACTTCCAGCCCCGACCACTTCTCGGCCCAGTCATCTTCATAGTCGCGGTTGTCGTGATTGCCGGACTCGGCAATCCCCACGGAGAAGAAATCAGGAAAGTGGAACATGGCCGCCGCCGTAGCATTGCCCCCACCCGAGTGCCCATAGATCCCCGTGCGGCTGAGGTCGATGAACGGATAACGCGCCGCAAGATCCTTCATCCCCGAAACCTGGTCGGGAATCGTGTTATCGCCCATGTCGCCGTAGTAGGCCTCATGAAAGGACTTCGAGCGCCACGGAGTCCCGGTCCCATCAATGCACACCACCACGAACCCAAGTTCCGCAAGCGACTGCATATCCCCATGCGCCGCGGCAAAGCCACGCCCACCGCACGAGCCCGTCTGCGGCCCCGGATAAACATGGTTGATGATCGGATACTTCCGCCCGACCTCAAGCCTCGAGGGCTTGAACATGAATCCATAAAGATCGGTTTTGCCATCGCGCGCCTTGACCGTAATAGGAGTAGGAGCGGCCCAGCCCGAGCCAACCAGCTTGCTGATGTCCTGCTGCGCCAGCGGCAGAACTATCTTCCCCGCATTATCCCGAAGCACCGCGATCTGCGGCCGGGTTACGGTCGAATACACGTCAACAAAGTACTTCCCATCCGGCGATGGCGTAACCGCATGATCGCCATCCTCGGGCGTCAGCAGCTTCTGGTTCTTCCCATCGAACCCGATGCTGTAGTACGCCGAAAAGTAAGGATCGCGCCCCTTCTCCTTACCCACCCCGAGAAAGTAAATCACCCGCGCCTTCTCGTCGACATGCAGCACCTGCGTGACGTTCCCCTCGCCGGTGGTTATCTGGTTCTTGAGCTTGCCAGTGGTCAGGTCATACAGATACATCTGCCCCCAGTTATCCCGTTCGGAGAACCAGAGAAACTCGTTCGTCTTCGGCAGATACTTCCAGTTCACCCGCCCATTGCCGCTCTCGAAGAACTTGGGGACGGTCTCGGTATACACCTCGCGAATATCTCCGCTGTCGATGTTTGCGACACGCAGCCACTCCTGCTTATGGTCGCGCGAAGTCGAAACGAACGCGAGCGACTTCGAATCATCGGCCCAGATCACATCGTCCCACCCAGACCCGCCGCGGCAGGAGATGTCGTCACAAAGAGTGGAGCGATGCTGGTCGGCCGGCATCTTGAAACGCACGACCTTCTTCGTCGGCACATCGACCACCACCCGCTCGATCATCGTGACATCCTTGTCGCCGACCAGTGGATACTTCCACGCTTCGAGCGTAGGGTGCGAGTTATTCGTCGAGACGAGATACATCTCACCCGTCTTGCGTTGGTCCTGCTGGAACGTCGCGATCTTCGTCGAATCCGGCGACCAGACCAGAATGGGGTTATCCGAGTGGGTCCATCCGGCATTGTCGGTGGCGTAGCCAAAGTCCTTGACGCCGTCCGTGGTGAGCTGCGTCTCGTCCCCCGTAGCCACGTCCCGGATCCAGAGGTTCTGGTCACGAATAAATGCCTGCTTCTTCTTATCCGGCGAAACCTCGGCTGCCGCCCGCCCTCGTCCAGCCGCAGGACGAGCAGCCATCTGCGCGTTCCCTCCCGACTGTGTCGAACTCTGTCCTGCCGCCGGCTGGTTCGGCTTGCCAGCAGGCTTCTCCGGGACAGGTGCGACAGGGGTACAAGTTCCAGCCTCCGAGAGATCGCACCGCATCTTGACTCCCGCTCCCAGGCCAACCGTGAAGGTCTGCCCAGCTTCCGGGGTGAACTCGCTGATCGGAAGATGATGTGCATCGAGCGTGCGCGGAGCAGCCATGCCCGGCGGCGGCGTGACCGTCTTCATCGCTGTGTTCAAAGCCGCGGCCAGCTTGGCGTGATCGAAGGCAGGGCCCTTGGTAGCCTTCGCCGGATCGACCAGGACGATCGTCAGCCCATCCGGACCGTTATCCCGATACCAGAAGCGGTTATCCGGCAGAAACGTAGGCGTGCCGAACGTATGGAAGACCAGTGGATTCACCTCGTACGACATGAACCGCTCGGCGTTCCGGTAGTCATCGCGGGTAAGTGTGCGGGTCTGCGCGGCGAGCGGAAGAGCGACCGCCATGGCGGCGAGGACGAGCGTGCGGTGCGAGGGCATGAATCTCTCCTGAAGGTTGCGGGAAAAGCGGGGAAGACCGCGTAACTCTCAGACTATTTGGCGTCCGGTTGGGAGTCCAGCAAGGCGGCCCCAATCCATCGCGTCGATGCCTGCGTCATGCTATCGTGAGTCCAAACCAAACAAGCCAGCGATCCCCACGCGGCAGGGCCACGTTCTAGATCCCACCAGGTGTCGGAGAGTCCATGGCAACCGAAACGCCCATCAAGCTTCCCGCGACGCGTCGCATCTACCGCCCGGTCAACCGCACCTTCGAGCGTGTCTTCTTCGGCGGCATGGCCATCCTGCTCTGCGTCATCGTCTTCGTCGGCTTCTCCGCTACCTACTTCCGCGCCGGCATGATCCACGCGCCGCTTCCCGCACCCATCCTCCACATCCACGGAGCCGCCTTCACCCTCTGGATGGTCCTCTTCCTTATCCAGGCAGCCCTTATCTCGGCAAAGCGCGTCCAGTGGCACCGCTCCCTCGGCACCGTGGCCTTCTGCCTCCCGCCTATCATGGTGGTCCTCGGCTTCATCGCCGCCGTCGACGCCCTCCACCGCGGCGTCCACATCGGCCCACTCGACCCCGCCGTCTCCGCTGCTACCCCGCTGCTCGGCATCACCACGTTCGCAGGCATCATCTACGCCTCCTGGCGCACCCGCCGCCAGCCCGACTCCCACAAGCGCCTCATCCTCCTCGCCACCATCGGACTCGTCGACGCCGCCCTGGGCCGCTTCCCCTGGAGCCGCATGCACTTCTCCCCCGCCGCCGGAGCCGTCACAGGCCTCGGCATCCTCGTCCTGATGGTGATTGCCTACGACCTCATCTCCCTCCACCGCCTCCACCGCTCGACGATGTGGGCCGCCCCCCTCACCTTCGCCGTCGGCGCATTAGCCGTCCCCATCGGCATGACCCCCGCCTGGCATCACCTCGCAGCCTTCCTCGACCGAACCATAGGCCCCCACATCTAGCAACGCCGTTGCTTCTGCCGTTGCCCTTCTGGTTGCATCCCGGAAGTGAATCCGCGTCTGCCGTTGCCTGTTCCACCGCAGACGGCCACAACATGGGATCTAGTTCATCCACCGCTTGTCATTCGGATCGCGCCGCTCATCCGGATCGACGTACCGGCCTTCCGCGTCGAAGTGCACCTCGCGGTTCTGCTTCCGCATGTAAACCTCGAACTTCTTCGCCGCGTTCCTGCGCTTGCGCCGGTAGAACTCGTTCCGGATCGCGTAGAGCCGTTCCGAAAGATTGAAGCTCGTTCCGCCCAGGAAGCCGCGCCTCGGAGCCACGCGCATGTAGGCATAGCCCACCAGCGCGCCGGTGAGGCAGGTGAGCGCGCCAAAGCGGTCAGGGCCAAGCAGCAGGATCGCCAGGTAGTAAAGAACGTACAGCGCGACGAGGTACTTCACCTTCATTGTGAAGATGAAGTTGAACCGGATCGACTCCTCGCCCGAAACCGTCGCGAACGCGATCAGAAGCGCCATGATCGGAGCCCACGGGCCGACGGTCATGACGGCCCCGTCGAGGCGCAGAAACCCGAAATAGGCCAGAAGAGACGCAATCAGGCCGCCCACGGCAGCCGTCAACACGTAAAACTCGATCAGCCAGTTGCTTCCGTAGCGATCTTCCAGCGTCGATCCGAAGAACCACAGCGTCAGCATCGAGAAGAGCGTTCCCAGGATCCCGGTTGGCAGAAACTCGTACGTCAGCACCTGCCACACCTGCCCATGCAACAGGTTCGCCGGAATCAAGGCGAACAGAAACATCAACCTCGACGAAAGCCCCGGGGCAGCCAATCCAAGCAGCGCAAATCCAAAAAAGACAGCCAGCGTAGCGAGGATGAGCTTGCGCGTCGACCCGGAGAAAGGTGGAAATGTCATCGTGATGGGGCCGGAGCGAGCCATAGGTACATGTATTTCACCACATGCGCCTCAACCCTGGCCCAATCCGGCTTGGATTGGGCCGGCAACCCCAAGCCACCATGGGAAAAGATCCCACATCCATCCTTTCGAGGCGGGAATGGTGCATGATGAGAAAGTCTTCCGGCGCACACAAGCACCGGAAATTCACGCTCAAGTAAGGAGGCCGATATGGCTCTGCTCTGTCCGGAATGCGAAAGTCCGATCATCATCGACGTGGATGAGGTGGAAGAAGGCGAGACCATCCCCTGCGAGGAGTGCGGGACCGATCTGGAGATCGTCTCGCTCGACCCCCTGAAAGTCGCGGTCGTCGACGACTCCGGCTATGACGACCCGGAAGAGTCCGTCTTCCACGGCGACGAGGAAGAAGACGAGTAGCCCGTCTGCAATCGCCGTATACTGAAAGACATGCGCTCCTCTGACCACGCCGGCTTCTCTTCCCGTCCCGCTCGGCCCAGGCGATTCGGCCTCGTACGCACCGCATGCGGATTTGCGTTGGCAGTCAGCCTGGCCGGAACCGTCGCCGTTTCGACGTCCCCGGCATCGCTCTTCGCGCAGACCCGCGGGCCGGTGCAGCGCGTCGTGCAGGGCAGGGTATTGAGCAAGTCCGACGCCCCGCTCAAAGGCGCCATCGTCTACCTCAAGGACGACCACTCCCTCGCCGTCAAGAGCTACATCGCCGACGACTCGGGCGGCTACCGCTTCGGCCAGCTCTCCTCCAACAGCGACTACGAGGTCTGGGCCGAGATCAACGGCAAGAAGAGCTCCACCAAGACCATCAGCTCCTTCGACAGCAAAAACCTCTTCTCCATCGACCTCAAGATCGACACCGGAAGCTAGCCTCCCGCACATCGACTTCCTCGAAAGGGCAGGCCAACGGCCTGCCCTTCGTGCATCCTGCCCAGAAACCCGCGTCAAAGCCGCCCACGACACCGTAAAATGGAGGAACGTCAGCACGCACAAGGAAAGATCCCCATGAGCATTGGTTCCACCACAGTTTTGATGGCGCAGATGGAGCAGGCCGCGGCCAACGCAGGCCTCGTCGTCGCGGCCACCGAGCCCGGCGTCGACTTCTCCGGCAATCCCACGACGAAGTTCACCATCGCCCTCGCCGCCGACCCCTCCAAGGCCTTCGGCATCGAGCTCACCGAGCGCTTCGAGTTCGGCCGCCCCGACCTCCACGCCGAGGTCAAGCTCTTCCTCGCCGAAGCCGCCCAGCGCCTCCGCAACCCACGCCCCGACGTCTACCTCACCCTCACCGGCCTGCCCCTGAGCTTCGGTAAGTTCGCCTGGCCCTTCCACCACTCCAGCTCCGGAGCCGACACCTCCCTCGTCCACGGCGAGATCAAGCTCGAAGACGGCGAGAACAGCCCGCTCCACGCCAAGATATCCGCTTCCATGACCGTCACCTTCGCCGAGGTTGTCGCTGCCATGGAACAGCCCTTCGCCGAGGGCTTCATCTACAACGCCATCCGCAAGACGATGGACCAGGGCCAGCTTGAGCTCGTCAAGAGCGGCAACCGCCAGCCCGTCCCCATCACCACCCGCTACTACAGCATGAAGCAGAAGAAGTTCGTCTTCAACGACACCACCGAAGCCCAGCGCCGCGAGTTCCTCGCCGGCAAGGTCTACTGGCTCTCCGGCGTCCTCGGCGCAGGCCAGCCCGTGTGGCTCCTTGACCCCCGCGACGCGCAGTACCTCAACACCACCGTCAGCGATCTCAAGCAGTCCGTCACCGCGCTCGTCTCCGAAGGCCTCATCACCCTCGCCCCGGACGCCGAGTACGCCATCCCCACCGAGAAGCTCATGGGCAACCGCGCCCAGTACGAGGTCGATATGGCGGATGCGCTCGCCTTCATCAAGCCCACGTTCAACGAAGAGATGCGCGGCGGCCACACCAACATGTAGTCAACCCGCACTCCGCAGCAACGTTGTTCGCAACACGCAGACGCCGTATGGGTTCACTTACCTGTACGGCGTCTCTGCTTTTGGGTCGCCAGGTCATACCTTCCCCGCATGTTCTGTATGCGACGGACAACAGAACTCTCCGAGCCGCCATCGGACAACAAATGGGGCGGACAACACGCCTGAACGTGAAAGGTCGACACTATGAGATTCACACGGTTTGCAGCACCGCTCCTCGCACTTGCGTTGATTGGAACCACAGGCGCTCTCACGGCACAGCAGGGCTACGGACCTCCGGGACCACCTCCCGGCCAGGGCGGATGGGACGCACCTCCCGGTGAATTCCGCCAGTACCAGCGAATCGGATTCCAGGACGGGATCAATGGCGCTCATAAGGACATGGAGAATCATCGCCGGCCGAACGTCAACAACCGCGATGAGTTCCGTCACCCAAGCGTCCCCCGCGAGGTTCGCGACGACTACCGTGTAGGCTTCCGCCGCGGTTACGACGCCGCCTGGCAGCATGGTGGTGGATTCGGACCGCCCCCGCCGCGCCCGTACTAACGCGCTGTCCTCCCCGGAGAACTGAGTAGAATCGGCCTGTGTGGACGCAAGTCCCGCAGGCCTTCTGCTTTATCCGTGGAGTGTGTGCGTGAAAAAGTTACAATTCCCCAACGTCGCTCTGGGTGCGGCATCGCGAGCCCTGTTCGCTGCTCTGGCTCTTCTGGCTCCGTCAGCGGCACACGCTCAAACGCCAGCTCAAAGCCCCATCGAAGCACCAGCCGACATCACCCCCACACCCGGCGCGGCCCCCATGCCGCGGGCCGCGGAGCCGGATCTCCCCGGCATCACCCGCCGCGACATTGACAACGTAGCCGTCACCCTCCCCGGCAGGCACCTCGACCGCGGCATAGAAGCCGGCCCCCTCCTCCTCCACGACTTCGACTTCGACGGCACCCCCGTCCCCACCAGCAAGCTCCACTTCCACGAACTCTCCTCCGGCGTCCTCGAAATCCGCTCCCTCGCCTCCGTCACCGGCATCTGGCGTTTCCACATCCGCGACGCCGCCAACTACTACGGCCTAGGCGAGCGCTTCAACGACCTCAACCACGCCCACACCATCATCCGCAATTACTCCCAGGACAACGGAGCATCGAAAGGGGCTTCCACCTACAAGCCCATGCCGTTCTTCATGAGCACCACCGGCTACGGCCTCTGGGTAGACACCACCGCCGAAGCCACCTTCGACATGAACGCCTCCTCCAACGAGGACATCATCGTCGACGTCACCGGCAACCGCTTCCGCGTGGTCGTCTTCCTCGGCCCACAGTTCCCATCCATCCTCGAACACTTCACCGCCCTCGCCGGCCGGGCCGTCCTCCCTCCCTACTGGGCCTTCGCCCCCTGGAAGTCCCGCGACGTCCACCAGAACGACGCCGAAGTCCGCGAAGATATTGACCGCATGCGCTTCCTCGGCCTTCCCGCCAGCGTCATCCTCATCGACTCGCCCTGGGCAAGCGCCTACAACACCTACAAGTTCAACCCCAAACAATTCACCGACGCCCCCGCCATGGTCAAGCACCTCCACGAGCAGGGCTACAAGCTCGTCCTCTGGCACACCTCCTGGATCAACTCCAGGTCCGACACACCGCACGAGCCCGGCTTCGCCGATAAGATCCCGCCCATGGCGGAAAACTACGCCGAAGCCGCCGAAAAGGGCTACTTCGTCAGGAACGAAAACAACACCCCTTGGGTGGGCCGCTGGTGGAAGGGAGAAGGCTCCCTCATCGACTTCACCAATCCCCAGGCCAAGCACTGGTGGCAGGACCAGCTCCGCCAGGCCATCGCTGCCGGAGCCGACGGCTTCAAGGACGACGACGCCGAAGGCAACTTCGTCGCCGACGTAAAGTTCTCCGACGGCTCCGACCCCCGCGTCATGCGCAACCGCTACGCCGTCCTCTACAACAACGCTGTCGAAGAGCTCATCCAGAAGGACCTCAAGGGCAACGGCGTCCTCTTTGCCCGCTCCGTCACCCAGGGAGCCAACGGCATCGGCTTCCTCTGGGGCGGCGACAACGAAGCCAGCTTCTCGCCCGAAAACGGCCTTCCCACCGTCGTCACCGCCGGCTTAGGCGCTGGCCTCAGCGGCATGCCCCTCTGGGCCAGCGACCTCGGCGGCTACCTCGGCACCCCCGACACCCCCAACGCCCAACTCCTCATGCGCTGGACCGAGTACTCCGCCTTCTCCCCGGTCATGGAAGTCATGTCCACGGCAAACATCAGCCCCTGGAATTTTGATTCCAAGCCCCTTGATTCCAAGCCCCTTGATTCCAAGCCCCTTGATTCCAAGGACGGCGGCACCAGGGCCCTCGACGCCTACCGCAAATATTCCATCCTCCACATGTCCCTCTTCCCCTACCGCTACGCCGCCGCTCAGGAGGCGGCGAAAACGGGCATGCCCCTCATGCGCGCCCTCGTTCTCAACAACCAGGACGACCCCCAGGCCCGTATCCGCAAGGACGAATATCTCTTCGGCCCCGACATGCTCGTAGCCCCAGTCATCGACCAGAACCTCTCCCGCCCCGTCTACCTGCCCACCAACGGGGACCCCAACCTCACCTGGCTCAACTACTGGACTGGAGCCGCAACCAGGGGCGGCTCGACCCTCATAGCCGACGCTCCCCTCGACGTCATCCCCGTCTACATCCGTGCCGGAGCCATCATCCCCAAAATCCCCGAAGACGTCATGACCCTCGTCCCCACCACCGAGAGCAACAACAAAACCATCAAAACTCTTGACGAACGCCGCGTCTACGAAATCATCGGAAGCTCATCTTCGGACGCGGTCACGAAGGACTTCGAAGCCCGCGAACTCACCCACACCGGCAACACCCTCAAAATCACCGGCGAGAAGAACGCCCACATCCTCCTCCGCTGGAAATTTACGAGTATCCACTCCGCCACCCTCAACGGCTCCCCCCTCACCCTCCAGCCCGGAGCCATCGCCGAGTTCGACTACACCGGCACCCCCGCCACCATAGCCTGGCAATAACCAGCCACCGCCATTGCCGTTCTGGTTGTCATTCCCGTAGGGAATCTGCGTTTGCCTTGTCGTTGGCCGTCGAGCCGGGTTGCCCCACCTTCGGCGAAAGCCTCATCGTCGACTAAGGTGGGAGCAGCCAGCCCGCTGTCTTTGCCGTTCTGGTTGTCATTCCCGTAGGGAATCTGCGTTTGCCTTGTCATTGGCCGTCGAGCCGGGGTGCCCCACCTTCGCCGACAGCCTCATCGTCGACTAAGGTGGGAGCAGCCAGCCCGCTGTCTTTGCCGTTCTGGTTGTCATTCCCGTAGGGAATCTGCGTTTGCCTTGTCGTTGGCCGTCGAGCCGGGTGCCCCGCCTTCGCCGACAGCCTCATCGTCGGCTAAGGTGGGAGCCCAAACCGCCCAAGGTCGCCGCAAGCGAAACTATTTTTCGCGTATTTCCAGCCAAATTCACATGTCAAGCCCCAAAGCAACGTAAACATCACATTCTAAAGAGAAAAGTGCATGTCCTTTTAGTTCCGGTGCGTTCTCTACAATTAAAAGCAGAGGGAAAACAAAAACCGCTCCCCCAGGGGAGAAGCGGTTTCCCTGCTCCAGATTGACACTTCCGAAACTCAGCATCGTAATGAGAGAACCCGCTAAGTCCAATCATTACTAATATTTGCGGCTAAATCCTTTATAATGAAATATTTACAGGGGAAAGACTGCCGCATAGTATTGACAACAAAAGCGTTACGCCCAGGCAATGGGGAGGGGGGTACCCCCCTTCGAGCCCGTCAGATAGAAGCCACAGGCATGCTGCCATTCTGCACCGGCATTCCCGGACCAGCAAGAATGTGTGACGAAATCAGGGAAGCAATCGCCACGTTGTACTCGCGCACACGGGCCGGCATGAAGAACGCCTCGATCCACCCAAGGAAGCAGGGAATGCCCGTCCACGAAAGCAGGAGATACGTGAGCCCAAGCCCGTTCCGTCCGAGATAGAAGTGATGGATCCCGAAGCTGCCAAGAAACACAGCAAACAACACGCCCGCGATCTCATCCTTGCGCGCGCGTTCGTACTCGGCATAGAACCACGCCTTCTGCTGCTCGTTCATCCGCGCTGTGTACACACTATCGGGATAGATCATCACGTTCCCCTCTCACTCGGCTCTGAACCATCTGGCCCTGAAAGATATACGCATTCCCTGTCACGATGTTCCCGGCTCAGCGGCGCTTGAGGCCGAGCAGGCTCAGGAAGAAGCTGCCGAAGATCGCCTCGACTCCAAGCATGAAGCAGGTCGCCGAAGGCAGCGTCAACCGCAGCATCCGCGTAGCCGAAAGATCCCCAAAACCCGCGAGTCTCCAGAGATGCACAGCATATCCGAGGATGCCGAAGCCGGCCAGCACAAGCAATGCTCCGAAGATCAAACCTACTTCAAGCGTAATGAACTTGAAGAGCCTCTCGAACTTCGGATCTTCCGGCAGAAAACCCTCGAGCGTTCCAAACACCTTCGCACTCACCGCGAACACCGAGATATGCGCTCCAACCATCACCGCACCAAGCGAGTAGGTCAACGTATCGACATCAAGCGTCCAACGCCCGACTCGCTGAGCATGCGGCAGCAGCCAGATCGAAACCAGCGCTCCAAGAAAGAAGATCGCCACCCCAGGATTGAAGAACAGCCATCGCGGACTGTAGAGCAGGAGAAACCGCAGATGTCGCCAGCCATCCCGCCACGTCTTCAAATGTGGAGCTCGCGACCGCCCATCCGGCGAGAGCGTCGTTGGAACCTCCGAGATCCTCATCTTCGCCAGCGAAGCCTTCACGATCATCTCGCTCGCGAACTCCATCCCGATCGTCCGCAGCCCAAGCCCAAGCATCGCGTCCCGCCGAAAAGCCCGCAGCCCACAATGAAAGTCCCGCACCGGAATCCCGAAGAAAAGCCTTCCCACGAAGCTCAGAACCGGATTTCCAAGATATCGATGCAGCGCAGGCATCGCGCCAGCCTCGATCGTTCCCGAGAAACGATTGCCCATCACGAGATCATCTCCAGCTTCAAGCTTCGGCAGAAAGCGAGGAAGATGGTCGAAGTGATAACTAGCGTCAGCATCCGCCATCATCACGTACTTCCCACGAGCCGCCTCGATCCCAGCCATCAGCGCCGCGCCATAACCTCGGATCGGAACATCCACCACGCGCGCTCCGAGCCCAAGCGCGATCGCCTGCGAGCCATCTGTACTTCCGTTATCCGCGACGAGCACCTCGCCCGAAACGCCGCTGTCCGAAAGCGCTGTCATCGCCTGAGTGACGCAGAATGCCAGCGTCTCAGCCTCGTTCAGACAAGGCATCAGGATCGTCAGCGTCAGCTCTTCCATATAGCGTGATGCTACCAAAGCGATCTAGTCTTCATCACTCATCGAGGGCGCATGTCCAACCTTCGCAGGCTTGGTCTGCGCTCCCGAAGGAAGGTTCAACGGCAGCGCATACAGATGCGACTCACCCAACTGCTGCCACCCTTCCGTCGCCGCCGTTCGCCCCGTCATCCGAGCCTCGTTGAAGTACCCAACAAGCACCTTGTCTCCCTGACGCCGAACCGTCTCGATCGCCTCCGCCCGGTTCGGCATCGCCTCCAGATATCCATCCGCAGGCCCATCCGGAGCATAGATCTCCGTAAGGATCCTCACTCCAGCCACGCGAGCCCAGTATTGGTCATACAAACATCCACGCCAGCCGATACAAGCCACCGAATCTCCAGGCTTCACGCCTAACTGGTTCAATCCCTTGACCGCTTCGACCGTCTCCGGATGCACCCAACCTGCGCTCAGGTGTTTGACCGACTCCTGTCTTCGCATCTCGGCCAGCTTACGCAGCGACTCCATCGGCTCCATCACGGCGAAGATCAGGATCATCGCTCCCGCCAACGCCCTGATCCTCCCATTCCTTAGCATGGCAAAGAGCGTCAACACAATGGCCAGATAGCCAACGGTGACGTAGCGCTCCTCGACGTTAACTGTCCCATAGATCGCCCAAATCACCACTCCAAGCCCGAGCGGCACAACCCAGAAGGCATCCGCCCCAGATCTCCAGTTGAAGGACAGTCCAGCTCCGAGCGCCACGAAAAGCGCGAGCAGCACGACTGGCTCGGGATGGTTGAGAACATATCGAAAGACAAGCACCACATTCCGCGACCCTCGGCGAATCTCACCCTTGATCGCGGTCTTCGGCTTGATCTGATCATTAAAGAACGTCGTATCGAACCAGTCCGGATAAGTTCCGTACGGAAGCTGTGCATAGCTGTAGATCCCCGGAGACTCCATGAGCTGTTTCTCGGGATGCTTGAGCTTTACCTCCGCCGCGCCGAACTTCTCGGTCTGCCACGGCTCGAGGTGCATCTTCTCCGTTCCGCCGACATACCAGGCGTAGTTCAGCGCACCCGATTCGCCGAAGTTGAACCGGCCCTTCTGCCTCGAGAGCGCCGTTACATAAGGCCCAGCCACGACGGCGAAGCAGACTAGAGCGACTGTACCGGAGAGAAGGGCTCGTGCTGCTGGTGTTTCCTGCCACCACCAGCGGAATGCAATCAACACGGCGATGCAGATCAGACCGAACAGGAAGGCAAAGGATTTTGTTAGATAGGCAAGGCCAAGGGCAAAGCCCATGAGACCCGTATAGCGGACGAGACCCGTTCGCAGGTGCGTCAGCAGGGATGACATGGCGAACAGAAGAAGCGCCTGTAGGAGCGCGTCTGGTCGCACTTTGCCGAGAGACAGCTCGCGCTGACTGGCGACCACAAGAAGGCCGAGGCCGAGGTACCGAAGCTCGGTCTTGCCGAGTAGGAAGTCGCCGGTAGTACGCAGTGCCGCAATGGCATCGGTGAAGCAGACGATTGCGACCATCTGCAGAAGGAAGATGGCGAAGTTCACCAGGTAGTAGGCATGCAGTTCGTTCTCCCGCGTCGAATGGAACAGCACGCGTCCAAGCGTGAGACAGGCTGGATAAAGCGGATGCCAGTAGCCGTTTACGACGCCCGCCCAGATATGGCCGCGAATGAGCTCGCCGATGTCCATGTAGGCGACGGCGTCTCCGTCGATCTGAAAAGGGTCGTAGAGAGCGTAGCCGAACGTGATCGCGGCCACCAGCAGGCAATATGCCGGAAAGAACCTCGGCATCAAACGCTGGAGCGCCCCACTATCCGCTGCGTCCCCTTCTTCTACCAAGGCCAAATCCGTTCTCCTCCACGGATGATCGCAGAAATAGACGACAAACTCCTTAAACACATTGGGGACGCAACCCGAAAGGCTACGTCCCCGATGTGCGTCCTACGATCTTCTAGACGTCTTTGACGCCATCTACAAAGGCCTTCAGCTTGCGGCTGCGGCTTGGATGACGCAGCTTGCGGAGAGCCTTGGCTTCAATCTGCCGGATCCGCTCACGCGTAACCTGGAAGCTCTGGCCGACCTCTTCGAGTGTGTGCTCCGAACCGTCCTCGAGGCCGAAGCGCATCTTGATCACACGCTCTTCCCGCGGAGTCAGTGTGCGCAGAACCTGCGACGTGTACTCCTTCAGGTTGACCGAGATCACCGCGTCCGACGGCGAAACCGCCATGCGATCCTCGATGAAGTCGCCAAGATGCGAGTCTTCCTCTTCACCGATCGGCGTCTCGAGCGAGATGGGCTCCTGCGCGATCTTGAGGACCTTCCGGACCTTCGCGACAGGAATATCCATACGGCGTGCGATCTCTTCAGACGATGCCTCGCGGCCAAGCTCCTGCACCAGTTGACGCGAGGTGCGGATGAGCTTGTTGATCGTCTCGATCATGTGGACCGGGATACGGATCGTGCGGGCCTGGTCAGCGATGGCGCGGGTGATGGCCTGCCGGATCCACCACGTGGCGTAGGTCGAGAACTTGTACCCACGGCGATACTCGAACTTGTCCACGGCCTTCATCAGGCCGATGTTGCCTTCCTGGATTAGGTCGAGGAACTGCAGACCGCGGTTGGTGTACTTCTTCGCGATCGAAACGACGAGACGGAGGTTGGCTTCGATCAGCTCGCGCTTCGCCTTCTCGGCGTCCATGTCGCCCTGGATCATCTCGCGCTGCGTGCGCTTGAGGTCGATGAGAGAGATGCCGGCGTCGCGCTCGACGTGCTCGAGATCGGTGCGGCAGTTCTTCTGCTGGCGCTTGTATTCCTTCTTCAGCTCTTCCGACTTCGACGCCTCGAACTTCGCCTCGAGCGACTTGATCTGGCGCTCCAGCGTCCGCATCGCGTCGACCGTCTTGTTGACCTTGTCGAGCAGGCGCTTTTTCTCGCCGTTCGTGTACTTCAGCTCGCGAACGACGCGGTTGATGTACACGTGCTCGCGGCCGATGAGCCAGCGAAGCTTCCTCTGATCCTTGACCTTCTGCTTCGTGTCCTTCGTGGTCGGCGTCTCGATCTTCTCTTCGAGCTGCGCGGCCTTCTTCTGGTGCTTCACGATCACTTCGATCCGGCTGACCGTCTGCCGGACGCGTGCCTGAAGGATCTCTTCCGTGAGCTCTTCCTCGTCGAAGGTGACCACTTCCTTGATGTTCCGGACGCCGCGCCGCAGATCCTCGCCCAGGCCCACGATCTCCCGGATTACGATCGGCGAACGCGAGATCGCCTTCATGACGCGGATCTGGCCACGCTCGATGCGCTTGGCGATCTCGACCTCGCCCTCACGGGTGAGCAGCGGAACCGTACCCATCTCGCGCAGATACATGCGAACCGGGTCATTGGTCTTCTCGAGCGTACCTGGGGAGAGATCCAGCTCGACGTCGTCTGATTCTTCGCCCGCCTCCGGCTCGTACTTATCACGATCCGAGCCCATGCGGGATTCGCCCGAAAGCACGTCAATGCCCTGCGTGTTGATCGTTGTCAACAGGTCATCGAGGTCGTCCGGAGAGGTGATATCGCCCGGCAGCAGGTCGTTGACTTCCCCATAGGTGAGGTAGCCCTTCTCCTTGCCGGTGTCGATCAGCTTGTCTAAATCGTCTTCGTACTTATCTATCTCGTCAGCCACAGTGGGGTACTCGCTTCATTACTAAAAATTTTGCGGGAGGACCGTCTCATCGCTGTGAAAACAGGATGACGGGCGGAGAATTCCCTTTGCGATAGGATGCGTTGGCTGGAAATGGGGGTTGCGGATAAACCGCGGTGGCAAGCCCATAATGACACTCCTAGAGAGGTCGAGGCGCACACTTCCCAGCGATCACAAGTGTATCACTATAATTGGACGCCCCATCACGAAAAAAGACTCAGAGAAGGCTCTCGGAGAGCCTCGCCCTTGGCGCCGTCCTGATGCCGCGGACACCGCCTGAGATGGATATCGCAGCCGTTCGAGCCGTAGTCGTGACCGCAATGCGAACAGTGCATCCGATACACCGTCTGTCCGGCAAACGACTCCGACGGAAAACCCGTCGAGGCCATGACCACCTGCCCATGCTTGTTCTTGAAACCTGGTGTTGTACTTGGAAACTTTGGCACCTAAACCTCTGATTTCATTCCACCACGGTTTGAGGTGGCCCGACTTACATCTCTCGCAATCGACGCATCAGCCCCATCAACTCCACCTCAAGCTTTCCAGACATTCCCCCGTCTCCCCGCCGGTCCGCCTCCGCGAGCATCGTCCGCAGTTCCCTCTGCCGCCGCTCAACACTCCTCCGCTCGAGGTTCAGCAACGCGGCCTGCACCTGCTCGACTGGTGTCCCGATCCTGCCCGCGGCAGCCTCATCGCCTTGAGATCGTGCCAGCGCACGCGCGAGCATCGAACGCGCCGCGGCGTCCGGTGCCGCATCGAGTGGATTCGAGGGAGCCGGTCCCATCACCAGCGCCTCGAACAGGCTTCCTGCCGCGAGGCCTTCGTACCACTCCGGGTGCTCGGAGAGCGGACCGACCGCTGCTTCGCGGACTGGATCTTTCTCAGTTAGAACAAGCGCTCGCAGAAGTACAGCCTCGGTCTCGCTTATGGGCTCGACCTTCTTTGCCGCGACACTCTGGACCCGCTGCGCCGCGGCCTGCTTCAACTCTTGCAACAGAATCCCGGAATCGATTCCGAGCTTCTGCGCCGCGTCCAGCGCGAACTCGTTCCGCTGGAGCGCGTTCGGCATCCGCCGAATGTGGGGTAGGAGGTAGTTCATTGCCTTCACTTTGGCCTCGGCGGTTCTTTGTGGAAACTGCTGCCGCGCACGATCGATCAGGTAATCGGAGTACCGTTTCGCGCCACGAAGGGCCTCCATGTAGGCTTGAATGCCCTTCTCCCGCACATAGCGGTCGGGATCGAGCCCACCTTCGAGCATGATCACCTTGATCTCGAAGTCTTCTTCGGTGAGCATCTCGATCGACTTCTCGGCTGCACCCACCCCTGCCGTATCCGGGTCGAAGTTGAGCACCACGCGCTTGGTGAAGCGGCTTAGAAGCCTCACTTGCATCTCGGTGAACGCCGTCCCCGAAGTTGCGATGACGTTATGAATCCCAGCCATGTAGACCGAGATGCAGTCCATCTGTCCCTCGACCAGGAGGGCGAAGTCATGCGCCCGCATGTCTCCCTTGGCCTTGTCGAGGTTGAAGAGCACCTGCCCCTTCGTATAGAGCGGGGTCTCCGGCGAGTTCATGTATTTCGCGACCGTGCGGCCTTTGTCGTCGGTCTCGTCGAGAGCGCGCGCTGTAAACGCGATCACACGACCCTGCTCGTTCATGATCGGGAATGTGATCCGTTTGCGGAACTTCGCATAGATCTGCCCGAAGCTTCCGTCCTCGTTCTCCTTCGCGGTAAAGATTCCGCTGGCTCGCATCACCTCTTCGGAGAAGTGTGGCGCGAGACGGTCACGCATATCGTTGAAGCTATCCGGCGCATAGCCGATCCGGAACTTCGCAATCGTCTCGGTCGACACCCCGCGTCCGGTCAGGTACTCCCTCCCTCGCGCAGCCTCCGGAGACTTCAGCATCGCCTCGAAGTATTGCGTCGCCCCCTCATGGATCTCCATGAGCTGCCGTCGCAGTCCAGCTTCCCGCGCCTCCTCCGGCGAGGAGAAGTCCCGCTTCGGCAGCGGAACCCCCGCCTTGACCGCCACCGCCCTCACTGCCTCCGGAAAGCTGACGCTGTCCATCTTCATCACGAAGGTGAAGACGTCGCCACCCTCGCCGCAACCAAAGCAGTGGTAGAACTGCTTCACCGCATTGACGGAGAAGCTTGGGCTCTTCTCCTTGTGAAATGGGCAAAGCCCCGAAAAATTCTGCGCGCCCGACTTCTTCAGCTTCACGTAATCGCCGACGATCTTTACGATATCGGCCTGCTGTTTGACGGTCTGCGCGAAGTTATCTGCCATCGATTCGAGTCCAGCCCCTCAAACCTCAAGTTTAGCCCGTCCGGTGGGCGCCGCCTGTGGAGAGCGCGGCTCGCATAGCTCGATAGGACTGCTGCTGAGGGGGCTGAAAGAGATGCGCCATCCCCATGGGGCCTCCATCCAATCATCGTCGGGGCACAAAGAAACAGACGTCGCCCCAGGAGAACACCTATGTCCGACCACACGCAAAAGCTGTTCGCGCCCGTCAACCTTGGCTCCCTCGCCCTCAAGCACCGCGTTGTGATGGCGCCCCTCACCCGCTCCCGCTCCGAGCAGCCCGGCGACATCCCCGGCCCGCTCATGGCCGAGTACTACTCGCAGCGTGCGTCCGATGGCGGTCTCATCATTACCGAAGCCACCTCCATCTCCCTTCAGGGCCACGGCTGGTACGGCGCTCCCGGTCTCTTCACCGACGCCCAGGTCGAAGGTTGGAAGGCCGTCATCCAGGCTGTCCATGCCAAAGGGGGCCTCATCATGTCGCAGCTCTGGCACACCGGCCGCTCCTCGAACGTCCTCACTCTCGGCGGCGAAACTCCCGTCGCCCCGTACATCGACCCGTCCTACTGGAACGACCCCAAATCGCTCGTCTCTACTAACAATGGCTGGCAGCAGCCCTCGCCTCACCGTGCGCTCACCATTCCCGAGATCAAAGCGATCGTCGAGGACTACCGCAATGCCGCCGAGCGCGCCAAAGCCGCCGGCTTCGACGGCGTCGAACTGCACGGAGCGAACGGTTACCTACCCGACGAGTTCCTCCAGGACGGCAGCAATAAGCGTACCGACGAGTATGGCGGCTCCATCGAAAACCGGAGCCGCTTCATGCTCGAGGTTATGGCGGCGCTGGTCTCAGTCTGGGGCGGAGACCGTACGGCGGTTCGTATCGGACCCTCCGGCCGCTGGAACCATATGTCCGACAGCAACCCGGAAGCGCTCTTCGACTACCTCGCTGGGCAGCTTAACCAGTTTGACCTCGCCTACCTCCACATCGTCGAGCCACGCGTCCGAGGCAACATTGTCTTCGACGAGGGACAGGCCCCGATTGCCTCCGAACGCCTGAGGAAGATCTTCAAGAACAGGATCATCGCGGCCGGTGGCTTCGAACCCGACACTGCTGAGGCAATCCTCGAAAAGGGAGACGCGGACGCAGTCGCCTTCGGCCGCCACTTCATCTCGAATCCCGACCTCCCGCTTCGGATCCGGAAGGGGCTCCCTCTTACCGACTACGATCGCGCTACGTTTTACACCTTCGACGCTAAGGGATACAGCGACTACGCGAGCGCCTTGTAATCAGGCGAACTTGTCATCTCATCTAAAAGCTGCGCTCTGCTCAGAACTTCCTTGTTCCACGTGGGTTGGAATGAACGAAGGAAAGGCCGGCGGCACTCACAAGCCGGTCCAACCCGAACCGCATCCGGTAAGGCCAGACACAACGCCGGATGTGGCGGGTTAGGAGAGACAGCATGTTCAAAGCAGGTACGATTCGCAAGCTTCTGGTCGCAGCGGCACTCGCCATCGCCCCGGCGGCATCGTTCGCCGGGATCTTTATCTCGGTCGGTTTCGCACCCCCCGTTTTGCCCGTTTACGCACAACCCATCTGCCCGGGCGACGGTTATCTCTGGAACCCCGGTTATTGGGCCTACGGTCCTGAGGGGTACTACTGGGTTCCCGGCGTCTGGGTCCAGCCGCCCAGCGTCGGAGTCCTCTGGACGCCGCCTTACTGGGGCTTCGCCGGTGGTGTCTACGGCTTTCATGAAGGTTATTGGGGACCCCACGTTGGCTTCTACGGTGGCGTGAACTACGGCTTCGGCTTTGGCGGCGTTGGCTTCGGCGGCGGGCGCTGGGAAGGCGGACACTTCGCCTACAACACCGCGGTCAATAACGTGAGCGTGACGAACATCCACAACACCTACGTCGACCGGACCGTCATCAACAACGTGACCGTGAACAACCACACCAGCTTCAATGGAGGCCCGGGTGGTATTCAGGCTCGCCCGAGCCAGCAGGAGATGGCTGCCGAGCACGAGAACCACGTCGCTCCGACCTCTGCGCAGCAGAGCCACATGCAGGCTGCCCACGCCAACCCGTCCAACTTTGCCAAGGCGAACGGCGGACACCCGCAGATGGCTGCCGTTAGCCGTCCCGGATCGACTGCGGGAGCTGTTCCTGCCCGTGGAGCGGTTGGAGGCGGTGCAGCTAACCAGCCGCACGTCGCTAGCGGTGGAGCACCGAATCAGCAACAGCGCCCGAATAACGCCGGTCAGCCTGCTGGTCAGGCCAACCATAACGCAGCCACACAGACCGGCGGTTTTGGTGGTGGAGCGAGACCGGCACCGCAGGCTGCCACTCGTCCTGCCCCGGAAGCTCATGCCGCTCCGCAGGCACACCCTGCCCCGCAAGCTCACCCGCAGGCCGCTCACCCACAGCCACACGCCGAACCCCACGGCGGCGACGAACACAAGCGTTGATCCTCACCGGAAGGGCGGCGCAACGAAAGACCAGAGAGACCGGCCCAGCGCCGGTCTTTCTGCGTCTGGCCGCCAGCTAAAATGACTTGGTGGCAAGTTTCCCTGCTCCCTCGGTGTTTATGGATCGTGATCGCATCCGTATCGTCCTCGTACGTGCCCGTAACCCCTCGAACATCGGGGCTGTGGCCCGTGCCATGCACGACTTCGGTTTCCGCGACCTTCGGGTCGTCAATGACTTCCCGGTTCCGCTCGAGGCGGCGAAGTCGGCCATTGATGCGTCAGAGGTGCTCGCGGCTACCGTCGCGACCCCAACGATCGCTGAAGCCATAGCTGATTGCACGCTTGTCCTCGGAACGACCGCAGTGGGCGAACGGGATCTCCAGCATCCGCTACTCGGTCTCGCGGATGCTGCTCCCCATCTCCGAATCGCCCTGACGAATCCCGACGCGCGAATCGCGCTGCTGTTTGGCTCGGAGAAGACCGGCCTCTCCAACGAAGAGTTGAGTCACTGCGACCTGCTTCTTACCATCCCGATGGAACAGTACGAAGGGATGCGGCATCCCTCGATGAATCTCGGGCAGGCTGTGGCGGTCTGCCTTTGGGAGCTTGTTCGACCGGGGAATGCGCCCGAACCTGCCCCCAGTCGCCCGGCTGATGTTGCCGAGATCGAACGCGTCTACGATCTGCTTTACGAAATGTTGGAGCAGACCGAATACACGCGTCGACACGTGGCGACGGCCGACCCTGCGCACATCCGGCGACTGGTTCACCGGATGGCGCTACAGAAACCGGATGTTCCCGCGTGGCTTGGCATATTGCGCCAGACTCTCTGGAAACTCCGTAGCTAACCTCTGAACGATCAACTCCGGGTGGCGATGCGGAGGCTCAGTTCCTTAAGCTGCTGATCGCTGACCGGGCTCGGGGCGTCGACCATGAGGTCGATAGCCTTTGCAGTCTTGGGGAACGCGATGACCTCGCGGAGGCTGGTCGCTCCAGCCAGGATCATCACGATGCGATCGATGCCAAGGGCGATGCCGCCGTGCGGGGGCGTGCCATATTCGAGGGCGTCGAGGAAGAAGCCGAAACGCTCCTTCGCCTCCTCGTCCGACATTCCCAGCGAGCGGAAGATCTCCGCCTGCACATCCTTGCGGTGGATACGGATCGAGCCCGAGCCCAACTCGGTGCCGTTGAGGACGATGTCATACGCGAGTGCCCGGACGGCGCCCTTGTCGGAGACGAGGCGGCCGGACGTGATGTCGTCCTCGTGGGGAGAAGTAAAGGGATGGTGAGCAGCGTTCCAGACCTTCGACTCCTCATCCCACTCGTACATCGGGAAGTCGGTCACCCAGAGGAATTTGTAGTCGGCGGCTGTATTGGTCTTGGTGTAGAGACCGTGCTTGTCGGCGAATTTCTGCCCGAGCTGCAGCCGGAGAGCCCCGACGCGCTTCCAGATCCACTGCGGATCATAGTTCCAAAGAACCGGTGTCCCAGGCTTTGGCGTGATGACGACAGCGAGGTCTTCGGTCGTGAAGGGGCCGGCTCCGAAGACGATGTTCTCTGCCGTGAGCTTCGCCGCGATGGCTTCGGCGAGTGGAAGGAACGCCTCGTTGGTGCGAAGACGCGCCACGTCGAGGAAGTCCAGGCCGGAGTCGCCGAACGTCGCGCGAATCTCTTCCGCGAGGGCGCGGCGCTGGGTTCCGCTCAGAACGCCCACCTTTGGAATGACGAAGCCAAGTACGGGAAGTTCGGGAGCGATCTTGAGCGTCTCACGAAGCTCCGGGGTTAATTCGGCAGTGAGATCGACCATCGCCGGCAGCCGCATATCGGGCTTATCGATGCCGTACTTCGCGATCGCCTGGTCGTAGGTCATCTGGATGAACGGCGCGTTCAGATCGATCCCTGCGGCCTTAAATGCAGCGGTAAGAAAGCCTTCGACCGTCTTGAAGATGGCCTCCTGGCTCGGAAACGTCATCTCGAGATCGATCTGGGTGAACTCGGGCTGGCGGTCGGCGCGGAGATCCTCGTCGCGGAAGCAGCGCGCGATCTGGAAGTACTTGTCGAAGCCCGAGATCATGAGGATCTGCTTGAAGATCTGCGGCGACTGCGGCAGCGCGTAGAACTCGCCGCCATGCACGCGGCTTGGGACGAGGTAGTCGCGCGCCCCCTCGGGCGTGGAACGCGTCATGAAAGGCGTCTCGATCTCGAGGAAGCCCGCATCCGACAGATAGCCGCGGATGGCCTGTGCGACCTTATGCCGGAGCAGAAAGTTCGCCTGCATCTGCGGACGGCGGAGGTCGAGGTAGCGATACTTGAGCCGAACTTCCTCGTTCGCAATGGCGTCCTCGGCTGGCGAGAAGGGGGGCGTCTTGGCGTCGTTGAGCAGGAGAAGTCTGGTGGCCGCGAGCTCGATCTCGCCAGTCGGCATGTTTGGGTTCTCAAGCCCGGCAGCGCGGCGGCGGACGGTTCCAGTGACGGCAACGACGTACTCAGGACGGGAGGCTTCCGCCTTGGCGTGAGCTTCGGGAGCAGCTTCCTTATCCAGAACGATCTGGGTAATACCTGTGCGGTCGCGTAGATCGAGGAAGATCAAATTACCGTGGTCGCGGCGGCGGTTGACCCAGCCCATGAGCGTGACAGTGGTGCCTGCGTCGGATGCGCGGAGGTCTCCGCAGAAGTGCGTGCGTTGGAGCGTTCCTAGAAAGTCGAGTGTCACAATCGTTCTATTGTACGAACTTTGGGAGCTAGAGGGGGTTACCGGACTTGTCTGTGGCCCACGATTCGGTCTGAAAGGCGATGAAGACGGCTACCCACGTGCGGCTGGGATTGGTGTTGAGGGTGGGAATCTGAAGGAAGATGGCTCCGTCCTGCCAGATGCCGTTGTCGTTCGAAAAGGAGCCGATAGGATTGCCCTGGTTCATGTGGATGTCGTGGATGCCGTCGACCTTGCCGGAGTCGGCGTAGGAGCTCCCGAAGGCGTAGATCGTGCTGTTGGGATCCTTGATGGCTTGGGCGATGAGCATGGTGACGCCGTTGGTGAGGGCCTCGGCGCGAAGATTCTCAGGCTGCTTCTTGCCCTTGGCGGCGATGGAGGGTTTGGGCAGGAGGGTCATGGCGGCCTGGGTGATCATGGGTTTGCCGTTGATCTGTTCGCGGACGAAGTCGAGGGCAAGACCGCCGGGCTGACTCTGCAACCTCGTCATGCCCGCGGGAAGGGCGGTGAGGCCGGTGGACTCGGGTGGGACGAAGGTGTGGTCGATGTCGTAAAGGACTTCGGAGCCATCGGAGGAGACGATGTTCACAGCTACGGTGAAGGGGCCGCCGGAGGCCGTGACGCTGATTTGATAGTGTGTTCCGCCGCTGCCTTTGACGATCTTGCCGGCGGTGGGTCTGCCTTTGAGGACGCTGTAGTTGGTGATGGGCATAAGGGGCCTTGTCGCTAGGAGCTAACGCTCCGGATGGATAGAGTTATGTTCGCTTATAAACGGCGAAATAGGGCTGGTTTGATAGCGTGGCATTCAGCGCCGGGTAAAGAGTGGCGTCGTTCTCACTCCGAAGCTCGAAGTAGTATTGGAGCGGAAAAGGCGACTGCGTGTAGGTCGCTGGGATCGAAGCAGTGAACGTGCGGTCGTTTCGTTCCATGCTCACTGAGAGCCAACGTTCGGCGTGGGTCACATGTCGATACCAGAGCGTGGCTTCTAGAACCGGTTGGTCGGCCTTCGCACTGAGTTCGAGATCGCTTCCTGGATGAAACGTCTGCGGAGCGGTGTGACTGAGCGTTGGGGTCCATCGCTTCTTGGAAACATCCAGAAGCGCCGCCCCATCAAGTCCCGTCTTCGCGACGGTGGCTGCAGCAAAGTACTGTTCGAGCGAGGCGACGTCTGTCTCGATAGCAGGAAGACGATCGGCCCAGTGTCCACGGCGCTCGGCGACCGAACCATAGCTCACGTCGCTCATGTAGACAGGTTTCGATACCGCTGAGAACTCCTTCCACGAGGTGAGCGCGATGCGATAGAACTCCATCGCTTTTGCCGATGCCTTGGTGTCACCGGTCATCTCAAAGAGGGAATAGCACGACGCCGTCCGAAACAGTGCCGCGAAATAACGCCCGAGGCCGTTGAGGATGAGAATATCTTCTTCCGCGCGCCGAAACGCCGGCGAAGCCATACGTCCCGCCGTCGTTTTTCTTGCCTTCGCGAGAGCGGTCGTCGACTGCGCCACCATCTCATCGATCCACCGCGCGACTTCGAGTGGGTTGTACTTTGCGGTTGCTCTTTTACTCACGAGCGCCTGGGCATAGCCATCGATGGTGAGAAACAACTGCGGGTCCAGCGGGCTCACGCTGCTGACATTGTGCGGCACAGGCGAGTCGCTATAGAGGGGTTTCCCCTTCACCGGAAGCACGGATATGGGTGAATACATCTCGACCCATAACGAGTGATTCGAGGCCGAGGGAAGCCACGCCGTCGTAACGAGCGGCAAGATGCGGCTGGAGTTCGCGAGCGCGATCTCGATGTGTTCCCCCGAGTCTCCGTAGGTTCGCTTGAGGAGACGTCGATACGCATCGGGTGGGGTGTCGGGGTTGTAGAGATAGCGGCCCCACGCAAAGTACGTCACGTCGAACTTATCGGTATCGAGCCTCGCGGGACCAAGCTGGCGACTCAGGTAGGCATCGCGACCTTCGCTGTGACCTGAACCCTCACGGCCCTTGAAGAAGAGCGGCTCGCAGAGTTCCATTCCCGCAGCGCCACAGAAGTTCGCCGCCCGGCCATAGCCGGAAGCAAGCGCGGGATCTCCCCACAGCAGATGCTTCTGCGTGCCGGGCCACACGCGGTAGAGAAGCTCCACACTGCTTTTTTCATTGTAGAAATCGCCATAGCCATAGCGCGTAAAGTTTCTCGCGCCATTCGAAACCGCAAAGGTTCCTGTAACGTTCTGGCGCGGATACTCGGTCGCCCGGATATCGGCCTGGTGATAGCCAATCCCGAGATGTTCAGCCCAGAACTTCGCGCCGGCTGTAAGACGCATCCCAGTTCCGTGCCCGATCTCGATCATCCTGTCGTCGAGCCCTTTGGCATGCATGTCGATCTCAATCGGCCGACCCGCGCGTGGAAAGGCCTCGAAAACCGTCTGCCAGAAGTCGTAGCTTCCCTCGGGAATACCGCTCTCCCCATGAACCCGAAGAGTGACGCCCCTGATCTGCGGACACCGCTTCAGCAACTCCGAAAGCGCATCGCGGCAGTAGGCAGCATGCGTCACCGGTGTGAGCCCGAGGATGTGATGGTCCGAGTTAGGACTGTCCGTCCATTCGTACGCATGGGTCCACACGCCAAGTTGGAAATCGAGTCCGCGCCGCTCGGTTTCGGCTGCTATGAATTGAAGCATCTCCAGGTTCTTCTCGCGCTCACCCGGTGCAAGCGGAGGATCGACGCGGACATCAGGATAAGCCGCCATCCGCAGGAGATAGGGATAGGGAAAGTGTAGATAGTCACCAGTAACTCCTCTAGGAAAGTCGTACCCAATACCCAGGGTGAAGTTAAAGCGATTGAATCGAGCGAAGGCAAGAGAATCAAGATACCTGCCCCAGAAGACGCGGTCATAGAACCAGGGCTTATCTTCAACCTCCGAGCAGAATGCCCTTGCGACGCTGCGAACCCGGTTTGGTGTCGTCTCAACCAGAGGTTCATGCAACGTCAGTGCGGCGAGAACGTCGTCCGAGGAACGTACCCGGTCGGCGACTTCGAGAAGCCCGTACACCAGCCCACGCGCATCCGTGCCGCTCACGAGCAAAGACCGGCTGCCTTTACCTCCAGGAATGATCGCAAGCATCTCCGGGCTTCGGCCCTGAGGCAACGAAAATTGTCCGACCGTTGAGCTCGAAAAAGAAGCGACCCGAATCCTTATCGACGGCTCGCCATTGCCCTGGGTAGGCATACCGCGCTCTTTGAGCGAAGCTCGCAACTGCTCGATGGCCCAGGCTACGCCAGGCGTCCTGGTCCTTTCATCCGAAGGATCGGCCTCAATCGCGACATAGCCAGAGAACCGCGTCGCCGCTCCCAGGCCATGTCCAGAGACAGAAGTGGCCGCCGCCGCAAGCTGCATGAACCGTCTACGGGTAGTTTCCAGGTTCAACGTGACCTCTTCGCGGCGGCATCCGGTTGGTGCAGCCTAAATCTCTCCGAGCTTCATCTGCTTCACCGCATAATCGCAGGCGCGAGCCGTCATCGCCATATAAGTGAGCGATGGGTTCTGCCATCCCGACGAGACCATAAACGATCCATCGGTAATGAACAGGTTCTTCACGTCATGCGCCTGGTTCCAACTGTTGAGAACCGAGGTCTTCGGGTCACGACCCATGCGAGCCGAACCCATTTCGTGAATCCCCTCGCCCGGAGCCGATGGCGAGTTCCGCAGCGTGATGTCTTTGGCGCCGGCAGCTTCGAGCATCTCGACCGCGGTGTTGTTGGCGTCCTTGAAGAGCGCCCACTCGTTATCGCGCCACTTGGCGCTGATTTTCATGGCTGGGATGCCCCAGGCGTCCACCTTCTCCTTGTCGAGCTCCAAGCGGTTGTCGGGGTTGGAGAGGCACTCGGCGAAGCCAGCGAAGGTGAACCGCCATGGGCCCGGCTGTTTCAGCGACTTCTTAAAGTCGGCTCCGAAGCCGGGGGTTTCGCTGCCACGGCCCCAGTCGTCGCGGGCGCCTCCGCCTTGGAAACCGTAGCCGCGGAGGAAGTCGGGGTGCTTGTCGTTGATGTTGCGGAAGCGGGGAACGAAGATGCCGTTGGGGCGGTTGCCGAGCTGCTGGCGATCCTCATGTCCGGGGATGAGGCCGCTGGCTCCGCTCCCCATCATGTGGTCCATGAGGTTGCGGCCAACCTGCCCCGAGGAGTTCGCGAGGCCGGTCGAGAACTCCGGGGTAGCCGAGTTCAGCAGGATGCGTGCCGACTCAAGCGTGGAGGCGCAGAGGAACACAACCTTGGCGTAAAACTCGATTGGCTGCTTGGTCTGACCATCGATGACGCGAACACCCGTGATGCGTCGCGTATTCGAATCAAAGATGAGGCTGTGTACGACGCTGAATGGCCGCATCGTAAGCTTGCCGGTCTTTTCAGCCGCAGGCAGGGTCGAGTGAATGCTCGAGAAGTACGAGCGGGTGATACAGCCGCGAGCGCACGGCCCACAGTAGTGGCAGGCGTAGCGACCATTGTGGTCCTTGGTGAGGATGGCGGTGCGGCCGATGGTGAGGCGGCGGTCCGGAAACTTCTGCGCGATGACGTCACGCATGTGCTCTTCGGCGCAATTCAGCTCCATGGGCGGGAGAAAGTGGCTGTCGGGAAGCTGTGGCAGGTTTTCGGCCTGGCCGCTGACGCCAATCCAGTCTTCCACGTAGCCGTACCATGGCTCGATGTCCTTGTAGCGGATGGGCCAGTCGATGGCGATGCCGTCCTTGAGATTGCCCTCGAAGTCGTAATCGCTCCAGCGATAGCTCTGGCGGCCCCACATGACGGAGCGTCCGCCGACGTGACGCCCACGCAGGAAGAGGTAGGGCTGGTCGGGCGGTGTGGTGTATGGGTTTTCGACGTCGTCGACGAAGAACTTAGCATTCCACTCGTCGCCGATATGCTTCTGGCGCTCGCGGTGGACCTTCTCGTACTGGCGGTCCCGCATACCGCGGAACTTCACCTCCCACGGTGGGACGTGCTCAACGTAATCCTTCTCGGGAACGATGCTCTGACCCGCTTCGAGGACGAGTGTCTGCAGCCCCTTTTCCGTGAGCTCCTTGGCCGCCCAGCCTCCCGTAATGCCGGAGCCGATGACGATGGCGTCGTAGGTGTTGGTGTTTGCGCTCTTGATATTCGCTGCCTGGATGATCATGCTGCCCCCTTTACCGGGGCGCAGCCGGCGTGTTCTGGTGGAATGATGCTCTTGCCGAGTTCCTGAGAGAAGCCGATCTCGGACGTGTAGTAGCCAGCGAGCGTGAGCTTCTTCATCTGGTAGAAGAAGTTCTGCGGAGGGGGAGCGGCGTGGGTCTGAAGTGTCTTCTTCTGGGCGGCCGCGAACTCCATGGCGGCGGCGTCAAGCTCAGTGAGCAGTTCAGTCTGTTGCTTGGGAGTACAGGAGACAAACACGGCGGAGAATTTAGCCTTCGTCCGAGCGTCGACGTCGTCGAGGCCGGCGAGAAACTCCTGCTTTTCAGAGGGTTCGAACCACTCGGTGAGGAGAAGGTCTATGAACTCGTTGACCTTCGCACCCTTGGCGCCCGGGGTGTCGGTTGCCGGGATGATGAGCTCGGCGATCGTAGTAACGGTGGCGTTCTGGTGCGGGTTCAGGGTCTTCAGCGTGTAGGACTTGGCAACCTTCGCGCTTGCATGGTGGATGGCCTGCATCGCCTCCAGCGGGAGAGCCGAAAGGGCTGCGGTTGAGGCAAGAAGCCTGAGTACTTCGCGTCGATCCATGAAAACTCCGTCCGGGCGTGATTGCTGTTGAGTGCAAATGCACTATCGTCTAGACGATACGCTTCCGTGGGGATAGGTCTCAACGCGGTGATTTGTTCCTACTTTATTTTGACGTGATCCCCGGATACAGGGTACACATGGATCGCCAGGCGGGAACGGAGCGGCGATGAGAGCACAGTTACTGCGGCTCGACGGGGCAATGAGACGCGATCCTGGCATCGATGCGTGGCTGAAGGAGCGCGGGGGAGATTTAGGAGAGATTGCGCGCGAGTGGTTTGAGGAGATGCGGGCATGTGGGGACGAAGTGCTGGAGATTCTGCATGACGGCTGCCCGGTGGCGTGCCTCGGCGATTGGCCGTTCGGTTACGTCAATGTCTTCACCTCGCACGTCAATGTGGGGTTCTTTCAAGGGGCAGGGTTGCCGGATCCTGCCCGCCTGTTGCAGGGCAGCGGCAAGTGCATGCGGCATGTGAAGCTAAAACCGGACACGGCATTCGACGCCACCTCGCTCAGGAGACTCATCGAGGTGGCGTACTCGGATATGAAGGCACGCGTGGAAAACGACTAGCTCAGCACGCGCCCTGAGCAGTCGATCATGCTAGCAGTGCGGCGGTGAGGGCGGAGCGTTCAATCTTGGACTGGATGCCGGTGGCAAAGGTCTTGACAGTGTAGGTATTGGTGGCGGCTTCGTCTTCCCCGAGGATGACGATATGGCGGGCGATCTTGTCGGCGGTGTCGAAGGATTTCTTCAGACGGAAGGTTCCATCGCCAGTCTCAATAGAGAGGCCTTCGCGTCGAAGTGAGCGGGCGAGGGCAAGGGCGGAAGCGTTCTGGGCTGCACCCATGGGGGCGATGTACGCGTCGATCTTGTCTGTGGCGGAGGAGGTTCCAGCGGCCTCGGCCTGGGCCTGCAGCGTGAGGATGAGGCGGTCTTCGCCGATGGCGAAGCCGATACCGGGTGCGCGGGGACCTCCGAGCATCTCCGAGAGCCCGTCATATCTGCCGCCGCCGAGCAGGGCGTTCTGGCTGCCGAGGCCCACCGAGTGGGTGAACTCGAAGGTGGTGCGGGTGTAATAGTCAAGGCCTCGGACGAGGCGTGGGTTTACGGTGTAGGGGACGCCGCACGCATCAAGTGCCGCCAGCACCTGCTGGAAGTGGCTCGTAGATGCCTCATCGAGGAAGTCGGCGATCTTGGGCAGCGCGTTGATGAGGTCCTGGTCGGCCTCGTCCTTGGAGTCGAGGACGCGAAGGGGGTTGGTCTCGGCGCGGCGCTGGTTATCGGGGCAGAGACGGTCCTTGATGGGAGCGAGAGCCTCGCGTAGGGCAGCGACATAGCGCGGTCGATCGGTCGCAGAGCCGACGGAGTTGAGCTGGAGGTTCCAGCCGGTGATGCCAAGTTCGTCGAGAAGAGTGGCAAGCATCTCGAGGACCTCGGCGTCGCGGATGGGGGACTCTGACCCGGAGGACGGCGGGCCAATCACTTCAGCGCCGATCTGCCAAAACTGGCGGTAGCGACCGCGCTGAGGGCGCTCGCGGCGGAACTGCGGGCCGATGTAAAAAAGCTTCTGAAGATTTCCGGTGTCACCCAGCTTGTGCTCAATATAAGACCGGACGACGCCAGCGGTATTTTCAGGCCGCAGGGTGAGGGACTGTGGTTTTTCGCTCGCGGCGCGGGCGCGGTCTTCCCACGTGTACATCTCCTTCGAGACGATGTCGGTCTCTTCGCCCACGCCCCGTGCAAAGAGGCTGGTGTCTTCGAAAAGAGGGGTGCGGATTTCGCCGAAGTGGTAGCGGGCGAATACGGCGCGGGCGGTGGCCTCGACGCGGTTCCAGAGCTCGGTCTCGGGCGGGAGAAGGTCGCGGGTGCCCCGCACGGCCTTGATGGAAGCAGATGACATAAGGATCAGTCTATCGAAGGGGGGCCACTTGACAATCGAGCCCCCGGAGACTCCCACTCGCACCACCTACCACGAAAAACATGTCACTTAAACGCGAATCACCAATAAAGACGCACCCTTCACCACGCGAAGTGGCTAACCGTTGTCCACGTTTACCGTACATTGGACCACGTTCTACCGTACAAAAACGGCCTATTTCTGCTCCGCAAGGTAGATCTTCGTGTAGTCAAGGTAGTTGTGAGCGTACTTCAGAATAAGTTCCCGATCCGCATCCTCAACGGTGCGCCGGATCTTTCCCGGAACGCCAGCGACGAGCGAGCGTGGCGGAATCACCATATGCTCCGGAATGACCGCTCCTGCAGCAATGATGGAACCTTCGCCAATACGGGCATTATTGAGCACTGTAGCCCCAATCCCAATCAATACAGCATCTTCCAGCACGCAGCCGTGAACGGTAGCATTGTGCCCAATCGTGACGAGATCCCCGACGACCACAGGGTAAAGATGTCGCATGCCATGCAGAACGGCGCAGTCCTGGACATTCGATTTCGAGCCAATTCGGATGGAGTTGACGTCGCCACGGAGCACAGCGTTCATCCAGACGGAGGAGTGTTCGCCAAGCATGACATCGCCTATAACCTGGGCGGAGGTGTCGATGTAGCAGGTAGTGGGAATAATTGGGCTTATACCCTGAAAACTGCGCAGCATTCACGCATTTTACGCTTGCGTATTTTCACGGCGGGTTGCATGCTACTGAAAGATTTCCCGGATAGATTCGTAGGATTCCTAAAGGGTAGAGTATTCTTAACATTGCCCAATCAGGGACGGGATGAGGTGTATTTCTCTTGGCAGAGATTCGTGTACAGGAAGGTGAGCCTCTCGAGAACGCGTTGCGCCGCTTCAAGCGCAAGGTTCAGACCGAGGACATCATCAAGGAAGTAAAGCGTCACTCTTTTTACCTGAAACCAGGTGAGAAGAAGCGCGTAAAGGAAGCGCTTGCGCGGAAGCGTAATCGTAAGAAGGTTCGCAAGGAACAGGACTAACTCGCAGGAACTGGAGATTTCTAGTTTGCTGCGTCTGCTAGACCGGACGGCCGCTGAACGTGGCCGTCCGGAAGATTCGACAGAGCGTTTCTCCATCGAGAGAGCGCCATTCGGTAGAACTCGCGCGCAGCGTCCGTCTTCGCTACCCCGCCCGAATTGACCGTCTCTCACATTAGCAGTGCCCGGGCCCCGCTTTAAAGCTTGATCGCTCGCGGCCAGGCCTTTGTCTGCCTGCCGGTAGAGCCATCATCCTTTTTCCGTACGACTGGGAGAAGTGACATGGATTTCGTGGACCGTCTGCTAACTTGTGCCGATTGCCGACAGGAGTTCATCTTTACTGCCGGCGAGCAGCTGTTTTTCCTCGATAAACAATTCAAGAACGATCCCAAACGCTGCAAGCCATGTAAATCGCGACGAGCGAACATGGTGGCTGAGGCGGCTGGCAAAGGTACAGGACCGGCTGCGGCTGGGATCTCGAGGACCGAGACGAGGACCATGTGCTCGGACTGCGGCATAGAGACCACCGTACCGTTCAAGCCGACTCAGGGAAGACCTGTGCTCTGCCGGCAGTGCTTCCAGACGAAGCGCGGTCCGGCGGTGCAGGGCGTCGCTACGCCGGCTGCTGCGACGATGCAGGCTACGGCTGAGCTGGTTGCCGCGGCTTCTAATGTCGCTGCGCTTGAACGCAGTCCTTCGATAGTCGAGATGGCTTCGGTTGCAGCTCCTCAGGCTTAGTTCCCTGGGCTAGAGTATCTGCATGGATGACGAATCGCGTCTGGTGAGGACGCGGAGAGCTATTGGCGACTTCGAGCTCACCATCTGCAGTGATGGAACGTATCTGCTGGATGGCGGAGCGATGTTTGGCGTCGTCCCGAAGCCGCTTTGGGAGAAGCGGATTCGTGCGGATGACGCTAACCGGATTCGGCTTGGGCTGAATACGGCTGTTGTTCGGACGGGACAGCATACAGTCCTGATCGAGACGGGGATCGGGAACAAGCAGAGCGCGAAGATGCGGGAGCTTCAGGGGAATCAGGAGCTTCTGCCGGATTCTCTGGCGGCTGCCGGAATTCGCCCTGAGGAAGTGGATGTGGTGATCAATACACATCTGCACTTCGATCACTGCGGGTGGAATACCACGTTGCTTGCTGATGGCTCGGTGAAGCCGACATTCCCGAATGCACGATACTTTGCGCATGCGGGTGAGGTTGATCACGGACATCTGCAGCTCGATCGGGACAAAGTGAGCTATCTTTCTCCGAACTATGATCCTTTGGTCGATTCGGGGCAGATGGCCTTGATTGAAGGTGATTCAGCGGAGATCGTTCCTGGAGTCTCGGTTGAGTGTTTTCCCGGGCATACGGCGCAGATGATGGCTGTTCACATCGAGTCGAGGTCGCTTTCTGGATCCTCGGTTCGAGCTTGCTATATCGGGGACCTCATTCCGACTTCACATCATCTCGATCCGAGCTGGGTGATGGCTTACGATCTCGATCCGGTGCGGACGATCGCGGAGAAGAAGCGGTTTCTTGCGCGAGCGATTCCGGAGAAGTGGGACGTGTTGTTTACTCACGATCACGAGACGCCGGTTGCGCGGATCGAGATGAATGAAAAAGGCAAGCCGGTGGCACGGGTGCTGGGTTAACGCAGAAAAGCCTCGCCGGGGCGAGGCTGATTCTGAGTGGTGCGAGTTCCAGTTAAGCGGTGGCGGCTACTGCGATCGGGTCGATCGAGACGAAGCGTCCGAACTGACCGCGATCCTGGAAGCGGACCACGCCGTCGATCTTGGCGAACAAGGTGTCGTCCTTGCCACGGCCGACGTTCGCGCCGGGCTTGAGCGGTGTTCCGCGCTGGCGAACCAGGATGGAGCCTCCGGTGACTACCTGGCCGCCGAAGCGCTTGACGCCGAGGCGCTGCGCGTTCGAATCGCGGCCGTTCTTCGATGATCCAAGTCCCTTTTTATGTGCCATTTCAATCGCCTCTTCCGCGCCAGCCCTCGGGGCTCTCAGCGCTCTCAAAATTCGAAACTAAAACCTAAGCAGTCTTTGCTTCCTGCTTGAAGCTGCGGCCGTTGACCAGGATCTCGTTGATCTTGACTTCAACGTAGTTCTGGCGGTGTCCCTGCATCTTCTTGTACTGCTTCTTGCGCTTGAGCTTGAAGACGAGAATCTTCTCGCCGCGGCCCGTGCCGACGACGGAGGCGAGAACCTTGGCTCCGGTGAGCTCAGACTCGAACTTGCCCTCTTCTGCGCTGACGGCGAGAACATCGGCGAACTCGATGTTGCCGTTCTCGTTGGCGGTGGTTTCGATCTTGAGGGTGTCGCCGGGGGTTACGCGGTACTGCTTGCCGCCAGTCTTGATCACTGCATACATAGCTAAAAACCTTGGGCGCCGGAGTACGGCGCTTCCTTTATTGAGTTTACCTGGGGCGCATACAGGAGAACTGCATCGAGCCAGCCGTTCCGGACCACCGCAGTCTCGTTTGCTACCGACCGCCGGGATGGAACTGTAGGCCATGCAACCGGGGTCCGGATGCAATCGCCAAACTTGATGAGTATAGCGTCAATCGCGGGGTGAGGTCAATGGATGTGTTGGAGAGTCTCACCCTGCGCTAAGGGGTACCACTGGGTACCACCCCCCTCCCCATTGCCCGCGCGTAAGTCTTTTGTCTACTTCACCTACAGGGAGGTGGTCCCTGTAAATATGCCAAAACAAAAGGGTTACGGCTAAATATTAGTTATCAAAGGACTTAGATGAAGATAGAGGTTGTAAAGGGATCCTGAGACCCTGATTTCCCTATCAGCTTTAATTGTACGGGTTTGATCGTAACTCGCAGGACATTGCTATCTCCATTTGAATGAATAGTTTATGTCTCCCGGGGGCTTGACACGCGATTTTGCGGGCAAATATGAGGGTCGTTTTTGAAAATATTTTTCGAGCCGGGGCCGAGGGAGTGGACGCACATTGCGTAAGCGAGGTGTGGGGGCACCTGGTGGCTGCACTTTTGGAGCAAACGTTTTCTCCTTTTCTTCGAACAAAAATATTGACAACACTCCGCGCCGTGGAATAACGTCCGCCTGATTTCAAACAATGTCAACGTGCCGCATCGGGGATATCTATAAGTGGCGAGACCACTTAGACCAAGCGGCGCTTGGCTTCTCTCTTTTGTGAGGCAGGTACATGCGCGCTAGCACTCCGAATCTTCCGCTCCCTTTTTCTCGGTTAAAGAGAGCTGGCTTTTCTGTCTCGCAGCACGTCGCAAAGCAGGCGCATCGTCTTCTGCTTGTCGCGACGGTACTCTGCCTGCTGCTCCCTTTTTGTTCGAGAAGTTTCGCGCAGACGGTTTCGGCGACCCTGGTTGGAACGGTGAACGATAAGACCGGAGCGTCCGTGGCGAACACGAAGGTCACTGCGACGGATCTGGCTACGAACACACCCCACACCGCCACGACCAATGACAGCGGCAACTACAGCATCCCGGATCTGCAACCCGGCCTTTATTCCATTACCGTCGAAGCCGCCGGCTTCAGCCGGGAGACGCGTCCGAGCGTGGACATCGTGGTGAACACCACCACCCGCATCGACTTCTCTCTTTCTCCCGGCGCGGTTACCGACACCATCACCGTGACCGACACCGTGCCGGTGATGCAGACTGACCGGGCCGATATCAGCACCAAGCTGGAAGCCGAGAAGATGGAGAACCTTCCGATCGGCGTCAACCGCAACTTCCAATCGCTGCTGAACCTTGTGCCTGGAACGACGCCCGCCAGCTTTCAGCACTCGCAATTCTTCAACGCCCAGAGCTCGCTCCAGACCGAGGTGAACGGAACCCCGCGCATGGGCAACAGCTACCAGATCGAAGGCATCGACGACGACGAACGTACTGGCCTTCTGCAGATCATGATCCCTCCTGCCGACGCCATTGCGACCGTCGACGTGTCGACGAACAACTTTGAAGCCGAGCTTGGGCGCGCTATCGGGGCCGTCACGAATGTGACGCTGAAGTCCGGTGCCAACAAGTTTCACGGCAGCGCCTCGGAGTATCTGCAGAACAGCGACCTGAACGCGCGTTCCTACTTCGCCTCCTCGGTTGGTCACCTCGCCTATAACTACTTCGGCGGAAACATTAGCGGACCAATCTTCCGGAACAAGCTTTTCTTTTATGGGGACTACTTCCGCACCTCTGACCACGAAGCGAACGCGAACACGATGACGATTCCGTTCCAGAAGTACTACACGCCGAACGCGGCGGGCTTCGTCGATCTCAGCGATCTGTTGAACACGACCACGGGCAAGGGCCAGATTTACGATCCGGCGACGGGTAACCCGCTTACCGGAGCGGGTAGAACGCCTTTTGCTGGAAACCTCATTCCCTACAGCCGCGTGAACCCTGTCTCGATTGCGTTGCTGAAGCTTCTTCCTGCTCCCAATACCAACGCGACGACCCTTTCGAGCCCCTCAAATAACTACTTCGCCACCCTGCCATTCCAGAAGGCCTCGGATACGTACGACGCCAAGATCGACTACCAGCTTTCCTCGAAAGACCACCTCAGCTACCGCTACGGTTACCAGAAGAGCAACGTCTTCCAGGCGCCGGTTTTCGGCTCTGTCGGCGGCGGACCGGCGAATGGCGCGTTCGCGGGAACGGGTATTCAGAACGCGTATTCGACTGGCCTGAATTACGACCGGGCCTTCTCCTCCACGCTGTTGACCGAAGTCCGTGTCGGCGTCGCCCACTACCGCAGCAGCGCTACCCCAACCGACTATGGATCGAACGACGCGACGAACATCGGCATTCCCGGTGTGAACATCAACCCGTTTACGAGCGGCCAGGTGGGGATCAGCCTCGGCAGCTTCAGTTCGCCCATCATCGGCTATTCCGCCTCCGTGCCGTGGGTTCGTGGGGAGACCAACATCGACGTCGTGAACCATTGGACGAAGATCATCGGCAATCACACGATCAAGTTCGGCGGCGATCTTCGCCGCATCCGGGATGAACTTCTGCAAGACCAGACCTTCAGCCCGCGCGGCGTGATTACGTTCGGCGAGAACCAGACTTCGATTCCCGGGGGCTCGACAAACGCGGCGAACGACATGGCCTCCATGCTGCTCGATGTTCCGAGCGGGGTGGGCCGCGACATCAACACCTTCACGCCCGACCTCCGCGCGTGGTGGATCTTCTCCTTCGCGGGAGATAAGTGGCAGGCGACCTCAAAGCTGACGGTCGACTATGGCGTGCGCTGGGAGATCTATCCTCCGATGACTCCGGCACATCCGTCGGGCTTCTCGAACTACATTCCGACGAACAACACGCTCGTCCTCGCGGGCGTGGGTGGAAACCCATCGAATATGGGGCTGAAGAACCACTACGGCTACTTCGCCCCGCGCACCGGTTTTGCTTACCGGGCGACGGAGGGAACGGTGATTCGCGGTGGGTTCGGCATCAGCTATACGCCGTTCCCGGATAACAGCTACGCGTATAACTATCCGGTGCGGGCGAACAACCAATACAGCACATGCAACTCCGGCTACCAGGCAGCGGTTTATACCTGCACGAACAACGTCGCCGGAGCGATCGTTACCTACCAGGCTGGTTTTCCGGCTCCGGTCGCCGTTCCCATTCCTTCGAATGGCATTATTACCGCTACGGGCAACGCGCAGCTTACCTCGCAGTCCTATAACTACATCCCGCTGAACTATCAGAACCCCTATGTCGAGAGCTGGAACATGGCGATCCAGCAGGCTCTGCCTGGGCAGTTCTCGATGCAGCTTGCCTATGTCGCGAATCACGGCGTGCATATCGCTACGGCGCAGAATATCAACCTTGGCGATCGTCTGAACTGCGGGACGGCCTGCTACCCGGGCGTGGTCGCGGGCTTTAGCCGCACTGCCGGGACGACGGAATACTTCATTGGTAACTCGAGCAACTATCAGTCGCTGCAACTGCAGATATCCCGGCGGCTGACCAACGGACTTTCCTCAACCTCCGCCTTCACCTGGGGCAAGGGACTTGGCTACCAGGGCGGCGACGACGGCGGCTACAGCTTCAGCCTGCAGACGAGGAGGAACTACGCTCCGAACGACTACGATCGTCGCTTGAATTTCGAGCAGTCGGCGACGTATGAGCTTCCGTTCGGACCGGGCAAGAGGTTCCTGCATGATGGCATTCTGGCCCACACGATCGGAGGCTGGAAGCTCTCCGGGATCCTCTCGCTGGTCACGGGAACGCCGTTTACGGTGACGGCAAACGGCGGCAACATCAATACCGGCGGTGAGACCCAGACGGCGAACCTCAGCGGTGTCTACCGCGTGCTGCATGGGATCGGGAGCGGACACAACTGGTTCGATCCGACGCAGTTCTCGCAGCCGGCCGGATGTGCCGGGTATGCGACCGCGACTCCGACGACCGTGACCTGCCCACTGATCGCGGGGCAGACGATCGGCAACCTGGGGCGGAATACGTTCTACGGGCCGGGCTTTATCCAGGACAATCTTTCCCTCTTCAAGACCTTCAGTCTTTATGAGGGATTCACCCTGGACGTTCGTGCGGATGCCTTCCAGCTTTCGAACACGCCACAGTTTGCCAACCCATCCGCATCGCTGACCAGCACGACATTTGGGCAGATTACGGGTGTTGTGGGAAGCGGCACGGGAGCGAATGGGGTAGGGGGCGGACGGTCGCTGCAGCTGGCGGCGATTTTGAAGTTCTGACCGGGAGCCCGTGGTATCGAGTGCCTCAGGGGTTGTCTGAAGGGGTGGTCTGAATTCGGTTCAGACGATTTTGATTATTACTGTTGACGATATATCGGCGGTGGATATAATTGAACGCATGAGCGCGGTATCTTCCGAGACGAACGAATCTTCGCCGCTTACGCCAGCCGTGTTTGCGATTCTGCTGGCGTTGGCGGATGGCGAGAAGCATGGGTACGCCATCATGCAGGAGGCAAGAGAACACACGCCGATGGGGCCGGGGACACTTTACGGTTCGCTGGACCGGCTGTTGGCGAGCGGCATGGTCGAAGAGACGGGGGTAGACGGAGACGCTCGGAGACGCTTTTACAAACTGACTGATGGCGGAGTTCGGGCTCTCGCTTTGGAAACCGTTCGGCTGGAGCGGGCGAGCGCGAGGGCGCGGGCGAAGGGTGTGCGGTCGATCGAGGTGAGAGCATGACCATGAAGATCCGTGAGGCGTTCTTTCTGCGTTGCTACGGAGCGGCGCTGCATCTGTATCCGAAGAAGTTTCGGGAGCGCTACGGAGCGCAGATGATGGATGCGGTTCGGCTGGACCGGGCGAGGTCGGCGAATGATTTCTTTCTCGGGCTCTCCCTGGCATGGGATGGCGGACGGGCCGCGATCGGAGAGCATCTGCGCGAAGCGAGCCTGGTTCGCCCAGGATACGCGGCGTTGTTTGCCACGTTTTTTACTTTTTTGCTGCTTGTGGCTTCTGTCACGTTTCAGAATGTGTTGCGCATCGGGGCCGACCGGCAGCCGCAACGACTCACTTCCAGCGTACGGCGGCAGATAGCACAGGGATCGAGTGGCACGGATTTCCTGGGTGGATTGAAGATGGAGCTGAGCTCGAAGGCGTGGCTTGAGAGTTCCACTCCGTTTGCGGTGGTCTACGACTCCTCAGGAGCGGCGGTCACCGGGAATGCGACACTTCGGGGATTGCTGCCGCAACCTCCATCTGGAATCTTCGCTCAGATACGGGCCAAAGGAACGGATAAGGTCACCTGGCAGCCGGCTGCGGATTTGCGGATTGCGTTGGTCGGTCAGAGGCTTCCGGACGGTGGTTACGTGCTGGCAGGCCAAAGCTTGATCGTCTCCGAGAAGCGGGAGATCGAGTTTCATCGGCTCTTGATCTGGATGTGGGTGGCTATGCTGGCGGGTGTGGCGCTTTCTCTGGCTTTTGGCTGGAGGAGGACGGATCGAGACGGTTTGGCTCGCGGTTAGTGGGCCTCATTGCGGTTTCAGCCGACGGCTCTATGAGACCCATTTGAGTAACCGGATGACCCCCATGGCGGCTCCTCGGGAGTGGGCGGAGACTTCGCCGGCGCGGGATTCGATCTCTTTGCGCTTGGTCGAGTAGTAGCGGTAGGCCTTGACCATCATTTCCTGGTTGGAAACGGTGGGTGACCAGCCGAGGCGCTGGCGGATTCTTGTGGTGTCGAACTCGAAGTCTTCGGCGATCATGCGGTAGTGGTAGGGGCCGAGGGGGGAGACGCCTAGTTTGTGGGCGAGCTTCATGGCGGCGATGGTGGGGGCTTCGGGGAGTTGGGCTACGCGGGCTTTGGTGCCGGCGGCGTCGATGATGGCCTGGTAGACCTCGCGGAGGGTGGGGACGTTGGCGGCTCCGATGTGGAAGAGGTCGGAGCGGGTGTAGTTGGCGGAGGCGATGCAGGCGGTGGCGAGGTCCTGGGCGTCGATGAACTGGTAGCGGTTGCCTCCGTCGCCGACTACCCAGACCTTGTGGCCTTCGTCGATGAACTCGAAGAGAATGGCGAGGAGGCCGAGGCGGCCGGCTTCGATGATGGTGGGGCAGCGGATGGTGACGATGTTGAGGTCGTTCTCGAAGGGCTTGAGGGCTTCTTCGGCGGCCAGCTTGGAGCGGCCGTAGAGCTCGACGGGGGCGGGGATGTCGTCTTCGCGGACGGGGCGGCCTACGTTGTGGGCCCAGAGGCAGTTGGTGGAGATGAAGACGAAGGGTTTCACCGAATGCTTGCGGGCGGCTTCGGCGAGGATGTGGGTTCCGTCTACGTTCGAGGTCCAGAGGTCGTCGTCGGCGATCTTCTCGTGGGCGAGCATGGCGGCGCAGTGCATGACGGCGTCGAAGTGCTCGGTGGCGAAGAGGGTGTCGACGAGGGCGGTGTCGCGGATGTCGCCCTGGATGGATTTGAGGTTGGTGGCGGGTGGGTCGGGCTCGGCGACGAGGTCGAGGTTGACGACATCGTAGCCCTCGGTGAGGAGGCGACGCTTGAGGGCCCCGCCGAAGAATCCGGAGCCTCCGGTGACTAGGACTTTCTTCACGCAAACCTCTTGGGGGACTTTTGCCAGGACCAGGTTCGGGTGCGGTCCGCTGACTGGAAAAGATAGACGGACAGGATGCAGATGAGGGGTTCGAGCGGGTGGCGGAAGCGGGCTTGCACGGTGATGAAGTAGTAGAGGACGGGGTAGAGGGCGAAGGCCCAGAAGAAGAGCCACGCGCCGGGGATTCGGTTGCGGAGGGCGAGGGCGAGGCCGAGGAGGCTGCTGACGCTGAGGAAGCCGAAGTTCAGCTCGCGGATGACCTCGGTGGCGACGCTTTTTTCGATGGGATGGGGCACGCTGCTCCAGAAGAAGTAGACGCGCTGCAGGACGTGTCCGACGAAGCGCCTGGGGTTGGCGCGGATGATCTGGTTCGCGCGGAGGCCCTGCTGCTTGCTGTAGTTTACCTCGCCGAGTCGTGCGTAGCGCTGGAAGGCGGGGTCGCTCTCGTAGATGGGGACGGTAGCTCCCCAGGGGAAGCCTTGGTTCCAGGGCTCGACGGATTCGCAGAGCTCGGCGCCGAAGTTGGCGCGGAGGGGGACGAAGGCGTGGAGGGCGTAGGCGTTGCGGATGACCCACGGGGTCATGAGGGCGAGGCAGGCGAGGGCGGCGAGGGTGATGTCGCGAAGGGCGATGGGGATCCGGCGGGGGACGCGGAGGTTGTCCCAGGCCATCCAGAGGCAGAAGGCGGGAAGGGCGAGGAGGAGGGAGCTGTTGAGGAGGGAGATGATGCCCCATGCGGTTCCGAAGAGGATCCAGCTTTGGGGGCGGTTGGGATTGGAGGATTCGGGGTCGCCTATGCCGCGGACTTTGAGGGCGAGGAGGATGACCCAGGCGAAGAAGAAGGCGGTGATAGACATGTCCCAGATCCAGCGGACGGCGTATTGCATGGCGGCGGGATAGAGAGCCCAGAGCCAGCCGGACCAGAGGGCGATGCTTCGTCCACGTTCGTCGCGGCCGAAGGTGCGGATGGAGATTTTGTAGATGATGGGGGCGGTGGCGGCGGAGAAGATGCAGTTGACGGCGAGGATGGCCCAGGAAGAGAGGGCGGTGTAGACGCCGAATAGCTTGAAGGAGGCCGCGATGAGGAGGGGGTAGAGGGGTGGGCACCAGGCGGTGGGGCCGCTGTGTCCGGTGAAGGGGTCGGCGAAGCCGTAGCCGGTGGCGAGGGCTCGGGCGATGCGGCCCATCTCCCAGCCGAACTCGAAGTGGTCGTGGATGAGGCGCATGCGGTAGCCGTGCGCGAGGGTCATGTAGAGGAGGCGGATGAGGAAGCCGGTCCAGAACATGCGCGAGGGGAGGCGGGATTCGGCTCCGTCGCCGCGGAGGAAGGCGGCCAGGGCTTTGCCTCTCGATGGGGTTTCGTCCATTCCTCCAATTCTATTCGTGGCTTCACTCGTGACGCAGGGCTTGCATGGGTTCTACGCGGGAGGCGCGGACGGCTGGGACCCATCCGGCTACGAGGGCTACGGTGACGAGGAGAAGAGCGGAGCCGGCGAGGGAGAGCGGGTCGTTGGGTTGCAGGCCGTAGAGCATCGATTTGACGAGCTTGCCGAGGGCGATGGCTACCGCTAAACCGGCGACTACGCCGAGGAGGGAGAGCCAGCCGGCTTCGCGGAGGACCATGACGCGGACCTGGTTGCGACGGGCTCCGAGGGCGAGGCGGATGCCGATCTCGTTGGTGCGTTGGGAGACGCTGTAGGCCATGATGCCGTAGATGCCGACACAGGCGAGGGCAAGCGCGAGGATGCCGAAGCCTGAGGTGAGGGTGGCGAACATTCTCTCTTGCTGCATGGTGGCGTCGATCTGCTGCTGCTGGGTGCGGACGTTCATCATGGGTAGGTCGGGGTCGATGGCCTGGATGGCGGCGCGGAGGCTGGGGACGATGGCGTCCGGGTCCATCCGGGTGCGGACCATATAGACCATGCCGCCGACTACGGGTTGCTGGCGGTAGAGGTCGAAGTGAACGGGCGGCGGCTCGCGGCGAAGGCTGGAGTAGTGGAAGTCGGCGCAGATGCCGATGACCTCGATCCATCTCTCCTTGGGGCCCGTGTCTTTGCTGCGACGATGGCGGTCGAGAAGGAAGTGGCGGCCGATGGGGTTTACGTTCGGGAAGAACTTTTTTGCGAGGGCCTGGTTGATGACCGAGACCGGCTGCGAGGTCTCGGTGTCGCGGGATTCGAAGCCGCGCCCGGCGATCATCGGGATGCCCATGACAGGGATGTAGTTCTGGCTGACGTCGGCGAGGTTCGCGGTGTTGCTTTCGGTCGCGTGAGCGCTCAGATTTGCGTCGGCGCCCTCGGGGAAGAGGGTGGAGTTGGATCCGCTTTCAGAGATGAGAGGGATATCGGAGAGAACGACACCTTCGACTCCGGGGATAGTCGCGAGGCGATCCTCGATCTGGTTGTGAAGGGTAATGTCCTTCCCGGCGACGTAGCGGCGGTCGGGCGGGTTGATCTCGAAGAGGATGAGGTGGTCGGTGCGGAAGCCAGCATCGACGGAGTTGAGCTTGACGAGGGAGCGGAGGAAGAGGCCGGAGGCTACGACTAGGAGGGTGGATAAGGCTAGCTGGAAGGCGACGATGGCTCGTCCGCTCCAGCCTTTGCGGCGTTTTGTCGAGGTGTTGGCGGTGTCCTTGAGGCCTGCGCTCACGTTGGCGCGGGTGGCGGCCCAGGCGGGGAAGAGGCCGAAGAGCAGACCGGTGAGGATGGTGACGGAGGCGGTGAAGCCGAAGACGCGCCAGTCGAAGGGGACGTTGAGGTCGTTGCGCTCCCAGGCGTTGACGAGGAGTCTGGGGAGGGTGTTGCGGCCGAGGTAGCCGAGGATAAGGCCGCAGACGCCACCGAGGGCTGAGAGCATCAGGCTTTCGGTGATGACCTGGCGGAGGACGCGCCAGCGGCTGGCTCCGAGGGCGAGGCGTACGGTCATCTCGCGATGGCGAGCGGCGGCGCGGGCGAGCAGGAGGTTGGCGGTGTTGGCGCAAGCGAGGAGAAGGACGAGGCCGACCATGGTCAGGAGGACGTACATGGGTTTGGCGTAGCTGCGGCCGCTGGCGTTCATGCCCCTGCTTCCGTCTTCGAGCAGGATGTTGGGGATTTGGTCGCCCTTGGCGATGGTGACGGTGGCGCGGGCGGCGGCGTTAAAGGAGACGTCGAGGGCGGCCCGGGCCTGTTCGGCCGATGCACCGGGTTTGAGGCGACCCATCATCTGGACCCACCAGAGCCTGGTGCTGGTGAGTATCGGTCCGTTGTTCCCTACTTCGGGACGGAGGAGAGGCATTAACGACATCGGAAGGAAGACTTCGGGCGAGGACTGAACGGATTTCGCGCCGGTGAAGCCGCTGGCGTTGACGCCGATGATGGTGACGGGGTTCGAGTCGAGCGAGATGACCTTGCCGATGGCGTCCGGGGAGCGTCCATAGGCTCGCTCCCAGAAGCCTTCGCTGATGACGGCGACGCCGGCGGACCCGAGGATGTCGTCGGTGTCCTCGATGGGACGTCCGAGTTGCGGACGGGTGTCCATCTGGGCGTACATGTTGCCGGTGACGAACTCGACGGAGATGGGCTGGGCATTGCCGTCGACGGTGGCGTTGACGCGGCTCATGTCCTTGAAGGCGAAGATGTCTTCGAGAGCGCGGTTGTCGCGACGCATCTGCTCGTAGATGGGGAAGGTGAAGCTCTCACTCAGGATGCCGCCGGTTCCGTTGGGATACTGGCTTCCCCAGTTGCTGTGAGCGATGACGTTATGGCCGCCGCTCCAGGCTACAAGCTGCAACTGTTCGGGATGGGGAACGGCGAGGCGGGTGTAGAGCATCTCGTTGGCGAGGGAGAAGATGGTGGTGTTGGCCCCGATGGCGAGGGCAAGGGAGCCTACGGCGATGGCGGTGAAGCCGGGGCTCTTGCGGAGGATGCGGGCCCCGTAGACGATATCGGCGAGGAGCTCATCCCATAAGCGGAGGCCGAGGGAGTGGCGCATGCCGTCCTTGTGGGTGGCGATACCGCCGAACTCGAGGCGAGCCCGGCGGCGGGCTTCGGCTTCGGTGAGGCCGTGTTCGCGCATGAGGTCGGTGGCGCGGGCTTCGAGGTGAAAGGCGACTTCGGCGTTCATGTCGGCATCGATCCGGCGGGGGTTCGCGATAGAGCGGAGCCAGGATCTTGTTTTTGCTGCCAGCCTTCCGAGGGGTGTCATGGTTGCACCTGTATGGGGTAGCTCATTGGTTTGGTTGGAGACGCGAGGTGGTGCTACTCGTGGCGGAGGGCCTGCATAGGTTCGACACGGGAGGCTCGGATGGCGGGGACGAGGCCGGCGACGAGGGCGACCGCCAGCAGGAGGAGCGCGGAGGCGGTGAGGGAGAACGGGTCGTTTGGCTGAAGGCCATAGAGCATGGATTTGACGAGCTTGCCGAGGGCGAGCGCGACGGCTAACCCGGCGACGATGCCGAAGAGGGAGAGCCAGCCGGCCTCGCGGAGGACCATGACGCGGACCTGGCTGCGGCGGGCCCCGAGGGCAAGGCGGATTCCGATCTCGTTGGTGCGCTGGGAGACGGTATAGGCCATGATGCCGTAGATTCCGACGCAGGCGAGCGCGAGCGCGAGGACGCCGAAGCCGGAGGTGAGGGTTGCGAACATGCGCTCCTGCTGCATGGTGGCGTCGATCTGCTGCTTCTGAGTGCGGACGTCGATGAGGGGCAGGTTGGGGTCGATGCGCTGGACGGCGGCGCGGACGCTTTGCACGATGGCCTCGGGCTTCATGGGGGTGCGGATCATGTAGGTGACGCCGCCAACCTCTTTGTTCTGGCGGTAGAGGTCGAAGTGGATGGGGGGCGGGTCTCCCTTGAGCTCGGCGTAGTGGGTGTCGGCGCAGATACCGATGATGGTGAGCCAGAGACGTTCCTTGGGATCGCGGTCGTCGATGTAGAAGCGCTTGCCGATGGGGTCTTGGTTGGGGAAGAACTTTTTGACGAGGGCCTGGTTGACGAGAGCCACGCGGGGTGAGGTCTCGTTGTCCTGGGCGGTGAAGGAGCGTCCGGAGACGAGGGGGATGCCCATGACGGAGAGGAAGTCGGGGCCAACGGTGGCGAGCAGGGAGTTTGTGTCTTCGCCGCGCTGGTGGGCTGCCTTGGGAGTTCCCTCGACGAAGAAGGTTGAGTTCGCGCGGGAGTTGGCGATGAAGGGGATGTCGGAGAGGGTGACGCCTTCGACTCCGGGGACGGTGCGGAGGGTGTCTTCGAGACGCTCGTGGAGGGCTACATCCTTGGGGGCTTTGTATTGCTTTTCGGGAGGGTTGATGTCCATGAGGACGAGGTGATCGGTGCGGAAGCCGGGGTCGACGGCGTTGAGGTTGATGAGGGTGCGGAGGAATAAGCCCGCTCCGGCGACGAGAAGGGTGGAGAGGGCGACCTGGAACGCGACGATGGCGCTTCCCGAAAGGCCTTTGCGGCGGCGGGTGGCGGACTTGCCGCCTTCCTTGAGGGCGGTGCCGATCTCGGCGCGGGTGGATCCCCAGGCGGGTCCGATGCCGAAGAGGATTCCGGTCAGGAGGGTGACGGTGGCGGTGAAGGCGAAGACGCGTCCGTCAAAGGGAACCTGGACGGCGTTGGGCTCCCAGGCGCTGGCGAGGAGACGGGGCAGGGCGGTGCGGCTGAACCAGGAGAGCAGCAGGCCGACGGCTCCGCCCATGAGCGCGAGCATGAGGCTTTCGGTGAGGACCTGGCGAAGGATGCGGCTGCGATTTGCCCCGAGGGCGAGACGGACGCCCATCTCGCGCTGACGGACGGAGGCGCGGGCGAGCATGAGGTTCGCGATATTGGCGCAGGCGAGCAGTAGGACGAGGCCGACGAAGCCGAGCAGGACGTACATGGGTTGGGCGTACTGGCGGCCGGCGACGTTGAGGCCGCGGCTTCCGTCCTCGACGAGAATGTGGGGCATCGTGTCGTTCTTTTTGGGTGGGTCGGTAGCCCGGACGGCTGCGTGGAAGTTGACGTCGAGGGCGGCGCGGGCCTGCTCGATGGAGACTCCCGGTTTGGAGCGGGCCATCAGTTGGACCCACCAGAGGTCTTTGCTCTCGAGGAGGGAGTCGTGGGAGCCGAGCGTCCCTTTGACGACGGGGATCGTCGAGAGGGGCATGAAGATCTCGGGAGAGCTCTGGGCGTCGCGGGCACCGGTGAAGGAGCGCGGGTTGACGCCGATGACGGTGACGGGTGTGGTGTTGACGGCGATTACCTTGCCGACGGCGTCCGGGCGGCCTGCAAGGGCCCGCTGCCAGAAGCCGTAGCTGATGATGGCGACCGCGCCGGAGCCGGGAACGGCATCGTCGGTATTGACGATCTCGCGGCCGAGGATCGGGTGTACGCCCATCTGTTCATAGAGGTTGCCGGAGACCATTTCGAGCTGGACGGCCTGGGCGGCACCATCGACGGTGACGTTGGCGCGGATGCTCTCCTTGTAAGCAAAGATCTCGCCGAGGACTTTGTTCTCCTGCTTAAGCTGCTGGTAAACCGGGTAAGTGAACTCGTCGAAGCGCATCTCGCCGTTGGGGATGAAGTAGTTGCTTCCCCAACTGGAGTGGATGGAAACGTTCTTGTCGCCCGCGGCTGCGAGGACGCGGAGTTCTTCGGGGTGGGGAACACCGAGGCGGGCGTAGAGAAGCTCGTTGGCGAGGGAAAAGATGGTGGTGTTGGCTCCGATGGCGAGGGCGAGTGAGCCTACGGCGATGGCGGTGAAGCCGGGGCTCTTGCGGAGGATGCGGGCTCCGTAGACGACGTCGGCGAGGAGCTCGTCACCCCAGCGGAGTCCGAGGGAGCGGCGCATATCGTCCTTGTGGGTGGCGATGCCGCCGAATTCCAGGCGTGCCTGGCGATGGGCTTCGCGTTCGGTGAGGCCACGCTCGCGGATGAGATCGGCGGCGCGAGCTTCGAGGTGGAAGTTGAGTTCGGCTTCCATGTCGGTATCGAGGCGGTGCGGGCTGGTGACGGCGCGAAGCCAGGATTTAGCCTTGGCACGGAACCGCGTAAGGGCTGTGCTCATGACTGCGCCTCCTGCATGCGAAGAATGGCGGCGATAATGCCGGCCATCTGGTTCCAGCGCTCGGTTTCTGCGATGAGCTGTTTTCGGCCTGCGGGCGTGAGGGTGTAGTACTTGGCGCGGCGGTTGTTTTCGCTTTCGCCCCACTCGCTGGATATGGCTCCCTCGTGTTCGAGGCGGTAGAGCGCGGGGTAGAGGGAGCCCTGCTGGATGACGAGCTGCTCGCCGCTGATCTGCTGAATGCGAAGCAGAACTCCGTAGCCGTGCAGTTTGCCGAGGGAGACGGCCTTGAGGATGAGCATCTCGAGCGTTCCCTGGATGAGGTCGACCTGCCTTGCCATGCGACTCTCCTTGATCGTCTAGGAGAAGTGTCGCGTGGCTCTCCTAGTCCGTCAAGGAGAAAATTTTCCCGTGTCCTGAGACTGCCCGGACAGGTTGAGATGGGCCGAATGGGGGAGGACGATCACTGAATCTTTAGTTTTCGCCGCCGATAGAAGCTGCTGACGCTGTTCCCGGCTATTTTGCGGCGACGGCCGCGACTTTCTTTCACCGCCCTCGGGTCGTTTCGGAGTTCAAAGAAAATGTCGTTCACGATAGGCAAGAAGCTTTTTCTCGGTGTCGGTATTCTCGTCGCCTTCACGTTTGTGCAGGGGCTTACGGCCTTCTTCACGATGTCGAGCGTGGGCGATCGCATGCACACGGTCGTGCTGCGCACAGTAAGAAAGCAGACGCTGGCGCACGAGATGGATCGAGACGCTTCGGATCTGCTGGCGGAGACCCGCGGGATCGAGGTGCGTGGATTTGCCAAGGATAAGACGGCGATCGATAACTACTATCAGCAGTTCAACGCGACGGCGGACGATATGCAGGCGTCGCTGCGCGAGATCATGCCCCTGATCGCCAAGCCCGGGGACAAGCAGAGCCTCGGCGAGATGCAGGAGTCTCTGGGTGTCATGCGCGAAGCGGATCAGGCGGTATACAAGGCCGCGATGGCTGGCGACATGCCCGCAATGCTCGCTGTGTACAGCGATATGCTTTTGCCAGCGCAGAAGAGGCAGAAGGCGGCTGCGTCGCGTGTGTTGAAGTCGCAGGAACAGAACCTATCGAACGACTCGACCGCGGCCGAGGCTGCGATCGACGGCAACCGATGGACGACGGGGTTCCTGCTGATGATGTCGGGTGCGATGGGCGTGGTGCTGATCGTGGTGGTGAAAGGGATCAACCATTACCTGCGGGGAAGCGTGAGTGAGCTTGCGGAGGCGTCGGTGCAGATTGCCTCGGCGGCGGGTCAGGTGGCGTCTTCGAGCCAGTCGATGGCGCAGGGCGCGTCGGAGCAGGCTGCGACGATCGAAGAGACGTCGAGCGCGAGCGCGGAGATCAACTCGATGGCGAGGCGCACGACGGAGAGTTCGCGGACGACGGCCGAGATCGTGACGCATTCGCAGGAGAGCTTTCAGAAGACGAACGAGTCGCTTGCCGAGATGGTTGGGGCGATGGAGGGGATCAACGAGTCGAGCCAGAAGATCTCGAAGATCATGAAGGTGATCGATGAGATCGCGTTCCAGACGAACATTCTTGCGCTGAACGCCGCGGTCGAAGCGGCGCGGGCGGGTGAAGCAGGCATGGGATTCGCGGTGGTGGCGGATGAAGTTCGGAGCCTGGCGCAGCGGTGCGCGCAGGCGGCGAAGGATACGGCTGGGCTGATCGAGGACTCCATTCTGCGGTCGAGCGATGGACGGGCGAAGGTGGACCAGGTTGCCCTGGCGATCAGGGGGGTGACGGCCGAGGCTTCGAAGATCAAGGCACTGGTGGATGAGATCAACCTGGGAAGCGTGGAGCAGTCGCGGGGGATCGATCAGATCAGCCGGGCGATTATCCAGATGGAGCAGGTGACGCAGAGCGGGGCGGCAAACGCCGAGGAGAGCGCGGCGGCGGCTGAAGAACTCAACGCGCAGGCGGAGGCTATGCGGGATATCGTTGGGCGGCTGCGGGTGATGGTGGATGGGGCATCGTCTTCGCTTGCCATGGGTGGCGGGTATGCGGGGGCGTTCCGTCCGGCTATGGCTCGGTAAGGTTGCTTCGCGAGAACTTGCGACTGCAAGTGCAACAGAAGACGCAGATTCCCTTCGGGAATGACAACCGAAGAAGCAACGGCAAGAACGATGGCCGAGCGGGCTACTTTTCCGAACAGGCTACTTCTTGTAGACAGTTTCGATGGGTGGGGTGTTCTTCAGGGCTACGGCTTGCTGCTCGACGGCGTGCATGACGCGGAGAAGATTGCCGCCATAGATCTTCTTGATGTCTTCGGCGCTGTACCCCTTTTCAAGGAGAGCACGGGTTAGTGCTGGGAACTTGTCGTAGGAGTCGAGGTCGGATGGGACGCAACCCACGCCGTCGAAGTCGGTGCCGATGCCTACGTGGTCAATGCCGCCTACTTTTACGGCGTGGTCGATGTGGGCTACGACGTCGGCAAGGGTTGCGGGCGGGACCTTGGCTGCGGCATCGGCCTCAAGTTTCTCGATGGCGGCGTCGCGTTCGGTTGGGTCGGCGATCTTCATGGCTTCCATGAATTTGGGGCGGAGCTCGGCCATAAGGGGCTTGGCGGCTTCGTAGTAGCGCTCGGAGAGGAAGTCGCAGCCGAAGCTGATCTGGATGACTCCGCCCTTGGCGGCGAGCGCCTTGATCATGTCGTCGGTCATGTTGCGGGTATGGCTGGAGATAGCACGGCAGCTTGAGTGCGAGGCGATGATGGGGGCGCTGCTTGTTTCGAGGGCGTCGTAGAAGGTCTTGTCGGCGACGTGGGAGATGTCGACCATCATGCCGAGGCGGTTCATCTCGCGGACGACGTCCTTGCCGAAGGGGGTGAGGCCGTTGTGCTTCGGGACGTCCTTGTTGTCGACGTCGCCCTGGGAGTCGGCCCAGTTGTTGGTGTTGAAGTGCGTGAGGGTCATGTAGCGGATGCCGAGGGCGTAGTAGTCGCGCAGGAGGCGGAGCGAATCCTCGATGGCGTGGCCACCTTCGATGCCCATGAGGGCGGCGATCTTGTGTTCCTTGTGCGCCTTGATGATGTCGTCGGCGGTGGTGGCGAAGACGAAGTCGTTGGGATGGTTGTGGATGATGTCGGTGCGGACGGTGTCGATCATCTCGAGGGTGCGATTGGCGGAGTGGTTATCCTTGACGTACTCGGCCCCGACGTAGACGGCGAAGAACTCGGCTCCGAGGAAGCCCTTCATGCGGGGGAGATCGGTCTGGCCGCCCTTGTTGGGCTTGGCGATGTCGTAGCCGGTGACGGTCTTGGAGGTGACGTCGTCGTGGGTGTCGATGAGGATGGCGTCGCGGGTGATGCGGTCGACCTCGGCCTGGGTGACGGGCCTGGTGCGGGGGGTCTGGGCTTCAAGATGGGCGGCGAAGGGAAGGGCGAGGGCAGTCAAGACGGCGGCGGTGCGGAGTTTCTGGGACAAGTGTGACCTCTCGCGGCGCGGGGAGCCGCTTGCTTGGATTTTGGGGCCGGTGAGAGGTCAGTGTAACGCAGCGGTAATACCTGGGTGGGCTAGGCAGACTTGTCGTACTGGACTTCTTCAAGGAGCCCCTGGACGTGGGCGACAGCCTTGATGAGGCGTGCCTGCTTGGGGTCGGCGTGCTTGCCCTCGACACGGCCGTAGATATGCTCGATGCGTCCGACGCGATAGGCTCCCATGTGCGGTCCGCCGTGATAGCCCTCGCCTGAGCCGGGAAGAAGGACGATATCGCCGGGCTTGGGAAGGGTGTGAAGAGTTTCGAGAGGGACGAGGTTGACGGAGTGTCCGTCGTCGGTGATGAACTCGAGACAGTTCTTGCTGTAGACGAGCCCTTCGCGCGCCTGCTGGGCCTCGCGCCGCGCCTTCCATGCCTGGTAGTAGGTGGCGATGACGGTGGGAACGCCGAGGACAAAGGCGATCAGGCTGGTGTCGGTCGAGATTTCTCGAAGCGGGACCATTGAGGGCGTGTTCCTGAAAGGAGGAGGGAATCAGTTCGGCAGGGATGGCTCGATGCCCGGAACTGTACTGATAAGAATGCCACAAAAACAGGGCGCTCCGGATTCTTATTGTGGCGGCTCAAGTGAGTGGGTGTCGCTACTGTTCGCGGAGACCAAGGCCCAGGAAGATGCCCTCGTCGGCTGGTTCCTCGCTGCGGAGAACCAAGGTGCGGACCCAGCGCAAGGTGGCGTGGGCTATGGCGAAGAAGATGGCTGTCTTGAGCAAGTGAACGGGGCTGGCTTCGATCCATGGTTCGTTCTCAACGACCTTGAGGCAGAAGAAGGGGAAGAGGACGAAGTACTGGACGAGGGTGATGGGTAGTTCGCGGGTGGAACGCTTGCGGGCGATGGTGAACGGGAGCGAACGGGTGAAGAGGAAGGCTAGATCGGTGAGCAGGAGGCAGAGGCCGATGGCGAGGACGACCTGCGCGGCGGCGGCGAGGGGCGTTCGCATCTCGGGTGGGGCGATGAAGTGCAGGATTAGTACTGCTGCGAGGGTGAGGGTTAGGGAGATGACGTCGACCAGGAGTTCGGTGGCGCGGAGTTCTTCCTGCGCTGGCTGGCCCCCGATGACGCGGAAGATCCAGCTTCCTTTCGTCCCCAAGGGTGATTGAAGGGCGGTGCGGAGGCCGGCAATGATCCAGAATGCGAGAACGGGGATGGCGATGCGGACTCCGTTGGGGGAGACGACTACGTGGAGGCGGTCGCCGTCGGTTTGAAAGAGGGTGAGGCCGGAGAGGACGAAGGCGAGGCCTGCACCGGCGTACATGGCGAGATAGAGGTGAAGGCGCTGGAGGCGCGCGAGGGTCTGGGCGGCGAAGTGGAAGATGGCTCGTGCGCGTGGGGTGCGGAGGATGGTGGCGTGGAGGAGATGGTGGAGGAGTTTTGCGAAGGAGTTAGAACCTTTCTGGATGCCGGCGCCTTCGATAAGCTGGCGGACGCGGCGGGTGTAGGCGAGGGGGTAGAGGAGGGCTCCGATGGTCGCCAGGGCTGCTGTGACGGTGAGGCCGGTGCGGGCTAATTGGTGGAAGATGGGGAGCGCGGTGCGGCCGTAGAGGACGGTCTCGTAGATGCCGAGAAACCAGAAGGGCGGGTACCAATGGACCGCAGTGGACTGCATCGCGAGGAGTTTTTCAACGGAGTGGGCTACGAGGGGGAAGAGGAAGAGGACGGTGAGGAGGGCGATGATGGAGGCGATCTTGACGGTGGAGGAGACCTTCGCGGAGATGCGGGCGGGGAGGCAGACGAGGAGGCCCTGCAGCGCGATGAAGAACGTTGCGGCAAAGAGGCCGGCCATGGTGACTCCGGCAGCGTGTGCGAAGACGTGGCGGAAGAAGCCGGTTTTGAGGTCGGCGACGCCGGGGAAGAAGATGTTGCCGAGGCCGCTGGTTTCGATCTGCACGAGGCCGAGGAAGATGGCTAACGCGGTGATGCGACCGAGGAGAAGGCGGAGGCGCGGGATGGGGAGACTGGTGAGGACGTAGACGTCGAGCAGGTCGGGGAAGAGCATCTCCCACTGGAAGACGATGGCCATGCCCATGATGACGAAAGCATAGGTGACGTAGAACATGTGGTCGGCGGTCTGGGACCAGAGGTCGCGCGTGTGGTGATTGGGCTGGTGATAAGCGGCAAAGAGGAAGAGCGCGACGAGGACTCCGGGAAGCGCGATCGCCAGGGCGAGCTGGGTCATGCGGGTGGCGGCTTCTTCGCCGAAGGCTTCGTTATTGAGCATGCGGTCGAAGAGATGGCGGACCATGATCTCGAACTGGCTCCGAGGGCGCTCGGCGTGGACCATGTTGGCCTGCACGTTGAGCGAAAGGACCTGGACGTTCTGGGAGCTTTCCTGGATGCTTTGTTGGAAGCGCCGGAGATTAACCATGGATGGCTCCCACGGCCATGGCGGCTACGAGATCCCTGGCAACAGCCTTGGTGTCCTGCTGCTGGACGAGTTCGGCGAAGACGCGCTCGAGGCTTGGGAGATGCATCATGCGGGTGAGGTCGCCGGGTGGGGCGTCGGCGAGGATCTTTCCCTTGGCGATGACGATGACGCGGTCGCAGACCTGCTCGACGACTTCGAGGACGTGCGAGATGTAGAGCACGGTCTTGCCCTGGGCGGAGAGCTCGACGAGGAGGTCTTTGAAGAGGCGGGCGGAGACGACGTCGAGGCCGGAGAGGGGCTCGTCGAAGATGAGGAGGCGTGGATCGTGGAGGAGGGCGGCGGCGATGAGGACGCGCTGCTTCATTCCCTTCGAGTAGGCCGTGATGGGGGAGTGTCGCCAGGACTGGAGGCCGAGGAGTTCGAGGAGGCGGGTTCCCTTGGCTTCGAGGGGTTTTTCCTGCATGCCGCGGAGACGGCCTACGAGCTGGAGGTATTCGAGGCCGGAGAGGTGGGTGTAGACGTGGGCCTCTTCGGGAACGTAGCCGAGCCCGGCGCGGAAGCTGGTCATGTCTTCGCGGATATCGCGGCCATCAAAGAGGACGCGGCCGGCGCTGGGTTCGAGGATACCGGTGATGATCTTGACGGTGGTGGACTTGCCGGAGCCGTTGGGGCCGAGATAGCCGACGATCTCGCCGGGTGCGACGTCGAAGCTGACATCGTCGATGGCAGGGATGCCACGGTAGCGTTTCGTGAGGTGCTGGATCGAGAGCATGAGCGTGTCTCCTGATGATCGCCTTCACCCTATGTAGCATTCTACTAAATGCTAGTCAAGTAGCGATCTACATAGGTACAATCCCGTTCATGCCGTCCGATATCAAGCTCTCGCATACCGCAGCCATGATTCTCCAGTCAATCGATACGGGAAGCATGTATGGATTCAGCATCATGGAGCGTACGGGGCTGCCGAGCGGGACGGTGTACCCGGCGCTGCGGCGGCTGGAGCGCGATACGCTGATCCGGTCGGAGTGGGAGCGGCAGGCGATCGCGGAGAAAGAGCAGAGGCCGGCGCGGAAGTACTACAAGGTGACGAAGGAGGGGCGGTCGGTGATCGGGCCGCTGCTGAAGCGGTATCCGCTGCTCGAGAAGATGACAGCGGCGGATGAGGTGAAGCTCGTATGAACCGACGCCCTGTTCTGCTGCCGATGTACGGATGCGCGCTGCGCTTAGTTGCGCTTGGGGTTCCGCGTGGGCGGAGGGCGGAGTGGGTTGCGGAGTGGGTCTCCGAGCTCTGGTATGTGTGGGAGGCGGCTCAGGAGCAGGCGGCCTTCGTTGCACGGCATGGTGAGATTGCTGCGTTCTGCCGTGGGGCGGTTGAGGATGCGCGGTGTTTGCGGGAGCATCGTCCGTCGGTGAAGGCTTCGGGGTCGGCGGTGGCTTGTTGCGTTGCGCTTAGCTTGATCGCGCTGATTTCGATCGGGCTGGCGCATGTTCTGCCGGGAGTGACGCGGGCGATGCGTCTGCCGATGTATCGGGGGGCGGCGCATATCGTGACGATTGCGCCGGCTGCATCCTCGAAAGTGAGGCCGGTGGCTACGGTGGCGCTTGGTGCGGTGCGATCGCTTCAGCAGCGGCCGCAGCATCTGTTCACGGACCTGGCGTTTTATCAGCCGGTCAGCCGGCCTTTGCATATCGCGGAGGGGATGTCTCCGGTGCTGAGCGTGGGGCGGGCGAGTGCGAATTTTCTGGATGTGCTGGGCGTCCGGGTCTGGTTTCGGCAGAGTAGCGCCTCGGATGAGCCGCTGCTGATGTTGAGTGAGTCTACCTGGCGGAGGGTTTTCGGGGCGAGTACGAGCGTGGTTGGGGCTACGGTGAAGCTTGGCCTTCAACGGGTACGGCTGGGTGGGGTTGTGCCGGATGAGGCTGCTCCGGCGGGGCAGAGATTCGATGCGTGGCTCCTGTTGCCATCGGGGATTGCTGACGGGTTGGCGGACTCGACTCCGGTGTATTTGATCGGGAGTCTTGAGCCGCGGAGCGATCCGGCGTTGTTGAATCAGTCGAGGTGGCAGATGTCGGTGCCCGTGGTGGACGGGGCAGTCGATTACGACTGCACGACGCTGTCTTCGCCTCCACTGGCGACGATGCAGATCTTCCTGTTCACGGTTTTTCTGGCTTTGCTGGCACTGCCTGCTACGACCTCGCTTTCCCTGGGTGATTATCCAGTTCGTCCGACGAGCCTGCCGTGGACGACGGCGGTGCGGCGATGGCTGTTTCTGGGGGCGAAGATCGCGATGGCGCTTCCGGCGATCTACTTCGGGTCGATGGATCTGACGTATGCGGTGGCGTGGTCAAGTCCGTCAGCACCGGAATATGTACAGCTTGTGGTTTCTTTTTCGGCGACATTGTTCGCGCTGCGGTGGACGCTGCGGGATCAGAGGCAGAGGTGCCCGGTTTGCCTGGGCAAGCTGACCTGTCCGGCGCGGGTGGGACAGCCTTCGCGAAACTTCCTCGCGTGGAATGGCACGGAGCTGATCTGCGTGGGCGGGCATGGTTTGCTGCATGTGCCTGAACTGCCGACGAGCTGGTGCGGGACGCAGCGGTGGCTGCATCTTGATCCGTCGTGGAGCAGCCTCTTCTTTGAGGCTGCTTGAGGAGCTAGTCGCCGGCTACAGGAACGGCGTGGTGGGCGTCGATCGTCTTCGGTTTTCTGCTGCCGAATAGTTTTCCGGCGCGCCCACGGACACGATCGAAGAAGAGATAGACGACCGGCGTGGTGAAGAGGGTAAGGGCCTGCGAGACGATGAGGCCGCCGACGATGGTGATGCCGAGCGGGCGGCGGAGTTCGGAACCGGTGCCGGTGCCGAGGGCGAGGGGAAGGCCTCCGAGGAGCGCCGCCATGGTCGTCATCATGATGGGACGGAAGCGCATGAGGCAGGCCTGGTAGATGGCCTCTTCGGGGGTCTTGCCTTCTTCGCGTTCGGCGACGAGGGCGAAGTCGATCATCATGATGGCGTTCTTCTTCACGATGCCGATGAGCAGGATGATGCCGATCATGGCGATGACGCTGAGGTCGACCTTCATGAGAAGAAGCGCGACGAGCGCGCCGACGCCGGCTGAGGGAAGAGTTGAAAGGATCGTCAGCGGGTGGATGAAGCTCTCGTAGAGGATGCCGAGGACGATGTAGACGGCGACGAGCGCGAGCAGGATGAGGACCGGCTCGCTTGAGAGCGACGCCTGGAAGGCCTGCGCGGTGCCCTGGAAACCGCCGTGGATGGTGGAGGGCATTTGGATCTCGGCGCGGCCTGCTTCGATGGCCTGGGTGGCCTGGCTGAGCGAGTACCCCGGGGTGAGATTGAAACTGAGCGTGGCGGCGGGGCTCTGACCCTGGTGGTTGACCTGCAGGGGAATGCGCTGCTCTTCGTAGTGCGTGACGGCGCTGAGCGGGATCATCGCGCCGGTAGTGCTCTTGACGAAGATCTTGCGGAGGGCGTCGGGGTTCTGTTGGAACTCCTGCGCGGCTTCCATGACCACGTGGTACTGGTTGAGCGGCATGTAGGTCGTGGAGACCTGGGCCTGGCCGAAGGCGTCGGAGAGGGTTGAATCGACGGCGAGCGCGGAGACGCCGAGGCGGCTCGCGGTATCGCGATCAATGACGAGCTGAGCGCGAAGGCCGTTCTGCATCTGGTCGGTGGCGACGTCCTTTAGCTCGGGCATGGTCGTCATCTTTGCCATGAGCCTGGGGGACCACTCATTGAGATCCTCGACGCTGTCGGCCGTGAGCGAGTATTGGTATTGCGTCGCGCTCTGGCGTCCGCCGATGTTGAGCTCCTGCTGAGACTGGAGGAGAAGCTGAGCGCCGGGGATGGCATTGATCTTGGGACGGAGCCTGGTAATGATGGCCTCGGCGGTGTCGCCGTTCTTTTGACGCTCTTCGTCGGGCTTGAGCGACATGAACATATTGGCCGTGTTCGAGCCGCCGCCCCCACCACCGCCGCCGACGAAGCTCATGACGTTCTGTACGCCGCGATCCTTCTTGACGATGTTCGACAGCTCCATCATCTTCTCCTTCATGGAGTCGAAGGAGACGTCCTGCTGGGCGCGGATCTGTCCACCGATACGCCCCGTGTCCTGCTGAGGGAAGAAGCCTTTGGGGACGAGGATGAAGAGATAGATATTGAGCGCGAAGGTTGCGATGGTGATCAGCATGACGATGCGCTGATGACGCAGAACCCACTTCAGACCGCGCTCGTACTCGCCAGTGAACCAGTCGAGGATGCGCTCGCCCATGTAGTAGACGCGGCCGTGCTTGTTCGCCGCGTGGGACTGAAGGAACTTCGCGCTCAGCATGGGCGTGGTGGTGAGCGAGACGACGAGCGAGACCATGATGGCCGCCGAGAGGGTGACGGCGAACTCACGGAAGAGCCGGCCGACAATGCCACCCATGAGCAGGATGGGGATGAAGACGGCGATGAGCGAGGTGCTCATGGAGAGGACAGTGAAGCCGATCTCTTTGGAGCCGACCATGGCGGCGTCGTAGGGCGAGAGACCCATCTCGAGGTGGCGGCTGATGTTCTCGATGACGACGATGGCGTCGTCGACGACAAAGCCGGTGGAGATGGTGAGGGCCATCAGCGAGAGGTTATCGAGCGAGTAGCCGAGCAGGTACATCACGCCGCATGTGCCGAGGATGCTGAGCGGCACGGACACGCTGGGGATGAGGGTGGAGCGGACCTCGCGGAGGAAGAGGAAGACGACGAGGATGACGAGCAGGATAGAGATGATGAGGGTGCGAGTGACGTCCTTGACGGACGCGCGGATGGTGGTGGTGCGGTCGAGAGCGACCTGGAGCTTGATGGCCGGGGAGATGGAGGCACGCAGCGTGGGGAGCATCGCGAGGACGTTATCGACGGTCTCGATGACGTTGGCGCCGGGCGACTTGGTGACGATGACGAGGATGGCTGGCGTGCCGTTGATGAGGCCGCCCGTGTGGATGTCTTCGACGCCGTCCGAAACCTTGGCGACATCGCGGATGCGAACGACGCCGCGAACGTCGCCCGACGCTGCGGAGCCTACGGCGGCGGTGGCACCGCCGGTCGGCGTGGCTGCGGAGGTTGATGTCGCGGTGGCTGAGCTTGTGGTCGAGCCGGAGGAGATGCTCGAGCCGGTCGAACCGGGTGCAGACTGGGCGGAGGAGGACGAGACGGCGCTTGAAACCGATGCGGGGAGGCCTGAGCTTGCGGAGGCTGAACTGACGGGGCCGCGGTTGGTGGCGACGATGAGCGGGGCGTAGGCGGCGGCTCCAAAGAGCTGGTCGCTGGTGCTGACGCTGTAGCGCTGGTCGTTGCTGGTGAGATAGCCGGTGGGCTGGAGGACGTTGACCTGACCGATGGCGGCGCGCAGGGCTTCGATGCCGATGCCGTAGCTGGTGAGCAGGTTAGGATCGGCTTCGATGCGTACGGCGGGCTTCGCGCTGCCGCCGGTGAAGACCTGGCCGACACCGTTCACCTGGGCGATCTTCTGGGCGAGGATGGAGTCGGAGGCGTCGTAGAGCTGCGGAATCTTGAGGGTGTCGGAGGTGAGCGCGAGGATGAGGATGGGCGCGTCGGACGGATTGATCTTGCGGTAGCTCGGGTTTGACGGGAGGTTCGCCGGGAGCTGGCTGCGGGCGGCGTTGATGGCGGCCTGCACGTCGCGGGCGGCTCCGTTGACCTCGCGGCTGAGGTCGAACTGCATGGTGATGTTTGCCGAGCCGGCGGAGGAGACGGAGGTCATCTGGGTGATGCCGGCGATCTTTGAGAACTGGCGTTCGAGCGGGGTGGCGACGGCGGAGGCCATCGTCTCGGGATCGCCGCCGGGGAGCGAGGCTCCGACCGAGATGGTGGGGAACTCTACCTGGGGCAGAGAAGCCACTGGGAGGAGCGTGTAGGCTACGGCTCCGGCCAGGAGGACAGCGAAGGAGAGCAGGAAGGTTGCTACCGGGCGATTGATGAAAGGGGCAGAGAAGTGGACGCCGCCGGCGTCTTCCGGAGGCTGAGGGCCGGACATCTTCTCGCGGTCTCCGGCTCGGATGTATTCGTCGGGAGCCTGGTCACCGCCGCGCAGACCGGGCTCCTGCGCGAGAAACTTCTCGACGTCGCCGGGCTGTATGGACTCGGTGGGGGTCTTGTCGCCGGGTTGTGGTCTGTCGCTCATGCTTGTGCTTTCCATGCGGCGTCAATGCAGATCAGTCGGCGGAGACGTGCTCCGGCTCGGGCTGGTGGGCTCCGCCGTGGGTGTGTTCGTAGAGCTCGCGATCGGCGTCGGCAGTGTGGAGATAGCGGCGGCCGATGCGATCAAAGAAGAGATAGACGACCGGCGTCGTAAACAGGGTGAGGATTTGCGAGACGATGAGGCCGCCGACGATTGTGATGCCGAGAGGACGGCGTAGCTCGCTTCCCGTGCCCGTGCCCAGGGCGAGTGGCACGCCGCCGAGGAGTGCGGCCATGGTGGTCATCATGATGGGACGGAAGCGTAGAAGGCAGGCCTGGTAGATGGCTTCTTCGGGTTCCATGCCGTGGTCGCGCTCGGCTTCGAGGGCGAAGTCGATCATCATGATGGCGTTCTTCTTCACGATGCCGATGAGCAGGATGATGCCGATGAGGGCGATGACGCTGAGGTCGACATGGAAGATAAGGAGCGCGAGGATGGCTCCGACGCCGGCGGAGGGAAGCGTCGAGAGAATCGTAATGGGGTGGATGTAGCTCTCGTACAGAACGCCGAGGACGATGTAGACGACGATGAGTGCGGCGAGGATGAGGATGGGCTCGTTCGAGAGCGAGGCTTCGAACGCCTTGGCCGCGCCCTGGAATTCAGCGGCGACGCTGACCGGGACGTTGAGTTCGGTCTTAGCCTTGTTGACCGCGGCGACGGCGTCTCCGATGCTCTTGCCGGGGGCGGTGTTGAAGGAGATCGTCACGGAGGGGAACTGGCCCTGATGGTTGATGGCGAGCGAGGTCTGGCGCGGCTCGAAGGTGGTGATGGTCGAGAGCGGGACCTGCGTGCCGTTCGAGCTGTGGACGTAGATGTTGTCGAGCGAGGACGGGTTCCGCTGGAAGCGCGGACCGACTTCGAGGACGACGTGGTACTGGTTGAGCTGGGTGAAGATGGTCGAGACCTGGCGCTGGCCGAAGGCGTCGTCAAGGGCGTCGTCGATATTCTGGGGCGTGATGCCGAGACGGGAGGCGGTATCGCGGTCGATGACGAGATGGGCTTCGAGGCCGTCGAGCTGCTGGTCGCTGGCGACGTCGGTGAGTTCGGGGAGGGTACGGAACTTGTCGACGAGCTTGTTGGTCCAGAGGGTGAGCTCTTCGGAGTTCGCGTCTTCTAGCGAGTATTGATACTGGGTGCGGCTGACGCGGTCTTCGACGGTGAGATCTTGTGAGGCTTGCAGGAAGCACTGGATGCCGTCGACCTGGGCGACCTTGGGTTGTAGGCGCCGGATGATGTCGACCGCACTGGCGGAGCGCTGCTCACGATCGCGCAGATTGATCTGGATGCGTCCGCTGTTGAGGGTGGTGTTGGTGCCGTCGATTCCGATGAAGGACGAGATGCTCTCGACGTCTGGATCCCTGAGGATGATCTTCGCGAGCTCCTGCTGACGCGCTCCCATGGCGACGAAGCTGATGGTCTGCGGGGCCTCCGTGATGCCCAGGAGGACGCCGGTATCCTGCACGGGGAAGAAGCCCTTGGGGACGACGATGTAGAGGACCAGGGTGAGCAGGAAGGTCGCCAGGGTGACGAGCAGCGTGATCGTCTGGTGACGGAGGACGAACTTCACTCCGCGTCCGTACTTCGAGATGACGGACTCGAAGAAGTTTTCGCTGATGCGGTAGAACTTGTTCTGCGCGGCGTCGGGCTTGTGCTTCAGGAGCTTGGCGGCCATCATCGGCGTCAGCGAGAGCGAGACGACAGCCGACATGAGGATGGTGACCGATAGGGTAACGGCGAACTCGCGGAAGAGGCGTCCGACGATGTCTCCCATGAAGAGCAGCGGAATGAGCACCGCGATGAGCGAGACGGTCAGCGAGAGAATCGTGAAGCCGATCTGCTCGGAGCCCTTGAGGGCAGCGGTGAGGGGGTCGTCACCCTCTTCGAGATAGCGCGAGATGTTCTCGACCATGACAATGGCGTCGTCGACGACGAAGCCGGTCGAGATGGTGAGGGCCATGAGCGAGAGGTTATTGAGGCTGTACCCGAGCAGGTACATGATGCCGAAGGTGCCGACGATGGAGAGCGGGACGGCGACGGCTGGGATGACGGTGGCGGCGATATTCCGGAGAAAGAGGAAGATCACCATGATGACGAGGGCGATCGTCAGCATGAGCTCGAACTGGACGTCCTTGACCGAGGCGCGGATGGTGTTGGTGCGGTCGGTGAGGACTTCGAGCGAGACGCTGGCGGGGAGGGTCTGGCGAAGCTGCGGAAGGAGCTTCTGGACCTCGTCAACGACGCCGATGATGTTCGCACCCGGCTGCCGCTGGATGTTGACGATGACGGCTGGCTTGAGGACGGCGTCTTTTGCGGGCTCGGTCTTGGTGGCGGGAGCGGCGCCTGTTCCCATCCAGGCTGCCTGGTAGAGGTTTTCGGCGCTGTCGACGGCGTTCGCTACGTCCGAGAGGCGGACGGGGGAGCCGTTGCGGTAGGCGATGATGACGGACTGGTAGTCGGCGCTCGATAGGAGCTGATCGTTCGCGCCGATGGTGTAGGACTGGCGCGAGCCGCTGATGCTTCCTTTGGCCTGATCGACGTTTGCCGTGGCGAGCTGGGTGCGGAGGTCTTCAAGGCTGAGCCCGTAGTTGGCGAGCGCGGTCGGGTTGGCCTGGATGCGCACGGCGGGTTTCTGGCCGCCGTTGATGGAGACGAGGCCGACGCCCGAGAGCTGGGAGATCTTCTGGGCGAGGATGGTGTCGGCGAGGTCCTCGACTTTTGAGAGTGCGAGGGAATCGCTCGTGAGGGCGAGGGTCATGATCGGCGCGTCAGCCGGGTTGACCTTGCTATAGACGGGCGGATTCGGAAGGTCTTTGGGCAGGTAGCTGTAGCCGGCGTTGATGGCGGCCTGGACATCCTGCTGGGCGATGTCGATCGATTCGGCGAGGGAGAACTGGAGGGTGATGACACTGCCGCCGCCAGAGCTGGTGGAGGTCATCTGGCTGAGGCCGGGGATCTGGCCGAATTGGCGCTCGAGCGGAGCGGTGACGGAGGACGCCATGACCTCGGGGCTGGCGCCGGGGTAAAAGGTGAGGACCTGAATCGTCGGGTAGTCGACCTCGGGGAGGGCGGAGACGGGTAGCTGCTCGTAGGCGACGAATCCGGCAAGCAAAATGGCCACCATCAGAAGCGAGGTGGCCACCGGCCGGAGGATAAATGGCCGTGAAGGGCTCATTGCGGGGACCTTCCTGGAGCTGGCGTTCCGTTGCCATTCTGGCCGGAGGCAGGCGTGCCTTGCGGGCCGCTTGCGTCACCGGTATCGGCCTTGCGGACACGAGTGTGGCCGTTGCCGGTGCTTGGCGGGGGGGCGATCGTGGGATCGCTCTGGTGCGGGATCACGCGGCCGCCGTTCTTGAGCTTCTCCTGGCCGTCGATCACGATCTGATCGCCGGGATTGACAGTGCCTGCCGCAAGAATCACGTTCGAGCCCTGGGTGAGATCGACCTTCACGGGAACCGCTTCGACGTAGTAGCTCGGGCCATTCTGCTTCCCGTTCGCCGCCGCGTTCGGATCGCCGCTCTTTGCGCCTTTACCGCCGCCCTTGCCCGAGCGTCCGCTCTTTGGCGGAGCCGTCCCGGCCACGGTCGTGTCGAGACCTTCAGGGGGATTTCCAGGCTTGACGACGTAGAGGAAGTTTCCGTTTGCGGCGGTTTGGAGCGCCGCGGAGGGAACGACGATGGCGTTTTCGCGATCCTGGACGATGAGGCGAACGTTGACAAACTGGTTCGGGAAGAGCGAGCCGTCGGCGTTGGGGAAGACAGCCTTGATCTTCGCGGTGCCGGTGGTCGTGTCGATGGTGTTATCGACCGTCAGGAGCGTTCCGCTCGCCAGGTGGGTCGTCTCGGAACGATCGTATGCCTCAACGGCAAGGGTGGCTCCGCCGCGGGTTAGCTTCAGCACTTGTGGAAGCTGATCCTCGGGGAGGGTGAAGATGATGGCAATCGGCTGGACCTGGTTGACGAGGATGAGGCCGTTGGAATCGCTTGCATGGACGATATTGCCCGGATCGACCGTGCGGAGACCGACGACACCGTCGATCGGCGAGGTGATGCGGGTGTAGATGACATTAACCTTGGCGGCTTCGATCGCGGCCTGGTCGGCCTGGATCGCGCCAGTAGCGACACCGGCGTTCGAGACCTGGAGCTGCTGGCTCTCCTTGGAGATGACGCCCGCGCCATAGAGGGCGGTGTAGCGTCCGGCCTCGGCCTGCGCATTGACGGCTGTCGCCTGATCCTTGGTGAGCTGGCCTTCGGCCTGTGCGACGGCGGCCTGGTACGGGCGCGGATCGATCTGGGCGAGGAGCTGGCCTTTTTTGACTGTCTGGCCCTCGCGGACGTTCACGCTGAGAAGCTGGCCGTCGACGCGGCTCTTAATTGTGACCGAGTTATAGGCAGTGACGGTTCCAAGCGCGGTGAGGTAGACGGGCACGGTTCTCTGGACAACCGGGGTGACGAGTACGGGAGTCGGTCCACCTCCCATGGCTGCTCGTCCAGTCGGAGTCGCGGCGGTCTCGGCACGGTTCTCTCGAATCTTCCAGATCGCTCCGCCGACAGCAGCCAGTAAAACCAGCAGAATGAGTATTTTGCGAATGGAGCCGCCGAGTCGGCTGGGCTTGGGCTCGTCGGAACTAAAGGTGGTTCCCGGCTTTGGCAACGCGTGGTGATTCCCGTTGCCATCGGGCGCTGGGAGCGCGGCGATCGGATCGTGATAGGTCGTGGTCGTCGAACTGGGCTGTCCTGACGTGGTGGGTCCGGACTGTCCTTGCACCGTCGGTCCTGGCATCTTTAGGTGTCACCATTTCTTTCTTCCAGCACGCAATCGATAGCGCGGAAATTAGCTCGGAAGTCTCAGAATAAATAATAATGACGGTGGAGCACTCTGGATTGTTTCGCCGAGGAGCAGCATCGGTTCCGATAATCGGCTATCGCGTAACACATTCGGTTGATCAAAACCTGGCAGCGATGATGGTACGCTTCTGGCGGGTAAAGTGCATAAAGCAATCGAGAAAGACCACGGCCATCCTGCGTGAGACTCAGAAAGGCGTGCCTTAATGACGAAGATCATGACCGACACAACAATCGATTCCCCGCTTACCCAGGCCGAGACTCTCTTTCAGGATCCGCTTACCGCGGGAATTCCACTTTGCGTCGACCTGGACGGAACCCTGGTCAAATCCGATACGCTTCTCGATTCCGTGATCGTGCTGACCCGCCAGCATCCGGAGGCGCTTCTCAAGTTCCCGAAATGGCTCGGTGGGGGCAAGGCAGCCTTCAAGAAGAACATCACATCGACCGTCCAATTGGACGTCGTGCATCTCCCCTACAATCGCCACCTGCTGCAGTACCTTGAGCAGCAGCGGGCCACGGGGAGGGAGATCTACCTGGCGACCGGGGCGGATGCCACGCTGGCGCAGCGCGTCGCCGATCATCTCGGCTTGTTTTCCGGCGTTCTGGCTTCTGACGGCACGATGAACCTGATCGGAAAGAACAAGCTCGCCGCGTTCCAGCAGCGCTTCGGTTCGAAGTTCTGCTACATCGGGAACGCACATCCCGATGTCCCGCTGCTGTCGAACTGCCATCAGCCGATGGTCGCGAATCCACATCGGAGCCTGTCGAGTGCGCTACGCTCGGCGAAGATCACTCCGTCGATGACCTTCACGGACCAGGCGAGTTCGCTCAAGGCGTGGCTGAAGGCGATCCGACTGCACCAGTGGGCAAAAAATACGCTCATCTTCCTTCCTCTGATTCTCGCGCACACGCGGTCGGCGGCGTTGTTTCTGGGTGCGGCGATCGCGTTTCTGTCCTTCGGACTCTGCGCCTCGGCGACGTATATCGTCAACGATCTGCTGGATCTCGAGGCCGATCGGAAGCACATTTCGAAGCGACGGCGTCCGTTTGCTGCCGGCGATCTTTCGCCGCTTGCGGGTGCGGTTGTGATCTTTCTCTTTCTTCTGACATCGCTCGTCCTTGCCATCGCGCTGCCGCATATTGTCGCGGGGATGTCGCCGCATGACGCACTCAAGTATCCCTACAAGTTCCTCGAGTGGATGGGCGTTTACCTGGTGTCGACACTTGCGTATTCGCTCTACCTGAAGCGCCGGGTGCTTCTCGACGTAATCGTCCTCTCCGGTCTGTATACGGTGCGTATTCTCGCCGGCTCGGCGGCTACGGGCGTGCTTGTCTCGACCTGGCTGGGCGCTTTCAGCATCTTTTTCTTCCTCTCGCTTGCGTTCGTCAAGCGATTCGCGGAGCTGGAAAATTTGATTCAACGCAATGCCAGCCCGAGCAACGGGAGAGGTTACCGGACGACCGATATCGAGCAGCTTCGGAGCTTTGGGACCGCCAGCGCATACGCGTCGGTGGTGGTGCTGACACTCTATATTTCGAACCTCGCGGATTCTGCGCATCTCTACAGCCATACGACGCGGCTATGGCTGCTTGTTCCGATTCTTCTGCTGTGGCTGAGCCGGTTGTGGCTCCTGGCGTCGCGCGGCGATCTGCATGAGGATCCGGTGGTGTACGCCATCACGGACCGTCGATCGCTGGCGCTTGGAGTGCTGGTGCTCGTGGTGGTGCTACTCGCGCTGTAGAAGAGTGCCGCTTGCTCGTGCGTGTTTCCATTTACGCTAGAAGATGATGACCGATTCGATTCCTCATCTTCCCAGCTACGACGAGCCCGCGCTCGACACTTCCTTCGCCACGCTCTCCGCTGAAGTTGCCGCGGAGACGTCGAACCTGTCAGATCCAGAGGCTTTCCGGTTGAATTGGCTCGGCCGCAAACAGGGCCGGCTCAAGCTCATCAGTGATGCGTGGCTGAAGTCGGCTCCGCCGGAAGCGCGCAAGCCGCTTGGCATTCGCTTCAACCAATTGAAGCAACAGATCGAGGCGGCGCTCGATGCACCTGCGCAGGCCGCGCCCGCGAAGACGGTTCAGCAGGGGATCGACATTACCCTGCCTGGAACGGTGCGGGCTCCGGGGATTCCGCATCCGCTGCTGAAGACGATGTACGAGATCGAGACGGTGTTTCACCATCTTGGGTTCTCGACCTCGACCGGCCCGCAGGTTGAGAGCGATTTCTACAACTTCGAAGCGCTGAACTTCCCGCCGAATCATCCGGCACGCGACACGCAAGACACGCTCGTGATCGCCAGGCAGCAGAGTCGGCCATCGCGCGACCGGCTGCTCATGCGGACGCATACGTCTCCGGTGCAGATCCGGTCGATGATCGCGAGCCCTCCGCCGCTACGGATCGTCATTCCGGGTAAGGTGCATCGCAACGACGCTGCCGACGCCACACATTCACCAATTTTTCATCAGGTGGAGGGATTGTGCGTCGATACGAACATCACCTTCTCCGACCTGAAGGGCACGCTCGATCATGCGATGAAGGCGCTCTTCGGGGCTTCGGTGAAGACGCGCTTCTTTCCGAGCTTCTTTCCGTTCACGGAGCCGTCGGCGGATGTGCAGATTTCGTGCCCGTTCTGCGGTGGAAGCGGATGCCGCAAGTGCAAGCATTCAGGCTGGATCGAGCTGCTTGGATGTGGCATGGTCGACCCGGCTGTCTTCGCGTCCGTGGACGAGCAGAGGAAGGCACAGGGGTTCGAACCGGCCTACGATCCGGCGCGTATCAGTGGCTTCGCTTTTGGCATGGGCGTCGAACGGATTGCGATGATTCAGCACGGCATTTCGGACATCGGTCAGTTCTATTCGGGAGATATGCGCTTCCTTGAGCAGTTCGCCTGACCGGCGACCCCCTCGAAAGTGTCTTTCGATATCTCTCGATCCGCGTAGAGTGAAAGCTCACCGCGTTTCAAGGAGAGAGTAAGACCATGCCACTACCTTCTGACGAAAAACTTCTCGCGCTTGCGAATGATTTGCTCGCGCAGTTCGATGCCATCTTTGGTTTGCACCCCGGTTTCCGCCCTGCTCATGCCAAGGGCACGATGCTCACCGGGACTTTCGTTCCGACACCCAGCGCCGCCAACCTCAGCAAGGCTCCGCATCTCGTGAATGCTTCGACACCCGTGACGGTGCGCTTTTCGAGCTCGACCGGGATTCCAATGATTCCGGATAACGATCCGAATGGCGAGCCGCGCGGTTTGGCCGTTCGGTTTCACCTCGGCGAGCGTGTCCACACGGATATCGTGAGCCACTCCACAGATGGTTTCCCGACGCACACGGGCGCCGAGTTTCTGGACTTCCTTCGGGCGATTGCTTCGAGCGGCCCGGATGCGCCGCATCCGAATCCCGTGGAGCAGTACGTTGGAAGCCACCCGGCGGCGCTTGCATTTGTGCAGACTCCGAAGCCCTTCCCGACGAGCTATGCGCACGAGAGCTATTTCGGCGTGACGGCTTACCACTTCGCGAACGCCGCAGGCGAGACCCGATTCGGCCGCTATCGCATCATTCCGGTGGCTGGCAACGAGTACGTCGATGCTGCCGACGTCGCAGGTAAGGGAGCCGACTACCTGTTCGACGAGCTTGCCGGCCGGATCGCTGCCGGGCCGATCGTCTTCCGGATCGAAGCAACGCTGGCGAACGAGGGCGATGTGGTGGACGATGCGACGATTCACTGGCCGGCTACCAATCCGGTCGTTGAACTCGGCACGCTGACGCTTGATGCGCCGGTTGCGGACAACGCGACCGAGCAGAAGCAGATCATCTTCGATCCGATTCCGCGCGTGGATGGTATCGAGCCGTCGGACGATCCGTTGCTTGAGCTGCGGGCCGCGATCTACCTGATCAGCGGACGCCGCCGCCGCAAAGCCTGATCGAACGAGGGTGGTGCCTGGGCCGCCTGGCGCAGGCACCACGCCGGTGTGTCTATCTGCTTTCCGCGGTCCATTTACACTGGAAAGCGTCCTCCATGAAGATCCTTACGCATTGGCTCCGCACGTTCCTGCCCACCCTCCCCGTCGACGATCGCCAGCTTGCTGATGACCTTACCCTTCGCGGCATCGCCGTCGAAGGCGTTCACTTGGTGGCGGGCGGAAGTCTCTTCGAGATGGACATTACGACCAACCGCGTCGATGCCATGAATCATTACGGCATTGCGCGTGAAGCGGCCACGATCTACAACCTGCCGCTTGCGCCGCTGGATACTGCGCTTCCGAATGCCACCGCCGCCGCTCCGTTTCCGGTACGCATCTCGCCCGAGGCGGAGGCGTTGTGCGGACGCTTTACGGCGCGTGTCCTTCGGGATGTGACGATCGCTCCCTCGACGGGGCGGATCTCCGAGTACTTTGGCTCGCTCGGTCAGAAACAGATTTCGAACGCGGTCGACGCCTCTAACTTCGTGCTGCTTGCCATGGGGCATCCGACGCATGCCTTCGATCTCGACAAGATTCACGGAGGGATTGTGGTCCGGCTCGCTCGTGCGGGGGAATCGCTGCGCCTGCTCGACGGCACGACGCGGACGCTGGCGGCCGATGATCTCGTGGTTGCGGATGAGACGAAGGCGCTTGGGCTTGCCGGCGTGATGGGCGGATGGGATTCGATGATTACGCCACAAACGAAGAACGTCCTCGTCGAGGCGGCTTGGTTCGACCAGGCGAGCGTTCGCCGGTCGGCACGCCGGCATGGGTTGCACACGGACGCCTCGCATCGTTTTGAGCGTGGCGCCGATATCGATGCCGCGCCGGTCGCGAATGCCCTGGTGTCGCAACTCATCTTGCATTTGGGTGGGTATGTTGCGGGGGAACTGATCGATCTCCGTATTCCAGCAGTTGACGCACGGACGAGCCGTCGCCCACGCATCTCCCTGTCGGTCGCGGAGGTTCAGCGTCATCTCGGGACGACGCTTGCGCCCGAGGGGATTACCCGCGAGATCGTCGAGCAGTATCTGAAGAGTCTTGGCTGCGACTTATTTCCTTCTGGCGGCGACACCTTTGAGGTGCAGCTTCCGAGCTGGCGTCTTGATCTCGAGCGCGAGATCGACCTGGTTGAGGAGGTTGCGCGGGTCTATGGCTATAATGGCTTTGCCAACACGTTGCCCATGCCGCTTCCGGTGATCGAGTTGCCAGTTGCCTCCGCCGAGCGCGCGGTGAGGCAGCGACTTCTTGCCCTTGGCTTCTCCGAGTCAATTTCGAGCACCTTTGCCAGCGAGTCGGATGCCGCGCTGTTCTTCGAGGTTACGCAGGACAAGGGAACGATCCCGATGGAGAATCCTCTTTCCGAGGAGGCGTCGCTTCTCCGTCCGACGCTGGTTCCGGGAATGCTAACGATGCTCGCTCACAACCTAAACCGGGACGTGCGTGCGGTGCGGCTCTTTGAACAGGGGCAGATCTTCACCGGATCGACTGACCTGGTGGACGAGCAACCGAGCCTGACGCTTGGACTCACCGGAGCATCGGCGGCGACGTCGCTTTATTCGGCACAGGATGCTCCTTTCTTTGAACTCAAAGGCACGATCGAGTCCATTCTTTCGCTCTTCGCCGCAAACGCGGTCACGCCGGGTGAGAGCGCCGCGGCGGCTCTCGCGTTCACCACGACCGGACTTCCCGGCTGGCTGGAGCCTGGGCGGTCTGCGGTCGCTCACCTTGGGTCGGCACCAGTTGCGTGGTTTGGAGAGTTGGCGAAGGGGGAGGCCGCTCGGCGAAAGCTACGGCAGCCTGTGTTTCTCGCTGAGGTTGATCTGGCGAAGCTTTACGCACTTCCGCTTCGTCATGTCGCCGCTCGCGAGCTTTCCCGGTTTCAGGCGGTAGAGCGGGACTTCTCGTTCACTTTTCCTGACGTGCGGCCGTGGTCAGAGATCGAGGCTTCGCTGCGCGGGCTGGATATTCCCGCGCTCCAGAGCCTCAAGCCGACGGAGATCTTTCGGGACCGGAAGGGCAAGTCGGTGCCTCTCGGGCACTATGCTCTGCTGATTCGAGCGGTGTTTCAGTCGAACGAGCGGACGCTCTCCGAGGCAGAACTGACGGACTGGTGGAGCGCCATCATCTCCGCGCTGACGAGCCTTGGCGGAGTGATCCGGGCGCCAGAAGAGGCGACACAACGGTAGGACATTTCCCGGGATAGGTGTACGAAAAGCGCTATCAGGCTCTGCCCTAAGGGTTTCGATTACGCTATCCCACCATTTTGGGATTGTGCGATGCTGTTGAATTCATGCCGACTTTGCCCTACGATTCACCATCCCTTAACACTCCCGTCTTATTCGCCGGATATGGTCGGTCTTGCCCGCATCCAAACCCGCAAGGTGATCAACCTCCATGTCAACCACCGCGACACCAGCCGCAACCACATCCGTCCTCGATCAGAAGCTAGCCAATTCCAAGACCGGCAAGGCGGGCGGATACGTCTTCGCCGTCATGCTCATCGGCGGCCTTGGCTATATCGCGACGAAGCTTTCGCACGATCTCTCGTTCGTTCATAGCGCCTCAGTCTTCCCCTTCCTTCTGCTTGGTCTGGCCCTCTTCATCGCGCTTGGCTTCGAGTTCGTTAATGGCTTCCACGACACTGCGAACGCGGTCGCGACCGTGATCTATACCCACTCGCTTGAGCCTCATCTTGCCGTCGCATGGTCTGGTATCTGGAACTTTATCGGCGTCATGACCAGCTCCGGCGCAGTGGCCTTCGCGATCATCTCGCTTCTGCCCGTCGAGCTTATCTTGAAGGTTTCAAAGGGCTCCGGCTTCTCGATGGTCTTCGCGCTCCTCGTCGCGGCCATCCTCTGGAACCTCGCCACCTGGTGGCGCGGTCTGCCGGCGTCGAGCTCGCACACGATGATCGGCTCGATTCTTGGTGTCGGTGTTGCCAACCAGCTTATGAGCGGCAACTCCGGAACATCGGGCGTCGACTGGGAACAGGTCACCAAGGTCTTCAAGGCGCTGCTTATCTCCCCCGTCGTCGGTTTCATCATGGCCGGAGCGATTTTCCTCCTCTTCAAGCTTGTCGCTCGCGATCCCCGTCTCTACAAGGCTCCTGAAGGTACCGCGCCTCCGCCGTTCTACATCCGCGCGTTGCTTATCTTTACCTGCACCGGCGTGAGCTTCTTCCACGGTTCGAATGACGGCCAGAAGGGCATGGGTCTCATCATGCTCATCCTCGTCGGCACTGTTCCCACTGCCTACGCTCTCAACCACACCGTTGACCAGGGGCAGGTGCAGACCTTTGCCGCTGTCTCGACTGCCGTTGCTGGAGCCATCGGGAACTACGTCGAACCCGCCGCTGTCGCTGCCGACCCGGGGCCGCAGCTCGAGAAGTTCGTCTCGACCAAGAAGTACGATCCGGGCGTCATGCTTGCTCTCCAGTCGATGGTCAACGAGATCCGCAACCAGGCGGTCTCCTACGGTTCGCTCGGCAACGTTCCTGCCGAGATGCAGGCCAACGTCCGTAACGAGATGTACCTGACCAGCGAAACCATGCGCCTTCTGCCGAAGCTCGGGCCGAAGATGAACGATGCGGATGTCAAGACGCTCAGCAACTACAAGGGCTTCCTGGACAAGTCGACCAAGTTCATCCCGTCGTGGGTGAAGGTTGCGGTCGCGCTTGCGCTTGGCCTTGGCACGATGGTGGGCTGGAAGCGCATTGTCGTCACGGTAGGCGAGAAGATCGGGAAGACGCACCTCACCTATGCTCAGGGCGCTGCCGCCGAGATCACCGCGATGATCACGATCGGCCTGGCCGATGGCTACGGGTTGCCGGTGAGCACGACGCACGTGCTCTCGTCCGGCGTTGCGGGAACGATGGCCGCGAATAAGAGCGGCTTGCAGATGTCCACCATTCGCGACATTGCGATGGCCTGGGTGTTCACGCTTCCTGCCGCCGCGGCGCTGTCGGGGAGCCTCTTCTGGCTTTTCAACACCATTGCGAAGTAGCTCGACTGGAGCGGGCAGAAGAAAGGGCGAGCCATCATGGCTCGCCCTTTTCTTTGACTACGAACTGCTTTCCTTAGATGTGACAGCTGACCATGCCGCGCTTTTCGAGGTAGCGCTGGTGGTACTCTTCGGCCTTCCAGAAGGTCTCGGCGGGAACGACTTGGGTTGCGATGGGCTTGCGGAAGGATCCGGAGGCGTTCAGTTCGGCAATCTTGGCCTTTGCCTGCTCCGCCTGTTCGGGCGAGCGGGTGAAGATGACGCTGCGGTACTGGGTTCCCCAGTCGGGGCCCTGGCGATTGAGTTGGGTGGGATCGTGGAGGGAGAAGAAGGCGTCGAGAAGACTCTCGTAGCTGACGCGGGAAGGGTCGAAGATCAGCTCCACAACTTCGGCGTGTCCGGTGCGATCGGTGCAAACCTCTTTGTACGTTGGGTGGTCGTTGCTTCCGCCTTCATATCCGACTGCTGTGTCGAGGACGCCGGAAAGTTCGGCGAAACGGGCTTCGACGCCCCAGAAGCAGCCTGCTCCAAATGTTGCTTTTTCAGTTGCCACGCTTGTACTCCTTTGTTTCTCTTTGCCTGCTCGAGAGCCTGCGACTATTGGATGCGTCGGCGCGTCCGGATGTTCGATGCTCAAGGCGCGAGTATTGTCGGCGCTCGTTTGAACGAACGTCAAGGTAGGCGGTGGGGCCCGGCATGCCGAGGTTTTGACGGAGTCAAACCCGAAAACGAGAGCGCTTCCGGCTAGACGGCGCGCCGGGTTGGTTTGGCCTTGGACGCGAAGGTGCGGCGGGGAGGGCCTGTTGGCTTCTTCTTGGCGGGGGCCTTGAGCTGGGCGAACTCGGGCAGGTTCTTCTTGGGGACGACCTTTTTGCCCTTGCTGGCGCGGTCGAGAGCAGTGACTTCGCCGAGGGTAAGCTCGCGGAACTCGCCGGGAGGAACGTCGAGGCGGAGCGCGCCGTAGCCGATGCGGCGGATCTTCTCGACGTGGTGGCCGATCTCCTCGAACATCTTACGGAGCTGGCGGTTGCGGCCCTCGGTGAGAGTGAGCTCGTACCAGGGATTGTCGCCACCGCGCACGAGTTCGAGCTTGGCGGGCGCGGTGATGATGCGGTCGCGGCGGCCGCTGCGGACTTCGTCGAGGCGTCCGCGATCGATCATGATGCCGCGGCGGATCTGGTCGAGAGCGCTTGCGGGCGGGACTCCGGAGACCTTGACGAGATAGGTCTTCTCGACTCCGGCAGCGGCCTTCGAGAGGGCGTTGGCGAGTTCTCCGTCGTTGGTCATGAGGAGCAGGCCTTCGGAGAGGTAGTCGAGGCGTCCTACGGGGTAGAGACGAACCTGATCGCCGTGAGGGCCGGACTTGTGCTGCGCCATGAGTTGCATGACCGTCGGGCGCTTCTCGGGGTCGTTCAGGGTGGTGACGTAGCCACGCGGCTTGTTCAGCATGTAGTAGCGCTGCTTTTCGGGGCCTTTAAGGAGCTTACCGTCGACGCGGATGTGGTCTTTCTCGGCGTCGTGCTTCGTTCCGAGTTCCGTGATGGTGGTTCCGTTGACCTGGACGCGACCCTCGAGAATGATCTCTTCGGCCTTGCGGCGTGATGCGATTCCAGCCTGGGCGAGGATCTTCTGGAGGCGATCGCCCTTGGGTTCTTCAGCTGGCTTGGTTGAGGATTTGGCGGCTGGCTTTTGAGCTTTTTCGTTTGGCATGGTTGAGTCTTTCTGGGTTTGCGGCGCCTCGCGGCGGCTTTTGTGATTTATGATGTGGCCAAGAGGGTACACCCCCCTCCCATTGCCTTTATGTAAGCCTTTTGAAATGTACAGCTTGCAGGCGCTACAGGCTCGCAAGATATTCTAAACAAAAGGTTTACGGCTAAATATTAGTAAAGAAAAAACTTAGAGCCCAACATCGACTTCCATGGCCTCACGAGACGACTCGCGGTCCAATTCCTGGTGTTTCCAAGCGATGCCTAGGGATCAGAGAGCCATCGGGGAAGTGGCTGCCATCTCTTCTGTTTCTATTATAGCAAGGTGACCCAAACTTAAAGGACATTAGAATTCGCTTTAGAATGTTGCACTTGTACGATTTTGGGCTTGACAAGATTTGGCTAACGGCTCTCTGACTCCATCTGGTTGGAATCCAGATGAAGGAGTGCCCTCAGGAAGTCTCCGCCGGGCTTACCGCCATCACCGAAGAGGCGCTGCTGTACCTCGATGACGCGAGGAAGCGCCTTTCGCAGGACGTTTGTGCCTGCCTGAGTTACCTCGACGCGCTTGGCGCGACTGTCCGAGGGGCTACGCTGGCGGAGGACAAACCCTTTCCTCTCGAGCGTCTTGAGCATCTGGGAGATCTGCATGGGGTGGATGCCGCCGAAGCTGGCCAACTCCCTCTGGGTGACCGATCCTCCGAATCGGCCAAACCATGCCGCGAGGGTTAGCGTGACGAACTGGAGGTTGGTGAGGTCGAGCGGCACGAGGGCGCGGTCTACCTCGCGCTGGTAGCGAACGACGACCCTCCAGAGCACAAACCCGACGGCGTTCTCCGGCGCGCCGAGGGAGACGTCCTCGAAGAGATCGTGGATCGGATGTGGGTGGATCGGATATGCTGGTTCTCCCATGAATCCACTATAGGGCGGGCGAGGAAAGCTTCCAATCCGGATAGGGCAACCCAATAGTAAATATATTTATCGTATTTCCAAGGAGAAGAAGGAGGGGGAGTATGAGCAAACTCAAACTGAACATCGCTTTCTGGGATTACGATCGCACGCGCGCTCTGGCTGACGGCAGGGTGCAGATCGAAGGGGTCGAGAGCACGTTTTACAATGCGCCGATCGTGACGGAGATCTTCCGGGGGATGATCGGCGAGCGCAGGTTCGATATCTCCGAGCTTGGTATGACGTACTACCTGCGGACGTTCGTCGATGGGGTGTCGCCGTTTGTGGCGATCCCGGTCTTCCCAAACCGGGCTTTCCGGCACTCGGCGATCTACATCCATAAGGCGAGCGGTATCAAGAAGCCCGAGGACCTTAACGGCAAGACGATTGGCGAGCTTGCGCTCTACGGCCATGACGCGGGCATCATGCCGAAGGGCATGCTCGCGGAGGAATATGGCTTCAAGCCGGAGACGTGCCGGTGGGTGATCGGCGGGCTGGATTGGCCGCTGAAGCCGATCGACTTCGTGCCGCATACGCATCCGGCGAACGTCGAGGTCGTCGACATTCCCAAGGGCAAGGAACTTGGGGCGATGCTCGAGGCGGGAGAGATCGATGCGCTGATCTCGGCCGATGTGCCGAAGTGTATGCTCGATAACTCGCCGAAGGTGGGACGGCTGTTTGCCGACTTCGAGACCGTCGAACGCGAGTACTATGAGCGCACCGGGATCTTCCCGATCATGCATACCGTCGTCATCCGCAAGGACCTCCTTGTGGAGCATCCGGAGTTAGCGAAGCTGGCCTACCAGGGCTTCTGCGATGCAAAGAAGGCTGCTGTCGACGAGTACGAACACGGACTCATCTTCAACAGCATGGGTACGATGTTCCCCTGGTTCGGCAAGCTGGTCAACGCGGATCGTGCGCTCCTGGGCGACGACTGGTGGCCGTACGGGATCGAGGCGAATCGGAAGGCGCTGGAGGCGATCCTGCGCTATCACCATGAGCAGGGCATCACGGATCGTCTGTTTACGCTGAGAGAGATCTTTGTGCCGGAGTTGATGACGACGTAGTCAGCAGCTTCACTGGGTGTGCGGCGAGGGGAACGATCAGAGACTGTTGGTGTCGATGGCTGGAGTGCGCTGGAGGCCGTCGGGTACGGGGGCCAATGGCTGGTCCGGCGCGTACTCGTTGTCGCCCTCGGGGGTGGCGACGGTGTCGGGCGCGTTGTCTTTGGGAGAGTCAGCGGGTTCGATGGGCTGGTTGCGTGGATCAGTCATGTTGGGTGTGAGTGCTGGCTGACCCGGCGGGTTTTCCGTTCGGCTATTTTGGCTGGAGAGACGGCCTCGAGCCCTGGTCGGGGAACTCGCGCTCGGCCTGGTCGCGCTCGATCTGGTGGGCGAGTTCGGGGGCCTCGGTGGGGTCGTCGTCGGCGCCTGGGACGACGGATGCGGGCGGGGTGCCGGTGAGGCGCTCGGACGCGGGCGGGACGGGGGTGCCGTCGGGCGTGGGTTCCATGTCAGCAGCGGTGCTGAGTGGGGTGGGGTCGCCGTCGGCCTGCGGAGCGTGGACGCCGCGCTCGGCTTCGAGATCGGCGGGAGATTCGGGGGCGTGGTGTTCGGTTTGTGGAGTTGACATCGGGATCTCCTCCTGAACTTCTGTCTCGGCGAGCTCGCCGGCCATCTTCTCAAACTCTTCGATGCTGGGAAGCTCGCTCACGTCCTTCAATCCAAAGCGCAAAAGGAAGTCGCGGGTGGTTTTGTAGAGAATGGGGCGGCCGATGACCTGCTTGCGGCCGGCGGTGGTGATGAGCTTGCGGGTCATGAGCGAGCCGAGGACGCCGCCGGAGTCGACGCCGCGGATCTCGGAGATTTCGGGGGCGGTGATGGGCTGCTTGTAGGCGACGACGGCGAGAGTCTCGAGGGCCTGGAGCGAGAGTTTCAGCGGGGGTTTGAGGGATTTGACGAAGCCACGAACGGCGTCGTGGTACTCGGGCTTGGTGGCGAGACGGAAGCCGGAGGCGACTTCGCGGATCTCGAGGCCGCGCTCGGAGCTGGAGTAGTCGGCGATGAGCTCATCGAGGATGGAGCGGAAGTACTCGCGGAGGCGGCGGGCTCGGTCCTTCTCTTCGCGGGCGAGTTGCTTCTCATCCTTTTCGGGAGAGGCTGCAGGCTCGGCGGCTTGCTCGGCCGGGGGCTGGCTGACGGCGGCTTCGGCGGCGAGCTCGGCGAGGGGCTGCTCGCTGACGAGTTCGGGTGGGGATGGGGTGTCGTCGGAGTCTTCGGCCATCTCGAGGACGTCGCCGGCGTCGATGTCGTCGGAGTCCGGTTCGGGCTGGGGGGCTTCGGCGGGAGCGTCTTCGGGGTGGAGCGCGAGGTGCTGCTGGGCGCTTTCGATCCGGTCGAGTTCGGCCTGGGCTTCGTGGCTCAGCAGGCCGGTGAGCTGGGCGAGGGTTACGGGCTCCTCGGAGGCATAGATGACGGCTTCGATCTTGGCTTTCAGGCTCATGGGTCAGGTTGAAGTGTATAAGATCGGCGGGCCTGGAGACGCGTGCGATCCCACATCTCAGGAGCGAGATGTGGGGCACCCGGTTCGTGCGCTATCTAGGCGGCTGCTTCTGCTTCGGCGACCGTGGGGAAGACGCGGAGAAGGGATTTGACGCGGGTGAGATCGAGAAGGGCTCCGATGCGCTCGCTGACGCCCGCGAGGGCCATCCTGCGTCCGCCTTTTTCGGCGGAGACGTAGAAGTTCATCAGATGCCGAGGCCGGCCGAGTCCATGTACTCGCACTCGCTGAGGTCGAAGATGGCGAGCCTTGGGTGGATCTTTCTGAGTTCATCCTGCAGGGGAAACAGGTTCGCCAGGACGGCTGGGCCGACGACCTTGATGATCTGGGTGCCCGGGGCCACGCCGTCGGAGAGTTCGTACGTCATCGATTTATCGTGCATAAGCCTAGAAGAGTAAAAGAGGCGAATGCGCCGGAGGTCAAGACGACGTGAATTCTAGGGGGAATGTGCTGGGATCGTCGCGTGCAGGAGAAGGTTGCGGGATTGGGAACTTGTTTCGTGAATTAGCAAATGTTCCGATTGATCTCGGACTGATGTTGTCGTATATTCAGGCCATCGGGAAATTTAGCGGCTGGAGTCGTTTTCTGCTGGCCCGAACGAGTTGAAGTACACAGATCCCCGCGGATTGATCTCTTGGAGGAGACCGCGAGGACCTGAGAGCCGGAGCGGTTAGGCCCACGACTGTCCCCGATTATAGGGGCACGTCCGCGGCTCGTTCAACTTGCACAACTTGACGGGCTTCGAAGCGTTCGGAGGCGATTTTGCGCCATCCGAAGCGGCTTTGAGGCTGAGCGGTTAGTGAGCCCTCTTGCGCTTCTTTGCGTTGACGAGGCCGCGACCGAGCGAGAGAGCCCTTATGCGTAAGGCGGATGGATTGAGGAGAACGTCGATGAATCAGAGCAAACGAAGAAAGCAGGGAGCGGCAACGAGCGGGGAGGAGACTCAGCCTTTGAACGTGGCGAGTGTGACCGGTGTCACCCCAGTTCACGACCGGCTTGCCCGCTTCGACCGCTTTGGCGCTGCCGAGGGTGTGAGCTCTCTCGGTGGGCGGACGTTCCTGGCCGGGGCTCTGGCGGCGTGCGCGATGGTCGGCGGCGGACGCGACGGGCTGGCGTTCGGACAGAGCAACGCGGCTCCTACCGCGGCGGAGTCGAATCTGCCGACGGTGTCGTTCGCGATCCCGGCGGGTCCGCTCGATCAAGCCCTGAAGGGGTATGAGGCGGCGACCGGGCTGAAGGTGAAGACAGGCATCTCGGGCGACAAGCTTGCGGGGTTTACGACGGCTGGGTTGACGGGGACGTATCCGGAGGCGGAGGGTCTGCGGGTTCTGCTTGTTGGAACCGGGCTCCAGTACAGGCTCGACGGCAAGACAATGGTGGTGGGGATGCAGGCGCGGGAGGATGTGACCGTGCAAGCGGACGCGACGATGCCGCTCGGGCAGTTCACCGAGGCGCTGAAGGATACGCCGCAGTCGGTGACGGTGGTGCCGCAGTTCATCATGAAGGAGCAGGCGATCACGACGCTGCGGGATTCGCTGCGCAATGTTCCGGGGATCAGCCTTGCGGCGGGTGAGGCGGGCGCGCAGGGGGATAACCTGACGATTCGCGGGTTCACGGCCCGCAACGATATTTTTCTGGATGGGATCCGCGACTTCGGCAGCTACTACCGCGACTCGTTCAACTACGAACAGGTTGAGGTGCTGGAAGGACCGGCGGGCATCGAGTTCGGGCGCGGATCGACGGGCGGTGTGATCAACCAGGAGAGCAAGCGGCCGCTCGATCACAAACTCGTGAGCGGGGCGGTACAGCTTGGCACGAACCTCACACGCCGTGTGACGGTGGATGTGAACCAGCCGGTGGGAGAGATCGGCGGAGGCGGCGCGGCGTTCCGGATGAACATCATGGGCGATGAGGCGAATGTCGCCGGTCGCGACGTGGTGGAGAACAGGCGCTTTGGTGTGGCCCCCTCGCTGAGCTTCGGCATGGGGACGAAGTCGCGGGCGACGTTGAGCTATGTTCACCAGGGAGAGAACGATATTCCGGACTACGGCATTCCGTGGCTTCTCGATGGGCCGTCGCCGGCAAAACGCAGCGCGTACTACGGCTTCCGTCATGGCAACTTCATCAATACGCACGACGACATTTTGACGCTGCGGCTGGATCATGATGTGAATGAGCACGCGAGCTTCCGGAGCATCACGCGGTTCGCGAATTATCCACGGAACGCGCAGATCACGGAGCCGCAGGTCTGCTCGAACGGTGCGATCTCGCCAACGACCGGGCTTTTACTCGCGCCAACGAACGTTCTGAACTCCGCACAGCTCTGCCCGTATAACAACGGCGCGCCGAGCGATCCCTCCACCATCCTGGTGAACCGGAATCAGATCACAGTCGCGAGCGTGGAGAACGATCTGTGGCAGCAGGATGAAGCGCTGCTGCACTTCAGGTTCCTGAATATTGCGCAGGCAGTGGTTGTGGGCGTGGAGGGCGGACGTGAGATGTCGAACCCGACGCGGTTCACGTTCACCGGCGTGCCGACCGCTACGCTGCTGAATCCTAACGAGGATCTGCCATTCGCCGGGACCAAGACGCTGAGCACCAGAACCCATCTCGCCGCAGATTCGGCTGGGCTGTTCTTCGTCGATACGGTCCACCTGGGACGATATATCGATCTGACAGGCGGCATCCGGTACGACTACTTCTACACGCAGCAGAGACAGTACACGGCCAGTACACAGTTGAATACGTTCCTCTATCGCATCGACAAGAAGCCATCGTACCGGGCGGCGTTCGTGGTGAAGCCGACGGCGAGCGGTAGCGTGTATTTCGACTATGGCACGAGCTTCAACCCGTCGGCCGAGGCGCTGTCGCTTTCTGTTTCGACGACGGTTCTGCCGCCGGAGGAGAACGAGACCTATGAGCTTGGATCAAAGTGGGGATTCCTGCATGACCGGCTATCGCTTGCCGCGGCGATCTTCCAGACGACGAAGAACAACGCCAAGGAGACTTCGCCGGCGAACAGCACCATCACCGTGCTGGCTGGAAATCAGAGGGTGCGGGGTGGGCAGGTCTCGGTGACGGGACGTCTGGCGAACCAGTTCGACTTCATCGCCGGATATGCCTATCTCAACAGCGAGGTGATCGCGTCGCAGTTCTATCCGAACGCGATCGGGGCTCCACTGGCGAACGTGCCGAAGCAGACGTTCAACGTATGGCTGAACCGGGCGCTTGGATTGCGGTTCACGGGTGGCCTTGGCGGGAATTATGTGGCGTCGCGGTCGGCGAGCTCGACGATTCCGTATGTCGCGACGGCCTGGACGGGAACGACTCCGGCAAATGCAGTGGTGACGGCGACACGGCTGAAGCAGGTTCCGGGTTACTGGGCGTTCAACGGTGTGGTGCAGCGGCCGATCACGGAGAGGATCTCGTTGCAGGCGAACATCAATAACATCCTGAACCGGAGCTTCATCGATGAGCCGCATCCGAGCCATCTTGTTCCGGGAGAAGGAAGGAACGCCCTGTTCGGGCTGAACTACAAGTTCTAGAGTTGGATGACTGCGTGACTGGTCGCCACGCCTTCCGGCGTGGCGACTCTTTGTTTGAATGACGCGAGTTAAGAGAGTGAGGATACGACCATGTTATTGACGATTCCCGATGTGTTGACGGTGGCGCAGGTGAAGGAGATGCGGGCGAAGCTGGATGCCGCGGACTGGGTCGACGGGAAGGTGACGGCTGGATACCAGGCACAGCGGGTGAAGGAAAATCACCAGTTGCCGGAGGGGCATCCGCTGGCAGCCGAGCTTGGGGAGATCGTGCTGGGCGCGCTGGCTCGATCGCCGTTGTTTATGTCCGCGGCGCTGCCGTTGCGGGTCTTTCCTCCGATGTTCAACCGGTACACGGGCGGCGGGCACTTCGGGACGCATGTGGATACGGCAATCCGGGCGATGGCTTCGACGGGCCAGAGGATCAGGACGGACATCTCGGCGACGCTCTTTCTCGCTGGGCCTGAGGAGTACGAGGGTGGCGAGTTGATGGTCGAGGACAGTTATGGATCGCACTCGGTGAAGCTTCCGGCAGGGCAGATGGTGCTGTATCCGGCGACGAGCCTGCATCGGGTCGAGCCGGTGACGCGGGGCGCGCGGGTGGCGAGCTTCTTCTGGATTCAGAGCATGATCCGCTCGGACGCGGATCGGACGTTGTTGTTCGATCTCGACCAGGGGATTCAGCGTGTGGCGGCGGAGGCTCCGGGGAGTGGAGCGGCGGTGGCGCTGACAGGGGTGTACCACAACCTCATGCGGCGATGGGCGGAGATGTAGTGGCCGGGAAGAGGGAGTAGGGATGAGGGAGCAGGGAGTAGACCGCTTAAGGCGTTACGGTCAGGGTGATGGGGGTGACCTGGGCGGTGGTGGTGGGGGACTGCGAGGTGACCTCGATCTGGTAGGTTCCGGGGGCGAGATGGCCGGGGATCTGGCCCGTGCCGCATGCGGTGAGGGGAAGGACAAGGAGCGGGGCCAGGACAAGGAGACAGACGAGCATCGGCTTGCTGCCGCGGTGCCTCGCGACGGCGAGCGTCAGAAGCGAGATGAGGCCCCATGGGAAGAGGCTCGAGACGAAGTTCGGGACGGCGTCTGTTTCGAGGGTGAGGTTGACCTGGGCCGACGCGCCTGGGGTGAGGGTCACGGTGGCGGGCGTGAAGGTGCAGGTGGCGGGCGCGGGCAGGTTGGCGCAGGCAAGGGTGACAGGGCCGGAGAAGCTGCCGAGGCTGGTGAGGGTCAGGGCCACTGCCGCGTGATGCTGGGTTTCGACGCTCACGGTTGGGCTGTTGGGATGGACGGCGTAGCCGTGGGCGCCGATGGTGAGGGTGAGGGCGTCGGCTGTGGGGAGGTTGACGGGGTCGAAGTTGGGTGTGCCGGGGTAGGCGGCGAGGATGAGATGCGTTCCCGAAGCCATTGCTGGCAGGGTGGCGGAGGTCTGGCCGCTTGCGTTGAGGGTCGTGGTGGTGATGAGAGTCGGGGCAGCAGGAGCGGGGAGGATTTCGAAGAACTGCACCTGGCCTGTGGGGACGCGGGTGGAGAGCGGAGCCTGGGCGTCGGCGGAGAGGGTGACCGACTGGGCGTTGTCGGCGGTTGAAGGAGTGACCGAGAAGGCGAGGAGCGTGGCTGCCGGGTGGACGGTCTGGAGCATGGAGGTCGTCGAAGGCGAGACGCTTGCGGAGCCGGAGAAGGTCGCCTGGAAGGCGTACGAGGCTGCCGGGAGGGTGCTGGTGGTGAAGCTGGCGTGGCCGGTGACGTCGACGGGGACGGTGGCGAGGGCCTGGGTCTGGGTGGCGAAGGTGATGGTGCCGGTGGGGGTCGTGCTTCCCGAGGTGGTGACCTGGGCGGTGAGGGTGATGGGCTGGAAGGCTTCAGATGCGAGTGGCGTTGCGTTCAAGACGGTTGAACTGGGGATGATGACGTGTGGGGCTGGATACTCGTAGGGGCCCAGATCGATGATGACCGTGGGCTGATCGGTGGCGTTCTGGAGGCGGGGTGTGCGGTCGAGATCCTGCGCCGGGAGGGGTGAGATGCCGTCGGCCCCGGAGTCCACGGCGGGCGATTGCAGGTGGACGTGGTAGTCGGGCGTGGAGGGGTCGCGGTCCAGAAACATGGGGTCAGCGAGGTGGTTTGCGCCGGAGTCGAGACACGTGCTCGAGAGGATGAGGCCCTGCGTGTTGTGCAGGAGGTTGTGGTGAAAGGACTGCGCGGGCATCGAGACGGAGCATTGCAGAGCAGGGATTGCGGAGGAGCTTGCGAGGATGTTGTTGGCGAGGACGACCTGCGAGGGGAGGGTGCCTGCGGCTAGCGTGAGTTCGCCGGGAGTGCCGGTGCAGGTCGTGCCGCTGTGGTCGTCGGCGATGGTGTTGTTGAGGAGTTGCACTTCGAGGTGCGGCGCCGTGGTCGAGGTTGGGTCATTCAGGATTGAAAGGGCGAGTCCGCCCGCTCCGCATGCGGTGGTGTTGCCGTAGACGAGGTTCTGCTCGATCAGGGTGGGCGCGGTGCCGGTCGGGGTGGGTTCGGCGTAGATCTGGATGGCTCCGGGGGCGTTGCCGGGCGTGGTGTTGAAGCGGATGGTGTTGCCCTGGAGCATGGCGCGGGCGGCGAGGAGCGTGATGCCCCCGGCGTTGGGCTGGAGGGTGCTTGCGGTGAGGTCGTTGTGCTCGATGGTGTTGCCGAGGAGGGTGGGGACGAGGGTGGGGTCGGCCGGATTGCCGGTGAGGACGATAGGTGCGGTGGCCTGGGTGGAGCAGGAGGCGTCTGGCTGGGTGAGAGTGATCTGGTTCGACTGGAGGAGCGGGGCGGAGGCGGTGGCGTCGACGGCGGCGCAGAGGTTGCCGGTGAAGACGTTGTTGAGGAGTGTCGGCGAGGCGGACTGGAGGGAGACGCCGGCGCCGTGGATGCCTGAGTTGGGTGCGGGCGCGCCGTTGCGGATGGTGAAGCCGTTGAGGGTGGTGGCGCGGGTTTCGTTGGTGAGGAACGAGACGGTGGGGGCGAGGCGGCGGCCGTCGAGGATGGTGACGGAGGGGCCCTGGGCGCTCTGGAGGGTGATGGCCTTGCCGTGGAGGTCTAGGTTCTCGTAGTAGGTGCCGGGGGCGACGAGGACGGTGTCGCCGGTGGACGAGGCGTCGATGGCGGACTGGATGGTGGGGATGCCGGCGGGGACGTGAAGGGTGTGCTGGGCCGTGGCGGATGCGGCGAAGAGCACGAAGATTATGAGGGAGAGACGCACGGGCCGCCAACGGTCGAGAGAGTAGGACTGCTGGAGGCGATATCGGCAATTTTCTTCGGTTTAAGTAGGGTCGGGCGAACGACGGAGCTACGTCGTTTGGGGTAGAGATGCTCTTTCGGGAAGCGCCGCGGGGCTTGGAGCGTTAGTTGCCGAAGGCGATCTGGCTGAGGAGGACGGCGTTCAGGATGAGGATGATACTGATCGAGGTCCATCCAGCGACGCGGGTGCGGAGGGCGCTGGCGAAGTCGCCCATGACGGCGGGGCGGTTGGTCAGGAGGAGCAGGGGGATGAGCGCGAAGGGAAGAGCGAAGCTCAGGACGACCTGGGAGAGGATAAGGATCTTCAGCGGGTCGAGGCCGACCGCGATGACGATGAGCGCCGGGATGATGGTGATGAGGCGGCGGAGGAAGATCGGGAATTTGATTGAGAGGAAGCCCTCGATGATGACCTGTCCGGCCATGACGCCGACGGTCGAGGACGAGAGGCCGGAGCAGAGGAGGGCCACGGCGAAGACGGTGGCGGCGGCTGGCCCAAGGAGCGGGCCGAGGGTTTGGTAGGCGCGCTCGACGTCGGTGACAGGGCTGCCGAGGTGGGTGAAGGCGACTGCCGCGACGACAATCATCGCGGAGTTGATGAGCCAGGCACCGTTCATGGCGACGAAGACGTCGATGAGTTCGAAGCGAAGATAGCGGCGGCGGATGCGGAAGCCGGGGAGACGGCGTGGTGGCGGCTCTTCGCCGTGCATCTGCTTCGGAAACTGCGTGACGAGGCTGTGCAGGCGCGGCTGGACGAGGGCCGAGTGGAGATAGACGACGTGCGGCATCACGGTCGCGCCGAGCATGGCGACGGCGAGGTAGATGCTCTGGTGGAAGCTGGCGGAGGAGGCGGTGTCGAGGCTGGGGATGAGGACGTGGAAGGCGACGGCGTGCCAGTCGGGGTGGACGAGAAAGACCTCGAAGCCGTAGCAGAGGCCGATGATGCCGACGAACGCCATGATGCCTGCCTCAAGCCAGCGGAATCCGGCGAGGTCGAGCGCGAGGATGGCGAAGACGAGGACAGAGGTGATGAGACCGGCGATGAAGAGTGTTTCGGTGCGGCCGAGGCCGTGGGCCAGGAGCGGGGGGCCAAAGAGGAGATAGAAGCCGAGCGCGGCTCCGAGGAACTCGGCGAGGTCGGTGGCGATGGCGGCGATTTCGGCGGCGAGCCAGAGGCTGATGACGGTTGTGCGGGAGAAGTGCTTGCGACAGTTCTGCGGGAGGGTAAGGCCGGTGACGATGCCGAGCTTGGCCGAGAGGTACTGGATGAGGATGGCCATGGCATTTGACCAGAGAAGCACCCAGAGAAGGCGATAGCCGAAGCGAGAGCCGCCTTCGATGTTGGTGGCGAAGTTGCCGGGGTCGATGTAGGCGACGGAGGCGACGAAGGCGGGGCCGAAGTAGCTCCAGAGCTCTGTGCGGCGAAAGCGAAAGTAGGGACGCTTTGGGCTGGCGGGTTCTCCAGCAGCGGCCGCTGTGGCCGGTGAGGTTGAGAGAGGCTCGGGAGTATAGGGAGGGTGAGCGGACTCCATCTTATTTGAGTATAGGAGCTTAGCTGGGGCGGGAGGTTACGGAGCAGCTTCCGGCGGCGGTTTTCGTTCGAGATGCTGATGCATGAGGCTGAGGGCTTCGGTATAGGTTGCCGGATCGTCGCCGAAGGATGGGAGCCAGTGGAAGGCAGGTTCCTTGCGGAACCAGGTGGCCTGGCGCTTGGCGTAGTTGCGATGGCCCTGCTGGGCCAGGGCAATCGCCTCGGGTGGGGTGAGCTTTCCTTCCAGGACGGCGGTGGCTTCAGCGTATCCGAGGCTGGTGAAGGGGCGCTGTGGGCCGTATTTGCCGATCAGATTGCGCGTTTCCTCGATGAGGCCGCCTTCGTTTTCGGACGAGAACATGCGAGCGGCGCGTTGGTTGATGCGGGCGTAGAGCGCCGGGCGCGGGGGCTGGAGGCCGAGGCGGAGAATACGGTAGCCGGTGAGGGCGTCACGGCCTTTTTGCCACTGCTCGGTGAGGGGTTGGCGGGCGGCAAGAGAGACTTCGATGGCGCGGACGAGTTTGGGCAGATCGTTCGGGTGGATGAGGGCGGCGGCGGCGGGGTCGAGGCGGGTGAGGACGCGGTGAAGGTGCGGTGAGGTGCGGGTGCGGAGGCGTTCGCGGAGGGCGGGTTGCTGTGGCGGCGCAGGGAAGAGGCCGTCGAGCAGGGCGCGGAGGTAGAGGCCGGTTCCTCCGGCGATGATGGGGAGGCGATTGCGGGAACGAATGGCTTCGAGGGCCTCACGGGCGTGGCGGGCGAAGTCTCCGGCGGTGAAGGGCTCAGTCGGGGGGACTACGTCGATGAGGTGGTGGGGGATGCGGGCGCGGTCGGCGCGGGAGGGCTTTGCGGTGCCGATCTCCATATCGCGGTAGACGGCGACCGAGTCGCAGGAGATGATCTCGGCGTCGAAGTGCTCGGCGAGGCGAAGGGCGAGGCCGGACTTGCCGCTTGCGGTCGGGCCGGCGAGGACGATGAGTGGGAGTTCTGGCTCTACCAAAGCCGCCACCAGCCCAGGGTGAAAACGCGGGGGACGCCTGCGCGCAGGATGCTCGCGACGAGGATCACGAAGGCGAGGACGAGAAGACCGCGAACCTGGCGCCGGCGCTCTGCCGCGAGGGCCAGGTGACGAGTCTTCAAAGGGTCGCGCTTTTTGGACGGCAGAGGCATCGGGCTCTGGGAGTGCGGGGGGAGAGCCCAGTTTACTCGGACGTCTTATTGACGAGGTAGTGGATGCGGAGTTCCAGGTTCGGGCCTTTGAAATCGGCAGGGAGCGGCGGGAACTGGCCAACGCCGGTGATCGAGCCCCAGGCAGCGCGGTTGAGGGCATCGTCGTGGGTGGAACCCTCGAGGCGCATGCCGCCGATGCGGCCGTCGGGGAGGATGGAGAAGCGTATCTGCGTGACGCCGGCTTTGTTGAGCGGCGGGCGGGCTTCCTCGGGGATGAGCGGGAGCCAGGTGTTCTTGATCTCGCGGAGGATGCGGGTGAGGTACGGGCCGAAGTCGACGCCTTCGGTGTCGGAGAGGACATCCACACCGGTGTTCAGACCGCCATGCGAGCCCTGCGACGAGTGGTCGTAGTCGGCTCCGCTGCCTCCGCCCTGGAGACCGCTGCGGGCCGCCTGCTGGACGGCGTTTCCGGCGCTCTGGCTGTTGTTGAAGTTCGGCTTGATGTTGGGTCGCGGGGCGTCAACCATGGCCGTCTGGGGGCTCTGGGCAGGGTGCTGCGGCAGTGGCGTGGGAGCGGGTTGCTGCTGGGCCTGCTGAGGCGCGGGCTGTTGCTGGGGTTGCGGGGCGGCAGGAAGAGGTGAAGTCGTCGGAGCCGCCGGGCCGCGCATGCTCTTGAGCTGCTGCAGGGTCTTCTTATCGAGGGTTGGCTTGACCGTCTGGGCGGTGTGGGCTTTCTCGGCGATCTTGTCGGTCGGCTTGTGCTGGAGCTGCCTTGCGACATCAGGGGGCATGTCGAGGTAGGTCAGCTCTTTCTGCTGCTCGCGCAGGGCATCACCGGGGTTGATGACTCGCGGCTGGTGGAACAGGACCTGCGGGCCGTAGAAGAGGAACCAGGCCACGGCGATGTAGACGAAGAGCGAGATGTAGATCGACTCGCGAAAGCGCGATTTTGCGCGTTCGTCGTCAAGCGCGTCGATGAGGTGGATGATCTCGTGCTCTTCAAGTTCTCCGTAGCGGCCAGTACGAACCTTGACAGGACCTTTGGAGGAGTCAGCGAGGTCTTCGCCCTCGGGGGAGCGGTCGGGCGGAGCCGGGTTGGGCGGTGTCTCGAGCGTAGGCATCTGCGTCAGGGTGTGACGTTCTCCGGAGCGTAAAGGTCTCCGTCCGGGGGTGGGGCTAGTAGTTTCTGATGCCGAAAAGCTCTTGTGCTTCGCAGGCCTTCAAGACTCAGACCCGTCTTCAGGGAGAAAAGTTACGGCTGCCTATAATTTTCTCATCTTTTCCCCTCCTGCCGCATCGCGATCTGGTGTCGCTGGAAGTACGTTCGACGACCGGTAGGATGAAGGTATGGAGATCAAACGGATTGGCTCGCAACCCTCGGGCAAAGGCCCGGCAGACTGGTTTACCGGGACTGTACGGATAGACCCGCTGTTTCAGGCCCCCGACCCGGCGCTCGTGGCTGGGGCAAGCGTGACGTTCGAGCCCGGAGCGCGCACGGCGTGGCATACCCATCCTCTTGGGCAGACGCTGATCGTGACCGCGGGCTGCGGATGGGCGCAGCGGGAGGGTGGGCCGGTCGAGGAGATTCATCCCGGGGATGTTGTCTGGTTTTCGCCGGGCGAGAAGCACTGGCATGGGGCTTCGCCGACGACTGGTATGACGCATATTGCGATTCAGGAGAGGCTGGACGGCAAGGTTGTCGACTGGTTGGAGCACGTGACCGACGAGCAGTACAAGCGCTGAGTCTCGTACACTAGCGCGTGATGATGAGTCCGCGAAGCTTTCGAGAGGATACCCGCGCGGTTGTGCTGACGATCAGCGATGGCTGCACGGCCGGGACGCAGGTGGACCGCTCCGGGCCGGTGGTGACCGAGATGCTTCGCGGCGCGGGGGTGCGGGATCTTGCCGCTGAGATCCTTCCGGACGACCTGGAGCTGATTGCGGCGGCGTTGCGCCTGCACGCGGCGAGCGTGGATCTGATCGTTACGACCGGCGGGACGGGAATCGCGCCACGGGATGTGACGCCGGAGGCGACCCGGATGGTCTGCGACCGGATTATCGAGGGTTTCGCCGAGAGGATGCGCGCGGTGAGCTTCGCCGAGACGCCGATGGCTCCGCTGAGCCGCTCGGTATGCGGGACCATTGCGCGGCCTGGCGGAAATATCGAGGGCAGCACGATCGTCGTCAACCTGCCGGGCAGCCCGGCGGGGGCGAGGACCTGCCTGGGCGCGGTTCTTGGGCTTCTGCCGCATGCGCTCGACCTTCTGGCGGGCCGGACTGTTCATGGTCCTGCGACGGCTGACAGGGTAAACTCAGAGGAACCCCTGTGATCCTCTCTACACTTTTGTCTCCCGCCAGTCTGTTTCACAAATTCAACCTTGCTCTCCTGGCCTTCCTGAAGCCGTTTGGTGTTTGGGGCCTGGGCGGCCTGGCGCTGCTGGATTCGTCGTCGATTCCGATGCCAATCGATGCACTGGTGATCGATTACGTCGTGCAGGATCATGCGCGATTCGTCCTCTACTGCCTGATGGCGGCGCTTGGGTCGGCGGTAGGCAGCATGGTGCCGTATTACCTTGGGCGGGCCGGCGGAGAGCTGATTCTCCTGAAGCGGATCAATCGGACGCGCTATGAGAAGCTACGCGACCGCTTCGAGAAGCAAGAGTTCCTGGCGATCATGGTGCCGGCGATGATGCCTCCGCCGATGCCGGTGAAGCTGTTCGAAATTGCTGCGGGTGTCTTCGAGATGAAGCCGCTGACATATTTTCTGGCCATCCTGATCGGCAAGTTCCTGCGGTTCCTGGTGGAGACGCTCATTACGGTCATTTACGGGCGGACGCTGTTGGCGACGGTGATGCAAACGTTCCGGCAGCACTCCGGCATCATGATCGCCGTGGTGGGCGTCGTCGTGATTCTGCTCGCGCTGTTCGTCGTGCGGCGGCTGTTCGACCGGCGGCGCGGGACGAAGTTCCCGATGGAAGAAGCCGAAGACTCCTTGAGCGCGCCAGGGGAGGAGTAGTCTTCTTGAGGCTCGACACAGGAGGGGTTCGCTGATGGCTGGATGTGGTCCGCAGAGGTTTACCGGGGTGGGACCGGCGGAGCTGGCGTGTTTGAAGGCGAAGGGTGCGTCGGCGGGTGTGCCGATCTCGGGCAATGATGGGCAGGCGACGACGATGGGCGTCACCGTGCGGTGGCACTATGACGAGGCGGCTGAGGTACTCGCGCTGGAGTGTACGGACGCCCCGTTCTTCGTGCCGTGCAGCACGATCACGGACAGGATCAAGCAGCTTGTCGATGGCTGCATGACGCAAAGCGGCTAGCGCTCGGCCTTGCCGTTCATTTCCATGCTGACGATGTGCCGGTCGGAGTCGAGGGTGACGGTTCCGGTCAGGGGCGGCTTGCTTCGACCCTTCATGAAGGGGACGTCATAGAAGAAGCGCAGATCGCGGAAGGTCACCGTGGAGAGCGCGGCGGGGTCGTAAGGGCCGGTGATGGAGGTGGTCTCGGTGACGAGGGGAAACTGCGACCAGTCGAGGTAGGCCTCGCCGAGGGGGCTGCGCTTCGCGGCCAGGGTGGCGAGGGTCGTGGGGGAGCGGTAGAAGAGGTCGTTTGACGTCGGGTTGGGGAGCGTGCCCTGGAGGGTGTCGGCTTCGGCGATCTGGTAGAAGCCGCGGGTTTCGACGGTGATGTGCCAGCGGTAGGGGTTGATGGGGTAGGGGCTGGCGTTGATACGGAGTATTTCGGCGGCGGGGGCTCCGGGTGGCAGAGCGGCGGAGAGGTCGAGCGATGCGGCGAGGGTAATGGCCTTCTGCTGCTCGGTGTAGCGCCATGTCCATAGGCCGAGCATGACCAACAAAGCCATGATGGCCAGGCCGCTGCCTCGGAAGGGCTTTCGAGTGGCTCCGACCTCTGAGCCGATGAGGCCGAAGAGGGACGGCAGGACGAGGGCTCCGAGGAGCGCGACGAAGAGAACTGGCTCAAAGATGAAGACGATGGATCCGGCATACCAGCGCGGGTTGAAGGGGAAGAAGGGGCGGAGGCCGTAGTTGTTGGTGAAGTCGAGAAGCAGGTGGCTGAGGAGAGCGAGGAGGGTTAAGAGATAGAGGACTCCCCAGCGGATGGGAGCGGCGGTCTCGACCGTTTTCGGCGCGGCTCGGCGGGTGCGGATGCGGTGGACGGTCCAGATGGCTCCGACGAGGAGGGCGGCTTCGAAGGGGATGCCGAGGAAGGTGTGGGTGATGCCGCGGTGGTGCTGGAAGGAGGCGATGGGGCCGACGGCGGACCAGAGGGTGTCGATATCGGGGAACTCGGCCGCGATGGTCATGGCGAGGGTGGCGTACGCGGCTTTGCGGTTGAGGCCGGCCCGCGAGAGGCAGGCTCCGGTCAGCATGTGAGTGACGGGTTCCATGGGGTCCAGAGTACAAGAGCCAGCGGCTCCTATAATTTCCCTTGGTTGCGGGAGTGGGCTGGGGGAGTTGCGGATGGCGGAGAGTGGATTGACGGTCGAACAGCAGGCGGAGGCGATGCGCGAGGAGATTCGCCATCACGAGTACCTGTACTACGTGATGGACGCGCCCGAACTGACGGATGCGCAGTACGACGTGAAGATGAACGCGCTGAAGGCGCTCGAGAAGGAGCATCCGGAGCTGGTGACGCCGGACTCGCCAACGCAGAGGGTGGGCGGCAAGCCGAAGGATGGGTTCGTCAAGACGCCGCACTCGCGGGCGATGCTGTCGCTCGACAATGCGTATGACGAGGAGGATCTGCGGGCATGGGATACGCGTTTGCGGGAGGCTCTGCCGAGCTCGGAGACGGTACGGTATGTGTGCGAGGTGAAGCTGGACGGGCTTTCGCTCGCGCTTCACTATGCTCCGAAAGGCGGGGCAGGGGAGACGACGGCGCATCTGGTGCGCGGGATCACGCGTGGGGATGGGTCGATCGGCGAGGATGTGAGCTCGAATGTGCGGACGATCCGGTCGGTGCCTTTGAGCGTGTCGGCGGCGAAGCTGAAGAAGGCCGGGCTGCCCGCGACCTTCGAGGTGCGGGGCGAGGTGGTGCTTCCGCACGATGCATTCAAGAAAATGAACGAGGAGCGCGAGGCGGCGGGTATGGCTCCGGCGGCGAATCCGAGGAACGCGGCGGCAGGAACGATCCGGACGCTCGAGCCGAACATCGTGGCGCAGCGGCGGCTCGAGTTTTATGCGTACTTCCTCCTGCATGGCATGGGAGACAAGGCCGGGGAGATGTTGCTGCCGACCCAGACGGAGGGGTTGGAGGCGCTGCGGGCGGCGGGCTTCCGGGTGAATCCGAACGTTGCGACCGTGTCGACGGTGGATGAGATTCTGGCCTTCATCGCGAAGATCGATGGGATGCGCGACTCGCTGACTTACGAGATCGACGGTGTCGTGATCAAGTGCGATAGCGTGGCGCAGCAGAAGAGGCTTGGCTTTACCGGCAAGGCTCCGCGCTGGGCGATCGCGTACAAGTTCGCGGCGCGGGCGGGAGTGACGAAGCTCGATGGAGTGCAGTTCCAGGTGGGCAGGACGGGCAAGGTGACGCCGGTGGCGGTGCTTGCGGCGGTGTCGATCGGCGGGACGACGGTGACGCGGGCCACGCTGCATAATGCAGACGAGATCGCGCGGCTCGGGGTGAGGATCGGTGATTATGTCCAGGTGGAGCGCGGCGGGGATGTGATCCCGAAGATCATCCAGGTGGTCGAGGATGAGAAGCATTTGAGGGGCTCGGGGGAGATTCTGTTTCCGGAGGCGTGCCCGCGGTGCGGGCAGCCGTTGATCAAGGCCGAAGGCGAGGTGGACTGGCGCTGCCTGAACATCCAGTGTCCGGCGCGTGTGTCGGAGGAGCTTCTGCACTGGGCGGCGCGGAAGGTGATGAACATCGAGGGCCTTGGGGATGCGATGGTCGTCCAACTCCTCGCGCCGAGGGATGCGAATGGCGCGGCGATCGTCCCAAAGGAAGAGGCATTGGAGGTGCTTGGGGAGGATGCGGTCGAGGCGTCCGTCGTCGCCGAACAGAAGGAAGGCACACTTCCGCCGCTGATCTGCGGGATCGGGGACCTGTACACGCTGAAGAAGAGCGATCTCGTGGCGCTGGAGCGGGTGGGGGAGAAGTCGGCGCAGGCGTTGCTGGACGAGATCGAGCGGTCGAAGTCGGCCTCGCTGGCGCGTGTGTTGTTCGGGCTGGGCATGCGCTTTGTGGGGGAAAGGACGGCTGCCCTGCTGGCGGGGCAGTTCGGGTCGATGGACGCGGTGATGGCGGCGACCGCGGAGGAGCTTGAGGCGGTGAACGAAGTAGGGCCGCGGGTGGCGGAGTCGATCGTGGAGTTCTTCTCGATCGAGAAGAATCGCGTGCTGGTGGGGCGGTTGAAGGAGCTTGGCTTCACCATGCAGGCCGAAAAGAAGGTGACGACGACCACGCTTGGTGGGCTGACGTTCGTGCTGACCGGGACGCTTCCGACGCTGACGCGCGATGCGGCCAAGGAGATGATTGAAGGCGCGGGCGGGCGGGTTTCGGGCTCGGTGAGCAAGAAGACCGACTACGTGGTCGCGGGCGAAGAGGCGGGTTCAAAGCTTGAGAAGGCGGAGTCGCTGGGGGTGAAGGTGCTGGATGAAGCGGGGCTGCTGGCGCTGGTCGAGAGTGGCGGGACGGAAGCATAGGGGTGATTCGCCATGACTCGTACGACTCAGCTAAGCTGACCTTCGCGTATCGTCGCGAAGGAAAGAGGTCTATCGTGTTCAAGAAAATCTCCCGCAGGATGTTTGCGCAGACGCTCGGCGCGTCTGCCGCCGCACTCTCCCTGCCTTCCGCAGCCTCTGCGCTTGCCCCGTCTGCTCCCGCGGGCGATGCGCCGAATGGCAGGCACTTTCCCGAGGGCTTTCTCTGGGGTTCGGCAACAGCCTCGTACCAGGTGGAGGGCGCGGTGCATGAGGGCGGACGCGGTGCGACGGTGTGGGACACGTTCTCGCACACGCCGGGGAAGGTCCATAACGGCGATACGGGCGACGTCGCCGACGACTTCTACCACCGGTACAAGCAAGACATTCAGCTCATGAAGGAGATGGGGCTGAAGGCCTGCCGCTTCTCCGTAGCGTGGTCGCGGATCTTTCCGACCGGCACAGGTTCGCCGAACGCAGCCGGGGTGGATTTTTACAACCGACTGGTCGATACACTCCTGGCCGCTGGGGTTCAGCCATACTGCACGCTGTACCACTGGGATCTGCCGCAGACGCTGGAGGACAAGGGCGGGTGGGAAAACCGGGATACCGCGAAGGCGTTCGCCGACTATGCAGCCTACACCGCAGGGAAGCTGTCGGATCGGGTGCGCCACTTCATGACGATGAACGAGATGCGTAGCTTCGTCGAGATTGGCTATGGCAGCGGCACGCATGCTCCGGGAAAGAAGCTCGCTCCGGGGCCGCTGGCGCAGTTGACGCACAACGTGGTGCTTGCGCATGGCATGAGCGTGCAATCGATCCGGGCGTCGACGAAGGCAGGGACGAGGGTTGGAATCGCGGACAATGCGACGGCCACGACCCCGATCATCGAGAACGAGGAGCATATTGCGGCCGCGCGGAAAGCGATGCGCGAGGAGAACGCAATGTTCCTCTCGGTCATCCTGGACGGCAAGTATTCGGAGCACTATCTGAAGCGTCTTGGAGCGGATGCCCCGAAGTTCACGGCGGAGGAATTGAAGACGATCTCGAGCCCGATGGACTTCGTCGGGATCAATATCTACACGCCACTGTTTGTGCGGGCGGACCGTTCGGAGAAGGGCTATGCGGTGGTGCCCTGGACGAGCACGTATCCGACGATGGCAAGCCCATGGCTGAAGATCGGGCCGGAGGCACTGTACTGGGGGCCGAAGCTGCTGGCGGATGTGTGGGGTGTCAAGGAGATCTACATCACCGAGAACGGAGCTTCGTCCGCGGATGTGCTCGCTCCCGATGGGGAGATCTACGACACGGATCGCACGATGTACCTGCGGAACTACCTGATGCACCTGCAGCGGGGGATCACGGATGGCGTGCCGGTGAAGGGATACTTCCTGTGGAGTCTGCTGGACAACTTCGAGTGGGCGGATGGCTACGAGAAGCGGTTCGGGATCACCTACGTCGACTTCAAGACACAGAAGCGCACGCCGAAGCTGAGCGCGAAGTTCTACGAGGAAGTGATCCGGCAGAATAGAGTCGTTTAGCTTTCAGCCGATCCTAGGCCTGCTGCATCTAGATACGTACGGGGTGGCGATGCCGGCACGAGTACGTGTGTTTATGAACGAGCGATCCGGCGGGTGCGCGGGCCGGCGCGGTGAGGTCGAGGCGGCGTTCCGGGAGAGCGGGCTGAGGTGCGAGGTCACGAGCCTGCGTCCGCGCATGGACGTGGCAAAGCTTGTGCGGGAGGCCGCGCGGCGGCCGGAGACGCTCGTCGTCGCGGCGGGTGGAGACGGCACCATCAGCGCCGTTGCTTCGGCTATGGCAGGGTCGGGGGCTCCGATGGGCGTGCTCGCTATGGGAACGCTGAATCATTTCGCCAAGGACCTTGGTCTGCCCGCAGCGCTAATGGACGAGGCGAAGGTGATCGCCGAGGGTGAGGCGCGCTCCGTTGATCTTGGCGAGGTCAACGGGCGTTTCTTCGTCAACAACTCAAGCGTCGGCTTCTATCCGGGCATGGTGCTGCACCGCGAGCGGCTGAAGAAGGTTGGCTGGAACAAGTGGCTGTCTCTTCTTGTGGCGTCGGCACGGGCGTTCGTGCGCTTCAAGCACATCTCCGTGTGCGTGTCGGTGCCGGGCGAAGAACGCATGATGCGGATGACGCCGTTCGTCTTTGTGGGCAACAACGAGTACTGCATGGAAGGCAGCGAAGCGGGGACACGGAAGAAGCTCGATGCGGGCAAGCTGTACCTCTACATGGCTCCGGGTGCGACGCGGCGAAGCCTCCTGCGGCTGACGTTTGCCGCGTTGATGCGGCGGGTTCATGAGGTGCAGCAGGATCCGCACTTCGAATCGTACTGCGTGGAGGAGTTTACCGTCGACCTTCGGCGGCGCGTCTCGCATGTGTCGCTTGATGGCGAGATCGTCCGGTTGAAGGGGCCTCTGCAGTACCGCATACGGCCCGGCGCGCTGAAGGTGATGGCACCTGTCCCCGTTGTGTCACCGGTTGTGGAGGAGTTATCCGCGTGACGCTCCTGGCCCATATCTCGGACATTCACTTTGGGCACGAGGACGCGTTGATTGTCGAAGGGCTGCTTGAGTCTTTGCGGAAGACGAAGCCGGATGTGATCGTCGTCTCGGGAGACCTGACGCAGCGAGCGAAGAAGGCGCAGTTTCGCAAGGCGAGGGCTTTCCTGCGCGAGATGCCGAAGGTGCCGCACCTCGTGGTGCCGGGAAACCACGACGTCTCGGCAACGAACCTCCTCGAGCGGCTGACGCGGCCGCTGAAGCGCTACCAGAGGTTCATCACCGAGGACCTTTCGCCGTACCTCGACATGGGCGATGTGGCGATTGCGGGGATCAACACTGTGCGCCTGCTCAACCGCAAGGATGGCCGCATCAACCAGGGCCAGGTGAAGACCGCATGCGAACAGCTCGGGCGCGCAAAGGAGAACGCCGTGCGCGTTGTGGTGACGCACCATCCGATGGACCTGCCCATGGAGGATCTCAAGCATCCCCTCGTCTCGCGGTCGAAGATGGCCATGGAGGCTTTCTCGAAGTGCGGAGTCGACCTGTTTCTTTCCGGCCATCTGCATACCGGGCAATCGCTCGTGACGACCACGCGCTACAAGGAAAACGTGAGCTATAGCGCGGTCGTGGCGCAGGCGGGAACGGCTGTCTCGACGCGCACGCGGGGTGAGGCGAACGGCTGGAACCTGATCGAACTCAGTGGTCGGGCGGACGGCGCGGAGATGGCGATCCAGGAGATGGTTTGGGAGGGGAAGAGCTTCGGTAAGGGGCAGATTTCGCGTTTCCGATGCGGATCCGGAGGCTGGCTGGAAGCGTAAAAAAGGGATGCAGCGTTGGCCGCATCCCTTCTTGCTGAACAGCGTTCTTTCTAGAGCGGATCCAACTTCTTGAGACCCTTCTTCTTCTTGTGCTTACTCGAAGACTCCTCGCTCTTGTCGAACTCAGGCTTCGTCTTCTTGCCGTTAGCCGCCGGAGTCTGCGCGGGTGGCGCCGTTCCGGGCTTGATGTCGTTGACGGCATCAGGAGCCATGCCAGCCTTCTCGACCGCAGGCAGAGGCGTGTTGTTCGTCGGACCCGCGATCGGCAGGCCACCGGTCGCCGCGGTGCCTGCGGGCGCGCCGGAGCGCGGAATATCGGCGGGGCTACCGAGCGGGGCCGCGTTGCTGCCCGGACTGACGACTTCGGCTCCGACAGAGGTCGTTGGGGCAGTCGAATTTGTGGGTGAGCCGGTCATCACGGTCGTGCTGCCACCCGCGGCATCGGCGGCAGGAACGTCCGTCAGGGCAAGTGGAGCGGCCGGGGTTGCCGGAGCGGCTGCTGTCTCGGGCGCGTTGGCTGGTGCGTTCGGGTCAGCCGCTGTCGCGGTAACCGCCGGCCTGGCTGCGTTCGGGTTCATCGAGGTGTTGAAATCCTCGATGATCTCCTTGCGGACGGCCGGCGCGAGCGTCGGAGCCGGATCGGTGAGCAAAGGCTCGCCGACACGCGCGGTCTGGACGACGTCCGGTGTGTGGAAGACGAGCAGACGGGCGCGGCCCACCAGGCTGTACTGGCCACGGCTGTTCTCAAGCTCGGTGCTCTTGGCGATCTGCTCCGGAGTCGGCGTTGGAATGGGCAGGTTCATCGCGGCGAGGCGGTCCTTCGCATCCTCGACGTGAGCCGAAGCAGAGTGCTCGAGGACGACCTTGCGGTAGGCGTCGGCGGCGCGGCCATCGTACGTCTTCTCGAGCGCGGCCTTGGCCGACTCGCTCAGCTTGATGCTGCGCACGTAGCGGGCTTCCGCTTCCCAGGCATCGCCGAGCGCCACAAGCAGGTCGTCGGTGTGGCTGAACTGCGGATAGGTGTCGGCGACCGTCTGGTAACGGGCGATGGTCGCGGGCCAGTTTTCACGCGTCGCGTAGAACGCGGCGATGCTTGCCTCGCGCGTGGCAAGAACTTCCTGCACCTCGCGCAGACGCTGCTTGGCATCGGGCACAAGCTTCGACTCCGGAAACTGCTGCAGCATCAGGCGATACTCTTCCTCGGCGTGGGTGGCCTTCGCGTAGTCGCGATCGGGCTTGTCCATCTGGCGAAAGTAGATGTCGCCGACGCGCATCTGGGCCTCGGCGGCCTCGGGCGCGTTGGGAAAGAAGGTGATGAAGTCCTTGTACTCCTGCTCGGCCTGGGTGAGCGCGGCGCTTCCACCCTCGCGGTACCAGCTATCGGCGATGGCGAGCTTGGCGCGCATCTGGTACTGCGAATCCTGGTAGGTGTTCAGGAGCGTCTGGAGATCGAGGCGGGCAACGTCGTAACGTCCGCGCTTGATGGCGGCCTGTGCCTTGTCGTAAAGCTGCTTATCGGGCAGCTTGGCGTCGACGCCGGCGAGCGGGTCAGTCTTCTTGAGCTTGCGGTTGGCGGCGCGGGTGTCCTTGGACTGGATCACCTTCTCCGACTTGTCTTTCTTCTCTTTCGACTTATCCTTCTTGATCTTGTCGAGTGGCGTGGAGACGACTGGAGGTGGGGTCTTGTTCTCCTGTTGCTCGGTCTGCGTCTCTGGCTGCGCGTCCGCGGCGGGAGCTGTGCCGGTGCTCAACGTGCCGGTAGCAGTCGCCTGCGCCCATGTCGTGCCGGAGGCCAGACCGCCCGCCATCCATCCGGCCATGATGATTCCGGCCGAAAGACCGGCCCGTATCGTCGGAAAAAACACTCGCTTCGCCATCAATTGTTGAACCTCGAACCCTTGTAACCTGCCGACGGGCATCCCGTCGTCCTGCCCGCCCGGCGCACCGCTGCCCGGCGTCCTTCTATTCTAAGCCCTGTTCGGGCTCTCAGGCCTCTTCTGCCGCGGCCCGGGCAACCCGCAGAAAGTCTTCCGCGTTCGCCTCTGTCTTACCCGGCTGGAAGATGGCGGAGCCGGCGACGAGCATCTCCGCTCCTGCTTCGACCACGCTCGCCACCGTATCGTGAGCAACGCCGCCGTCGACTTCGATACGAAAGTTGAGCCCCATCTCGTCGCGGATGGTCGCCAGCTGGCGAATCCGCTCGATCGAACGCGGCAGAAACTTCTGTCCACCGAAGCCCGGGTTTACGCTCATGACGAGCACATAGTGAACCATCGGAAGGACTTCGATGATCGCCTCGACAGGTGTCGCCGGACAGATGACCACGCCGGGAAGCATCTTGTGATCGGCGATGTGCTGCAAGGTGCGGTTCAGGTGGCGGCACACCTCCTGATGGACGCTGATCATGTCCGCACCCGCCTCGGCGAAGGCCGGGATGAACTGGTCGGGATCCTCGATCATGAGGTGGCAGTCGAGCGGAAGCTTCGTAACCGGGCGAAGCGCCTTCACCATCGGCGGCCCAAAGGTGATGTTCGGGACGAAGTGGCCGTCCATCACATCCACGTGGACGATGGTTCCACCGCCGCGCTCGGCCAGGGCGACTTCGTCGGCCAGGTGCGCGAAATCAGACGCCAGAATCGAAAAGGCGAGCTCTACCAAGAGATCCTCCGCAGATCACAAAATGACAAACCGAGTCTACCAGTCTGCTCGCACGGAAGATTGTCAGTGCTTGACTCGGTAGAAGACCTGCACAAGGCCGGTTGAAAAATGGTCGCAGTGGTCGAGCTCGAGCTCGGTTTCAGGGTACGGTTCGGGAAAGAGCGGAACACCGGAGCCGAGCAGACGGGGATGGATGGTGAGGACGATCTCGTCGAGCAGATGGTGCTGAAGGAACTCACGCAGGAGCTCGCCTCCGCCAACCAGCCAGATGTCTTTGCCGGGACGGCTACGGAGTTCGGCGAGCCACTCGACGGGGTCGCCGGAGAGGAAGGTGAAGGCGCCATGTTGGCCCGGCTGCTGGCTGCGCGAGAGCACGTAGTGCTTGATGCCCGGGAAGAAAGTCTGGCCCGGTGACATTTGCTGCATGGTGTCGTACGTCTTGCGGCCCATGATGGCCGTGTCGACGCTAGCGAAGAAGCGCGACATGCCGTAGTCCTGATCCATGAAGAGCCAGTCGACTGAGCCGTCGGCGCGGGAAATGAAGCCGTCGAGGCTGTTCGCACCGAAGTATTTGACGCTGCGCATGCGGGAAACTATACGACGCCTTATGTTGGCGGGAAAGCTGGCGAACCTCAGGCGTACTGGCTCCGGTCGGCGGACGCTCAGGAGTTGCTGGCGGGTTCCATGCTGACAGCAGCCTTGCGGCCCCGGGTCTTCTTGCGTGCGATCAGCGGGACGATGCGCTCGACGCCTTCTCGTCCTTCGTGCAGAATCTTGACCTTCGCGGCGGGGGCCTGATCGCGTTGCGTCTCGGCGAGGACGCCGGGTTCGCCAAGCACCATGCGGGCGGCACCGCGCAGGATGCGGCGGATGGGCCATGTGCCGTCGGTGTTCGGGAAAAAGATTTCGCCACTTCGCTGTTTCTCCGGCCGGTAGTACCAGCGACGCAGGAGTGAAAGATGATCGCTCACCATGGCGAGATCATTCTCTACGCCGGCTTCGGCTTCGAGAGCCTGAAGCACGCCGGCGGCGCGGTCTTCCGGGCTGTCTGTTGTTGGAGGGGCGTCGCCGGGGGCGGGTTCCAGTGGAATCGCCTGCAGCATCAGCGGCTGGGCGAAGAGGCTTGAGCCAACGCTGGTCTGCTCCTTCACAGCCCGCACGCCAAGAGTCGAGAGTCGCTGTGGGCCTTCGAGGCATCCGCTTTGCAGCATGAAGATCGCGGCTTCGAGGCGGTCGCCACGCTCGTCCTCAACGGCCGGAGCGGCCCGCTGCACAAGCACCGCACGCAGCTTCGGAATCTCGCGAACGAGTTCATCCGCCAGGCTCGCCGCGGCCTTCACCTTCGTCCATTGGGAATGGAGCGAAGCGGCGCGTTCGAAGTCCATCTCTTCGGACGCCCGTTCGCGCTCCTCGCCGACGCGGCTCAACATCGACTCGCCACGCGTTTCCAGGAACGCCTTCACGGCCAGCGCCTCGGCGGCGTACTCGTCCGGAGTGCAGGCGAGATTGCAGGGAGCGAGGCACTTCTTCATCTGCTGGTAGACACAGCCGGGATGCTCGGGATACGGCTCGAGATCCTCGTGGCAGCGACGCAGCTTGAAGAGTTCGAGCACGGCATCGCCGTAACGCTCTGCGGCGGCACGTGAGGGAAATGGCCCATACATCTGCCCGAGTCCGCGCTTCGAGAGCCGGTTCGTGGCGTAGACGCGAGGGTGGGCCTGCTCGTGGGTCAGGCGGAGGAAGAACGGCGTATGCAGACGCAAGCGACGGCGAGCCTCGCCATATCCGAAGGCTTGCGCGGTGGCGTGGTAGAGAACAAGCAGCGCCTCGAACTCCGAACCGGCGGCAGCCCACTCGATGCGAGCGACGCGTCCGCGAAGGTTGAGCCGCTTCGAGAGAACCGGCTGGCCGCCTTCGGTCATCTCAGGCGGAGCAAGAAGACGCATGGCGCGTCGGCGGATGTCGGCAGTACGGGTCAGGTAGGGCTCGTCAGCCTCACGCGCTCCACGCAGGCAGAGGACTCCGGCACCGGTAGGAAGAAGGCGCAGGATCTCCGCAGCGCGATCCGGAGAAAACGCGACCGAGTGCTCGAAATGGAAGGTCGACGCCACTAGCGAAATTGTAGTCCGCTCTCGCTTCTGGGTCGTAACGGCTGAGGTTCGCCGAAGCGTCAGGCTCCGGCGATCATCATGCCCTCGATCCGGATCGTCGGGGCGGCGCTTGCGCTGCGGAAGACGAGGTCGTCGCCGATGGCCACGATGTTTCGGTACATGTCCTTGAGGTTACCGGCTATGGTGATCTCTTCGACCGGGTAGGCGAGCTCGCCATTCTCGATCCACATGCCGCTCGCCCCCTGCGAGTAGTCCCCGGTGACGAGATTCACGCCGAAGCCCATGGTCTCGGTGACGTAGAGGCCTTGCTTTACGTCGCCGATGATCGCCTCAGGCTTGAGCGTGCCGGGCTTGAGATAAAAATTTCCCGCCCCGATGCCGGGCGTTCCGGCGAGTCCACGCGAGGCGTTGCCAGTCGATTTCATGCCGAGCTTGCGGGCGGTGTAGCAGTTCATGACGTAGCTCTTCAGCACGCCGTCTTCGACGAGAACCGTGCGGCGGGTAGGCAGGCCTTCGCCATCGAAGGGCGAAGTCCCGAAGCCCCCGATGCCGTTGTGAATCATCGTGCCGTCGTTGACGACGGTGACGTTCTCCCCGGCGACCTGCTTGCCGAGCATGTCGGCAAAGAAGGTCGCATGGCGATAGATGGCGTCGCCGTTCGCGGCGTCGAAGATGTTCCCGATAATGGAGCGGGCGATCTCAGGCGAGAAGACGACGGGTGCGGCCTGTGTCTTCACCTGACGTGCCCCTAAACGGGCTAATGTGCGCCGAGCGGCTTCGCGGCCGATGGTGTCGGGATCTTCAAGTCTGCTGACCGTGCGCGAGCTCGAGTACCAGTAGTTGCGCTGCATGCCTCCTGTCGGCCCCTGGGCAATGGGCGCGGCGGAGAAGCCGCAGTACGACTTACGGAACTCGCCCGAGAACCCGCGCGAGTTGACCATCACCTTGCGGGAGGTCGAGGTATCGAAGTCGCCGCCGCCGGAGTTGGTGATGCGCGGGTCGGCGGCCATGGCTGCTGCCTCGACGCGCCGTGCGATCTCGATGCGTTCGGCCGGAGGTTGGGCGTTCACATCGTCGAAGTAGAGGCCGAGGTCGCCCTCGAGCTTACCGAACTCCTCTGGCTCGGGCAGTCCGGCAAACTCGTCTTCACTTGTAATTCGCGCGAGGGTCATCGCGCCGTCGAGAAGATGCTGAAGCGCCTCGGGCGAGAAATCGGAGGACGAGGTATTGGCGGCGCGCTTGCCCATAAAGACCCGCAGGCCGATGGCACGCGAGCCGGATTCCTTCAGCGTCTCAACCTCGCCGAGACGAACATGCGCTTCAAACTCTTCGCCTTCATAGACGACGGCTTCGGCGTCCGACGCTCCGGCGCGGAGAGCGCGCTGAACAATGTCGGAGGCCATCTGGCGGAGGTCGGTCGTGACTGCTGCTTCTGCTTGTGCTGCGGGCATGCTCTACTCCGATATCTGGGAAGGTCTCAGGCGCTCGAGATGCATCCGGAAACGCAGCCCGCAGACGATCATGGCCGAAGCAGGATCGCTTCGGCCACTGACCAGAAAGGAACCTAACGCACCGGGTGTTCGGAGAGCCGGGCTTCACGCCCGTCGGTTGCCTTGCGGAAGTTCATGCCGTTGATGCAGAACTCGCCGTCGATCGCCGAGGTGTGCTCGACATAAGGAACCGTTCCGGGCCTACCTGTGCGCCCAAGAATCTTCACGGGACCCTGGCAATCCTTGCACCGGTACTCGGTATCGCTGTCGGACATGGCCACGGCTACGTTCTTCACCTTCCAGAACGGCTCATACCCGCCTCCAACCTTTACCCGCCTGCGCTTCACTTCACACTCGTACATCTTTTCGCGCTCGGCTGCCATGGTCTTATCTTCCTGTTCCCCCGACCGTCATGCGGTCGAGCTTCACTGTGGGCATCCCTACGCCGACCGGTACGCTCTGTCCGGCCTTGCCGCAGGTACCAATACCTTCATCGAGTGCAAGGTCGTTGCCGACCATCGAAACGTACTTCAACGCTTCCGGCCCATTCCCGATTAACGTAGCCCCCTTCACCGGCCGCGTGACCCGACCATCTTCGATCAGGTAAGCCTCACTCGCCGAGAAGACAAATTTTCCATTCGTGATGTCCACCTGACCACCGCCGAAGTTCACTGCATACAGCCCGCGTTTGACACTCTTGATGATGTCTTCGGGCATGTCTTCGCCGTTCAGCATGTACGTATTCGTCATGCGCGGCATAGGAATGTGGTGGTAGCTCTCGCGCCGTCCGGAGCCTGTGTTCGGCAGACCCATCAGGCGGGAGTTGAGCTTGTCCGAAAGAAAGCCCTTCAGGATGCCGTTTTCGATCAGCACCGTCTCCTGCGTCGGCGTACCTTCGTCGTCGACGTTCAACGATCCGCGCCGGTTCGCCATCGTGCCGTTATCGACAACGGTGACCTTGCTCGAAGCCACCTGCTGACCGACGAGCCCGGCAAACGCTGAAGTCTTCTTCCGGTTGAAGTCCGCCTCGAGCCCATGTCCGACCGCCTCGTGCAGAAGCACGCCGGGCCAACCGGGCCCAAGCACGACCTCCATCTCACCCGCCGGAGCCTCGACGGCGTCAAGCTGCAGGATCGCCGTACGAGCCGCCTCGGAGGCAAAGTGCTCCGGGCTCTTCTCGCCTTCAAAAAAGTCGAGCATGACGCGCCCGCCTCCGCCGGATGTTCCCTTGGAGGTATTCGCGCCGTCCTTTGCAAGGACAAAAACATTCAGTCGCGCCAGAGGCTGGGTATCGCTTGCGAACGTCCCGTCCGAAGCCGCGACCAGAATTCTGCGAAGCTCATCGTTGATTCCGGCGCGCACCTGCGTGATCCGCGGATCGTACGCCCGGGCTGCCTTGTCGGCGCGCTCGATCAGCTTCAGCTTCGCCAGGATCTCCGAATCCGACTCCGCGCCGGCCACCGGATAGAGCGACGGCGAATCGACCGTGTGCCGAAAACCGCTCATCAATTCTTTGGCCGGCCCGCTCGCGATCAGGGCCGCCGTGCGTGCCGCCTTCATCAGGCGCTCGCTTGAAAGATCGTCCGTGTAGGCGTATCCCGTACGTTCTCCGGATAACACACGGATCCCGCAACCCACACTGATTCCTTGACTTGCGGTCTTGACGAGAGATTCGTCCATGGCCAGCGAGGTCGAGGTGACGGACTCGAAATAAAGGTCCGCGTACTCGCCGCCGGCCGAAAGCGCCTCACCCAGGCACCTCTCCATCAAACGTTCCGAAATGCCTAGCTTCTCGATAAAGTAACGTTTGTGGTCCGCAAAGGGGAGGGTCATCTATCCACTATGATAGGCTACGCACGGACCCGGGGCAACTCGGTAGTCTGCACGTCTTCGGAGTTCAGCCATCGTGTGGCCTCGGCCGAGGTCCTCAGCACGATCACGCGGCCGGAGAACCGGCGCAGCTCGTCGGCGATCCGGGGGCGTTTTTCCCGCCTGAAGTTCCATATGTAAATCAGAAAACTCAAGCTCAGCCGCTCCGGGCAGCCATCGGCCATATCGTCGCGAGCGCGTCCGAAGCCCAGGAGGACGCGTTTCAGGGCACGAACCAGGCAGAGCCAGCGGGGATAGTCCAGCAGGATGGCCGCATCGGCAGCCGCAAGCCTCTGGGTCAGAGTCCCGCCGTAGGTGCCGTCGATAATCCAGGCTGGCGCGGCGAGAACTTCAGCCACCTGCGCCTGCCAGACAGCCTTGTCCTGTTCGACCCATCCCTTGCGCCAGTAGAGGCGGTCAAGATGAATCACCGGCAGACCCGTCCTCGCCGCCAGCAGCCGCGCCATGGTCGACTTGCCCGAACCCGGACACCCGAGAATCAGCACGCGCTGCAACCTGGCCATCTCCTTCTCGCGATGAGTCTACCCGGCAAGTACTATCGGCCGGCCGAAGGATCTGTCGAGCCCGCCACATTCATGTCGAGCATCAGGCCAGGAACTCCGGGAGCGTAGCAGTTCCCGTCCGTCTCATAGGTCGCCGTGCAGCTCTGGGTTAGATCCGGCCGGCGTGGCGACTGCGCATACTGCCACACGGTCACATCCGGCGTGCCGCTCGCGTTGCGGGACGGAGGCTGCACTGTGCATCCCGGGGATGGTCCCTTGGGTGCGCAAGCGTCTTGATAAGCCCAGATAGCTATCGTATGCAGATGATTCTTCGCCACGTGCTCGCGGATGTCCTGAATCGTCGTGATGGTTGCCCCAGGGCCATCCGGCAGGGGCTGTCCGCTCCCATAGACGCCCGGTCGAAACCCGGTCGTAGCCACCGCCTCGGTCCAGCCGAAGAGGTATCCCGCTTGCTCCTCGAGAAGCCGGCCGCCCTCTTCCTGGTCGAGGAAGATAATCGTCGCGGCAGGAAAACCCTCGGTCTTCGCCGCCGCCACGGCCTTCGCCGCATCCTGTTTCCCAAGCTCCGCTGGCGAAAGCTTCGACGCCTTGATCTCTTTATCGAGCCTTCCGTTGGCAAGGACGAGGAAGCCGTACCCCTGCCCGCGCAGGACGGCGCGCTTGCCATGCCATCCGTTCGCCGTCTCGCCCGGAGGCGGTGTCAGCCAATATCCCGTGTACGCGAACTGCTTCTTCAGCCCCGCCATCGCGTCATCGCCGGGGTAATCGTTGCGATCGAAGCCAACAATATCTCTCGTCGCCGCTACCGTATCCTGGGCGGCTGCAACGGCCTTCGGCTCAGGCGCTGCTTCCTTCCGCCCACCACACGAGCCGACGCGCGACAGCCCGGCCAGCATCAACATTCCGCAGATCAAAACGCGCATCTCATCCGCCTCAGGCCCGCACATCACAAGCAAGGCTCATGCTACCTTGCCGCTGAGAGTGTTTTCGAACACCACCCCTTTAGAGAGCGAATCCATTACCGAATGACCGACCTCCGCTACCCCATCGGCCCGGCGCAGATCCCAAATCCTATCCCACAGGAAACCCTCTTCCTCGCCATGGCCGACATCGCTGATCTTCCCGCAAAGCTCACCGCCGCTGTCGAAGGACTCGACGACGCCCAGCTCGACACTCCCTACCGCGAGGGCGGATGGACCGTCCGGCAGGTCGTCCACCACGTCGCCGACAGCCACATGCACGCGTTCGCCCGGATACGCTTCGCCCTCACCGAGCCTTCGCCGACCATCATGCCCTACGACGAAGCCGCCTGGGCAAACCTCGCCGATTACGCCGCGCCCATCGACTGGTCGCTCGAGCTCCTCGAAGCCCTCCACGCCCGCTGGGTCATGCTCCTACAGGCGCTCACCGAAGAGCAGTGGAAGCGCAACTTTCTCCACCCCGAGAACGGCAGCGTCGGACTCGAGCAGGCTGTCCTTTTGTATAGCTGGCACTCCCGCCACCATACTGCGCACATCACCCGTCTGCGCGAGACGATGGGCTGGTAGCGGCATTAACGGCAAGATCTAAGTCGATCCTGAAACCTACCGTCGCCCCGACCGTCTCTTTACCAAGCGATGTCTCAACGAGTTCGACAGGCGGACTATGAAAGACCGAATCCTTCGCAGGCTCCTCTTCGCGTCCCTCATCGCAACACCCAGCCTTCTCCTGGTCGCTCAGCAGCCCGCCACTACTGATCCTCAGCCCCCGCCGTCCCAGTCGACCCCAGCGCCATCACCCCCGGCCCCACCTGCTGCCGCCGCTCCTCCTCCACGGCAGGCTGGTGCGCCCGGTCAGCCGCTCCAGCCCAACCCGGACGGCACCTACACCATCCGCCGCAACGCCCGTCTCGTATTCCTCGACGTGGTCGTCACCGACGCAAAGAACAACGTCGTCCGCGACCTCACCAAGTCCGACTTCAAGGTCACCGAGGCGAACGAGCCTCAGGAGATCCTCAACTTTCAGGAGACCGGCTCCCACCTGCCCGATCCGAATGCGGTCATCAACTCCACCCAGGATCTCGACCGCCTTGCCCCCAATGCGCCCGTCAACATCGTCCTCCTCGACGAGTTCAATACCCGGTTCGAGGACATGGCCTTCGCCCGCTACTCGCTCAAGAAGTACCTCGAGAAGCAGCCCGACAAGCTCCTCACCCCCACCATGCTCGTTGCAGTCGACATTCAGAAGTTCACCGTCCTCACCGACTACACCCAGGACAAGCAGAAGGTCCTCGACGCGCTCGACCATCACTTCGTTGCCTACCCCTGGCAGGCCCACAACGGCGCATGGATCGGCGAGCGCTACGGCATCGCCTTCGGCACGCTCATGCGTGTCGCCGAGGCGGTCATCGGCCATCCCGGCCACAAGAACATGATCTGGATCGGCCGCGGCTTTCCCCCGCTCAACTTCGCCAACCAGCCCATCGACACCGAAAACCGCGTCAACTCGATCGTCCAGCAGTGCGTCAATATGCTGCGCGATGCCCGCGTCACCCTCTACACCATCGATCCCGCCGGGGTGATGGTGGATCCCGGCATCTACGGCGCGGCCGCCGCCTTCAACGACCCCTTCGGCGGCAACTACCAGTTCAATAAGCTCGCCACCGCCACCGGAGGCAAGGCGCTCTACGGACGCAACGACGTCGACGCCGAGATCGGCACGAGTATCCGCGACGGCTCGAGCTTCTACACCCTCACCTATCGCCCGTCGAACACCACGATGGACCCGCGCAAGTTCCGCCGGATCAAGATCGTCCTCGACCGCCCCGGCCTCACGGCGACCACGCGCGAGGGCTACTACCTCCAGGGCGGCCCGGCTCCCGTCAATCCGCAGAAACCCTCCCGCCGCCTCGCCTTCGACCTCGTCTCGGCGGGAGACAGCACCATGGTCTACGACAGCGTCCCCTTCACCGTGCAGCCCGTCCCTAATGAGCCCGATACCTACTTCGTGACAGTGGACGCAAAGGGCCTCGTCTGGACCTACGCCACCGAGGGCAAGCCGCGCCACGCGAACCTCGTGGCGATGACTGCGACCTTCGATAAGAAGGGTAAGGAACTCAAGCGCGACGCCAAGACCTACGAGGTCACCGCGCCGCCGAACGTCGCTCCCACCGGTCGGATCGAACTCGGAACCCGGCTCAAGGTGAAGATCGACCACGATCCCAAGGCCATCCGCGCCCGCTTCGTCGTCCGCGTCAGCCAGACCGGTCGCATGGGCACCGCTGACCTCATCCTCGGCCAGCCCGCCACCGCACCGCCAGTCGCCTCCGTTCCCGCTCCTGCCGCCACTTCGACCGATCCCGTCCCACCGCCTGCCGCGTCCAACCCCCAGCCATGAAGCGGATCGTGACTCTCGGGGTTCTTATCGTTTTAGCCATGCAAGCCGAGGCCCAGGGCGACCCGGTCGCGTCGCCCGGGAGCACCCTCCGCTCGACCGCGAACCTCGTTCTAGTCCCTGCGCTCGTCCTGGATAGGTCCGGCGAGATGATCCACACCCTCACCCAGAACGACTTCGCCCTCACCGATAACGGCATCCCGCAGAAGCTCACCGTCGAGCACATCGAGCACCAGCCCGTCTCCGTCGTCGTCCTCATGCAGACCGGCGGGGCCGCCCCCGGTGAGTTCGCCTATTACAAGGGCCTCGGCACCATGCTCGACAACCTCGTCGGCGAGACCTCCCACAAGGTGGCCCTCGTTACCTTCGACAGCCAGCCCGAGGAGCTCTGGAACTTCCCGCCGCGCGGCGAGGGCCTCAGCTATGCCTTCACCCATCCCGACCCCGGCGACGGCGGCGCGGCCATCCTCGACGCCATCAGCTATTCCGTCGACCTCCTCAAGCAGCAGCCCGATACCTCCCGCCGCGTCATCCTCCTCATCAGCCAGCAGCACGACGCCGGAAGCAGGATCAAGCCGGAGGCCGTCGTCCGCGAGCTTGGCGAGAGCAATACCACCATCTACAGCCTCACCTTCTCGCCCGCGAAGAAGTGGTTCAAGGACCAGTTCACCGGCCCCCGCCACGGTAACGGAGCTTACGATATGCCGGGCGAGGCTCCGCTGCTCTACACCTTCAACCTCAGCGGCCCGCTTTTTGAGGCATGGAAGGCGCTCCAGCAGGACACCGCGTCCGAGATCGCCGCACTCTCCGGCGGCGAGAGCCTCCACTTCAGCACCCGCAAGGACCTCGAAGAGCAGCTCTCCCTTCTGGCCAACCGCATCCCGAACCGCTACACCCTCAGCTTCCGTCCCACGTCGAACGAACCCGGCTTCCACGAACTCAAGGTACAGGTGCTCAACCAGCCGGAGCCGGTTACCGTCTCAGCCCGCACAAGTTACTGGTCGAAATAGCGCTAACTCGATCAATCTAAGCGCTATTTATTCCCGCAGATCTCTCCTTTAAAAAATTACTGAGGTAATCCGCCGATTTCCTCTACCGTTGCGGAAATCTTGGGAGCATAATCACGTCCATGGCGTCTCGTCTCATGGTCGAGGTTGCTGCACAAACCCCCACCGAGATCTCCTGCGCCCTCGAGTCCTTCCTCGCCGACTACCCCGCCGCCGCGCTCCTCGAAGACGGTAAGCCCATCTTCGACATGCGCACCGCGCGCTACAGCCTCTCAACCGAGCACGACCGCTGCACCCTCCATCTCTGGAGCGAGGAGCGCAACCTCGTCCGCCGTGTCATCGGCGTCGAGCCGCGCAACGCCGTCCTGCGCGTGATCACCCAGCGCTTCGGCCAGACCAGGCCGCAGATCCTCGAACTCACCGCCGACCGCGACCGCCGCACGCCCTCCACGCGCGATGCCACACGCACGAAGTACCTCCGCGTTCTCGACCGCGTCCTGACCCGCACCTTCCCCGACTGGTATCCCGAGAGCTTCCGCACCGCGATGGATCTCGAGAAGTCCTTCGGCCCTGCCTACTGCCGGGGATCGCTCGTGAAAGGCCACCATGCCTGGGCCGTCATCGCGGTCAACGGCGAAGAGACGCAGGCGACCATCGACGGCATCCTCACCCTCGGCATCCTCTGGCTCGCCCACAGCCGGGAACACGCCGGAGGCCGCCGCCTTTATAAAGGGCTTCGTCTCATCGTCCCCAAAGGTAGTGCCGCCCTCACGCTCTCGCGTCTCGCCTGGCTCAATCAGGATGTCGCCGCCTACGAGCTCTACGAGTTCGACCAGGCGAACGAAGAGCTCACCTCCCGCGACTCCGCCGACCAGGGTAACCTGCACACGCATCTCCAGCACGCGCCCAACGCCACCGCCGCTCGTGAGCGCTTCGCCGACTCCGCCGCTCAGGTCTTCGCGCTCATCCCACCCGAGTTGCATCCCGTCGTCGAGCAGCGTCTCCGCTCCGGAACGGAACTCGCTTTTCTCCTTCACGGCCTTGAATTCGCCCGCGTCCGAGTCGAAGCCTCCGCCAACAGCTTCAATCGCTCGCACAAGGTCACCTTCGGAGCCGGAGCAAGCGAGACCGAGCTTACCCCCGACACCGCCGACGACCTACGCGAACTCGTCGGCAGCCTCTTCGAGCGCCGCCACGCCGCCGGCGAACGCCGTGACCCGCTCTTTCGCATGCAGCCCGAGCGCTGGCTGGAGTCCGCCCTCCGTCGCGACGTCGCTCCTCTGGAAGCACATGACACGAAGCTCCAGGCCGAGTACGTCTACTCGCAGGTGCCGGCGTTTGCGGCCTCCGACCGGGGCATGCTCGACCTTCTCACTGTCACCGAAGACGGTCGCTTAGCCGTCATCGAACTCAAAGCCGAAGAAGACCTGCATCTGGCCTTGCAAGGCCTTGACTACTGGATCCGCGTCCGCCACCACCATCTCCAGAATGTCGACAACGTCACCGGATTAGGCGAGTTCCAGCGCCACGGCTACTTCGGCGGCATTCCCCTCGCGCCGCTCCCCCCGCGCCTCTATCTCGTGGCCCCCGCCCTGCGCATCCACCCCGCGACCGAGGTCATCCTCCGCCACCTCAGCCCGAAGGTCGACTGGACCCTCATCGCCCTGGACGAACGCTGGCGCTCAAAGATCAAATCCGTGTGGCGTAAACGCCACACCGACTCGCCCATCGCCTACGTCGGCTAAGCCTTCTCTTCCGGCACCGCGGGCTCATCCCACGCATGCTCACACTCCTCGCACGTCCACCGATTCACCGGATCGGCAGCCAGAAGCAAAGGCTCCGGCGCGCCACACATCGGGCATGGCGGTGAGATGAAGTCTTCCGGCTCAACCTCCAGTTCCTTCCAGATGTGCTCCGGGATCGATTGCGCCAGGATAGACGAAGCCTGTTCCGCATCTGCCGGTTTCACCACCACCCGTGGTCCCCGGCTATCCATGACTCCTCCCTGCCCCGTCACAAGGAAACTCTCCACCTTCGATTCCAGCAGAAAAGCCCGCGCCGCATTCGCCTCGCTGATCGTCGCAAAGAGAAACGTGCAATCCTCTGGAGCCCGCTCCGCGTAGTCCCGCAGCATCTGGGGATCGTGAAGCCAGCTCTCCTCGTCATGATCTTCCTCCACGGCGGTCTTTGAGGCGTCAGGGGCAAGATCAAGCCCCCGGAGAGCGATCTCTCTGCGAAGAATCTCCTGGGCGATGGGGGTGAGTTCCTCAGGCTGCTCAGCAAGATGCAAGAGCCGCTCCTCCGGCAGATCGCGATAGTAGGCGGTAAGCCGGTCGTCCTCTTCCTGCGTCCAGTCCATGATCCACTCCGATGTCGAGAGTACTACGCCCCTCAGTCGCAATACTCCCCAGCCGCCACCAGCTCCGCCGCCATCACCTCATCCTCATTCGCCACGGCCGTCTCCGCCCGCGACGCGAAGAACGCATCGACAGCATCCAGCACGCTGGCCCCGTTCTTCGAGTCGAAGATCTGCTTCCGCAGCGCCCCGCCCCCGGGCACGCCGTGCGTAAACCACGCCGCGAACTGCTTCATCTTCCCGACGCAGTCCCGTGCCTGCTTCTCCCGCGCGACCTGTCCGGCAGCGGTGATCGCTTCGGCGCGCGCGATCTCGTTGGCGTTCTCCATCTCGATCTCTTCGACCATCTTCTGGAAGTAGTCCCGGATCATCCGGTACCGGTCCTGATCCGTCGGGCTGTCGTACCTGCCGGTCGCCGTGTACTGCGCGATCTGCCGGAAGATCCACGGGTTCGCCGGAGCCACGCGCCCGATCATCACCGCGTCGCACCCCGTCTTGTCGACCATCGCCGCCGCGTCTTCGGGCGTCCGCACATCCCCATTCCCGATTACCGGGATCGATACCGCATCCTTCACCGCCGCGATCCACTCCCACCGCGCCTGCCCGGTGTACCCATCTTCGCGCGTCCTCGCGTGCAGGGCGACCGCGTTCAACCCGCAGTCCTCCGCCATCTTCGCAAGCTCCACGCAGACGATGTGCTTATCGTTCCACCCCATCCGGAACTTCACGGTGAAGGGAATCGAAATCGATGCCCGCACCGCCTTGAAGATCTCCCCGATCAGGGGCAGATCCCGCAGCAACCCCGACCCGCCATTACACGCCACCACCCGCTTCGCCGGACACCCCAGGTTCAGGTCGACGATGTCGAACCCCGCATCCTGGCAGATCCTCGCGCTGTCCGCCAGCGTCACCGGGTTCGACCCGAACAACTGCGCCGAAATCGGGTGCTCGTCATCGTAGTACGTCAGATACCTCTTCCGCTTCGTCTCCCGCATCCGCGAGAGTCCATCGGCCGAGGTAAACTCCGTCATGATCAGCCCGCACCCGGACTGCTGATTCGACGTAACACTGTCCACATTTACCGCACTTTGCCCCGCGTCCTGACCAGCGTTTTCAGCCGAAAACATGCTCGCATTTTTGATAAACCGGCGAAAAACTGTGTCCGTCACGCCCGCCATCGGAGCCAGCACAGTAGCTGGAGCAATCCGTACGTTGCCGATATCAAAGGACTTAGGCACACGCGCTCCCTCAGGCATCGCATGCTCCACCGGATCGTCCCACTGCTTTTTCTCGAGCGTATACCGCTTCTTCATGCAATCGAACCCCTTCAAAACAAAAGGCCCCCGCACAGCGCGGAGGCCTTTCGCTCAAAACCGCAGCAATTACTTGGTCTCGGTCTTCGCCGTCTCGGCCTTGCCCGCATCGGACTTGGCGAACTTGCGGCGGAAGCGCTCGACGCGGCCTGCCGTATCGATCAGCTTCTGCTTGCCCGTAAAGAACGGGTGGCAAGCCGAGCAGATTTCCACGACGATGTCGCCCTTGTGTGTGGAACGCGTCTCAAACTGGTTGCCGCACGCGCATTTGACGTTGGTGAGGTGATAATCCGGGTGAATTCCTGCCTTAGGCATCGTAAATCCTGTCTTTTCTCGAATTTGCCGGCGTGCGGATCGCTTGCGAACGGGCGGACTCACGGTCACATCGATGGGCCTGTCGCACTGCCAGTGGCACACTTCCGTGGAAGAGCGCCTTCTAAGTATATAGGATTCCGCCACCCAGCAAACGGATTCATCTGCTGCCATACTGAAGAGGTTATGACCGAAGTCTGCAAGATCTGCGATGGAGCTGGCCTCCGCATCATCCAGGAAGAGGGCCGCCAGGTCGCCGCCCCCTGTGTCTGCCGCATCGAGCAGCGCGCCGCCCGCATGCTCGACCGCGCCCGCATCCCCAAGCGCTACGAACACTGTTCGCTCGAATCCTTCGACACCCACTTCCACTCTTCGAACAAGACCCTCACCGCCGCCCACATGCGCGCACGCCGCTTCGTCGAGAATTACCCCATCGAAACGGGCGGTACTGGCCTCCTGCTCACCGGCTCCATCGGCGTCGGCAAGACCCATCTCGCCGTCGGCATCCTGCAGGCGCTTGTCGCCGAACGCGGAGCCACCGGCCTCTTCTACGACTACCGCGACCTCCTCAAGCAGGTACAGCACAGCTACAACTCAAAGGTTGCTGCCACCGAACTCGAGATCCTGCGCCCCGTCTTCGACGCCGAGGTCCTCGTCCTCGACGAGCTTGGGGCCTCGAAGCCGACCGACTGGGTCTGGGACACTGTCGCCCACATCCTCAACACCCGCTACAACGACCGCCGCACCACCATCATCACCACCAACTACGCCAACTTCGGCCCGCTCGGTACCGAGCCCGCGAACATCCGGGGCAAGGAAGAGACCCTCGGCGACCGCATCGGCGAACGCATGCGCTCGCGCCTCCAGGAGATGTGCATGGTCGTCGAGATGCAGGGCAAGGACTTCCGCCAGACGGTCAAGCGCGCCAGCTTCGCCTGAGTCATTTGCTGAGTCATCAGCCCGTATAGAATCGAGGCCAGTATGAGCGACTCCCAGCCGAACGTTCCGACCTCCGCCAGCTCGAACGCCCTCTTCGCCACGCCTCCTGCGGAGCGTGGCGGCTTCCCCAAGGCGGCGGTCTTCGGAGCCATCGGGGCTGTGCTCGTCATCGTGCTCGGGATCGTGATCGCCACACGCGGCCATCACGGCGTCGCTGCGGGAGTCATCCTTCCCCTCGACGCGCACGCGGCCTCACTGCCCATGGCTGATGTCGCCATGAGCGAGTCCACCAGCCTCTCCGGAGGCAAATCCACCTTCATCGACGGCCGCATCAAGAACACCGGCTCCGACACCATTACCGGCATTACCGTCCAGGTTCTCTTCCGCAACGATGAAGGCCTCGCCCCGCAAGTCGAGACCTTGCCTCTGATGCTGATCCGTACTCACGAACCCTACGTCGACACCCAGACCGTCGCCGCTGCACCCCTGACACCCGGCCAGGATCGCGAGTTCCGCCTCATCTTCGAGAACATTAACAACAACTGGAATATTCAGATTCCCGAAGTCCACGTCGTGCAGGTTGCAACGAAGTAGTCCTACTTCTTCAGCGCCTTCCCAAGGTTCGTCAGCACAAGCGTCATAAACGAGAGTCCTCGCCGGCTGTCCTCCCCAGCCGCGCGCTTCGCAAGCTGCCAGAAGCTCGGCGTCCTCTCCTCGCTACGATGTTCCTGCCCGGCCGAAGCCACCGCCCGCGCCAGGCAGTCGAGTATCTCCGGATCGACCGTCATCAGCACGCGTGACAGCGAGATCGCGTTCCGCATCAGCGACACACTTTCCGGCGTCTTCCCGTACTTCGCCAGAGTGCCGAAGATCGTATCCTTCGCGCTCACCATGCCATGCATCGTGTCGAGAATGCCTTGGTCATGCATCGCCTGCAGCAGATCCCACGCCACAAGCAGAGCCTCGGCATGCTCCTCGGGAGCCGCATCGAGCCTCTTCTGCAGATTCACCCGGGGATCGGCTTTCTTCACCTGGAACGCAATCGGATTCGCCATCGATAACTCCTCTAAACCGTGATGCTTTTTATCTGCACCAGTTCATCTGCCGCCCGAGTTCCGGGCAGCTTATAGTCTGGCCGCGCCCACTTATGCTCAACCTCAACACCCGTCTGCGGAGTCCTGTGCCCATTCCGGAAGTTTCCCCACGGCAAGGGATTCTTGCCGCGCTCTTCAAGCACCGTCATGTGAACCGATATCTCCTTATAAGCAGGCGTATGCGTCGCCCGGTCCATGTGGTTTCCCGTCATCTTGTTCACCGGCTCCAGAATCGAGTTCATCGGCATGTACAACTGCTTCCCCTCAACCCGATTTGTAACCAGAACCTGTACCTTCACCTGTCCGTAGGGAGACTTGATCTGCACGTAGCGTCCCGTCTCGATCCCGCGTTCCTTCGCCAGTTCCGGAGAGACTTCAAGAAACGTAATCGGGGTGATCTCCTTGATCCCCTCCGACTGGTACGTCATCGCTCCCTGCTCGAAGTGCTCCAGCAGACGCCCATTGTTCAGGTGCAGGTCATACGTCGTGTTCGTCTCTTCTGACGGTGGAATGTACTCGATCGGGTGGAACATCGCCTTGCCATCCGGGAAGGGAAATCCATCCTTGAACAGCAGCGGAGTATCCGTGCCATCCTTCGCAACCGGCCACTGCAGGCTCTTATACCCTTCGAGCCGCTCATAACTCACACCCGCGAACATAGGAGTAAGTCGCGCCACCTCGTCCATAATCTCGGAAGGATGCTTGTAGTCCCACTTGGCTCCCAACTTGTTCGCGATAAGCTGCAATATCTCCCAATCTGGCTTCGAGTAACCGAGCGGCTCAAGCGCCCGATAGAGCCGCTGAATCCTCCGCTCCGTGTTCGTAAACGTTCCGTCTTTTTCAAGCGAAGGACTCGCAGGCAGCACAAGATCCGCATACTGCGCCGTCTCCGAGAACATGATGTCCTGCACGATAAAGAAGTCGAGCTTCCGTAACGCCTCGCCCACATCGGTCGAGTTAGCGTCTGACGTAATCGTATCCTCGCCCTTGATATAAAGCGCCCGCACCTTGCCCGCGTGAATACCTTCAATCATTCCTCGGTTATCGAGCCCCTTCACCACCGGCAACGTCACTTCCCAGTCCGCCTCGAACTTGCCGCGCACCGTCGCGTCATCGACGAGTTGGTACCCGGGAAACAGGTTCGGCATCGACCCGAAGTCGCTCGCACCTTGCACGTTATTATGTCCGCGCAAAGGATAAGCACCCGCGCCAGGCCTCATGTAGTTACCCGTTGTCAGCAGTAAATTCGAGATAGCCGTCGAAGTATCCGACCCACCGCAATGCTGCGTTACGCCCATCGCCCATAGAACGCAAACACCATCTGCCTTGGCAATCTCGCGCGCGACCGCAACCAGCGTCTCTACCGGCACGCCGGTCACCTTCTCCGCATACTCCATCGTGAACGGCTCAAGCGACCTCTTGAACTGGTCGAACTTATTCACCCACTTCTCAATGAAATCCGGCTTATGAAGATCATTATCGATGAGATACCTCGCGACCGCTGAGATCCACACCGCATCCGTTGAAGGCGTCGGCCTGAAAAAGATATCAGCTCGCTCCGCCATCTCATGCTTCCGGATATCCGCAACGATGAGTCTCTGCCCGCGATGCTTATGCGAACGCTTCACCCTTGTCGCAAGCACAGGATGCGATTCTGCCGTGTTCGATCCAACCACAATCACAAGGCCAGCTATCTCGATATCCGAGATGGACCCCGAGTCGCCACCATACTTGACGGTACGTGATAAGCCCATCGTCGCCGGAGTCTGGCAGTACCGGCTGCAGTTATCGATGTTATTCGTCCCGATCACGGCTCGCGCCAGCTTCTGCATCAGGTAGCTCTCTTCGTTTGTGCACTTCGAAGAAGCGATAAACGCCAGGGCATCCGGCCCATGCTCTTCCTTGATCTTGGTGAACTTCTCGGCGATGACATCGAGCGCCTTCTCCCACGTCACTTCAACGAATGTATCTCCCTGCCGCAGCAGCGGAGAAGTAAGTCGCTTCGGAGAATTAATAAAATCCCACGCAAACTTACCCTTCACGCACGTCGAGATACCATTCGCCGGCCCATGCATCGGCTCGATTTTCAAGATGTGCCGATCCCTCGTCCACACATCGAAGCTGCACCCAACGCCACAGTAGGTGCAGACTGTCTTCGTTCGCTTCACCCGTGCGTGCCGCATCTCCGCTTCCATCTCCGAGAGTGAAAGGATCGGCCCGTACCCCGTGCTCGGCTCTACCTCTTTGACGATCACGATCATATCGTCGAGCACCTTATCCGGAATATTGGTTAGGTATCCCGCCTTACCCAGCATGCTCTTCTCCATCAGCGCATTGCACGGGCAGACGGTCACGCAATGCCCGCAACTCACACAACTCGATCCTTCGATCTTCTCCCCGCCATCCCACAGCACCCTCGGATGCTCGCTCTTCCAGTCGATCGTCAGCGTCTCGTTCACCTGCACGTTCTGGCACGCCTCGACACATCGCCCGCACAGAATGCACTGGTCCGGGTCGTACCGGTAAAAAGGATTCGACATATCCTTCTCGTAAGGCTTCGGCGCATACGGCCGAGCCTGGTGCTTCACATCGAGCGCCGCCGTCGTATTGTGAACCACGCAGTTCTGGTTGTTGTTATCGCAGACCGTGCAGTACAGCTCGTGGTTCTTCAGGATGCGGTCGAACGCCTCACGCTGTGCGACATCCACCCGATGCCCCATCGTCGCAACCGTCATCCCTGGCTCAACCCGCGTCGCACACCCGCGCACAAGCTCGCCGTTCACCTCGATCATGCAGGTATCGCAGCTTTGGATATTTCCCATCGCAGGCAGGTAGCAGACCTGCGGAATCTCTTTGTGCTGATACTTCACCGCGTGCCGGTTCAGCGCATCGATCAGGATCTCTCCGCGGTGCGCCTCGACCTCAAGCCCATCCATCATCACAATTGTGTCCGGCGTGGTGTCCGCCGGGGTGTTCATCAAGGGACGGCTTTGCTCTGGCATAGGCCTATCAGATGCCGAGCCGTAGCAAAGGCGTTTGCTGAAGCCGCCTCAATTCGCGGGAACCTAACCCAACGCGGATATCTCACCCAGAATCTGTTCAGCAGCTCGTAACCCGCTCCGCATCGCGGCATGCACAGTACCCCAATGCCCGGTCACATCCGTATGCTCCCCGGCAAAGTAGAGCGTCTCCTCTACCGGCACCCCAAGCGCACGCGGCGAATCGATCTCGCCCGCTGGGATATAGCTGTAAGCCCCGAGCGTCCACGGATCGCTACGCCAGTCGTGTGGCTCACACGCGACCAACCCCGCGAGCACATCATCCGCCTGTAACCCGAAGATCCGCGCCAGTGTCTCACACGCCTGCTCCCCGATCTCCTCGGCAGTCAGCGCCGCAAGCGCATCCGAACGCGGACCGCCGACCCACCCTGTAAGCGTCGCCTCTCCTTCAGGATGTGGCGTCCACCACACCCCCGGCACCTCGTCGAGGCTGAAGAGGAAGCTCATCGTCTGCATCTGAGGCTGCGGCTTGAGCCCATGCCAGAACGCCCCACGAAACACGAGCGTGAAGCGCACCACCTGTCCCATCCGCATGCGCGTGGCAATCTCCAGCCGATCCTCCGGCTCGGGGATGAAGCGCACCACACCCGCCTGCAACACCCCAAGCGGAAGCGTCACGACCACTCTCTTCCCCTTGATCGTCTCGGCACTCGCACACTGCACCGCAACCGCACCCCGCTCCCACCGAATCTCCTCAACCGGCATTCCGAGCCGCACCGCGCCACCCAGCGCCGCAGCCCGCTCCGCAAGATACTCCGGAAGCCTCGCGTAACCCTCGCGCACATGCCACATGCGGTCGCCCGAGATGGCATCCTCTGCCTTCTGCTGCAGCCCAAGCGCAATTACGCTCGCATCCCGCGCATCCGCGGCGTTGAACCCCTCGACGTACCGAATGAGCATCAGCTGGTCTTCCTCGTCGACGTCCATCCGCTCGATGTATTCCAGAAATCCGCAGTCCGGCCCCTTGTAGTCTTCGAGTTCGTCGAGGATCGAAAACCCTCCCTCCTCATCGCTCTCCGAAAGCACCCCATCACCTTCGCTCTCCATCATCGCCCCATCCCGCTCCACAGCCGTCACCCCGGCCTCCTGGATCAGCGCCCAGAGCTCCGTCGGCCGCCCATGCACGAACTCCGCCCCAAGCTCAACGACTGTGTCCCCCAGGCGACGCGTCAGGACGCGCCCGCCGACCCGATCCTGCGCCTCGACCACGCATACCGTAAGCCCACGCTCGAGCAAGGCCCGCGCCGCCGTCAGACCGGCCATCCCCGCACCAACCACCACCACGTCGAACACGTCCATACCCGTCAGATGCTCAGTCGCTCCGGTGGATCCCCAAATCTCTCCCGCACCAGCGCCAGCCCCTCCTCCCGCGTAGCAATCAGCCCTTCCAGCTGCGCATCCTCCGCCACCTCCAGCATCGCCTTGAATTGCGGACTCGGCCGATACCCCGCCGCGATCAGGTCCTTTCCTGTCACAAGCAACTCAGGCCGAAGCGACTCCACCGGCGTCGCCTCATACTCCCGCTTCGCAAACTCATACATCCCCAGCATCCGGTGCGAACATGTGCAATCCAGATAGTGCAGCGCAAGGTGCTCGTCGAATCGCGGCATCCGCAGAAACCGCGTCAGCGTCGACCGCTTCATCTTCGTCACATCGCCGAACCGCATGTGGTTCTTCACGAGCGCGACCACCTGCTCGGTCTCCTCGTTCGAGAAGCGCAGCCGCCCCAGGATCACCTCCGCCATCCGCGTCCCCACCTCGGCATGCCCGTTGAACCGGATCCGGTCCCCCGAAAACTGCGGCGGCTGAAACGTCGCCGGCTTGCCCACATCGTGCAGCAGCGTCCCCCAAGCCAGCGCCGCCTCGCATTCCGCCGGAAGCATCTCGAGCATCATCATCGTGTGCACCCAGACGTCGCCTTCGGGGTGATACTCCGGCGGCTGCTCGACCCCATGCATCTTCACCACTTCAGGAAGCACCTCGGCCAGCAGGCCCGAATCATCGAGCATCTCGAACGCATCCCTTGCCCGCCCCTCGGTCAGCATGCGGGTCAACTCCTCCCGGATCCGCTCGGAACTCACCTGACCTATCTCTGAAGCATGTGCCCGCATCGCCGCGAACGTCCCGTCCTCAATCCGAAACCCCAGACGCGCCGCGAACCTCACCCCCCGCAGCATCCGCAGCTTATCCTCGGCAAACCGCACCGCCGGATCCCCAATCGCCCGAACTACTCCGGCCGTCAAATCCTCGCGCCCGCCGACAAAGTCCAGCACCGCCGCGTCGAGATCCCCATCCCGCTCAAACCGCGCGACGTCCAACAGCATCCCGTTGATCGTGAAGTCCCGCCGCACAACATCCTCTCGCGGGTCCGTCGAAAATCTCACCGCATCCGGCCGTCGCCCGTCGCTGTAAGCTCCGTCATGCCGAAAGGTAGCCACCTCAACCGCATCATCCTGACCGCTCCCATACTCCGTAGGCTCCCCACAAACCAGCACCACCCCGAAGTGCGCCCCGACGGAAAGCGTCTTCCGACCGAGCCGTCCAAACAGAGTCATCACCTCATCCGGAGTCGCCGAAGTCGCCACGTCGAAGTCGTCCGGCGCCCGCCCAAGCAGCATGTCCCGAACGCAACCCCCGGCGAAAAAGGCTTTATATCCCGCGCCGACGAGCGCCCGTGCCACCCAAGCGGCTTGGATAAAGCCCGTGTTCTCCATCCACCCCATGCTTGACACGCTTGCTATTCTATAAGGGTGGTTTAATCGAGCGTCCGGCCCATGAGCCGGACGTTCGCCTTTAAGCCGCAGCGCGAAGTCCAGACTTAAGTCCATATATTCGAATACTTTGAGGTCTTTTCGGCGGGATGGGGTACAGCTCGATGCAGCCTGACGAATCAAAAGCCGGCCTGATCCTCGGCATCGAATCCTCCTGCGACGAGACCGCCGCCGCCGTCGTCCGCGCCGGCCGAGATCCCCTCTCGAACGTCGTCGCCAGCCAGATTGCCCTCCACGCCAACTACGGCGGAGTCGTCCCCGAACTCGCCAGCCGCGAGCACCTCCGCAACATCGTCCCCGTCGTCCGCGCCGCTATGGCCGAAGCCGGGCTGAAGTACGCCGACCTCGACGCCATCGCCGTCACCCACGGCCCGGGCCTCGCCGGAGCCCTCCTCGTCGGAATCCTCTACGCCAAGGCCCTCGCCTTCGGATCCGGAAAGCCCCTCATCGCCGTCAACCACCTCGAAGGCCACATCCACGCCGTCCTGATGGAAGCCCGCCACCGAGGTGAAACCCCGATCCCGCTGCCTCTTCTGGCCCTGGTAGTCTCCGGAGGCCACACCCACCTCTACCTCGCCCGCCAGGGCAGCGCAGCCGATGCCTGGATCTACCGCAACGTAGGCCGCACCGTCGACGATGCCGCCGGCGAAGCCTACGACAAAGTCGCCAAGCTCCTCGGCCTCGGCTACCCGGGCGGCCCATGGATCGACGCCCTAGCCCCCCACGGCAACCCCCTAGCCGTCCCCTTCCACTTCAATCAGATCAAGGGGCCACCCCTCCGCGACGGCAGACCCGCCCCAAACAAGAAAGCCCCCCCCCAGCAGGAAGGCCCCCGCTTCGACTTCTCTTTCAGCGGCATCAAGTCCGCCGTCCTCCGCTACGTGCAGGCGAGCGGCATGCGCGAAGCCGCCGAGCACCGCCAGCGCACCCTCGCCGCCATGGCCAATCCCAAGACCGCCGACGCTCTGGCCCTCTGCGACCCGCAGACACTCGACCTCATCGCCAGCTTCCAGCACGCCGTCGTCGGCATCCTCATCCGCCAAACCCTCGCCGCCGCCGAGCACCTCGGAGCCCGTGGCATCGTCGTCTCCGGGGGAGTGGCTGCCAACCGCGAACTCCGCCACCGCTTCCAGCACGAAGCCGTCCAGCGAGGCCTCCCCATAGCCTTTCCGTCATTGGCCTTAGCTACCGACAACGCCGCCATGATCGCGGCCGCCGCCTGGCCCAAGCTCCTCGCCCACGACTTTGCCCCCGAGGACATGGGCGCCACCCCCCAGCTCAAGCTCGGATAGAATCAATCCGCTAAAATCAATCCAGACCGTCGGTTGAGAAAGCGAACTGCATGGCGCGTGCGCCCCGCAGCAGGAAACAAAGCGCGTGCCCCTGGAACTCTTCAACACCCTCTCTGGAAAGCTCGAAACGCTCACGCCCATCGGCGCCCCCGCGCTGCGCATGTACGCTTGCGGCCCTACCGTCTACGACTACGGCCACATCGGCAACTTCCGCACCTTCCTCCACGTCGACGTCCTCCGCCGCTTCCTCAAGCAACTCGGCATCCCTGTCAACCACGTCATGAACGTGACTGATGTCGACGACAAGATCATCCGTAACGCGACCGCCGCGAAGATGCCGATCGCCGAGTACACCCAGAAGTTCGAGAAGGCCTTCTTCGAGGACCTCGACTCCCTCGGCATCGAGCGCCCCGAGCATCTCCCCCGCGCCACCGAGCACATCCCCGAGATGGTCTCGCTCATCCAGCAACTCGCCGCCAAGGACTTCGCCTACCAGGCCGAGGACGGCAGCTGGTACTTCCGCCTCTCCAAAGACAAGGACTACGGCAAGCTCGCCAAGAAGGACCTCGAGAGCATCGAAGACGGCGCCCGCGTCGACCTCGACGAGTACGACAAGGACCACGCCCGCGACTTCGCCCTCTGGAAGGCCGTCAAAGCCGGCTCCGACGGAGCCCTCGAGCATAACTGGGACACCGCCCTCGGCCAGGGTCGTCCCGGCTGGCACATCGAGTGCTCCGCCATGGCCACCAGCCTACTCGGCGACTCCTTCGACCTCCACGCCGGCGGCGAAGACCTCATGTTCCCGCACCACGAGAACGAGATCGCCCAGTCCGAGTCCGCCTCCGGCAAGACGTTCGCCCGCCACTGGATGCACGTCCGCTTCCTTCTGGTTGAAGGCCGCAAGATGTCGAAGTCCGAAGGCAACTTCTACACCCTCCGCGACCTGCTCCTCAAAGGCTACCGCGCCTCGGCCATCCGCTTCCTCATGATCTCCGTGCCCTACCGGCACCAGCTCAACTTCACCTTCGACGGTCTCACCCAGGCCACAAATGCCGTCGAACGGCTGCGCACCTTCCACCAGCGCCTTCTCAAAGGCACATGGCCCGAGAGCGATCCAAACACGACCCTCGCCCTGCAGATCGAAAAGTCGCAGGCCGAGTACACCGCCGCCCTCTCGAACGACCTCAACACCGCCGAAGCCCACGCCGCCATCTTCGACATGGTCCGCGCCGTCAACTCCGCCGCCGACGCCGGAACCCTCTACAAGGCCGAAGCCGAGTCCGCGAAGAAGGTCCTCGACCTCTTCGACGGAGTCTTCGCGGTCCTCGAAGACAAAGATGCCGACCTCACCCGCATCGCCCTCGCCTGGGCCGAGCGCGAAGGCCGCATGGACCAAGCCGACCCATCCTTGGTCGCCACGCTGTCGTTATCCGAAGAAGCTATACAGGGTCTCATCGCCGAACGCACCCAGGCCAAGAAGCAGCGCAACTTCGCCCGCGCCGACGCCATTCGCAACGACCTCCTCGCCAAGGGGATACTGCTCAAGGACGGCCCCACCGGCACGGAGTGGTCGCGGAAGTAGCCGGATTGTTTCTGAAAACGGCACGGTAACCCCTGGCCGGAACCAAAGTGTGTCCTCCCCCATGGCACCCGTACCGTAGCCCAAAGCCTCGCTTATCGCTACTATCGGCATCGAAGGGTAAAAGTTCAGTCCGAGAGGAAAGAATTTTCGATGACCGAGATGACCGATACATTCGCCGCTCCGTACCAGATCAGCGACCGCTTCCGGAAGGTCGTCGAAGCGCGCATCGAAAGGCTCGAGCGCGACGCCGAAGAGGACATCCGCCTCATCCCGACGCTCCTCAGCGAGGATCATAAGCGGAGGCAGAGGCTGCTTGCGATCTCGCAGATCGAGCAGGCCATCCACCTCCGCGTCCGTCTCTCCCTCACCGAAGCCTACGCCGGTGATCCGTTGGCCAGTAGCTTCCAGGCCTTCGCCTAAAGCAGCTAGAAGCTGTAGCTGACCTGCGCGGTCACTGTCCGGGGCGAAACATAGTGCGTTCCCGAGAACGTCGACAGGAAGTTGTACAGCGCGTACTTGTTCGTTACGTTGACCGCCGTGATTCGCGCACTGATCCGGTGCTTGTCCGTGTTGAACAGGTTGTCATCCCCAAGCACCATGTCGAACAGGCTCCGGGGAGCGATCCGTGGAGGATTCCGGTCATCATCCTCGGTATTCGGCGCCGGAATGCTCAGGAGCTTCGACGTAAGCTGTGTGGCCGCGCATGAAGTGAAGCCCGAGGTGGGTGTCGCCTTCACGCCATTGCAGATCAGCCCAGCCTGGAACTGCTCGTCCGCCGTCAGCCCACTCAGGTCGATCCCCGGCTGACCGTTCGCCAGCGTAATCGACCCAGCCGCGCATCCACTGTTCGCTCCAAGGACGTTGTAGCATGGCGCCGCGCCAGCTACGAGTCCACTGTCATACCGCCAGTTGAACCCATACCAGAGGCTCTTCCGGAACGGCAGCGCGTACTGGATATGTGTCGTCTCGTTGAAGCGTTCGTCGTGGTCAATCCGGAATGGAAGCCCACCCGCCCGGCCCACCGTAGCTCCAACCCCGCCAACCTGCGGATTGAAGAATCGCGCCGCCACCGACGACATCACCACAAACGCGCTAAATCCCTTCACCTCGGTCAGATTCGCCCGCGCCGCAAAGCCCGGGATCTTCGAGTTATGCCACTCGATCGGGAACGTGATCGGCGTAGCTCCCAGCACGCTGAAGTCGTACGCATTGTGCGTGTACTTCCAGATGTAGTCCCCACCGATAACGAAGTGCTTCCCGATCCCCTGCTGAATCCCCGCATGAATCTCATTCCGGAACCCCGGATTGAACGGCGCCGGCTGGCACGTCCCAAGCGTCTCGAACACCGCCTGGATCACCGCATTCGTGCACCCCGTACTCGAAAGCACAAGATTCTCGTTGAACGGAGTCTCCTGCGCCCGCGCATACGAAGCCCGGATCACCGTATTCGTCTTCTTGAAGTTGTACGAGAGCCCAAGCCGAGGCTCCGCCTGCCGCTGAATGGCAAGGCCGTTATAAATGTCCCCACGCATCCCGGCGTTCATCAGGAAGTTCCCGATCGTCACCTGGTCCTGCGCATAGAAGGCAAGCTGCTTCACATCGGTCTGCCCGTGATAGCTGTACGTCCCTCCGCCCCGAGTCAGGTCATACGGAAGCAGGATCGGATTGAAGTTCGGGTTAGGATTCGCGCATGTCGCCGGATTCGCCGTCCCCGGCAGCGGATTGCCGTTCGCGTCGAGGCATGGTGAGTTTAACGTCGGATCCACGAGCCCGATCTGATCGTTCTCCCGCAGGAATGTCTGCTGATACATCCCGCCGATCTTGATGTTATTCACACCCTTCGAATAGGACAGGTCCGAGTGAACGCCCGCATTCAGCAGCGACCTCTGCTGCCCCACCGTCTCCTGCTGAATCGGTCCAAGGTCCGCAAACGGATTCTTGCTCGGATAGTACTGGTACGAGTCCCTCCGGAAGTAAGGCGCAAAGTTCAGCACTGCCTCGTTGCTGATGGTCCGCGTATATGTCGGCGCAAAGAGGTACGTCTCGATCTTCGACCTCTGATCCGCCTGCCCAACCAGCGCACCCGTAATCGGGTCCGTTGCCCCAACGTTCAGCGTGTCATACGAGTTGGGTGTCTGGAACCACGACCGCGTGTACTGCAGATTCGTATGCACTGAGCTCACATCGCTGAACTGGTAGTCCACCCGGTCGAAGAAGTTGATCAGGTTGCCCTTGTCGTGGAGCACCGCGAACTCGCCCGGATCGAGAAACCGGCCCGAGTTCAGTCCGCTCACAGCGATAAAGTTGCCAAAGTTCTTCGTTCCGAACGCCAGGTTCCCGCTCACGTCCGCCGATCCAAAGCTGCCGTACGACGTGCTGATCTCTCCCGTAGGCTTCGTCACACCCTGGCCCGACCGCGTCGTCACCTTGATCACGAGGCTCGTCTTATCTCCATACTCGGCTGGCGGAGCCCCGTCGATCACCTCCAGCGATTGCACCGCATCCGCCGGAATCTGGTTGGAAAACACCTTGCTCTGCTGATCCGTAATCGGCTGGCCATCCAGTGAGAATGAGTTCTCCGCATGGTCCCCAAGCCCATGGAACAGCCCATTCGAATCCGCCGCCACACCTGGTGACGACAGTGTCACCAGCGAGCTCAACTGCGATGAGGCACTTTCGAGCGGAAGCTTGTCGATGATCGCCCGGTCGATATCCGTATGGAAGGTTGAGTCGTTCTCGGTCAGGTCGGCACCCGCGTCCACCGTCACCTCTGTGCTCGATCCAGCGATCGTCATCTGCACCGCCACCACCATCGGAACCACGGAGTTCACCGCGACATTCTGCGTCTTCGCGTCGAAGCCAGAACTGGTCGCCGTCAGCCGATAGCGGTCAAACGGAATGTTGTAGAAGTGGAAGACGCCCGAGGCGTCGGTCGTAGCCTTGCGGGTAAAGCCGCTCACCGGATTCGCGATCTGAACGGACGTATCGGGAATGACCGCGCCGGTTGAATCCGTCACAGTGCCTGTCACACTGCCGGATGTACCCTGCGCGAGGGCGAAACCCGCGCTGATTGCCAGAAGCGCGAGGAAAAAGAACGATCGAAGCGATTGCATGAAGAACTCCTGAAGCCGGAACGAACGGGAGCACACCCGGGGCCGACGATTCAATAAACCTTTTAGAAGGAGAAAAAGTAGAGGCTAAGCGGCGAGAGCCGTTGCGGGAGGAGGCCTGCTGGCCATCTCGAACCGCCACGAGAACGTCCGCTCCATGCTGTCCACAGGAGCGACCGGCCGGGCCACCCGCATAAGCGCAACCTGCGGAAGCGAGGTGAGCACCGGGAGCGCGGCATGCATCGCCACACAAAGCGGACAGCGCACAGCCGAGTCGGGAGCCGAATGCTGATCGCCATTATCCGGAAGCCCTGTCTGCACAGAAGCTTGTGCTGAGACACTTTGTGTCTGGGCCGACAGCGCAACCGTTATCCGCGCATCCTCGTCATGCGAGTGACAAACCTGCGCCGTGCTCGCCACGCCGATCAGCGCCATGCAGAAGACCGCCATCCACCGCAGCCACATGGCCGGCAGGGCAGTCCTTCCGCGTTGTGTGTTCCTCTTCATGGAGTTGTACGCTGCTATTAGTCTTGCATACTCAACAAGGGAAGGGTACCGGGAAGCGGGAACCTCGCTCGCCGGACCCACCAACTGTCTTCACGTCTGCGTCTAACCCTGCGGAGTTGTCTGTTTATGATGCGTCCTGAAAACCCCACACCCGCGCCTGCACGCACCTTTGCTCGCTTGCTTCTTTGGACGTTTCTTCTGGCGGCATGTCTCACAGCGCCCGTCATCGCACAGAGCCACACCGCAGTCCCATCGGACGAGACCCGCCCGCCCCATCGCACCCGCCTCATCCTCAAGGACGGCAGCTACCAGATCGTCATGAGCTATAAGGTCCAGGGCGACGTCGTCCGCTTCGTCAGCGCCGAGCGCTCCGGAGACACCGAAGAGATCCCCACCGCGCTGGTCGATCTCGACGCGACCCGCAAGTACGAGCAGGCTCACACTCCGCCTGATCCCAACGCCCCACAGCAGGACAAGCGTCCACCGGCTCTCGACCCGGAACTCATCAAGGAAGAAGCCGATCGCGCCTCACGCACCCCCGAAGTCGCTCCTGACCTGCGCCTCGACACCGAAGACGCCGTTCTACTGCTCGACACCTTCCACGGCGCACCCGAGCTCGTCCCACTCGTTCAGAGTGGCGGCGACCTCAACAAGAGCACAGCCCATAGCTTCGTCAAAGGCATCGTCAACCCACTCGCGAGCTCCCACCAGATCGTCCAGATCAAGGGCACCCGCGCCCCCGTCCAGAGCCACGTCGCCGAACCCGTCCTCTATCTCCGCCTCGGTGATGAGGTCGGAGCCCCCACCGGCTCCGCTCCCATGGTCGTCGATACCAGCGGCTCCCACGCCGACGCGACGAGCGTTCCCACAGGGGGCTCACCCGACAGCCGTTACGTCATCCTCCGCGCCGACGTCCGCCAGGATGTTCGCGTGCTCGCCAGCTTTAAGATCAGCGCCCTCGGCACTGTACACCGCCAGGAAGACGTCGTCGAAACCAAGACCGAGATCCTCCCCGGTGGCCACTGGATGAAGCTCACCCCCACGCAACCGCTCGATTTCGGCGAGTTCGCTCTCATGGAGGTCGTGTCGGAGAAAGAGGTCAACCTCGGCGTCTGGGACTTCGGCGTCCACCCCACCGCCCCGGACAACCGCGACGCTCTCCATCCCGAACCACGCCGTCCAGCCTCCCTCGAACGTCACCCACGCGACAAGGAATAACGAGTGTCAAGCTAAGAGGGCCGAGCCCCGTCCATCGGCGGATGCATCCCACCCACAAGCCCCGCCGGAGGGCTCATTCCAGGCATCAGCCCGACGCCCATCACGGCAAGATTATTCCGCGTCGTCTTCTTCACCTCATACATCATCGCGTCGGCAGCTTGCAGCATCTCGTGGACCGACTTCCCATCCTCGGGAAACGTCGCCAGTCCAAAGCTCCCGGTCAGCCGCAGTGAAAGAGCCTCGGACTCGAGAAACCGCGTCTCCTGCAGCCCCGTGAAGAGCTTCTTCGCCAGCCCCACAGCCTCGTCCTTCCCGGTCCCCGGCATCAGCACCACGAACTCATCCCCGCCATACCGAAACGCCGAGCATCCACGGCCGATCCTCTGCCGGATCATCTCGCCCACCTCTGCCAGCAACCGGCTCCCCACCAGGTGCCCATGCTTGTCATTGACCGACTTGAACCTGTCAAGATCGAAGAACAACAGGCTGAACTCCTCACCGCCGCTTGCCTTACTACGAAGCACGCACTCCTCCATCAGGCTGTAGAGATGCCGCGCGTTGAACAGCCCTGTGCAGTCATCCGTGATGCTCAGCAGGTGAATCAGCTTCATCGAGTTCGCGTTCTGAATCGCGATTGCCGCGTAGTCGCACAGGATCCGCAGAAACGAGATCGAGTATTCGGACATCAGGTCGAGCTTGCTGTTCAAAATCTGCAGCACGCCCAGCGTCTTCCCGTTCGACCGGATCGGAACGCAGGCCATCGAGTTGATCCTCAACTCGGGATGCTTTCGCGCGAACTCCGACCAGTGCGGATCCAGCATCACATCGGGCACGACCAGCGGGTTTCCGGTCTCCGCCACCCACCCGGCAACACTCTCGCCCATCTTCACCCGCAGGCCCTTCAGCCTCTCGGCCTGTTCGCCCACCGCAATCTCGTAATAAAGCTCGTTGGTGTTTTCATCCACCATCAGGAGCGACCAGCGCTCCGGCCCGAAGAAGCCGGCCATCTTGTCCATGATGGCGAGGAGGATTGTTTCGAGTTCGAGCGTGGAGGTAAGCGCACGCGCTACGTCATGGAACACCTTGAGGTGATCCATCTGACGGCTCTCGATCACCTGGAAAGAAAATTTGTTCGCCATGGGAACCCCCGTAGGAACACTCAAATATTCAGAACGACATGGTCTGACATACGTGGCCCGTCTCGCTCGATCTCTGCCGAGTAACAACAAAGTAGCACATGGTAACGGCTAAGTACCACATTTCTAACCGCCTATGTGCACCATGCTCCGGGACGGCTGCTCGAATCCAGCCTCGCCGATATGGTGGCGCGCTTCCTTTCGCATGACCACTTGCCGGATATACGCAGCTAGTTCGTCATCGGTTCCACCGCGCTGCATCCGCCCATGCAAATCGTGATCGCTCTGCGAAAACAGGCACGTCCGGATCTTTCCATCGGACGTCAGCCGCACCCGGCTGCAGTGTCCGCAGAACGGCCGCGACACCGGCGCGATGATTCCAATCTCACCCATACCGTCGTCGAACGTGAATCTCCGCGCCGTCTCGCTCGCCGCATTGGGAGCCAGATCGCGCAGGGGACGCAGCGCCTTGAGCCGCGCCACGATCTCGTCCATGGTAACCACCGTTTCGGGCTTCCACGTGCGATCTTCCTCGAGCGGCATGAACTCGATAAACCGCACGATCACGCCCTCTCGCCGCGAGAACTCCGCGAACGCCTCGATCTGCCCGTCGTTGAACCCGCGCAGCAAAACGCAGTTCACCTTCACCGGTCCAAGTCCGGCCGCCTGTGCCGCCCTCACACCTGCAAGAACCTTCTCGTAGGACCGCGGAACCCGCGTAATCCTAGCGAACGTCTCGGCATCCACGGCATCCATGCTGACCGTCACCCGGTTCAGCCCCGCCCGTTTCAACGGTTCCGCCAGGCCCTCCAACAAATGGCCATTCGTGGTCAGCGCAAGATCCAGCGGAAGCCCTTCCGGAGCATCCTCCGGTCCACCCCACGCCGAGGTCCGCGTTCCGTCCGGCAGGAAAGCCGTCCGCATCCGCGACAACTCTTCGACCATCTCCACAAGACCAGCCCGAAGCAGCGGCTCACCGCCCGTCAGCCGTACCTTCTCCACCCCAAGCGAGACGAACAGCCCGATCATCCGCACATAGTCCGAGATGGGAAGCTCGGTGTACAGTGCCCCTTCGTTGCCCGTGCGGCAGTACACGCACCGGTAATTACACCGGTCGGTCACTGAGATCCGCAGATCCGTGATCGCCCTCCCGAACTTGTCCCGCAGCCTTTCCTCCGCAGGCACGAGCGCACTCAGGCGCGTGTCGCCGAGCACGGTAAAAAGGTTCGATTGCAGGTCAGTCACGAGGGTTGCCATAAAAACTCAGTCTATAGCTAGGATGCCGACCCGAAGACATCGATTCACCCCACCCACCAATGCCGTTCACCCAATCAGAACGCCGCTCCCGGGATGATCTTCCTGGCACTTCCGTTTCTTCTTGATCGAACTCCTGCGATTGATTAACGTTGGGCGCACGGCCCCGCACTCCTCTGCTTCGCACGACGCTTCAAGAGGCCTCCCGGTCATGGCGACTCCCGATACCTTTCAGCTCTGGATCTCAGCGCAGACGATTCCCCTCGCTATCCTCGCAACCCTGCTCGCTGCCGGGTTTCTCCTCCTTTACCTCTCCGCCCTGCGCCGCCGGCGCGCCCTCATTCGCGAGCGCGCCGGCCACACCGAAGAAGGCTTCGTCCGCCACCTCGCCACCTTCGGCTTCGACCCCGCCATCGCCCGCAGCACCTACCGCTATCTCCAGGACGTTCAAAACGTTCACTTCCCCATCCTGCTGCACGACGCGCTCGACGAAGACCTCGGCCTTGGCACCGAAGACGTGGACGAGTCCCGAAAGGATTTACTCGCCGCAAACCAGCGTGAACTCCGCCCCGGCCTCCGCCACGAGCCCCTCATCACCGTCGAAGACCTCATCCGCTTCATCCAGGCCTCACCCCGCCGCCGCGACGAAGCCGCCTGACCACAAACAGAAAAGCCGGTCCCCGAAGGAACCGGCCCGTCTCAACCTCTCCAAACGCTTAGTAGCTGATGAACTCGTTGCTTCCACGCCGAAGGTGGATCCCCGCGGCGCCGAAGATGATCGCAAGCGCGGCAGTCATCATGTTCCAGTACGCTATCGGATGCGTCCAGCCCGGCGAGTAGGTCAGATCCTGCCCGGACCACAGCGTCAGTAGCGTCGAAACGATGATGCACTGGAAGCAGATCACCAGGAAAAGCTGTCCACGGCGACGACGCCGATCGAGCGCCTCCACCTCATCCGGTGTCAGGTTCCGTTCCGCCGCAGGAATCAACAGGTTCGCCATCAGCAATCTCCCAGGTACGTCAAAGCTTCTCGCGTTCGTACAGACCGCTCACAACGCTATTACATCACAGCCCAGGCACTTCGGGAACTGGAAGAGAGGTCCTCGCGCGAAATCCACGGAACCCCGCTCCCGAATCTACAAGAACGCCACCGACTGCAGCCCAACCACATCGAATCGCTTCCGGCACCGGATATTCTTGCATCCCATCGGATCGTCCCGCCGCACCATGTAGCTCTGCGCCTTGGCGAACCGGGCTTTATCCCGCTCGTCCGCCCCGCGCGGCAGTTGCGCCTTCTTCCTCCGCACAATCCACGACACCTGATATTCACCCGGCTGCCCGCAGTGCGGACACGTCATCGTATGTGTCCGCATCTCCGATTTTTCATCAAAAAAGTCCCGTTCTTCCATCCGTCACCTCGTTTCCCTACATCCCGCTGACGATTGGCTCACCTTCACCCCTCGTATTGATAAGATGCGCCTTCGAATCCCGAAGCCCATCCGAAGCTGAGTATTGCATAATCACCAAGGGCTTCGCAGTTCCGTCCTACACACGCCGAAACCGGCCAGGAACGCCATGAGCAAACCAAAAAAGCGCGTCTTCTCCACCGTCAAAGCGGTCAAAGCGAACGCTCGCGAGCGCATCGGATCACCCCCACCCGAGCGCGTCATTCCCGATCCGAAACAAAAGGCCGCTGCCAAGCCGAAGCATAAAGAGACCCTCGCCGATCTCCTGAACCCCGACCCGGACCGCGCCTGACCCGGCCCGATCCCCAAAGATCCCAGAAAGCCAGACCCCCATGCGCCTCTCCACGAAGCCCTTCCTCCTGCTAGCCGCTTTCGCCGCCACTCTGCCCGTGTTCTCCCAGACCATCCAGGTCAACAAGGACAACCGCACCATCGCCATCACCGCCACCGACGAGGCCTCCGCCCCAGCCGACCTCGCCGCTGTCACCGTCGGCTTCGAGACCTTTGGCGCCGACCAGGCCCAGACCTACGCCGACGCTACCCGCACTTCGAACGCCATCAACGACGCCCTTAAAGCCGCCGGAGTCCAGCCCGACCAGATCGAAAGCCGCGAGCAGAACCTCTCCCCCATCGACGAAAACGACAAACTCCACTTCGCCAAAGGCCTCCGCTTCCGCTTCTCCCAGTCCTGGCAGGTCACCGTCCCTGCCGCAAACGCCGCCGCAACCCTCCATGCCGCCGTCCTCGCCGGGGCCAACAACAGCGGGAACATCGAGTGGAAGCTCAAGAGCGAAGACGCCGTTGAAGGAGACGCCGCCGCCAAAGCCCTCGAACACGCCCACAAAATGGCCGAACGCATGGCCCAGGGCCTCGGCATCAAGCTCGGCCCCCTGGTCTACGCCAGCAACCAGGCCCAGGCCCGTCCGGTCATGATGATGAGCGCCATGGCCCGAGGTGCAGCCGCTCCGATGCCAAAAGCCCTCAAACCACTCGCCATCTCGCCCGAGAAGATCACCCGCTCCGCCACCGTCTACGCTGTCTTCTCCGTCGAATAGCCTCTATCGCGCCGGGTGAATCACATACTTGTACATGTAAGCCCGCAGCGTGTCCTTATGCTCTGCCCGGTACCCCGGGTAGTCCTGCGCGATCCCCGGATCCCAGTGGTCGAGCAGCACGCAGCTTTCGAGCATCCCATCTTTATCGAGCGCTTGCATTGACCTGAGCGTGGGATCAAGCTGCCCGTCCGGCAACCTCCCATCCTTCTGCATTGCCGCCACTGCCGCCAGCACCCCACGCAGACTCTCCATCTCCTCCGCCAGCGAATCCCGATACGCCTTCTCCGCCGGATATCGCTGGTGAAACTCTCTCCCACTCCACGCCGCAGGGGCAGCAGCATAAGCCGCCCAGGCTTCCGCAGCCGGCCGTTTCGCAGTTCCCGGATCGACCGCCGGCCTCACCTGCCCCTGCGCGTCAACCGTCGCTCGCGCTGGCAGACGAATCGGCGGATCAGACAAATGCGCATGGTTCGCGTCCGCCCACCGCTTCAACCCCTGCCGCGGAGCCTTCACATACGGCTCGGCCAGGATCGCCTCCACGAACTTCTCCTCCGCACCCTTCATGTCGGCCGCCTTCATCAGCGCATCGCCCCAGAGCCGATAAGCCGCCTCGCGGTTCGGATCGATCGCCACCGCCCGCGCATAGTAGGCAACCGCCTTCTGCGGCTCTTCCAGCCGCGTCTCGGTCTCCCCTGCCAGCGTTACCGCCTCGTAAGCCTTCGTATCGGCTGCGGCCGCCTGCTCATAAAGGCTGAGTGCACCCCGCAAATCCCCTTCCGCAAAAGCCTTGTTTCCCCGCGAGATCGCATCAGTCTTCGCTTGTGCGGGCGAAGCCTGCACCCCGGCCATCCCCGCCAGCAACAAAGCGGCCAGTCCCAAAGCCCGACGCCCAGCGATCATCCGTCCCAACCTCCAGGCGCACCGAATCCCGTCCACCACGTTAAACACCGCTCCCAGCCCTTTGGCAAGCCGCAACCTCGATAGACTGGAACGATATGAGTCTCGACGTAGCCCTCGTCCTCTTCCAAGTCGTCGTACTCTTCTTCACCATCTGCGTCCAGGAATGCGCCCACGCCTACACCGCCTGGCGTCTCGGCGACGCGACCGGCAAGATGCTCGGCCGCATCACCCTCAACCCCCTCAAGCAGCTCGACCTCATCGGCTCGGTGATCTTCCCCGTCATCGGCCTCTTCTACGGCTGGGCACCCATCGGCTGGGGCAGGCCGGTCCCCGTCACCACCCGCAACTTCCGCCACTATCGCCGCGACGACATCCTCACCGCCCTTGCCGGCCCCGCCTCCAACCTCGGCCTCGCCATAGCCGCCCTCCTTCTCCTCGTCGTACTCAAGCACAGCATGGCCGGGGGCTCCCTCGCCGTAGTCGCCGCCATCTTCGTCGCCTTCAAGAGCCCAGGCATCGACCTCTCCGTCCTGCCGGCCCTCTTCCCCATCGCCCTCCTCCTGTATTACGTCGTCTTCATCAACCTCACGATGTTCGTCTTCAACCTCATCCCCATCCCGCCCCTCGACGGAGCCACCGTCCTCCGCCACTATCTCCCACCTGGAGCCCTGAAGATCTACGACAACCTCGGTATCTTCTCCCTCGTCATCTTCTTCCTCCTCGGTGGCCGCATCATGAGCATCTTCTTCCCCCCACTGCTCAACATCTTCAACGGCGTTCTCAACACCCTGTAAGCGCCCGTCTTCTCCAACCGACCCACAAATGATCGGGTGCCCCATCCTCACCGACAGCTTCATCGTCGGTTAGGGTGGGAACGTAAACCGCTCAACCCACGCGCTGTTACCGTTGCCTCTCTGGTTGTCATTCCCTGAGGGAATCTGCGTTTGCCGTTGCCGTTATCCGTTGTGCCGTCCCAACTACGACCACACCCCTTCATGTACCCTTAAACCAAGAGCAGATGACCGACCCCACCCCCCAAACCCCACACGATCCGCGCCCCCGCGTCCTCTCCGGCATGCGCCCCACCGGACGCCTCCATCTCGGCAACTACATGGGAGCCCTCTACAACTGGGTCCAGCTCCAGCACGAGTTCAACTGCTTCTTCTTCATCGCCGACCTCCACGCCCTCACCACCGAGTACCCCGACCCCAAAGGAATTGCCGGAAGCACCGATCAGGTCGCCCTTGATTTCCTTGCCGCCGGCCTCGATCCGAAGCTGTGCACTCTCTTTGTCCAGCAGGACGTCCCCGCGCACGCAGAACTGAACCTCCTCCTGGGAAACATCGTTCCCGTCCCCTGGCTTGAGCGCGTCCCCACCTACAAGGACCAACAGGAGCAGCTCAAGGAAAAGGACCTCGCCACCTACGGCTTCCTCGGCTACCCCCTCCTCCAGACCGCCGACATCCTCCTCTACCAGCCCAGGTACGTTCCCGTAGGCAAGGACCAGGAGGCCCACGTCGAGATCACCCGCGAGGTCGCCCGCCGCTTCAACCAGCTCTATCCCGGCAGCTTCACCATGGCTGAAGGTGCCGCCCCGTGGGAGTTGGAAGCGGTGAAGACCAAGGCCCGCAAGCTCTCCGGCGACCCCAAGAAAGAAACCTTCTCCCCCCACGAACTCATAGCCGCCGCACCCCAGACCAAGCTGAAGAGCGCCTACGGCACCCACACGATCCTGCCCGAGCCGGAAGTCCTCCTCACCCCGTCGCCCAAGCTTCCCGGCATCGACGGCCGCAAGATGTCCAAGAGCTACAAGAACACCATCATGCTCTCCGACCCCGAATCCGAGGTCCGCTCCAAGCTAAAGGTGATGGTCACCGATCCCGCCCGCGTCCACCGCACCGACTCCGGCAATCCCGATGTCTGCCCCGTCTTCGACCTCCACAAAGTCTTCTCGACGGACGAGACCCAGCAAAAAGCCGCCGAAGGCTGCCGCTCCGCCGGAATCGGCTGCATCGAGTGCAAGGGCTGGCTCACCGACGCCGTCGTTGAAACCCTCGCCCCCATCCAGGAGCGCCGCCGCCACTTCGAGCGCAATCCAAGCCTCGTCGAGGACATCTTCCACGACGGAGCCATCCGCGCGCGCGCCCGCGCCGCCGAAACCATGTACCAGGTCCGCTCCGTCATGGGCCTCAGGCAGCCGAGGTCATAATGCCCGAAGACACCCTCGATCCCATCAACCCGGCACCGGAGACGGCTGACACCCAAAGAGGCGAGCCGCATTCGGCCCCCTTTGCCCTCGAGCCCCGCCCCATCCAGCCTCCCCTCCCCGAGCCCAAGCGCAACTCCCCGGCCAAGGAGGAAGCCTCCCAGTCCCCGTTCTCCATCACGGTAGGCCAGGTCTACGACGGCCCCATGGACCTCCTCCTCGACCTCATCCGCAAGCAGAACATCAACATCTACGACATCCCCATTGCCCGCATCACCAACCAGTTCCTCGAATACACCCACCACCTCAAGCAGACCGATGTCGACGCCGCCGGCGACTTCATCTACATGGCCTCGCTCCTCATCCACATCAAGAGCAAGACCCTCCTCCCCCGTGACCCATCCGACATCCTCGGAGCCGATCCCGAAGATCCACGCCGCGAGCTTGTCGAGCGCCTCCTCGAGCACGAGCGTTTCAAAGCCGCCGCCCAGATGCTCATGCAGAAGCAGCAGATCGAGGAGGCCACCTGGTCCAACCCCGGCCTCCGAGCGTTCACCAAGGACCTTGCCCTCGCTGAAGGCCAGACCGGCGTCCCCGCCGGCATCGATCAGGAGATCGCCGCCGACACCGTCGACCTTGTCCGCGTCTTCCAGGAGATCCTAGAGCGCCTCCGCAAGCGCCCCGTCCTCAACGTCGACGAAGAATCCGTCACCGTCGCGCAGATGATCGAGTACGTGAAGCGCCGCCTCGTCATGGAAGAGAAGCCCGTCTCCCTTCGCCGCCTCCTCCACAACACGCACTCCGAACGCGCCCTCATCTGCATGTTCCTGGCGATGCTCGAACTCGTCCGCCTCCAGGCTGTCCTCCTGCATCAGCCTGTCCTGCAAGGCGACATTCTCATCAAAAAGACCGACGCCTTCGACCAGGTCGTCATCGACCAGGCCGCCACCCGCGACGACTGGCGCTAAGAACTCAACTAGATACCCCCTCCGTGCTATTTACAAACGAATCTTCCACCATCCGCCTGTTTATACTTCAGTACATATGAGCGAAACCAACATCAGCGTCGACGAGTTCCAGGCGCTCGAGCAGAAAGTCCTCCGCGCGGTCGAAATCGTTCGGCGCGAGCGTGAGGCCCGTGCCGCCGCCGAGGCCGAAGTCGCCCAACTCCGCGAGCTCCTCGACATGCAGACCGCAGAAGCCAACGAGGCGCAGGGCAAGGTCGCCACACTTAACCAGGAGCGTGAGGCAGTCCGCCTCCGCGTCGAAAAGATGCTCAGCCAGATGGACGAACTTCTGTAAACCGCATTAGCCACACAACGGCCCACATCGTAACCAGCGAAAACGACAGGAAAACGGATGCCACACACCGAAAACTCGCTGACAGACCACGCCGTCCTCGTAGACATCTACGACCAGATCTACCATCTCCGCGGCACCGATCCCGTTTATATTGAGAACCTTGCAGCCTCAGTCGACGCCAAGATGCGCGCCGTCTCCTCCCACGGCAGCACCGTAGACAGCCTGAGAGTAGCCGTCCTCGCCGCCTTAAATATCGCCGACGAACTAGCCACCCTCCGCCAGCGCTATGAGGCGCTTTCCGGCTCCCTGCAGCAGTCGCAGACGTCCATGCGTTCGCGTGCCGGTTCCATTGCGGGAATGCTCGACGACATACTCATCGAGCCAACGCGCAAAGCGGGATAGAAATCAGCGGCTGCGTCAACTTGCAATGCCTGACCCATCCGGTTAGCATCCAACCTAGAAACCGGCCTGCAAAGCAGGTGCGGGGAATACCGCTGGTTGAACCAATACTCATTGAACAGGGATCTCTCTCGTATATATGGCTCGGTGCGCAGTGTCCGCCAGTCCGGAATGCCTAAAGAGCCACGGCGAGGTCCCGCCGTCTTAGGACGGGTTCACCAGCGCCTCGCTGCACGGCCCCGCGGGTCGGTTTTGCAAATCTTCTAAGGGCGCGGCGTACGACGAAGCGCGTATCACCCAACCCAGTGCACGCCAATCTCTTCCACCTCGGTCATCTGCACATCCCCGTCTTCAGCGCCTTCGCTGTAGTGGGGCTCATTGTCGCGCTCCTGCTCAGCCAGCGCACCGCGCCTCTCGCGGGCATCGAGCCGGAAACCATGTGGGACGCTGGAATCGCCGCCACCATCTCCGCCTTCGTCATCTCCCGCCTCCTGCTCGTCGCGACCAACTTCAAAAGCTTCCTCGCCTACCCCCTCCTCATTTTGACTCTCCCCTCCATCACCGTCTCGGGCGTCATCCTCACCGGCTTCGTCATGGTTCTCTTCCTGCGCCGCCGCGAGGTCTCCATCGGTCGCGTCCTCGACGCCGCCTCGCCCTGCCTCGCGCTCCTCTGGGCCATCGTGAGCCTCGGTTCCTTTGCCACCGGCAGCCAGGGCATGCCTACAAACCTCCCCTGGGCAATCGACGACTCCGTCCTCGGTCCCATTCACCCGGTCGAGGTCTACACCGCGCTCGCCGCCCTGCTGCTCAGCATCGTCCTCTTCCGCTCTCTCACTTTCCGGGATCAGCGCGGCTATCTCGCCGGTCGTCCAGCCGCCACCGGCCTCTTTCTCGGCGGAGGCATCGCCTTCTTCCTCGACTTCCTCACCCAGCCTGCCGACCCCACCCGAGTCGTCCTCCTCGACCCCATTCAGTGGGTCGCCCTGGCGCTCATTCTCCTCGGTATCCTTATCCTCGTTCCGCAGATCATCTCTGAGAACGAGCCACCCGTCTACTACGATCCTGAAGCCGAACAAGAATCGACCCCCCATGCCGTCTAAAAACATGCTCCCCAAGGGGCAGCGTCATCGCTCCGTACGAGCCGAGTATGTCGCTTCCCGCGGCGTCGAGCCAGAACTCCCACCGCCCGTTCCCGTCCTGGACCTCGAAGACGATGCCGATACCGAAGACGGCATCCGCTCCTTCCGGGCCGACCCCGCCGCCGCCGGCCTCCGTCTCGACCAGTACCTCGCCCAGGCCATTCCCGATATCAGCCGCGCCCGCGTCCAACTCCTCATCGAAGCCGGCCAGGTCCGCGTCGACGGAAAAACCGCCAAGCCCAAAATGAAACTGGCTGGCGGCGAGCCCATCGAGATCGAAGGCGCACCCGTCCCGCCCCCCCTCCACGCCATCCCCGAGGACATCCCCCTCGACATCCTTTTCGAGGACAAGTACCTCGCCGTCATCAACAAGCCCGCCGGCATGATGGTCCACGCCGGCGCCGGCACCACCGACGACGCCCGTAACCGCGGAACCCTCGTCAACGCCATCCTCTTCCACCTCAACAAACTCTCCGAGATCGCCGGCGACCAGCGCCCCGGCATCGTCCATCGCCTCGACAAGCAGACCAGCGGAGCCATCGTCGTCGCCAAGGACGACAGCACCCATCGCAAGCTCGGTGACATGTTCCAGGCTCGCCAGGTCCACAAGACCTACATCACCCTCGTCCACGGTCGCATGGCCAAGGATCACGTTACAGTCGAACTCCCAATCGCCCGCGATCTCGTCCGCCGCACCCGCATGACCACGCGCCGCGCCGATGGCCGATCGGCCCGTTCGCATATGACGGTCCTCGAGCGCTTCTCCACTCCCTACGGCCCGTTTACCCTCGTCGAGGTCAAGATCGAGACCGGGCGCACCCACCAGATTCGCGTCCACATGCAGTCTCTTGGTCACCCCATCGTCGGCGATACCCTCTACGGCGCTCCTCACATGATCCGCACCGGTGGGGGTACCAGCTCCGACGAGACCTCGCTCTCGCTCGAGCGAAACTTCCTCCACGCAGCCCACCTCGCCTTCACCCATCCGCAGACCGGCAAGCCCATCGATACCCACGCACCCATGCCGGAAGAACTCGAAGACTTTCTCGAAGCCCTGAAGGCCGGTCCGCTCACGAGCCCCGCCAAGTCTAAGTCAAAGGTTTCAGAAGCACTTTCCGACCCACCGTCCGCCGCTCCAGACGATCCCACCCATGAGTAGAATCATCCAGTGACCGCCTTCCGCAACCTCCGCCGTTCCAGTCCCTTCCTCGCAGCCTCTGTCGTCCTCGCCGTTGCCGCTTTCTCAGCCTCAGCGCAAGCCCCGCAGACGACCCCGGCCCGCGCGCCGGCCGCTCCCGCTCCGCAGCAACCGGCACCACAGCAGCCCGCGTCGCAGGAACCCAGCACCGACGGCCCCATCACAACCCTTAAGGCCCGCGTCCTCGAAGTCAATCTCATCTTTACCGTCACCGATAAGCACGGTCACTTCATCAAGGACCTGCGCCAGCAGGATTTTGGCCTCCTCGACGACCGCAAACGCCCCGAGTCGGTGATCCGCTTTACCCAGCAGACCAACCTGCCCCTGCGCGTCGGCGTCATGCTCGACACCTCCAGCTCCATCCGCCGCCGCTTCCAGTTCGAGCAGCAGGCCGCCAGTGAGTTCTTCACCCAGGTTCTCCATCGCAACGACCGCGCCTTCGTCGAGGGCTTCGATATTCAGACCGACATGGCCCAGGGCTTTACCAACAACCCCGCGCTCCTCGGCGTCGGCATCGACAAGCTCCGTCCCGGCGGCGGAACCGCCCTTTACGACGCCCTCTACAAGACCTGCCGCGACGAGATGCTCACCATCCGCGAAGAGGGCTCGACCCGCAAGGCCATCGTCCTCGTCTCCGATGGCGACGACAACTACAGCCGCGCCCTCGAGTCTGACGCCATCAAGATGTGCCAGCGCGCCGAGACTATCGTCTACGCCATCTCCACCAATGTCAGCCTCAACAAGGACAAGGGTGACGACGTTCTCAAAGCCATCGCCGAGGCCACCGGAGGCACCGCCTTCTACCCCGCCCGGATCGAAGACGTCGCCGTAGGCTTCCGCAACATCGAGGAAGAGTTGCGCAGCCAGTACTCGCTCGAGTACAAGCCGTCCGACTTCAAGACCGATGGAAGCTTCCGGACAATCTATCTTCATGCGATCGATCCGCGTTACGTCGTCCGTGCCCGTACCGGATATTTCGCCCCTCGCGCCGACCAGTAGCGGCGGTGAAATCCAAAGGAATCAGCGGCCCGAGCAAAACTTTTAAGGTCTTACCCGTGTCCTAGTAAGCGGGGATCACCTATGCGAACTATGCTCATCAGCAGCAGAACAACCACGACGACCGTTTCCACCGCCTTCGCCTTCCTTATCGCCGTGCTGTTGTCGTCCGCCCACCTGGTCGCCCAGCAGCCCCCCGGCATGGCGGAAAGCCTCGCCAACCTCGCCGATCAGCCCGCAACCCGCGCCTCTTTCACGTTCGACCGCTCCATGATGCAGATAGCCGAAAGCATCATGGACCAGAACGGCGTCGATGGACACCGCCTCACCGCCGCCCTCAACAGCGTCACGGTCGACACTTACCGCTACAAGCATCCTGCCTTCTACACCCCTGAGGTCATGACCTCGATCATCCACAACTACAACGCTGCCGGCTGGAAGCACCTCGTCAATGCCAACGGAGACCCCGCGGCCAGCGCTCAGCCTCACGCTTCCATTACTGACCTCTGGCTACACTTCCGCGGAGCTGAGATCGACGACGTCACCGTCCTTCTCCGCGCCCCCACCAACATGAACGTGATCGAAGTCTCCGGCCTCCTGCGCCCGCTCGATCTCGTCCATCTCAGCGGCCACTTCGGCATCCCCAAGGTCGACCCCAGCGCAGTCATGGTCGCCGCGCCCCCAGGCAAGTAGCTCCGCCGAACCACAACTCTTGTAAGTTTTTGGTAGAGCGCTCCCTCCGCCGAGAGATCGACATGAAGGACACCCTTGGAGCAAATGACGGATTCTTTCGGAAAGAACCTCAGCGGGGGTGAGCTCCGAGACCGTCTCTCTAAAGGAGAGCGTCACTCGTTCTGGGTCGATCAGACTGTGCTCACTGGGCCTTGCTCGCCATGCGATCGATCATGAATAGAATCCATTGGTTTGCGCGTCTTGCTTGAGCATGACGGCGCCTAGTGAGCGTCGTTCTTGAAAATTTGCTCGGCGTAAAAATTCTCGATCCTGGCTTGGTCGCGGAGCATTTCGAAGTAGGCGTTCTTAAGTAGCTGCGAACGGCCTTGGCGAAGCTGCTCACGAATAGCCTGCTGTACGCGGGGGTCGCTTAGCTCACGCTGGCCGGCGGGTTCGCGGGAGATGAGCTTGTAGATGGCATAGCCTGCGGGCTTCTTCGTCTGGGGATCGGCGAGGAGGGGAAGGATATCAGTGATCTGGCCGGCTTTGAGCTTGGTGATGGCAGCGTAGGCATTGGGATCGGCGTGCATGCTCGTATCGCCTACGAAGCCCATGTCGCCGCCGCTGGAGGCGGTTTCGGGGCGCTCTGAGAAGTTCATGGCGAGGGTACCGAAGTCTTCACCAGTGTCGAGCCGGGCTTTGAGGGCCTCGATCTTCTTCCTGGCTTCATCATCATTGCTTGCTTTTGAGCCCTGAAGATTGCCTGCCTGTTGTGAGGGCTGGTTGGTAACCTGGATCTGGGCCAGATGGTACTGGGTCTCCATCAGATTGAACTCAGCCTTGTGCTGGTTGTAGTAGTTGCTCACATCGTTGTCGGTGACGGTGATCTTGGAGGTGATCTCCTTATTGATGAGCCTCTCAATGGTCAGGGAGCGGCGGATCTTGCGACGGAGATCATCGATGGTGTCCTTGCTGTCACGCAGGCGCTGGGCGAAGACTTCTTCGGTGAAGGGCGCCTTCATCTCGGTGAGTTTGGCGTCTACCTCCTCGTTGCTCGCGGTGAGGTTCATCTTGGCTGCTCGCTGCTCGACGATCTCTTCGTCAATAAGCTCACGCATAGCGTTGAGCTTGAGAGACTCGGCCTGATCGCCTGTGGGAGCGGGCTGCTGCGGATCTCCAAGAGCGGCCTGGTAGGTCTTGTCGAGGTCAGACTGCATGATGGCTTTGCCGTTCACCGTAGCGACGACGTCTGCGTTGTGGCCCGTCTTGCAGCCGACGAACAGAAGGATGGGGAGGAGCGACAGCCCGAGAAAGATCGGGGCGTGCGTCCTAGGGATGCGAAGAGCTTGCATGGGAGTCACTCGGGTCGTCCTTTGTCTCGTACTTAGTTGCCGGTCTTGGAAGCGCCGGGCATTGGGGGTACGGGAACCGGCGGGGGCGGGGTCTTGCCCTCGGCCGTCAGTGCAGCGTCGATGACGCGATAGACATATTCGATCGGTAGAGCGCCTTCGAGACGTTCTCCATTGATGAAGAGAGCCGGGGTGGCCTGAACACCGAGCTTCTCACCTTCCTTGCGGGACTGGGCGATTGCGGAGCCGTCCTGCTTTGCGACGCAGGCGGTAAGCGCGCCGCTGTTTACTTTCTGACGTTCGCCTTCTTCTTTGGTGAGTTTGTCGAGATCATCATTGGCCTTGGCGAGGCTGTGATCCGCTCCGCCAAAGTCGCCGGCATGGGAGTGGATGTAATCGACCGCGTTCCAGTAGCCCGTGGTGCTCTGAATTCCAAGGCAGTTGGCGTCGATGGCAGCTCGGATTGCCCAAGGATGCTGATCAAGAGGGAAGTCTAGATAGACGATTCGAACCTGGTCCTTGTAGCGGGCCATCAGGGCAGGAAAGATCTGGGCGTGCATTTTCGCGCAATATGGGCACTCGAGGTCGTCGAAGCCGACGATGGTGACAGGCGCGCCTTCCGGGCCTCCGCGCGCGGGCCGTCCGGTGTCGGAGACCAGGGTCTTCGGATCCTGGCTGATGTCGTAGCGACTGAACTGGGCGAGGGTTTTGTTGTCGTCGGAGAGGAGGAATGTAATGGGCTTGCCGGTCTGCCCGTCGGCGGCGAAGTTGACGCTGATTTCGTCGTAGCCGGGGATCTCGCTCTTATGACGGTCGGAGACGGAGAGGACGTAGTCGGGTGGGATGTTCGACTTGGAGCGGATGAGGACTTCAATGCGGCGGGTGAGTTCGGGAGTGAGGGTGGCTTTCGGGGCCTGTGCGTGGCAGCTTAGGGTGCTCAGGGCGAGGGCTAAGGCGAGGGCGCGGAATGGAGTGACGGCAGTCAGCACAGTCTTTGATTATCGCATGTTGAGGTTGCGCGGGTGGGTTGGGTGCGGGCTCGCTTAGAAGAGGCGTTCGGCGCGTTTGAGGTTGCCGGCGGTGCCTATGTTCGCGAGGGTGATGTTAAAGCGATAGACGTTTTCGTTGCGGACGGAGCCTAGTTCGTACTTGCGGTACTCGACGGAGAAGCCGCAGCAGTCCCAGTTGTAGGAGGTCTGCAGAGCGGCATACTGGACCGAACCTACGTTGAGGTCCAGGCCGGCGTTTCCGGCGACCGAGAGGCCCGCGCGAGTGGGGGCGCCGAAGCCCAGGAGTACGCGCATCTGGCTGAAGTCGGAGACGGCGGATGCGATGCCCTCGGAGTATGAGCGGCCGGGTGCGTTGAGGCGGGCGTAGGAGAGGCCGGCGAAGGTGACACCCTCGTGGACGTCGACGAAGACGTTTGAGGAGGTGAACTTCTTTGCGCCGGTGTCGTAGTCGACGTCCCATTCGAAGTCGACCTTTTCCGAGGCGCGCATGCGGAGACGGGAGATGAGCGGGGAGATCTCGCGGGGCTCGGTGAGGAAGGCAATTCCGGAGAAGTCGAGGGTGGAGTCGAAAAGGTTGCGGCGTCCGTTCTGGACAGCTCCGCCGAAGGTGGGGTTGAAGAAGTATTTCTGGGTGAGACGCCAGGTGATCCACTCGCGAGTTCCGCAGCCGGGCTGGGGGGCGACGCTGTCCGTGGGGGTGTCGATCATGCTGTCGACGGAGCTGAGGAGGGGATTTTCGATCTGTTCGGCGTCGGTGGTGCAGGGGGCCTTACGCGCGCGGGGGCGGAGGAAGAGGCGCTGCGTGACGCCATATTCAAGCTCGTTGGTGTTGCTGGCCAGGTCTCGGTCGTCGAAGCGGAGGATGTTGGCGAAGTTGTTTATGCCGGTGACGTAGCGGTAGGTCACGGAGGGCTCGACGGTGTGTTTAACGTCACTGCCGAGGACGCGGCGGATGAAGCCGGAGTCGAAGGTGCGTTCGATAACGGGGGCGCGGGCGTCGACCTGGATCTCGACGTCGGAGCGATTGATGCCGGCGGTGCTCTCGGTAGGGTTCGGGATGATGTTGGAAGAACGGCTGCGGTTGTAGTAGGTTTCGCGGGCGCCGATGCTTGGGCGGAGATGCCAGCCTCCGGCGTTCAGAGGGTAGGCAAGTTCGGGATGGAGATCGAATCGCTCGACGACGCCAGCGGTCTGGAAGTTGGGCTGAACGCGCTTGAGACCCGAGGCGTCGACGTCGAAGTTCCAGACGAAGCCGCTGCGGCCGAGGGCGTGGTCGACGGAGGAAAGATCGAGGGATGGGACGTGGAAGATCCGGACTTGCTGGCCGACAATGATGGAGCCGTCGGCGGCGACGGAGGCGATTCGTTTGAGGCCCTGGTAACGGTCGACGAGGCCGGTGGCGACGTATCCGTCGTGGTCGTGAGTGACGTAGACGTCAGAGAGGATGTCGGAGGAGACGGCCTGGTTGAAGCTCTCGGAGAAGGCGGCGCGGTAGGTGAAGGAGGAGAGGTACTCGACGTCGGTGGCGACGCGGGTGTGAGGGGTGAAGTCGTGACGGCCGGAGAGAAGGAAGTCCTCGCCGCCCTGGTTTGCGGAGCCCTGGAGACGATCGAGGAGGCCGGAGTAGTGGGCGCGGACGAAGTCGTCGTTGCGGCCACGAAAGCGGAAGGTGGCCATCTGGGAGTAGCCACGGAGGGAGAAGTACTCGGCGCCGACGGTGAGGTCGGTGCTGCGGTTGATGGCGAGGTAGACCTGTTCGCCGATGATGAGGCCCTTGGAGGAGGACTGTGAGATAACAGGGATGAGGAAGCCGCTCTGCCGGTCCTCGGTGTCAACGGCGTGGGTGACGTACGGCAGGTAGAGCACGGGGACGTTGACGAGGTGAAAGATGCTGTTACTGGCCCTAGCGCGTTCGCCGTCGATGTTGAAGTGGCCGGCGGAGAGGATCCAATCGGGATGGGGCAGGGCGCAGGAGGTGACGGAGCCGTCGTACACGTCGTAGGCCTGGGGGCCGGTTTTGACGACAAGGCGGCCGTTGAAGAGGAAGGGGTTGCCGTTGGTGTAGACGAGGCGGGAGTTTTTCTTCTTGATGCCGACCGAGCCCTTGACGTCGTAGAAGCGGCCAGTCTGGGTCTTGAGGTTCATGGTGCCGTGGGAGGCTTCGATACGTTCCTGGTTTGTGCCCCCGGTCGCGACGAGATGGCCGGTGGCGACGAGGTCGCCGGATTCGCGGTCGTACTCGACGTGATCGGCCTCGACGGTGCGGTCGCCGTAGGTGATGACGACGCTGCCATCGAGGGTGAAGTGGCCGGCCACCGTGGTCTGGGTATCGGCAAGGATCTTGATGTCCGAGGCTTCGTCTTTGGCGGGAACGATCCGGGCGACGGGGTATTGCGGGGGAGCTTCTGGAAGGTCTTCCGCTGTTGCCTGGGGGGGTGCCTTGGTGGTCAACTCCTGGGCCGAGAGTTGTGCCCTCGATAAAGAGAGCAGCGTGGTAGTTAAGAAGATGAAGCTACCCAATTGAGATTTCAAGCGGGGCAAGCGAGGCTTTCCTGGTTGCGTAGGCTGAGTAGGGAATGGAATGCAGGGAATGGGCTCCGGAAGTGGAACCAACTGCCGGCCGCCTGCTGAACTGCCTTGATTCATGCTTGTACGCGTACCACCAGATTCAGGCTAAACGATTTCACGGAAGCGGGTCAGGGTTTGAGCAAAATGAGCGCTGCACAACTGGAGACGTCCGATCACGACGAGGCGTTAGCGCACATGGTGTCCTCGCCACTGAAGCAACAGGTGGCGGAACGGCTGGCGGCGCATCGGGCCCGGCGCACGAGGATTGGCCGGGAGCAGACGAGTCACCAGCCCACGCTGCTTGAGGCCCCGGCTCCTGCCCCGGCACGTGTGAACAAGATCGCCGCCGCGGTGGCGGAGCGATATGCGCAGTCGCAGAGCTACAACGCGTTTCTTCAAGCCGAAGCGGAGAAGGCGCTGCAGCAGGCGCAGGCGGCGGCGGAGGTCGCGGCACGCAATGCCCGAGCGATCGCCGAGGCGCAGAGAGAGATGCTCGCTGAGATGGCGCACAAGGCAGAGATCGAGGCGGCGGAACGGGCTGTGTTTGCGCCAGTTCTGGTTGAGCCGATCGCGCTCGCACCGGTCGTGGTTGCGCCAGTCGTGGTTGCGCCGGTTGCGTTCACTCAAGTTGCCGAGATCTATGTAGAGCCAATTGCGGAGCCGTTGGCTGTAGAGCCGCAGGCGCGGTGGTTCAAGGAAGAGATGCCACCAGCCGCCGCTCCTGTTGCGCCGCCGGTGGCGAAGCAGAAAGTGACCGTGAAGCAGACGTCGTCGTCCGGGTTCTCGGTGCGGCTGTATGAGGATGTTGGACGGCCTCACAAAGATGTGTCGCGGCGGGAGGGGAGTCTCGATTTTGAAGCCGAGGTTCGCCTGGATGACGAGGAGAGACGGGCGCTCGATGAGGAGATCGAGTTTCGGCAGGCTCCTACGTTTGAGCTGGAGCGGCCCACGACTCCTATTCCGGGAAACCTGCTCGAGTTTCCCCGGCAGCTTGTTGCGACGCGGAAGGCTCGGCCTCGGTATGCCGAGGGGCCGCTTCGCGAAGATGGCGCGATGGCCCATGACGGAGCACAGCTTCGAATCTTCGAGGTCGAGGCGACGCAGATCTCGGCGGCTCCGGCAGGGGAGTCGGTGGCGCCGGAGTGGTCTTCGATCTGGCTCGATGCGCTGAAGCCCGAGGTGCAGGAAGAGGTTGTTGAAGAGAAGGAGTACTCGGTGGTGCTGCCACCGCAGACTGCTCCGGTTTCGCGACGGGTCATGGCTGGGTTAGTTGACGGATGCCTGGTGACTGGCGCTACGGTGGCGTTTGGGACGGGGTTTGCGTATTATGCGCCCGCACTGCCTTCGCTGCCGGTGATGGGCATTGCGGCGGGTGGGGTGTTGGCGGCATTCTTCCTGATATACCAGATGCTCTTCTTTACCTTCTCGGATTCGACCCCTGGGATGCGGTACGCGCGGATCGGGCTGTGTACCTTCTCGGACGACAACCCAACTCGTGCAGCGATGCGGCGCAGGACGTTTGCCATGCTGCTGGCCTTGCTTCCGCTTGGTTTTGGATTCCTGTGGGCTTGTCTTGACGATGATCGGCTGGGGTGGCACGATCGCATCTCGCGGATGTATCAGCGAAGCTACTAAAGGCGCGTCGGGTATCCTGATGCAAGGAATACCCAGGATCCCGGTGCCTCATCTCCCTTTTAGTGTCCATCTGACCTCACACCAACAGGCGGCGGCCGCCGGTGTGGGGTTGTTCGCCGTGGCGGCAGGCGTCTTCCTTATGGTGCTTCGGAAGCCGAGACCGACTCCGGAGCAGGTGGAACGAGCTCGGCGGGAGAGACTGGCTCTGACCGGGCGGATCACGGATGGGAGTCTAGTGGATACGACCATGGTCGATGGGAGTTTTCTGGGGGAGGATTTCCGGACGGACGAGACGTCGCCGCACAAGCTGATGTATCACTACGGGATCGCAGGAGTGCGGTATGAGGCGGTGCAGGATGTGTCGGTGCTGCAGGATCGGGTGCGGGGGGTGCGGATCGACCTGCCGATCCAGGTGCGGTACGACCATTTGAATCCGGCAGATTCGATTGTGGTGGCTGAGGATTGGAGCGGGTTGCGGCTGCGGCGTGGCGATGAGACGGACCAGGCGCAGGCTTGAGTTGGCTTACGGCATGCCCATCTGGGCGTTGCCAGCGGTCACCATGTTGACGATGCGCTGGATGAAGATGGCGCGGGTGTTGATGTGGCGGGCGACGTCGGGTAAGAACTCGGTGATGAGATTGTTGACCGGGTCGGTGGCGAGGCCGGTGGCGATGCGCTCTACCGTGGATGGGCCGTTTCCATGGACGCCGGGGACGTAGAGGTTGCTGATCTCGGCGCTGATGGGGTAGGTGAAGAGGACGGCGTAGTTGGGCATGGAGGAGCCGTCGTCGTGCTGGGCGATGATGGTGCGGGAGAGAGCGTGGACAAGGCGGTGGCGGAAGGGGGCTCCGGGTTCGCGGTGATAGTGGGGATCCTCATGGAAGAGTGAGGGAATGAGAAAGGTTCCGAAGAACTCGCCGGTGACGTCCTGGGAGAAGCTGTAGCCGGTGTCGCGAAGGAAGCCACCGAAGCCCGGGCCATAGGCGGTGTGTGAGTTGGTGTCAACGGTGAAAGCGGCAGTGCCTACGATGGTGATGATGTTGCCGGGATCGCGGAAGTTATGGAAGGCGAGGTAGGCCTTCTGGGTGGGCGTCATGGGAACGGGCGCGGTGGTGTCGAGGAAGCGGTGGTAGGGGTTGATGGCGATGCAGGGGGGCTGGGGCTCGCCGGTGACGAGGGCCGAACTGGGGCAGGGTGGCAGCGGTGCGGGGGCGGTGGGGAGACTCCAGCTTGGAGCGTTGGGGAGGGCTTCCGTGTGGAACGCGGGGAGCGCGTCGACGTAGGCGAGGGTTTCGTTCTCGCGGACGATCGCCGCGATGGTTGATTCGGCAGACCCGGAGCCTTCGGTGAGGACGGTTGCGCTGACGGCGTGCGGGGTGGAAGTGTGAAACGTGGTCTGAGCGTGGAGCGCAAGACCGGGCAACAGGAGGAGGGAGGTGATATCGAGGCGTCGTCTTCGCGGCGTCATGGTCTTGCTCCTTCCGGTTCCTTTCTTCCTATCGACGGATTCCTTTTCTTCTGCTTCGTAAGACGCAAATCTTTCGGGTCGGGTTATGACGCTTTTGGGGAGTTTTTTGGGGTGGTGGGAGTCACCGGTCGTCGTGGCCGATCAGCGGCGATGGGGAGACGCGGCTCCGAGGAATCTCACGAGGCGGACCTCTTCCTAAAAATAGACGAGTGATGCAGAAACGGTGTCCTTCCCCTGATCACTATGGGAATGGCCGATGATAAGCATCGTCCTATCTCTCGAGCACCCTGGAAGGACCGTATGTCTTATCTTTTCAAAGGAAAGCTTTGCGGCTATCTCTGCGTCGATTGTTCCGAGCCTCTTTCGGACATCATCGTCCGTCTCTATCGTCATCAGCCGAATCAAAATGTGACAAGACTCGCCGTGGCCAATCCCAAGGACACGCTTGCCGTCCTCGATGCCGAGACGCTGCGCGGCAAAGAAGGTTCTCTCTTGGCGGAGGGCCGGACTGACGCGCAAGGCGCGTTCGCCATCGAAATCAGCGAACGCGGCTACGAAGGGGAAGCGTTCGAGGTCGATATCTATTGCGGCACCGTGCCGCACCGTAAGGTGGGCCGCAGGGTAGCGGAGCCGCGGCAGGCGACCATCACCACGATTCAGCCGATCTGGGGACGCACAGACGGCGGGTTCGTGGCGGGTTGGAATTACTGCATTCCGTACCGGTTCTGGTGCTACTTCCGGAGTCTGTTCGATGCGTGGGTGATCTGTGGGCACGTAACGCAATGCCAGACGAAAGGCGCGATCGCAAATGTGAAGGTCACAGCCTTCGATACGGACTGGATCCAGGACGATGATCTTGGCTCTGCGTTCACCGACGCCAGCGGCCACTTCCGCATTGACTACACGCATGAAGACTTCGAGAAGACACCGTTCCCTTTCATCAGCTTCGAGCTGTCCGGCCCGGACCTCTACTTCCACGTGGAGGACTCCGGCGGCACGGTGCTTCTGCAGGAACCCTCATCGCGCGGCCGCGACCGCGATAGGGAGAACTCGGGGCCATGCTTCTGCGTCGACCTGTGCGTTGACGTCAACCCTACCCCGCCGTTCAACAATCCCCTGTTCACGCACGTCGGTGACTTCGACATCAGTGGCGACATCAGCAGCACGAATGGACTCACCAATAAGATGGTGCTCGGCCACGGCGGTCCGAACTACGGATTCACAGGCGACCTGAAGCTCAAGGGCTTCTGCCCGAAGACTTCGCCCGTGGGAAGCCCCGATCCGATGCAGTACCGCTTCCTCTACACGACTCCGACGGTTCTCACCCAGCAGCCGATCACCGGCGGGATGCTGACTCCGGTCGTCGTAGGAACACGGCTCATTCAGTGGGACGTGTTTGGCACGGGCCTCGCCTATACCTTCCAGGACCTTTACATTCAGGGTTCGGGCGCGACACCGGATCCCACGCCGACGCCTGTGCTGCCTCCCGGAACACCGTGGGGTGCGCCGCCACCACATATCATCGTTCCCGACGCGGATGGATGGATCGCGGTCGACCAGAATGGGCTGGATAGCGGATTCTATGGCCCTCTGCTACGCTTCGTCTCGGCCTCCGTCGTCACCGGAGGGGTCGCGCCCGGGAACGGGGCGGGCCTTGCTCTTACGACGCCCGAGGGGGGGATGAGCATCAGCATCTTCTTCGAGGCCGGTCCCATCGGTCAGCCTGCTACCTTCACGAACAACCTGCCGAATATCTTCATCAATAACTGGACCCAGGTCTCGGAGCTGGACTTGACGGAGTTTCATACCGTCGGGGCTACTGCCTGCTCGGAGATCACGAACAGCCTGGATATCCTTTACACAGCCGACCACGAGCTCATGGCTTCGTGGGGCCTGGGAATCAGTAGCGCGGCGACTATCCCACTTCCACTGCCGGTATATCCAAGCGGCTCGGCACCCCGAGGCGGAATAGGAACATTTCACATCGATGTGTCGCTGTGGCCATCCTGCTCGTACCTGATCGGATTGACCACACGCAAATCGCTCACCGACGGGGAGACAGATGACTCCGGCGCAACAAGTCAACTGACGTTCTGTAAATAACCCAGGGAATTCTGGAGCGGGCCATCAACTAACGGCCCGCCCTGTTCTCTATGTCGTACTCAAGAAGTTGGTTATTCGGTCCAGCGCTTGAAGACTAACGAACCATTTGTGCCGCCGAAGCCGAAGGAGTTCGACAGGGCGTAGTCGATCTTCGCGGGTTGGGGCTTGTTTGGGACGTAGTTTAGGCGGCACTGAGGGTCCAGTTCGACGATGTTCATCGTTGGGGGGGCGATCTGGTGAAGCATGGCGAGGATGGTGATGCCTGCTTCGAGGCCGCCGGCTCCACCGAGGAGATGGCCGGTCATGGACTTTGTCGAGCTGACGAGGAGCTCGTGATTCTTCGCGCGGTCGCCGAAGAGGTTCTCGATGGCGCGCGACTCTAAAGCGTCGCCCAGGGGCGTCGAGGTGGCGTGGGCGTTGAGGTAGTCGATTTTGCCGGGTTCGATTCCAGCCACCTTGAGGGCAGCGTTCATGGCACGGTAGCAGCCTTCGCCCTCGGGAGCCATGCCGGTCATGTGGAAGGCGTCAGCGGACATGCCGTAGCCGATGACTTCAGCGAGGATCTTGGCTCCGCGAGCCTTGGCGAACTCGAGTTCTTCCATGATGAGGATTCCGGCGCCTTCGCCGACCACAAAGCCATCCCGGTCCTTGTCGAAGGGGCGGCAGGCGTGTTCGGGATCTTCGTTACGGGTGGAGAGTGCCTTCATGGCGGCGAATCCGCCGACGCCCATGGGGGTGATGGCAGCTTCAGTGCCTCCGGCGATCATGGCGTCGGCGTCGCCGCGCTGGATGATACGGAAGGCGTCGCCGATGGAGTGGGCGGACGAGGTGCAGGCGGTCGCGGTCGCTTCGTTCGGCCCGCGGGCCTTGTAGCGGATGCTGACGTGGCCGGCGGCGAGATTGACGATGGAGCCGGGGATAAAGAATGGACTGATCTTACGCGGACCTCCGGCAAGCATGGCGGAGTGCTCGCGTTCGATGACGTCAAATCCGCCGATGCCGGAGCCGATGTGGACTCCAAAGCGGTCGGAGTTTTCATCAGTGATCTTAAGGCCGGAGTGCTCCATGGCTTCGTGGGAAGCGGCCATAGCGAAGTGGATGAAGCGGCCCATCTTGCGGGCTTCCTTCTTGTCCACGAACTTGTGCGGGTCGAAATCCTTGACTTCGGCCGCGAATCGGACGGGGTGGCCGGTGAGATCGAAGGCCCTGATCTCAGCCATGCCGCTCTTGCCGGCCAACAACCCGTCCCATACCTCAGGCGCGGTTTTTCCCACGCCGCAGACGAGTCCGAGGCCGGTTACAACTACGCGACGTGGTTCCACCGGTTACTTACCTTTCTGGTTCTTTTCGATGTAGTCGACGGCATCCTTGACGGTCTTGATCTTCTCAGCATCTTCGTCAGGGATCTGTATGTCGAAGGCTTCTTCAAACTGCATGACGAGCTCGACGACATCGAGGGAGTCGGCGCCAAGGTCTTCCTGGAAGGAAGCGCCCGGGGTTACTTCGGCTTCATCCACCTGAAGCTGTTCGACAATGATTTGTTTTACTTTTTCGTCTACTGCTGCCATGACTTTCTCCTGATGCTTTCTAAAAGCTCAAACTTGAGATGTGTGCTGCAAAATACCCGGTGCACAAAGATCAACGATACCGAGCGCCTAGGTGAGTGTAAAGCAAAGGGGCCGACTACGTGGGTTGGTACCTGCCGGTTCGGCACGTCGTGGGAACGCTTCTCCCTTGGACGCGTAGATGCAGATTGATGCCTACACGATGGACTGGATGGGGTGCGAAAGGTCCGTTTATGTTGTTTTCGGGGTTGCGGAGACTGACTCACGGCGGCTGAAGGTGGAGAGGAGGGTCTTGAGGATGACGTAGAGGACAGGGATGAAGAAGAGGTTCAGGACTGTGGAGAGGAGCATGCCTCCGACGACGGCGGTGCCGACAGAGTGGCGTCCGTTGGCTCCGGCACCGCTGGCGAAGTAGAGAGGAAGGACGCCGAGGATGAAGGCGAAGCTGGTCATGAGGATGGGCCGGAGGCGGAGTTCGGCGGCGGTGATGGCGGCGTCGATGATGGATTTGCCTTCGGCGAGCTGTTGCTCGGCGAACTCCACGATGAGGATCGAGTTCTTGGCAGAGAGACCGATGAGCATGACCAGGCCGATCTGGACGTAGACGTCATCGACGAGGCCGCGGGCGGCGATCAGGGACAGGGCTCCAAGGATGGCGGTGGGGACGGCGAGAAGGATGATGAACGGAAGGGCGAAGCTCTCGTACTGGGCTGAGAGGGTGAGGTAGACCACGAGGAGGCCAAGGCCGAAGATGATGGTCGCCTTGCCGGCGGACTCGATCTCTTCGAGGGCGAGTCCGGTCCAAGAAAAGGTCATGCCCTGGAGCTTATTTTTGTCGAAGAGCCTCTGCATGTTTTCGAGGCCCTGGCCGGAGCTGAGGCCTTCAGCCGGGGAGCCGTCGATTTCGGCAGAGCGGAAGAGGTTGTAGTGGAAGATGACCTGGGGACCGGAGGTTTCTTTTGCCACGACCAGGTTGTCGAGGGGGATCATCTGGTTGGTGTCTGAGCGGACATAGAACTGGCGGAGATCCTGGGCGGTGCGGCGGAAGGGCAGGTCTGCCTGGACGTAGACGCGGTAGGCGCGGTTGTTGAAGTCGAAGTCGTTGACGTAGGTGGAACCCATGAAGGTGCTCATGGCGGCGGTGATCTGGGATAGTGGGACACCGATCGCCTTCGCCTTCTGGCGGTCGATGGTGACATAGAGTTGCGGGTCATTGGCAGTGAAGGTGGTGTTCAGGTTGGCGACTCCGGCTCCGGGCATGCGGGCCTCGCCGACCATGGTGTGGGCTACGCGGTCGATGTCAGCGAAGGTGTTTCGGCCTGCGTCCTGAAGCATGAACTGGAAGCCGCCGACGGAGCCGATGCCCTGAATGGCGGGTGGTTCAGCAGCGAAGGCGATGCCGCCGGGGATGGCGAAGAGCCTGGGCGAGATCGATGTCACGACATCGTGGGCGGAGTGCCCGGGGCCTTTCTTTGTGCGCTCATCGATCGGCTTGAGAGGGGCGAAGATGATGCCGGAGTTGGGGCTGCTGCCTCCGGAGAGCGAGAAGCCGATGATAGAGAAGGTGCCGAAGACGTCCTCGTTGTTGCGTACCTCGATGGAGACGCGGTCGGCGAACTCGGAGGAGTAGGAGAGCGAGGCTCCGGGGGGTGTCTGGATGATGAGGAGGAAGTAGCTCTGGTCTTCGGCCGGGACGAAGGCGGTGGGGACGTGGTTGTAGATCCAGGCGGTGGCGGCCAAGCCGGCGAAGAAGAGGAGCAGGACGGCGTAGCGGACCTTGACGACCCAGGTCACGGCTATGGCGTACCAGGCGATGACTCGCTTAATTCCTTTGTCGATCAGGCCGAGAAGGCCGCCGTGGCGAATTTCGGGGCGAAGGAGGATGGCCGAGAGCGCGGGCGAGAGGGTGAGGGCGTTGACGGCGGAGATCGCGATCGAGAAGGCGATCGTTAGGGAGAACTGCTTGTAGAGGATGCCGGTGGTTCCGGGGAAGAAGCTGACGGGAACGAAGACGGAGATAAGCACAAGCGAGGTCGCGATGACGGCGCTGGTCACCTCAGCCATGGCGACGCTGGTGGCTTCGTGGGGGTCGTGGATGGCTGCGCTGACGGGGACGCCGGGTTCGGGCGTCAGATGGTCCTCGAGGTGGCGCTGCACGTTTTCGATGACGACGATGGCGTCGTCGACCACGAGACCGGTGGCGAGGGTGATCCCGAAAAGGGTGAGGGAGTTGATGGAAAAGCCGAAAAGCTTGATGAAGGCGAAGGTTCCGATAAGCGAGACGGGGATGGTGACGGCGGGGATGATGGTCGCGCGCCAGTCCTGGAGGAAGAGGAAGATGACGAGGATGACGATGCCGATGGCTTCGCCGATGGTGACTTCGACTTCCTTGATGGAATCGGAGACGACGGTCGTCGTGTCGACCGCGATGATGCCCTCAAGGCCCGGCGGGAAGGATTTTTTGAGCTCGGCCAGGACGGCGCGGCATTGCTTGTCGACGTCGAGGGCATTGGCGTTCGAGAGCTGCTGAATGCCAAGGCCGACGGCCTCATTTCCTGAGAAGCGGAGACTCGTGCTGTAGTCCTCGGCGCCGATCTCGGCCCGGCCTACGTCTTTGAGGAGCACGAGGCCGGAGCCGTTGGTCGTGGTGGTAGCGTTTTTGAGAATGATGTTCTCGAACTCGCGCGGGTCGGAGAGACGGCCGACCACGCGGACAGCCATCTGGTAGGACTGGTTCGGGTCAGATGGCGGAAGGCCAAGCTGGCCTGCGGCGACTTCGACATTCTGCTCGGCGAGAGCGTTGGTGACGTCAAGGGCGGTGAGTTGACGGGCGGCGAGCAGGGCCGGGTTGAGCCAGATGCGCATGGCGTACTTGCGCTCGCCGAAGATGAGGACGTCACCGACGCCGGGAACGCGTTTGAGGGAATCTTTGACGTAGACGTCGAGGTAGTTCGAGATGAAGGCCTGCGAGAGCGAGTGGTCGGGCGAGACGAAGCCGGCGGTGAGGACGAAGTTGCTGTTCGCCTTGGTGATGGTGATGCCGGTGTTGTTGACGGCGGCGGGAAGGCGTCCCTGGGCGGCCGCGACGCGATTCTGAACGTCAACGGCGGCGATGGAAAGGTCATAGCCGGTGCGGAAGGTGATGGTGATGGAGCTTGTGCCGTCGTTTGAGCTTGTGGAGTTGATGTAGCGCATGCCCTCGACGCCGTTGATCTGCTGTTCGAGAGGAATGGTGACGGCGGATTCGACGATGGCGGAGTTGGCTCCGACGTAGTTGCAGGTAACGACAACCTGCGGGGGCGCGAGCTCGGGATAGAGCGAGATGGGGATCGTCGGGATGGAGACGGCGCCGGCAAGCACGATCAGGAGTGCGAAGACCGTGGCGAAGATGGGGCGTCGGATGAAGAAATCTACCAAGGGAGGGCCTTCAGTGCAGGGAGTAGGTAAGAGGGAGTAGGGAGTAAAAGACCGGGAGGCGATTAGGCTAAGGGCCTTACGGGTGCTCCTTCTTGCAGGAACTGGAGGCCGGAGAGGATGACCCGGTCGGATTGCTTGAGGCCAGCCAGGATGGGGTAGTTGTTGCCTACGGTTTCGCCGAGGGTGACGGCTACCTGGTGGGCGACGAAACCGTCTCCCTTGGGTTGAGCGACAAAGACGAACGCTTGGCCGCCGATACGGGTCACCGCGAGAATGGGTACGACCGGGGCTGGGTTGGTGTTCCAGGTGACGCGGGCGTTCACGATCTGCTGATTACGGAGCTTGCTGGACGAGGGAATTTCCGCCTTCGCCAAGATGCTTTGGAGGCCGTTGTCGACCTGAGGAGAGACGAAGGAGACGGTAGAGCGGGTGGTCACTGTGCCGGAGGTGTCTACGAGATCAACCGGGATTCCGGTGTGGACGAGGCCGGCGCGGTCGGTGGGAATGTAAATGTATGCCTCGAGCTGCTGATTCTCGTCGAGGGTGGTGAGGAGTGTAGTGGAGGAGACGTAGTCGCCCTGGTGAACGGGGATGTCTCCGACTATTCCCGCGAATGGGGCGCGGATCTGGTAGTAGGCGAGCTGCTCACGCTGGGTGTTGGTGGAGGCGGCGGACGAGTTGAAGGAACCTTTGGCGTTCTCGAAGGCCTGCACAGCCTGATCGTAGACCTGACGTGAGGTGATGCCGGACTGATAGAGGTTCTTCTGACGTTCAACCTCGGCCCTGTTGTAGTCGTACATCGCCTTCTGCTGCGACTCAAGGCCTTGTTGCGACTCGACCGTCGCAAGCTGTTTGAGGGGATCGATCTGCATGAGTACCTGGCCCGCCTTGACGCTTTGTCCAGAGGTTACGAATATGCGGGTGATATTACCGTCGACCTGCGGCTGCATGGTGGCGGAGCGACGGCTCTTGATGGTGGCGACGTAGGTGTCGCTATTAGGAACAGGGGTGAGCGAGACAGGCGAAACCTTGACCGGCATCGCCTGCGGAGGTAGTGCTGGCGGTGCGGTGGCCTTGCAGCCGGAGAAAACCAGGGCGAGACATGCCAGGGTTGTGAGCAGTGCTGCGGGGTGTGTGGTCCTGAACAAGGTGATCTCCTCAAGCGGCTGCCCTGAGTCGCGAACTGGCATGCTGCGTTGCTGGCTTTGGATTCGCGTCGAAAACTGATTCGTTCCTGGACTTACGTGGGTCTGGCATGCTGGCGGGCAGACATTACAAGTTTACTTTTGCCGAAAGCGCTTTCTTTGGCTATCGTTGCGGAGCAGCGAAGAGCGGCGGTCCACGCCGTTTTCGGAACCTCAGACTGTGCTGGATGGCCTCGCTGAGGATTATTGCTCATGGCGTGGCTTGATGTCGCGATGCAGGTTCCGAAGAAGTGAAATTTGGCAGGACATATGAAGCTCCTGTATATATCGCATCACAAGGAGTTGAGCATTTCTCCGGGCGCACTGTTTCCAGTTGTCTCGTGCAAGTGGCGAGGCAGTTTCTTCTCTAGTCACTTTTCGCATCTTGCCGTTACAATCAAACGGCAAGCACGAAAACCTTAGCTCTTGATTCGATTTTCGACTTCCGACATCCCACGTCCGACGCACTGCGCGCCTTTGAAGGAGACTACACGCCCCATGAAACTGACTGCACGGATTCCTGTTACGGCCGCACTGTTGGCGTTGACCCTGGGTAGCGCGACCGGTTGTAACAAGCTGAAGGCTCGCGATGAGCTCAACAAGGGCGTTCAAGCCTTTAAGAGTGCGCGCTTTGAAGACGCGACGAACCACTTTCAGACAGCGATCGCGCTGGATCCGGCGTATCAGGATGCCAAGCTGTACCTTGCGACGGCGTACGCCTCGCAGGTGGTGCCGAACCTCGAAACCCCCGAGAACCTGAAGATCGCGCAGAATGCGCTGGATGGCTTCAATGCGGTTCTGGCTAAGGACCCGAACGATCTGACGGCGCTGAAGCAGATCGCGTCGATTGACCGGAACATCAAGAAATTTGATGAAGCGAAGGAATATGAGAAGAAGGTCATTGCGATTGCGCCAAACGACCCCGAAGCGTATTACACGGTTGGATTCGTGAACTGGACGCTTGCGTACAAGAATGCCATTGCGATCCTGGCGGCAGACGGCTTGACCGACGCTGGCGACGGAAACCCGAAGAAGAGCAAGGACGCCTGCGCCAAGCTGCAGGCTGCGAATACGGGCCTAGTGACCGAGGGCATTCAGTACCTGAATAAGGCGATCGAGCTGAACCCGAACTACGACGATGCGATGCAGTACATGCAGTTGACCCTTCGCCGGAAGGCCGATCTTGAGTGTGGCAATGAAGCCGCCCGCAAGGACGATATGGCCCAGGTGGACATGTGGATCCAGAAGGCGATGGGCGCTCGTAAGGCAAACGAACTCGAGAAGGAAAAGAAGAACGCGGGTGGCGTTGTGATGCAGTAAGGTTCTCCCATGGCTGTGCAGTGAGGCCTCCCGGTCCCGGGGGGCCTTGTTGTTTTTGCTGCTGATTCCGAGGCGAAGGTGCCTGCGGATTCTTCCTTTCGAGGCGGGTTCGCGCGGCTACAATCCGGCTGAACGCCAGATCGGTAAGGAGTCGCGATGAGCGAGGTGGTCGGTGCAAAGCCGTTGAGCGAGGCGGAGCGCGTGGTGGATATGTTTATGGCGCCTTCGCTGACATTCGCTGACATTCTGCGAAGCACGACGTGGTGGCTTCCGTTTGTTCTGCTTGTGGTGGTGACGACAGCGGCGACGTTCACGATCGATCGGGAGGTGGGCTTCCAACAAGTTGCGGAGAATCAGATTCACCTGAGCCCGAAGCAGGAAGAGGCTTTGAATTCGCTTCCGCCGGCCGATCGGGCGACGCGCGTCGCGATCTCGGCGAAGGTGACGAAGTACATCTCTTATGCGTCGCCGGTGTTGATTCTTCTGTTTTCGGCCATTGGGGCTCTCGTGCTTTGGGGGAGTTTCAACTTCGGGCTGGGAGCGAGGACGAGCTTCGGTCAGATGTTCGCCGTGTGGATCTATGCTTCGCTGCCTCGACTGCTCTCGGGTGTCCTCGAGATCGTAACGCTTTGCTTCGGGAACAATGCCGATTCGTTCAATCTGAAGGAGCCGGTTGGGACAAACGTTGGGTACTACATGGCGGATTCGGCGCCGTGGCTGCGTACGGGGCTGGGGTTTCTGGATGTGATTGGGATCTGGAACATGGTGCTCTTGATCATTGGGACCGCCGTGGTTGCCAAGGTGAAGATGGGGTCGGCTGCGGCGGTGATTGTGGGCTGGTGGCTTTTGGTTCTTCTGCTGAGCGTAGGGGCTTCGGCGGCGTTCAATTGACTTGAGTCGACAGTATGCAAAAGGCCCATTTCAGGGGCCTTTTGCTCTTTGTGGACAGGTCGCACTCTAATCCGGTACGGACTTGGAGTTGTGGATGATGTTGAGGGCGCCACTAAGAAATTCACTGATTCCGAAGCCAACCGCTGAACCTGCGAGTGAGCCGCCGAAAGTCTTGAAGACCTCCGTGTTGCTCGTGTTCAAGCTGGGGTAGTAGGCCTTGGTGAGGAAAGCGCCTCCGAGGTTCCCTGCGAGAAGAGATATGTTCGGGGTAGCTCGCCCGCTGTCGGTGCGGCTGATGAAGACCCGCGAGATTGCATATGCGCCACGCTTTAGGGGGCTGTTGCCACGGCCCATTCGGTAGTAGCGGGGATCCTCGCGGAGGATGCTGGCGGCGATGGAGTCAGAAAAGATGGACTCGGAGCTGGCGCGAGCCGCCGATGCTCCGAGGCGCTGAGCGAATCCCCTGGCGTTGCCGCCGTAGTTCGGGCTGCCGTTGGTCGCCTGCTCATAGCCTGAGGAGATGAGCCAGCCGAAGGCCGCGAGGGGCGAGACGGAGTCCTTGAGGCCGAGGAAGACCTTGTTTCCGACGGAGAGTTGCGGGGCGGGTTGGCCGGGGGCGATGTACTTGTCCGTTCGGGCGGCCATGGGCTTCGTCGCCGATGTGTACTGGCCGCTGTCACGCCAAGCGGGATCGAGGAGCGTCGTGAGAGAGGAGGACGTTCCTTCAGTATCGGGTCGGGCGGAGGCGGCAAGGAGAGCGCCTGGGGAGTCAGGCAGGGAGTTCCCGGCTAGGAGGATCGGAGAAGAGTTGACCTGCTGGGCCACGACGCTCGAGGCAAATGCAAAAGCGAGGGATGCGGCGATCGCGAGGGCAGGGCGGCGAAGGGGTTGGGATGCCGCAGCCTGGTTGTGGCTCCTGGGTGTTTTCTTGTTCAAAGTCTCGTCCTCGTTCTATTGGTGTCTAGGAAGTGTGATGCTTGTTTTGCCGAAAGGACCTACCCGAAGGACAGATCTCAGCGCAAAGTGTAGATTCGAAGCCGATTTCGCGAGAGAGCCGGGTGTGGCGTCGTTGACGTGAAGGGTTCCGGTGCCGAAGTTGTGAGCACGAGCTTCCGAAAGAGGCGCATCGTAGGAGCAGCGAGGTAGCGCTATGACGGGCGAGACAAAGAGGCCGTGGGAACAGAAGCTGCAGGACGCAGGCGCGCGAGTCGAGGAAGACTTGAAGCGGTTAGTCAACTACATCAACGACGAGGTGGTTCCGGATGTCCGGCGCAACAGTTCCGAGGCGCTGCGGGCTGCTGCGATCGAGCTTCATCGCCTTGCGGAGAAGATGGACGACCGGCGGGGTGGAACGGCGTCCGCGCCTCCACCACCCTCATCGCCATATACAGCAGACGGGCCGAAGAGGTGATGACGCTGCGGAAGAGTCCGAGCTATGTGATGGTGAGCTTATTGACGATTGCGGCAATGGGGCTCGCCGGGTGCCATCACGATACGCGGGCTTATCAGCCTCCAGTGGCACCGAGCTATCCGTCACCTGCGTCAGGTGCTGGATCGCGTGGTGCGGATACAAGTGTTGGAGCAGTGCGGGTCCCAGAGTTCACGCCTGTGATTCCGGCTGATGCGTCTCTGCTTTCGAGTGAGGTGGGGCTTGCGAGCTGGTATGGTCCAAACTACAACCACGGCAGGAGTGCGAACGGCGAGGTATACGACCAGGACGGGATGACTGCCGCGAGCAGGACGCTTCCGTTGGGGGCGATCGTGCGCGTGACAAACCTCGCAAGCGGAGAGGTGGCCGTCGCGAGGATCACCGATCGGGGCCCTTTTATCCCGGGAAGGATCATCGATCTTTCACTTGGGGCGGCGAAGGCGGCCGGCCTTTATAGGATTGGTGTGGGGAAGGTGCGGGTGGAGGCGTTCGAACTGGCCGGTGCGGTGGTGCCTCCAGCGAAGTGGTGTGTGCAGATCGGGGCTTTCATGGATCCGGACGATGCGTTGCAGATGAAGAACGATCTGAAACGACGATACGGAGCGGCGAACGTGATCTCGTTCAAGGGGCCGACCGGAAGCTGGGTTCGGCTGACGCTGCCGGTGCCGGATAAAGAACCTTCGGCGGAAGTGGCGGCCACGGTTCGAGTTCCGGACCCGGGAGTCGAGGCGTATGTCACGAGGACGAATTGAAGTGGCGCGAAGGCTTGTCTGGTGCCGGTTTCGGGGGGCTCGCCGTTTGACCCTGTGTTTGGGGACACCTATAATTCAGGTGTTCTGGTAGTTCTCTCGCTCCCTGGCTCGTTCTGCTCCTGGTGCGTTTGGAGCGCCTCTTTCGGGCCCTCCGTTTGCACATCCCGGGTGGAATCAAAGGTCAGGGTGCCGCGTTGTGACCAGCGCGATTTGGGTGAGTCAAACAGGGCGTGGCCGGGAAGAGCGGCCGGTTGATGTTTTTCCCCCGGAAAATTCTCGATCTTATCTGATTTGCAAGGAGTTCTACCCCGCATGAATCGCACTCAAAGTCTTGTCTCCGCCTTTGGCGCGGGAATCGTTGCCTTGTCCACCCTGTCTGGCGTGGCTCAGACCGCACCCGCCCCGGCTCCCGCTGCAGCGGCCCCGGCGGCGGTCGCTCCGCAGGCGATCCCGGCGAAGATCGCACTGATCGCGTTCGAGCAGGCGGTCGTTGCGACGAACGAGGGCCAGCGGAGCGTGCTGGAAGTGCAGAAGAAGTATGAGCCGAAGAAGGCGCAGATCGACACGCAGTCGGGCGAAGTGGAATCGCTGAAGAAGCAGCTTCAGGCAGCCCCTGCGACGATGACCGACGAGGATCGTCAGTCGCGCCTGCGGACGATCGACACAAAGGAAAAGCAGCTCAATCGCGACGCGGAAGATGCGACCAACGCCTACAACACCGACCTGCAGGAAGCGCTGAGCAAGGTCGCCCAGAAGGTTTCCGTGACGATGCGCGACTACTGCCAGAAGAATGGATATACGCTTCTGCTGGACGTGGGAGGTCAGCAGAGCAACGTGCTTTGGGCAAATCAGGGAACGGATGTGTCGCAGGCTGTCGTTCAGGCCTACAACACGACTTCGGGCGTAGCGGCTCCCGCACCGTCGGCACCGTCGGCGACTGCGACCCCGCGTCCCCGCGCCACCACGCCTGCCGCTCGACCGGCTGCCAAGTAGCTCCATTGAGTACGATTGGAGTAGTGAAAAGGGAGGTCCCCACGGGCCTCCCTTTCGCGCTGTTAGCAGGCTAAATTGTGGAAAAGTGTGTGGAACGCTTTGGACAGTCCAAGCCAGTCCAGATGAGGAATGCGGAGCAGCATTACTTTCGTCGGTTCACTTTGGGCATTGTGGCCTAATAGAATCATTGAGATAAATAGCTGCCTGTGAGGTCATGGCAAAGCAAAAGCGAACATCTTTGTTTCCAACTGAAAATTTCTTGTTTCCACAGGCAAACGTTACGATTTGGTGACGCGAACATATACCTGTGTGGCGTTGTCAAAGGTAAATTCGTGGAGACCGGCCGTCGTCTGCGGCGGCTTGTCGTCCGGTAGGCGCGGCCCGGGAACAACGTAGTATGGAGTTAAGGGAGCTATTGATGGATCACATGGTTTACTGCGCGAAGTACAAGGCGGAGATGAAGGGATTGGCAGAGCCGCCGTTCGACTCTGATTTCGGTCAGAAGATCTACAAGAACGTGTCGGAGAAGGCGTGGGGCGAATGGGTGGAGCGGCAGAAGATGCTTTTGAATGAATACCGACTGCAGCCTTGGACACGCGAGGCGCAGGAGTTTCTCGTGGAGCAGATGAACGAGTTCTTCTTTGGTGAGGGTGGTGCATTGCCGAAGGAGTACGTGGCCCCCGAGTAGAGTGTTTTCGCGGTTGTTCGCCTCGGTTTGTACGGGTCGCTCGTGTACACTTAGGTCTGTAGGATAACCCCACCGTTGGCACACTTCGCGAACGGGCAGTACAGTCGGGACGTGGCTCAGCCTGGTAGAGCGCACCCTTGGGGTGGGTGAGGTCGCTAGTTCGAATCTAGTCGTCCCGACCATTCATTTGTAAAGTTCAAGTCGGAATTTGCAGACAACGCCCGGACATGTGTTCGGGCGTTGATGCGTTTGGGCGCATTTCCGGCTGTGTTTGGATAACGCCGGTGCCAGATCGGTTTAGACGAGAAGTTTTTCCGGTCGATTACCATTTTCCTGTTGCCAGCGGGGATGTGCATTCGTAATCTCCTATCGCAAGCGAAGAGTCTGGGCGCGAGGTGCTGTCACGGATTTGGCTTTGGCGACAGCAGAGCGTTTTCTTGAGGCGATGACCTAGGGAAGATCCGGTTGGAACCTATCCAAGCAAGGGAATCGGGAGTGGCTGCGTCTCTGATGCAGTTCATGCTTTCGATGCTTTACCCTGCGCGACTTGCTTGAGCTTCGCAGCCAGCGCTCGGACGTTCGACACAAAGTTTGAAAAAAGTTACGCGTAGGAAAACCGGGATTCGATCCGGGACGTTAGTAGATCAAAGGGCGGGCTTGATGATGATGGTCAACAGGGTTCCAGTGGTTCTGAAAGGGTTAGGCGCCACCGCGCTTGCCCTCCTCCTGACTGCCTGTAACAACGGCAGCAATAGCGCAAACAACACCACCACAACATCCCCGGCCACCTTAACGACGGCTGACCTGAGCGGGACTTATATCTTTTCCGCGGCCGGAACCGATTCGAGCGATGGCGATTACTTCGTGGCGGGAAGCCTCGTGGCGGATGGTAAGGGCAACATTACGAGCGGGATTGCCGACTACAACCTTGGCTCTGGGATCGACTCCAGTGTTCCATTGACCGGGACCTATACAGTTTCCGGTGGCGTGGCTTCCTTCAAGATCACAGATTCCGGCTCGGTGACGGACACGTTTACCGCCTCGGTGATCAAGACGGGGTCGACCGCTTTGACCGCCTTTGACGGTACGGGCACCGGCACGCTGTATGCACAGGGGTCGGGCTTCACGTCGCCTGGTAGCTACTTCTACACGCTGAAAGGCGAGGGGCAGGGAATCGTCACAGGAAGCGGGGAGTTCGTCGTCGGGGCGGCACAGACCTTGACGAGCGGAACGCTCAGCTACACAGATGGTTCGAACACCATGACCTACCCGACGATCACTGGATTTTTATTTGCTCCTGATCCGAACGGGCGCGGACAGGCTGCGCTTGGCGGCAATGACTTCAGCTACTATCCGGTGTCCTCTACACAGGTTCTTATGGTGGGCCTGGATGACAGGAACCTTCTTATGGCATCGGCGCAAAAGCAATAGATGATATCGGTCGATTTTCTTGATAGTTAGGGGACAGCAAGGAGGCTAGATATGACGGGCAAAATGGGCTGGATTCGAGGAGTTGCGACGGTTGCGATCGCTGCGATGACGTTCACGATGGTTTCACCCAAGGTGTTTGCTTCAGACCACCGTGAGGCTCCAACAGTCGATGGGATCCCTGAAGGCGATCTCACCGACGTGTATGTCTTTACTGATCCCAACGATTCGACGCGGTGCGTTCTGATCATGAACGTCAATCCCTTCTCGAACTCCTCCGAGGCCGCGAGCTATGCGTTCTCGCCAGACCTTCTCTATCAGTTCAAGATCGATAACACGGGCGACGCGAAGGAAGACCTGGTGATCCAGGCGGTGTTCGACCAAGCAGGACAGTCGCAGACTGCGTCGATTTACGGTCCGGCGCTTCCGACAACGACCGGGGCTCGGAACACACTGCTTTCTTCGGCTCCGACCGCTACTGGCAAATTCGGAACGGTATTCGGGACTTCGGGTGCGGTGCAAGCGTATTTTGGACTGCGGGACGATCCATTTGTGTTCGATTTCGCGCAGTTCAACCGGATTCTGAATAATACGCAGGACTTGTTCCGCCAAGTTGGGACATTTCGAGGTCGTCCCGTGCGTACGGATGGAACGTCAGGAGTAGATAGCTTCGCCGGATTCAATGTGACGTCGCTCGTGGTGTCGGTACCGAAGTCGATGCTGCGTGGGTCATCCTCGAAGATCAACGTCTGGGCGACGGTGAGCTCTCGAGTCCCGACGCGACAGGGTGCGAAGACCTACCAGCAGTTCGAGCGTCAGGGGCAACAGGCATTTGCGACGATCTTCATCCCAAAGGGCGCGGCACGCGATGCGGAGAACTTCGAGATTCCCGAACACGATGTCGCGAACTACTCGGCTCTCATTCCTGATGCGTTGACCACGGTCGACAATGACGGGAGTGGAAACACGATTGCGGGACGCGCGGCTGTGCTGACCTCGCTTGGTCTGACGGCCCTTCCAAACGGAGCGCCACTGCTTCTGCCGGCGAGCTTCAACAATCCGAGCAAGGATCTGTTGCGTATTGCGCTTCTGCCAGACGTACTGCGATTCGATCTCGACCTCGATCCAAGCAATCCAGCGATTGGGCAATTCGGCTTGCAGAACGGGCGTACGCTGAGTTTTTCGTCGATCGATGTGCCGTTGCAATTATTGCGTCAGCTCTCGGATGTTCACTTCCCTTCGGGAATTCCGGGTGGTGGTTCGCTAGGTTCGCGTGTCGCGCTTGATTGCAGTGGATTCAATCCACCCACAACGACATGCACGGATCGTCGCGTGAATGTAGTGCTGCAAGGGACGCAATTCATCAAGCCGGACTCGACGATTGCGAACTATGTCACAGTCGGTAACGATCAGCCATTCCTGACGACGTTCCCGTATGTCGCGAATCCGGCTCCGCTGCCTGGTGAGCCGGGTACGATTGGATATCCTCCGCAGCAGTAAGGAACGGGCCATGACTCACACGGATATGAATGTGAAGGGCCGGCTCTGGTGGCCGGCCCTTGCTGTCTTCGCTGCTTGTTCGGGGCTGGGCTGGAGCCAGGGGACGAGTGCTTCGGCTGGCGCAGTTAAGCATGTGGATCCGGCGGATCAGAGGATCTGGTTTTATCAAGCACAGTTGAAGCGCGATCCAGACTATTGGATGAACTACAACCGGCTTGCCTCGGCGTATGCGCAGAAGGCTCGGGAGACGGGGGACATCAGCTATTTCGAGTTGGCGGAGACAGCGCTGAACCAGTCGTTGAAGCTGGAGTCGACGCATACGGACGCTGCTCCGGCTTATACGCAGTTAGCTACGGTGCATCTTGCGGAGCATAAGTTCAGCGAGGCAGGGGAGGATGCGGCGAAGGCAATTGCGCTGGAGCCTTCGGAAATGTTCGCGTACCCGTCTGCCGGGGATGCGGAGCTTGAGATGGGGAACTATGCAGCTTCGCGGAAATATTATGAGCAACTGACCGAGCCTCGGGACGGGAGGCCACATCTGGGGATTGCGTTTCTAGCGGCGAGCCATGGGGCTGGGCTGGACTGGATTAGAGGAGATACGGCGCAGGCGACGGCGGATCTGGAGAAGGCGATTCAGCTTGCCAAAGAACTGCACCTTCCTGCGGAGAATCTGGCGTGGACACAGTTCATGCTGGGCGAGCAGTTCTTTCAGATGGGAGATCTGGTTTCGGCGGAACGGGAGGAGATGGCTTCTCTGAGTGCGTTTCCGCGGTATCACCGGGCACTGGCAGCGATGGGCCAGATCCGGGCATCGCAGGGCCGTTACCCCGAGGCGATCTCTTTCTATAAAGATGCGGTCTCGATCATCCCTCTACCGATCTACATCGCCGCGCTTGGGGATGTCCATGCGGTGAGTGGGGATAAAGCGGAGGCGGAGAAGGAGTACTCGCTGGTGGAATACATCGGAAAACTGAGCGCGATCAACAAGCAGGTCTTCAACCGGGAGCTTGCACTCTTTTATGCGGACCATGACCGAAAACTGGCGGATGGGCTTGTGCTCGCACAGAAGGAGCTAGAGGTGCGGCACGATGTGTACACCTCGGATGCGCTGGCGTGGGCTCTGCTGAAGAATCGGCAGGCGGCGAAAGCGAAAGAAGAGATGGAGAAGGCGCTGCGGATGGGGACGCAGGATGCTTTGATGGAGTATCACGCGGGGTTGATCTACGGGGCGCTTGGAGACACGGCACAGGAAAGCGCACATTTGAAGCGGGCGCTGGCGATCAATCCTGGGTTCCATGTCATCTTCGCGGGGCAGGCGGCTAAGATGCTTGCAGGGCTCGAAGGACACGGGACAGGAGCCACGGTTACGGCCGCCGGAGTAGCAGATGCGCATTAGGATTGGTTTCGCGGCGGCGGTGATGCTGGTGGCGATGGCTCAGGTGTGCCTCGCTCATCCGATGGGGAACTTCAGCATCAACCACTATGCCGGGATTCACGTGGAGCGGGATGCAGTTGAAGTGCGGTACATCGTCGATTTTGCCGAGATTCCGACCTACCAGGAGATTCAAGACGCAGGTATCGTGGCGCAGGTCGGGGATGCTTTTCTGCCGAAGTATCTCGCGAAGCAGGCTTCGGTCTGGGGTAAGAACCTGACGGTTCAGGTGAATGGCGATCCGGTGCGTCTGGTAGCGGCTTCGGAGAAGGTGATCTTTCCCCCCGGAGCGGGTGGGCTGCCTACGATGAAGATCGGGGTGGTGTATCGGGGGGTAATTCGGACTAAGGGTCATGGGCCGCTGCGGCTGCATTACGCGGATGGGAACTTCGCGGGGCATGCGGGTTGGAAGGAGATTGTCGTTACCGCTGGTAGCGGGGTGACGCTCGAGGGAAAACAGCGGTACATGGTGGATCGCAGCGGGCAGCTTACGAACTATCCGACTGATCTGTTGAGTAGTCCTCCACAGGATCTGGAGGCGGAGTTTAGCTACTCTGTTGTGGGCCTGGCTCCGATGCTGGCAGAGAAAGCTGGTTCGGTTAGGGCGAAAGCAGTTGCGGTTGTGCCAGAGGTTGCGTCTGCGACGGTTCCGGTGGTGGCTGCACCTGCTCCTGTGCTTCTTCTGGAAGCGAATAAGCAGGCCACTCCGCGAAGCCGGTTTACGGAGCTGATTACGACCAAGGAGACTAGTCTCTGGTTTCTGATTACCGCGGCCTTCTTTGCCGCTGGTCTTGGGGCCATGCATGCTCTCGAGCCCGGGCACGGGAAGACGATCGTGGCGGCCTATCTGGTTGGCTCGCGGGGGCGGACGCGGCATGCGGTTGGATTGGGATTGCTGGTGACAGCGGCGCATACGGCGGGGGTGTACCTGCTGGGAGCGGTGGTACTGTATGCGTCGAAGTATGTCATTCCAGAGAGGATCTATCCGTGGCTGAGTATCTTCTCCGGGCTTGTGATCGCTGTGCTTGCGGCTTACCTGTTTCTGCGGGCTTGGACTGGACTTTCGGAGCCTGAGGAGCATGCGGAGGGAGTGCTGCATACGCATTGGTATTCGGTGCGGCGGGATCCGGTCACCGAGACTGCTGCGAGTCCTGCGGATGAGAAGACAGTTCCTCTGAAGCAATTGATCGTGCTTGGGATTACCGGTGGGATTATTCCTTGTCCCGCAGCGCTTGTAGTGCTGCTGAGTGCGGTTTCGCTGCATCGGGTGGGGCTTGGGTTGTTCCTGATCGTGGCGTTCAGTCTTGGGCTGGCGGCGGTGTTGATTGGCATTGGGATCCTGATGGTTCGTGCGAGAGGGCTGCTTTCGCGATGGAGGAGCGATGCTCCGTGGATGCACCGCTGGCTTCCGCTGGCTTCGTCTTCGGCTATGTTCCTCGCCGGGTTGGCGATTGCGGGAGCGGCGATTCCTGCTATCGGCTCATCGGGGAATCTGTTTGCCAGGATTGAGACGCTGGCGCATGAGCATCTGGCTTCGTTTGCGGCGATCGTTGGCCTCGGACTTTTTCTCGGGATGCGGCACTCGACGGATCCGGATCATGTGGTGGCGGTTTCTACGATAGTGAGCCGGGAGCGTTCGGTGGGACAGGGTGCATTTATCGGGATGATGTGGGGGTTGGGGCATACGCTGACCATCTTCATAGTCGGGGCGGCAATCATCCTGTTCAAGCTGACGATTCCTCCACGGCTTGGGCTGTCGATGGAGATGGCTGTGGCGGCGATGCTGATCCTGCTTGGGGTGCTGAACCTTACCGGGGTGCTTCAGAGGCTCACGGAGCGGTTTGCTCCGGCCTCTTGGAAGAAGGATTCGATCGAGGCTCCCGTTGGGCGTGGGCGGCTGCTCGAGCGGTATGGATGGTTTCACCTAATGAGGCCGTTGGCGATCGGGCTGGTGCATGGACTTGCTGGATCGGCTGCGGTCGCTCTGCTTGTACTTTCGATGATTCGCAGTCCGGCGTGGGCGGTTGCTTACCTTGTGGTGTTCGGGCTCGGGACCGTGGTTGGAATGATGCTGATGACGACCGCGATGGCGATTCCGGTGGCGCTTACCGGGAAGAAGTTTTCGCGGTCGCTGACGGTGGTCTCCGGGCTGGCGAGTGTCTGCTTTGGGCTGTTTCTCGTCTACCAGATCGGGTTTGTGGATGGGCTGTTCCGGAGCCATGTGCACTGGACGCCGCAGTGATGATGTTGTTCGTCCCGCTTACGCCGGTAAAAGACCGGACGCGCGGTAGTTTTCGATGAGTGCGTCGTAGAGCGCGATGTCGGAGCGGCTCCTCGCCATAAGCTGAGCGCCGGAGACGGCGGCGAAGATGGCGCGGGCGCGTAGTTCGCTCTCTTTCGGGGGGACCATCTTCGCAGCGGAAAGAAGCCTGCTCAGCCAGGCTACGTTGACGTCAGCGAATCTCTGAACTTCCTCTTTTACAGGGCCTGGCAGGTCGTCGTATTCGGCGGCCATGAAGCCGCTGAGGCACATGCGGTTTTCGTTCTCGAGCGCGTAGCGAAAGGTCTGGGGATATTGTCGCAGAGCGGCGCGAGGATCGGCGGACTTGACCAGGAGAGCTTCGAGGCCTAACGCTGCGTCCTCCCAATAGCGTTTGGCTACCGCCGTGGCGAGATCGGCTTTGCTGGGGAAGTGGTGGTAGATGCTTGCGGCGCGGATGCCGACATCTTCGGCGAGATCACGAAAGTTGAGCCCACTATAGCCGTGCGCCTGCGCCACCAGCCTGGCGGCCGCCAGGATTTTTTCCCGTGAATCTGAACTCACCCTATGCCTCGATGTCCTAAGGAAAAATAATATTCCGAATTTGAGAATCTACCAAGTGGCAGGTAGTATCTACTCATTAGCCTACCAAGTGGCCGGTAGGTTAATGAGAGTAGCCCTCGTTTTTCTTCGCGACTGAGCCTTCTCCACAGGCGCGGTCGCCCGCTTCGCTTCTTCTTCACCGAACTTTGCAACACAAGGAGAATGTCATGCCGTTTGCACGTATCGATCTGGCTCAGGGAAAGACCACCGAGTATCGCGCCACTGTGGCCGACATTGTGTACGGGGGGATTGTGGGAGTGCTGAAGGCCCCGGATGGCGACCGCTTCATGGTCGTCGGCGAGCACAGCCCGGAGAACCTCGTGTTCGATCCAAACTTCCTCAACATCAAGCGCTCGCCCGACCTGATTTTTATCCAGGTGACCAGCACAGTCGGCAATACGAAGGAGCAGAAACAGGCCTTCTTCCGGCAGATGGCGGATGAACTGAACCGTCGGCTGGGGGTGCGGCGTGAGGACGTGTTTGTGAGTTTGGTGTTTGTGGACCGGGATGATTGGTCGTTTGGGAATGGCGAGCCTTGGTGATGGCTTTCCTGATGGTGGAGCATAGAACCTCGTGCAAGAACAAAGGCAACGGCGAGATACAGGGGTCCTTCGCTTCGCTCAGGATGACGACGTAAAGCGGGCAACGGCAAACGCAGATTCCCTTCAGGAATGACAACCAAAGGGACAATGGCGACGGCAACACTAACTGCAACTGCAAGGCGAATAGAACGGAAAGAAAAGACTATGAGATCTAATTTGATTTACTTCGACGCGACTAAGCTGGCTGAACTGATTCGGAACCGCGAGGTCTCGCCGGTCGAGGTGGTGCGGGCGCACCTTGACCGCATCGAGGCCGTCAACCCTCAGCTCAATGCGGTTGTGACGATCGCGGATGGGGCGCTTGCTGCCGCGAAGATGGCGGAGGCAGAGGTGATGACGGGGGGTGAGTTAGGTCTTTTGCATGGGGTTCCGTTCACGGTGAAGGACTCGATCGATACTGAGGGACTTCTGACGCAGCGCGGCTCGCCGATCTTCAAGGGCCGGATTCCGGAGGCAGATGCTACGAGTGTGGCGCGCATGAAGAGTGCTGGAGCGATTCTGCTGGCGAAGACGAATCTGCCGGAGTTCTCTTACTCGACCGAGACGGACAACCTGCTGACGGGACGGTCTAACAATCCGTGGAACGTGGATCGGACACCGGGCGGGTCGAGCGGCGGCGAGTCGGCTTCGATTGCAGCGGGGATGTCTCCGCTTGGGCTTGGGACGGATCTTGCGATCTCGGTGCGCGGGCCGGCGGCGAATACGGGCATTATCGGGTTCAAGCCTACGCATGGGCGCATCCCGATGACGGGAGTTTGGCCTCGGGTGCCGCGCCGCAACTGGCATGTGGGACCGATGGCTCGGAGCGTTCGCGATGTGGCCCTGGCGTACTCGCTTCTTGCTGGACCGGATGGTGCGGATAGCTTCTCTACGACTCCTCTCCGTTTCGACGTGGGAGTGGGGGCGTCACCGGTGCAGCCAATTCGGGTGGGCTGGCTGGTTGAGCCCGGGTTTGGGCCGATCGACGCCGAGGTTGCAGCGACGGTGCAGAAGGCGGCGGAGGCGTTGCATGGCGCGGGCTGTGTCGTCGAGCCGGTTCGGATTCCGGCGCTCGAGCAGGAGGATGCGCTTGATATCTTCTGGAAGCTGCACCGGATGGAGGTGAAGCCTGCGTTCGCGGAGGTGACTGCCGGGCATGAGGACCAGATGTTCACGATCTCCAAGGCTATGCTCGCGACGCCGGATACGACGATGGTCGAGTTCGTGCTCGCGGAGCAGGCGGCGGAGAGGCTGAGGGATGGGTTCGCGGAATACTTCCAGCGGTATGACGCGCTGCTTTGCCCGGTGTTGCCGCTTCCGGCGCATGCGCATGGGCTGTCGGAGTTCGTGATCAACGGGCAGAGGGTGCCGGCGGCGCATAGCCTGAGCGCGACGGTGCCGTTCAACGTGACGGGGCTTCCGGGGTTGTCCATCCGGTTTGGCACGAGTGGGGAAGGGCTGCCGATTGGGGTGCAGTTGGTGTCGAGGTGGTTTGCGGAGTCGACTATTTTGTATCTGGGTTCGGTGCTGGAGGGAGTTAGTCCGGCGCGGAATCTTTGGCCAGCGATCTGATTGGATTGGATCCCAGGCGACGGGAGCTTTGCTTATTGAGTGTCAGCGATCGAGGCCTTTTGTCGCGACATCGGACGCGGGCGGTACGTGGAATGGTTCCACGGAGATGCGCTCGTATCGCACCTCCAGCACAGTCAGGGTTTCCATGCCGCCCGGCGCACGAAGAACCACTTCGTCGTCCTCTGCCGCTTTCATGAGTGCGCGGCCGAGGGGGGAGTCCCAGCTGATGTGGTTGCGGTCGAGATCGACTTCATCGGTGCCGACGATGCTGACCACTTTTTCGGCACCTGCGGCATTCGCGTAGCGTACGGTGGCTCCGAAGAAGGCTCTTGTCGCCCGCTGGCCTGTTCTTGGAGCTTCCGGATCGATCACCTCCGCGGCTTCGATTCGCTTGGTGAGGAAGCGAACGCGTCCATCGATCTGCCGCAGACGCCGCTTGCTGTACTGATAGTCGGCGTTTTCGCTGCGGTCGCCATTACTCGCAGCCCACGCCACCACCTGCACTACGGCCGGGCGGTCCTTGGTGAGCAGGAAGTGGCGCTCATCTTTCAGGCGTTCGATCCCGGCTGGAGTGATGTAGTTTTTGCCGTGGTTGGCGGCGGGCTCTTCTGCTTTCGGTCTTCTTGTAAAACCTTTTTGCATCCTGCGGCCTTCTCTGCGCGATTTGAGTATCGGCGTTTACCGATACTAATCCGGCATGACTGCACCTAAGAATCGGAAGGTCGCCATTGCCGTAACACTGACTTTCGGGAGGTTATCCTTTAGCAATTGGGATGAGAGTGAACGAGCACTGCTGTGACATGATGACGACCAATCTTGCGGGAGGCGAGACTGCCATCCTGTTTGTGCCAAAATTTCGGGAGTATGGCATTCGAGTGCTCGACGGAGGCTCCGGTTTCATCGCGATTGAGCATTGTCCGTGGTGCGGCAAAAGCCTTCCCAGTGCACTCCGTCACGTTTGGTTCAAGGAGATTGAATCCAGAGGGTTCGAGGTTGGCGACGAAGCCATTCCTACAGAATTCCTCTCCGATGCATGGTGGAGAGCACGGCCTCAGCAGTGAAGTTGCCGACAACAACGACTTTCCGGGAGTGTCATTGGAGACAGAGCTGATGACCCTTTAGAGTGTAGGGATGTTTGGTATTGAGCCTCAAGAGCAGTGGACAGAAGAAGAGCAGGCTGACTTTGAGGAACATGCCGCTGCGCGCCTAAAAGCGTGCAAGTCTTCTGCCTCTAAGGCAGGAGTAGCCCTGCTGATAAACATTGCGATCATAGTCCCCTTCAGCGCTGGACAGCAGTTCCATAGTCATTGGCGGCAAACTCGATTTCTCGTCTTTACCGCCGAACTGATCTTTCTCTGGTTTGTGATCAGGGTCGGCTTCGTTTGGAGTTCATGGCAGAGTTCTCGCGAAGTGAGGCGCGAGTACGAAAGGCCGAGCGTGATTGAAAGGCAAGCTGACTACATACGCGCTCACAAACACTGCATCGAGAACCGTGCTGAGGTCGAAGCGAGCGTTCTTTGCGGATGTTTCTACTGCATGTCCATCTATCCACCCTCAGAGATCGTGGACTGGATAGAAGATAGAGAAGCTCTCACGGCTGACTGCCCCCGCTGCGGGATCGACGCGGTAATAGGATCAGCTTCCGGATTCCCGATCACACCCGAGTTCCTGAACCTCATGAATGAACACTGGTTCGAGGGACATCGCCCTTCATAAGTCAACTCGGCATCCGTTCTTCTCGCAAGACGGCGTTTTCGGAAATGACACCGTGATGAGACAGATGTCGGCTTATTGGACGAGTAAGACGGGAGCTCGCCAGAAGTTTGCCTTCTGCGTGGCGGGGTCGAGGATGGTGACCTGGCAATCGTACTCGCCGGGGGGGAGGCCGTTCATACCTAGGTTGAAGTTCAGGGGTGTGGTGCCGAGGCGGGAGGTGGCGTTGGCGGTGACGGCGGTGGGGGAGCTTTCGAAGGCTTTGGCGCCGTTGCGGTAGAGGGTTACGAAGGCGAAGAAGGGTTGTGGGGTGGGTGCCGAGGTTGCGGGTGGGGTCTGGGGTTTGTAGGCTTGCAGGAAGACGTACATCTCGCATGTGGTGCTGAAGACGCGCGTTACGCTGGGGACGAGCTTTTTGCCCTCGGTGACCAGCGGGTTGACGGCTACTTCCTTCTCTTTATCCTTGCCCCTCATGACGTCGAAGAGGGCATCTTTGAGGTCTACGCGCTGGCTGCTCAGGATGACGGAGCTTATCGGGATGCGCTGGAGTTCCTTGTTGAGGTTGGGGATGACGAAGGTGGTCTGGTAGGTGCCGATGCGGCCGGTTTCGTCGTCGCGGGCGAGGAACTTGATCATGTACTTGCCGGGCAGAAGGGTGAAGCCGGCGTCGTACTCGATGGGGCGGTGGGCGAGGTCGGCGGCGGTGGCGTCGGAGAGCTTGATGTTGACGTTGTCGCGGACGTTTGAGACTGTCGTGCCGCCGACCAGGTCTTTGATTTCGCCTACGAAGTCGATGAGGGTGTGCTCGGCTCCGCCGCGCTTGGCGAGGGCTAGCTCGCGGCCGGGGATTTTGACGACGATGGGGACGAAGTACTCGGCGCGGTTGAGCTGGAAGTGGTCGATCTCCATGGCGATGGAGAGCTCGGTGATGGGGTTGTCGAGCATGAGGGCGTCTTCGAGCTGGCGCTCCTTGTCGACGGTGGTGAACTTGGTGAACTGCTTGTCGGCGTAGTAGCCCTTGCGGTAGTCGAGGGTGGCGGCCTGGTTGTCGGCGAGGGTGACGTTGACTTTGCGGAAGCGGCCGTTTTGGGCGGTGTTGGTGGTGTAGTAGCCGATGAGGTAGTAGTCGGAGATGGATTGCTGGGCCTGGACGATGCCTCGGGTGAGGTCGTTGTTGTCGAAGAGGGCCTTGCCGCCGGTGTCGCCGGCGAGGGCGAAGAGGGTGTCCTGCGACTGCTGGAAGTTGGTGGTGTTGGCCTGGGCGGCGGTTCCGCTGTAGACGCCGGCGTTGCCGGGCGAGCCCTGGGTGGGGTCGCCTGACGGGGCCATGGCGACGAGACCGCGGGCGTCGACGGGCCAGAAGGAGACGCCTGATTTGATGGCGGTATCGACGGTGGCGTGGAGCTGGGCCTGGTTGTCGATTCCGTTGAGGCGGAGGCCGCTGGCGAAGTAGATGAGGGATTTCTTCTCGTTGAGCTGCCCGAGCATCTTGGCGGCGGTTTGGAGGGCGGAGAGCTGGCGGTCGGTGTTGAAGACATTGAACTCGCTGTCGTCCTGGCCGAAGGCGGCCCCGGTGTCGGCGCTGCTGGCGTCGTCGACGGACTCGACGGAGCCCTGGCCCTCGCCGACGATCATGGTGGTGAGGATGGAGAGGAGCTTGTTGCGGTCGGCGGAGAAGTCCTGGAGGATGTCGACGGAGCCGCCCTGGTAGCGGAGGATGGAGACGAGGTCGGCGGTGGTCATCTGCGTGCGCAGGAAGGTCTCGGCGGCGGTGAGGGCGCGGAGCTGGTCGGCGGGGCGCATGGCGGTCATGTCGAAGTAAAGGGCGAGGAGGCGGTGGTTCTTGTAGCGGTCCGGGCCGACTCCGACGATGGCTGGGGTGATCTGGGTGCGGGTGAGACGTTTGTAGAGGGTGATCTCTTCGTCTTCAGACTTGGAGGCGGGCAGGAGATCGGAGGTGGTGGCGAGGTCCTGGTGCTCGGCGAACTTGATGACCTGGGGGGCGCCGTCTTCGGTGATGGTGAAGTCTTTGGCGGTGAGGTTGGGGATGAACTTGCCCTGCTTGTCCTTGACGGTGACGGCTTCGACGACGAGCTGGGATTTTACGGAGAGAGTGTAGGTGTCGGTGCCGTCGGGGTTTTTATTCGAGCCGATCTGCTGGGCGTGGACCAGTGAGGTCGTGAGGAGGGTGAGGGTGGTGAGGGTGGTGAGAAGGGTTTTCATCAGAATCGCAGCCTCAGGGTGGCTTGCATGCTGCGCATGGCGTTGGCGGAGACAGGGACGCCGAACTGGGTGCTGTTGATCTGGGTGTTCCAGGCGGTGAAGACGGCGTGGTTGAGAAGGTTGGTGGCGTCGATGCGACCGTCGAGGAAGATCTTCTTCGATGGGCGGAAGGTGCGGGCGAGGGAGGCGTTGAGGGTGAAGCTGTCGGGGCCTTCGATTGAGTTGCGGCCGGCGGTTCCGAACTGGCCGGCGACAGGAGCGGTGAAGGCGGCGGCGTTGAGGTGGACGTTGCCGGAGTGGATGTAGAGAGGGGTTCCGGTGGGGTTGGGGCGGATGATGTTGAAGGCGGCTGCTCCGGGGATGGCGGCGAAGTAGATGGGGTTGTCGGGGAGGCCGGAGCCGGCGGCGATGGTGGTGACGACGGTCCACTCCTTGAGGAGGCGTCCGCGCCAGCCGCCCATGAGGCCGCCTCCGCCGAGACCTTCGCCGCTGGTGTACTGGCCGGTGAGGTTGAGGAGGTGGCGCTGGTCGAAGCTGGAGCGGGAGCGCTCGGCGTTGAGGTCGCGCCAGTTCTGTGCGACGGAGGCGCTGGGGTCTGGGGTAGCTTCGGTCTGGGCGCTGGAGGTGACGTGGCCCTGGCCGCCGAGGAAGGCGTCGTTGTCGATGGAGTGGGCGTAGGTGTAGATCATCGAGGCACTGAAGCCGCTGCGTAGACGGCGGCGGAGCTGGATCTGGCCGGAGTTGCGGATTGAGCTGCCGTTGGAGGTTTTGTAGAGGAAGCCGGATGGGCAAGACGGGCAGGGGTCGGTGCCGCCGAGGGCGTAGGTGTTGGGGTAGAACTCCTGCGGGCCGTGGGAGCCTTTGGCTCCGAAGTACGTTGCCGTGAGCTGGAGGGCGGCGGGGAGGTCGCGCTGCACCGAGAGCTGCCAGGTCTGGGCGTAGCCCACGCGGAAGTTCGGGTCGACGGCGAAGGTGTTGGCCGTGGTCTGGGAGCAGGGGGTGAAGCCGTTGGCGAGGGTGAGAGGGCAGGTGGGGGTGTTGGTGACGCTTAGGGATGTCGAGAGGGGAGCCTGCTGGGCGAGGGCGAGCGTCGTGGACTGGTAGACGGAGGTGTCGTGATAGACGCCGTAGCCGGCCCGGACGACGATGGTGGAGGCGGGGATGGGACGCCAGGAGACGCCGACGCGGGGCTCGAAGTTGGTGCGGTCGGGGCGGAGGAGGGAAGTGGGGTAGTTGCTGCCGGTGAGAGGGCCTACGGGGTCGGAGGCTAGGACCTGCATTACGTTGATGAAGCCGGGGGCGACGTCCAGGTTGACGAGGCGGTTTTTGATCTCGGTGATGGGGGCGCCGTACTCCCAGCGGATGGCGGCGTTGATGGTGAGGATGGGAAGGATGCGCCAGTCGTCGGCGGCGTAGAGGTCGTAGACGGGCTGGCGGAGGTATTTGTCGGCGTTGCCAAAGGCGATGGTGCTGGTGTCGGGTGTGCCGAGGAGGAAGTCAGCGAGGTCGGAGCCTGTCGTGATGCCCTGGGTGGCGGCTCCGGTGAAGGCGAAGGTTCCGCGTGGGTCCTGCTGGGTGAAGTAGTTGAACTCCTGCTTGCGGAGGTCGCCGCCGACGGTGATGTTGTGGTGGCCGTGGTAGATGGCGGCGGAGAGGGAGAAGGCGTCGGTGCGGTTGCGGTTGAAGGCGCTCTGGGCGTCGGTGAGGGGGGAGATGCCGCTCGAGAAGTTCAGGGAGGGTGGGCCCCAGTTGGCGGGGTCCTGGTTGTTGCCGGTGATGTTGGCCTCGCCGGAGATGTTCTGGCGGTTGTCGAAGTTGGGGGTCGTGAGGGTGCGGAAGCGGCTGAACTTGTAGCTGGCGTAGGTGAAGAGGCGCTGGTTGAAGCGGTGGGACCAGTTGATGCTGGTGTTGAGGCCGAGAGTGCTGGTGCGGTCGGTGAAGCCGAAGAGGTTGGTGCTGCCGGAGCGGATGCTCTGGAAGTTGATGGTGCCGTAGAGCTGGTCTTTGCGGCCGAGGGTCTTATCGAGGTGGGATTCGAGGGAGTCCGTATGGCTGCTGTTGAGGACGGGGATCTGGTAGTTGTAGGTGCTGGTGACGGGGATGTTCGGCAAGGGATACAGCGCGAGGAGGGCGGCGGCCTGGGTACTTACCGGGACCTGGTTGTTGGCGAAGGGCAGGCCGGTTTGCGGGTTGTAGATAGGAGTGGCGACGCCGGAGAGGTCGCCGGTGCGTTGGGCGGCGGTGGGGACGAGGCCGAACTGGGTGGCGGCGGTGTTGATGCGGCTCCACTGATAGGCGACGAAGAAGTTGGGGCCTTGGGGAAGGATGTGGGGGATCTTAATGGGGCCGCCGATGCTGGCGAGGCCGGTGACGAGGTTGTAGGAGGGCTTGTCGGTCTGGATGCCGCTGATGGAGTATGGGCGGGCGTTGAAGGTGGAGTTGCCGAGGGTGAGGCCGAGGCCACCGTTGTAGAGGCCCTTGGTGCCGGGGCGCTGGTTGCCGAAGGCCTGTGAGAGCGCGTACTGGGTGGTGGCGGCGTTGCTGCTGCTGCCGTTGACGAGGAAGCCGTCGGACGGGCGAGGGGTGTCTTCGGCAGGTTTGGGGATGTCGGCGGGGCTGCCGTCGGGCTTCTTCGCTACGGCCTTGGGAGCGGCGGGAAGAGGGGTGACAGGAGCTTTGAGGATCTTCGTTTGCGCGAGGAGCTGGTCGATTGGAAGGAGGGTGAGATCGTACTTGCCGGGGGAGGTGGCGGGGGCGATGGTGATGTCGGCGTGGAGCGGAGTGAAGAGCTGCATCTCGACGTCGATCTTCCATGGACCGTCGGGGAGATCGGCGAAGGTGTAGTTGCCGGCGGAGTCGGAGACGGTGGAGAGCTTCTTTGTGCCCTGGGTGGCGGTGATTGTGGCTCCGGGAAGGGCGAGACCGCCGAAGAGGATCTGGCCGTGGTACTCGGAGGCTACGGCCGGGGGCGCGATGGCCGCGAGGGCGAGTATTAGCCGTAGGGCGAGATGGGTTCGTCGTTTGGCCATCGCTTCGTCTTTCGCGTCCTTGTTTTCCTTATTGGTTGATGGTGTCCGGTCTTGCGGCTGCGATCAAGAATGGGCAACTGCTAGAACGAAATACAGGGGTCCTTCGCTTCGCTCAGGATGACGGCGTAAAACTTACAAAGGCAACAGCAAAGGCGAGTACGACGGTAACTGCCAGAGCTCGCGGTTAGGCGGTTTTTGTTCCCACCTTAGTCGACGGTGAGACTGTCGACGAAGATGGGGCACCCGAGTTCGGGGTGGTTCGAACTAACTGCGATAGCAACGGCAACAGCGACGGCAGTAATTGCTGGAACCAAGTCTAGTTGTCGGTGGGCTTTTCTACGTGGTCGACGACCATCACGTCGGTGGGAGCTTTGGTGGGGTCGAGCTTGAGGCCGATCTGCTCCTGGATGGCGGTGTAGAGGGCGGGCGGGGCGTTGGCGGCGTCGGTGGGGGGGGGGATCTTCGCTCCCATGCCGCCGAACTGCGAGTCGTCGGGGGTCCACCTGAGGCGGAAGTTCCAGCGGCCGGTGAGGCCGGTTTGGTCGACGACGGGGCGGTCGAGGACGGCGGACTGCATGAGGCCCGCGAAGTCCTTCATGGTGGCGTTGGTTACGTTGAGAACGCCGAGGCCGCGGAACCAGAGGCCGGGAAGACCGTCGGGATTCTCGGTGTTCTGTTCGAGCTTGGGGCCGGTCTTTGCGACGGCTAAGACGTAGACGGAGAGTTCCTTCTTGTCCTTGTGGAAGGTGAGCTTGAAGCGGTCGGTGAGGAGCTTCTGGGTCATCTCCTTTAGCTGGCGGTCGCTTGGAGTGCCTTCGAGATCGGGTACGGCTTCGAGGTCGAACTTGTCGGTCTCGACCCATGCTGGTGCTCCCACGACCTGCTTGGCGTGGACGCCGTAGGCGAAGGAGATGATCTCGCTGAGGGTGGTGTTGAGGGTGTTGAACTTGCGTCCCTGGACGCGAAACATCTTGCCGGGGGCGTCGGGCTTGCTGGGCTTGATGGTGGCGACTTCGAAGACGGGGTGAGCGTCGGCGGGCATGGGCGGGAGTCTTGGGGGCGGGACCGGGATGGCCCAGGCGGTTTCGGGGGTGGCGCGGGTGAGGATGAGGGGCTTGGGTCCTCCCTGGGTCCAGGTGCCGTCCATGGTCTTGCCGTCGGGGCTTAGCTTGCCGGTGTAAACGCCGTCGATCTGCTCCAGAGTCATTTTGACGTCGGAGCCGTCGAGGGTGATTTTGGTCACGGGCATGCTCCCGGGGCCCTGGTCAATGCTGGAGAAGGCGGCTTTGTAGCCGCCTTTATCATCCTTTGTGATCTTGACGACGAGTCGGAGATCGCGTTCGCCGTGGAGCGTGCCCTGCCAGGTGTCGGCGATGTCCTTGGGATTGGCGGGTGCGGTCTGGGCGTAAAGGCGCGGAGCCTGGATGAGGCCGAAGGTGAGAGGAAGCGCGAGGACGGCGGCGGTGCTGAGGTTCAGGAAGATCTTTCCCGGGTGCTTCGAGTTGCTGGTCATGACGCGCATCCTTCTGAGGATTGGCTTGCCTTGAGAACGAGAGTGCTGTCGGGCGATTGCTCGATGGAAGGAAAAGCTGCTTTCCCGTTGGTACGGTGAGGATGGCCCGATTGTTCCTTTGGACTTATGGACGTAAGACGATGGGTTTCGGCGTCTGCTGACTGATTACTTTGTTACTTAGTTTTCGGAAGGTTTCTCGAGATGGTCGATGACGAGGACGTCGGTGGGGGCCCGGGTGGCGTCGAGCTTGAGGCCGGCCTGTTCCTGGATGGCGGTGAAGAGGTTGGGCAGAGGTTCGGTGTCGGTTGCAGGTGGAGCACTGGCTGCCGCGCCGCCGAACTGCGAATCGTCGGGGGCCCAGTTTAGAGGGAAGTCGTAGCGGCCGGCGAGACCGGTCTGATCGACGACGGGACGGTCGAGGATGGACTCCTGCATCATCTGGGCGAACTCGGGCATAGTGGAGTGGAAGACGCTCAGCTTGCCGAGGCCGCGGAACTGGAAGCCGGGGAGGCCGTTCGGGTCGTCTTCGCCCTTCGTCATCTTGGGGCCTGACTTGGCGACGCTCAGGACGTAGACGGAGAGATCGCGCTTGTCGTGATGGAGGGTGAGCTTGTAGCGGTCGACGAGAAGCTTGCGGACCATGCTGCGGAGTTGGGCGACGTTGGGGGCGCCGGGAGTGTCGGGGACGGCGGTGATGTCGTACTTTTCGGTTTCGTACCAGGCGGGAGCGCCGACGATCTGCTTGAGCTGGACGCTGTAGGCGAAGGAGATGAGGAAGCTGAGGGGCCGGTTGACGACCTTGAAGTCGTGGCCATCGAAGATGAGCATCTTGCGCTTCTCGTCGGGGGCGGTGGGCTCGATGGTAGCGACCTCGAAGGACGGGTCGGCCTTGGGGTCCATGGGCGGGGTGCGGGGGCGTGGCTCGGGGATGGCCCATGCGGTTTCGGGGGTGGTGCGGGTGTAGACGAGCGGAAGAGGTTTTTCGCCCTGCGAGGCTTCCCCGGTGATGGTCTTGCCGTCGGGGCTCAGCGTGCCCACATACTTAATGCCAAACAGGGGAAGTTCGTACTTCAGGATTTTGTCCTGAAAGGTCGTGGTGGGGACGGGTGTTGCCTGTCCGCCCTGGTCGATGCTGTAGAAGGTCGATTTCCATGTGCCGTCGCTTGCCCTGGTGATCTTGAGGACGGCGCGGAGATCGCGGTCAGCGTGCAGGGTGCCTTGCCAGGTGCCGGAGATGTCTTTGGTCAGATCCTGAGGGACGGCGATCTGGGCGTGGACGTTCTTGACGTGGACGAGGCCGAAGGTGAAGGGGAGTGCGAGAGCTACGGCAGCGGTGAGGCCGAGGAGGAGCTTGCGGTTGAGGTCGAGCTTGTCGGCGATCTGGGCGGTCATGATGCGGACGATCCTTTGCTTGAGGTCGGAGCCGGTGACTCCGGAGACGCAAGTGAGCGGGGACTCGACGTAGAACTTGCAGACGTTGAGGATGCTTTCGGCGTAGACCTCGGCCTCGTTGCCGGACTGGAGGACGGCTTCGTCGCAGGCGCGCTCGCGCTCCTCAAGGAGGCGGGACTTGATGAACCAGACGGCGGGATGGAACCAGAAGAGGGTTTCGACGGCCATGTGGATGGCGGCGGTGAGGTTGTCGCGGCGGTGGATGTGGGAGAGCTCGTGGGCGAGGATGCTGTTGAGCTGTGCGGTGGTGAGACGGTCGGTGATGCCTTCGGGGAGGATGAGGACCGGGCGGGCGATGCCGAAGACTCCCGGCTCGAGCATGGAGGCGGAGGACAGGATCGGGATGCCGTTGATCTGGTCGATCGGTCTTGCGGCGTGGGCGGTGGAGCGAACCTTCGACCAGCGTAGGAGCCAGGTGGCGAGGAGGAAGAGCGAGCCGGAGAGCCAGACGGCAAGGATGATCGAGGGTAGGACGCTGTGGTGGGGCGTGAGAGCAGACGCTGGGGTGAGCGACGATGCGGTGGGATGGGAGGAGGTGATCGAGAAGCTGTCCTCCATGGCGGTGACGGGCTCGATGACGGCGGAGAGCGCGGGCGTCGGGATGGGATGAAGGGTTTTGGTGCGGAGGGTCGCGCCGAAGGAGATCAGGAGGGCGAAGGGGAGAAGGAACTTCATCGAGGCGATCATCCAGATCCAGTAGCGGGCTCGCGCGTGGTTGCGGCGGAGGGCTGTCGCGAGTAGCCAGGCGAGGGCTGCGACGAGGGTGGACTGCCATAGGTGGTCCGCGAGAGGGGTAAGCAGAAAGGCGGAGAGGGTCGTCAGCGTGGTCATAGCGTCTCCTTCTTGGACAGCTTTCTCAGAGCCTTTTCGGCTTCCTTGACGTCTTCGAGCGACAGCTTCCCTGATTCGACCAGATGGGCCATGACAGGTTGCGTTCGGCCTCCGAAGAGGGCGAGAAGATCGTCGATCAAGGTGTGTTGCGCGGTGTCGCGAGAGATGACGGCTGCGAAGACGTGGAAGTTTCCGACCTTGCGGACGCGGCGAATGACCTTCTTGGTTTCCATGCGATAGACGGTTGTCTGGATGGTGGTGTAAGCAGGCCTTCCTTTTTCGGGGAAAGATTCCTGAATATCGCGGATGGACGCCTCTTCGCGTCCCCAGAGCGCTTCCATGATCTGGAACTCGAGTTTGGACAGCTTTGCGTTCGGCATGCTGGTTCTCCTATGCTTGTGTGCATTATTACTACATATGTTTGTTTTACGGCAACAGTTTTTTCACCTCACATTTGGTCTGGTTTTAGGGCTTGGGCGTGGTGAGAGGGCGTCCGAAGAGAACCGTGAGACCTTCGGCGATGGTGGGGTGGGTGAAGGTGGAGTCGCGGAGGACGGTGTAGGGGATGCCCTGGGTGATGGCTAACTGTACGGGGGCGATGACCTCGCCGGCGTCGATGCCGAAGGCGGTGAAGCCGAGGATGCGGTCGCTGTCGGTGGCGATGAGGGCCTTCATGAAGCCTTCGGTCTCGGACACGGTGCGGGTGCGGAGGACGGCAAACATGGGGATTTTTGCCAGGCGGTAGGGAATGTGCTGTTCGCGGGCTTCGGTTTCGCTGAGGCCGACTCTTGCGAACTCGGGGTCGGTGAAGAGGCAGAAGGGGACGAGGCGGTCGCTCGTGGAGCGATGCCCTCCGGCTAGGTTGTCGCGGATGATGCGGTGGTCGTCGAAGGCGATGTGGGTGAAGTGTGGGCTTCCGGCGCAGTCGCCTACAGCCCAGATGCCTTCGGCTGTGGTCTCGAGGCGATCGTTGACCTGGATGTCTCCTTTGGGGCCAAGATCGACGCCGGTGAGGTCGAGGCCGATATTTTCGGTGTTGGGGGTGCGGCCTGTGGCGGCTAGGAGGTGGGAGCCTTCGATCTGGAAGGGGGCGCCGTTGCGGGTGGCGTGGACGGTGACATGGTCGCCGGAGAGGCCGGTGATGGTGTCGATGGTGGTCTCGGTGATGATCTCGATGCCTTCGCGGGCGCAGAGCTTGTGGAGGAGGTCGGTGACGTCGTGGTCTTCGCGATGGGCGAGGCGGGCGTTGCGCTCGAGGACGGTGACGCGGCTGCCGAAGCGGCGGGCGGCCTGGGCTAACTCGAGGCCGATGTAGCCTCCGCCGAGGACGATGAGGTGCTCGGGGATGTGGTCGAGTTCGAGGAACTCGATGTGGGTGAGAGGCTGGGACTCGTAGAGGCCGGGGATGCTGGGGATGGTGGCTCTCGAGCCGGTGCTGAGGATGATCTTGGGAGCGGTGAGCGTGCGGGTGGTGCCGGTGTCGGTGGTGACTTCGATGGTCTTCGGGGCGGTGAAGCGGCCGTGGCCGAGGATGAGTTCGGCTCCACTGTTGCGGAAGTTGTCGAGGTGCATGGTGACGAGGCCGTCGACCATGAGGCGCTTGCGGGCGCGGACGCCGGCCATGTCGATCGAGCCGTTTTCGACGTGTAGACCAAACTCGCGGGCGCGGAACATGTAGCTGGCGACCTTGGCGGAGTGGATGACATTCTTGCTTGGGAGACAGGCGATGTTGGGGCAGGATCCGCCGATCCAGCGGCGTTCCACAAGTGCAGTGCGATGGCCCTTGGAGGCCATCGACCATGCGAGGTATTTGCCGGCTTCGCCGCTGCCGAGGACAAGGAAGTCGTACTGTTCCATCGATGCCATGTTCCACCCTTCGTCTTTGCAGACAATTCAAAGTATCCCCTACGCAGGACGCTTCCCAGTCTCTTGTTCAGAGTGTACGAGGCATTTTTTGTGGTGGATCGATCAGGGATGAGGGCGATGGGATGATGATTCCGGGTCGTGCAGGGGACATGGATACGTTGCAAAATATCGCTTGCACTCCTCTTCGGTGAAGGCAGGAGAGGTACGGGTGATGCGGATGCGGGCCAGATTGAGTAGATCCTGGATGTCCAGATCGAAGATCTGGAACCCGTCGTTGCCCTCCGTCAGCAGCTTTTTGCCGTCAGCACTGAATGTCGCGTGGCGGACGCCACCACTATGACCATGCAGGGTCAGAAGTGTTTGCCCTGTGACTGGGTCCGCCACCTTTGCGACGTTTCCGCTGGTTCCCGCGATCTGCTTTCCGTCCGGGCTGAAAGAAGCATTGTTGAACAAAGGCACACTTGCCACCTTTTGAACCGGTCCGAGGTTCCAGATCTCAGTCGTGCCCTCAATTCCGATGGACGTGTTGCTCGACGCGAGAAGCTTTCCGTCGGGGCTGAATTCGAGGTGGCCACGATCCTGCTGACTCTTGAAACTTTGCTGCCTGCGACCAGTTTTGCGGTCCCAGACCTCCACGATGTGAGGACCTGCCGTCGCCATCCGCTTTCCATCCGCACTGTATTCGATTGCGAAGACGGGACCTGTTGGTTCGTCTAACGCGGATAGCCTCTGCCCGGTGAGAGCGTCCCACATGGTTACGGTCCTATCCTGGCTGGCGACGGCCAGTTGCTTTCCGTCGGGGCTAAAGGCCAAGGCGCGCGTACCACTTTTGTATTCCGTCAGCATGGTCACTTTTCCGGTGGTCGAATCGTAAATCTCGACGTCCGTGCCTATCTCGCAGATGGCGATTCGATTCCTGTCCGGGCTTATCGTGATGGGGGCGACAGGAATAGCACGTAGGACTCGGTAGCGGTGAAGAGTCAGGACTTCGCGTCCGCTGCTGACATCGAGAACTTTCGTTACTTGCCGGGTGTTTGGAGCTGTGCCTTCCGTGGCGTCTCTGAGGCGATACCCCCCAGAGGCAGAGGAGCTTCCGCGAACGGGCGCATGAAACTGAGCCAAGCCGGTACCGGGCTCCTCCGAATTGGGTTCTGCCCAGATCTTTGCGAGGTAGTCCTGGTCCCCGGTGGCAAGGGACTCACCGTCCGGGCTAAAGGCCATTGCGGTAATTCCGTCAGAGTGGCCGGGCATGCGGATGGTAGAGCGCGATTCGCCGGCATGCCAGATACGCACGGAGCCTTCGCGACCTGATGCGGCGAGTGTTCCGTTACGGCTGTAGGCGAGCAACCTGATTCCACTCGGTGGTCCGCCGCTCAGGGGCGGCCATTCCCTGCCCGTGGCTATATCCCACCGCGCGATGGTGTCTCCCACTCCAGGGGTTACGAGGGTGCTGTCGTTGGGATCGAATGCGAGAGCACCTTCGGTATATGTGCTTTTTGAAAGGCCGAGATCGAATAATTCCTTGCCGGTCGATGGATCCCATATCTTTACGGTTGCGTCCGAGCTCGCAGTGGCAAGACGCTTGCCGCTATGGCTGAAGGCGACACCGGTCACTCCGCGGGTGTGGCCTTTGAGGGTGAGAAGCTCGTGGCCTGTGACGGTATCCCAGAGCTTGACTGTCTGGTCCTCGCTCGCGGTGGCGAGAAGTGTTCCGTTGGGGCTGAGTGAGATAGCGTTCACGCGTGCCGCATGCCCTCGCAGTGCGCGTGTTTCCTGCCTGTTGTCTATATTCCAGATACGAATGACACCATCCTTGCCGGCGGTCAGCAAGCCAAGACTATCGGGCATGAAGGCGACGGCATTAAGTCCTCCAGAGTGGCCTGGCCAGGAGGACAGCTCTTTTCCCGTGGCGGCATCCCACATCTTTACGGAGTCGTCGTCGCTGACCGTTGCGAGGCGTTTGGAGTCGGGGCTGAAGGCTACCCCTGTGACATTTTTGGTGTGTCCGTGAAGGACGTGGCGCAGGTTGGCGGCGAGGAGAGCCCGGTGCAGGGCGTCCTCAGATTCTGGTAGAGGAGTATCGCCGGATTGCAAGCTTGTGTTCGCGGCTTCCATGGCAAGGAGCACCGCTCGATCGGCGTCTTCATTGAGGCGAGGTCCGTGCCGTCGGCACGTCGACAACTGATAAACGCATCGAATTGGAATTCCCGAACCCCTTGTTCCATGCGTTCCGCCTGTGTTTGCGCGTCCGAAATGATAACGATAGAGGCGGCGATCAGGATTAAGGACGGAGACCGGCGTTGATGGCGTCGAGCAGGACGTTGTTCGGGTCTCCGGTGTACTCCCAGAACATCATGCCGCCGAGGTGGTAGTCGCGGACGTAGAGGGTTTTGTGGGCTAGAGATTCGGCGTCTTCGTAGTCTACCCAGGTCTGGGTGGTTGGGTTGTAAAGGTAGGGGGAGTCGGAGGTTGCGTCCCAGTAACGGGTGTAGCCGGACGTGGGTTGGAGAAGGGTAGAGGCGATGCTGCCGTAGTTGAGGTAAACATTATGGGTGGGGGCGCCTGATTGGAAGAGGCCGTTGTTGGTGGCGGTGACGTTCGACCAGCTTTTGCCGTAGAAGGGGACGCCGAGGACGATCTTGTTGGGTTTGACTCCGGCTTCGAGATAGTTGTGGACGGACTTGTTGGAGGAGACGTGCTTGGGGTCGTCGGGGTGCTCATAAAGTGGGGAGTGATGGCCGGTGTTCTTGTCGCCGCCGTACATGTCGTAGGTCATGAGGTTGATGGAGTCGACGTAGTGCTGGACCTTCGCCATCTCGGTGTGCTCGAAGAAGTTCTTGCTGGCCCCGGTGGCGATGGAGGTGTAGAGATGGCGATGGAGGCGGCGGCCTTCGCGGTCGAAGCGTTGGCGTAGCTCCTTCAGGAGGGCGGTGTAGTTCTCTTTGTCTTCGGGGCGGAACTTGTTGTCGTCGCCTTTGAGGCCGGGGTACTCCCAATCGATGTCGAGGCCGTCGAGGTTGTAACGGAGGACGAAATCTACGGAGCTGTCGATGAAGATGCGGCGGCTTTCCTTGGTGAGGGCGGCGTCGGAGAAGTTTTTTGACCAGGTCCAGCCGCCTACGGAGACGAGGATCTTGAGGGTGGGGTTCTGCTGCTTGAGGGCGTTGAGGATGGCGAAGTTTTCGCGATCGTGCGCGAAGCCTTCGACGACCTTGCCGTCGGTGACGTTGGCGAAGGCGTAGTTGATGCGGGTGAGCTTGGTGGCGGCTACTTCGTTGGGGGCGAGGATGCGATCTTTGGGGAAGACGTAGGCGATGATCTCGGTCTTGTTGGGGAGGGTGGTTTGCGCGGCGGCGGGGAGGGTGAGGAGGGCCAGGAGAATCGCTTGGTGGAGGCGCATGGGGGTGAGTTTAGCTGATATCGGCAGGTGAGGTTCTGCGACCGATGACGATTGGCCGGCATCCTAAAGGTGCCGAAAAACGCTGAGCCGGATTGGTAAGCCCGGTTCGCTGTGGATGCTTCGTCCACAGTCCAGTCAAGTCCGCTATGCGGAGGAGGGACCCACGGCGATAGTGGCAGTGCTTAGGCGCTGCTGCCTGTCGCATGGTGCGTTTTGGCTATGGCTTTGGCGAGCCGCGCGATGGAACTTCTGTACGGGGGAATCGCGATGGCTACTTTGAATCACACAAACCTGACAACCTATGACGTTCCGGCACTGGTGGAGTTCTTCTCGACCGTGTTCGGTTTTGATGTTCTGGATACGCGCGGCGACAAACTGGCCGTGCTGCGGAACTCGGACGGCTTTCTGCTTACGCTGATGTACGACAAGCGCATGACGCCGGAGCAGGGGTATCCCGGGCTGTTTCATGTGGGCTTCCTGCAGGCGACAAGGCTGGATGTAGACCGGACGTATGAGGAGCTGAGTGGGCGGAGTTATACGGCTCCGAAGCCTGACAGGCTGCAGCGTGGCGGGCCTGAGACGTATGGGTTCTACTGTGCTGCTCCGGGCGGGGTGCTGGTGGAGGTGAGCACGATGAATGTCGTGGAGGGTGCGTAAAGAAAAGGCGGGCGAGACTCACGGGGTCTCGCCTGTTTCCGGTTGGGCTAGAGGTTGAGGTCGGAGAGGCTGGGGTGATCTTCGGGGCGGGGACCCTGGGGCCAGTGGAAGAGGCGGTCGGATTCGGCGATGGGCAGGTCGTTGATGCTGGCGTGGCGGTGGCTCATGAGGCCGGCGGCGTCAAACTGCCAGTTTTCGTTGCCGTAGGAACGGTACCACTGGCCTTCGTGTTGGCACTCGTAGGCGAAGCGGACGGCGATGCGGTTTTCGTTGAAGGCCCAAAGCTCCTTGATGAGGCGGTAGTCCTGCTCGCGGGACCACTTGCGGGTGAGGAACGCTACGATCTCGGCGCGGCCGGTGACGAATTCGTGACGGTTGCGCCAGATGCTGTCAGGAGTGTATGCGAGGGAGACCTTCTCGGGGTTGCGGGAGTTCCAGCCATTTTCGGCGGCGCGGACCTTGAGGATGGCGGTCTCACGGGTGAAGGGTGGGACGAGGGGTGTGGTCATAGCGTTTCCTGGGAGAGTTCGGTGGTGAGGAGTTCGTCGATGGCTTCGGCGATTTCGTCGGGGTGGGTCTCAAGGGCGAAGTGGCCGGTGTCGAGAAAGCGAACGGTGGCCATGGGGAGATCGCGCTGGAAGGCTTCGGCTCCGGGTGGAATGAAGAAGGGGTCGTTCTTTCCCCAGATGACGAGGGTGGGGGGTTGGGACTCGCGGAAGAAGTGCTGGAAGGCGGGGTAGAGGTCGAGGTTGTTGCGGTAGTCGAGGATGAGGTCGAGCTGGATTTCGGTGTTGCCGGGGCGGTCCATGAGGGCCTGGTCGAGGTAGTAGGACTCGGGCGGGACGGAGGCGGGGTCGGCGACGCCGTGGACGTACTGGAAGCGGGTGCCTTCGAGGGCGAGGAAGCCGCGGAGGGCTTCGCGGTTGGCGGGGATGGGGTTGGCCCAGTAGGTCTTGATGGGGTCCCACGCGGAGCCGAGGCCTTCGAGATAGGCGTTTCCGTTTTGTGAGATGAGGGCGGTGACACGTTCTGGGTGGGCGACGGCGAGGCGGAGGCCGGTGGGAGCACCGTAGTCGAAAATGTAGAGGGCGTAGTGCTTGAGGGACAGGGCTTCGGTGAAGGCTTCGAGGGTGGTGGCGAGGTTGTCGAAGGTGTAGGTGTAGTTGCGTTCGGGCGGGACGGTGGTGAAGCCGAAGCCGGGTAGATCGGGGGCGATGATGTGGTACTTCGAGGCGAGACGGGGGATTAGGTTGCGGAACATGTGCGAAGACGTTGGGTAGCCGTGGAGTAACAGAAGTAGAGGTGCGTCCGTCGGGCCGGATTCGCGATAGAAAATCTCGATACCGTCGGCCTGGATGGTGCGGAGTGCTATGTGCGGGATGCTCGTAATGGCCGGCATGAGTGCTCCTGAGGTTCTGCGCGCTGATGGGTTCGAGTGCGAGGGCCGGGGTTACGATACAAGAATTTTCAGCGTACAGGCTTATGATCACGGTGCAGTGCATGGAGGGTCGATGGATGCGGAGAGAGCGCGGGCGTTCTTGTTGAAGATGCCGCACGTTGTGGAGACGCTGCAGTGGGGAAACAACCTCGTGTTCTGGGTGGGGGATAAGGCGATCGGTGGAAAGATGTTTGTGCTGATCGACCTGGACAGGGGCGACAAGGCCATTGTGTCGTATGCGGCGGGGCCGGAGCGGTATGGGGAGTTGCTGGAACTGGATGGGTTGATACCGGCGCCGTATATGGCGAGGATCTTCTGGGTGGCGGCAGGGCACTGGGGAGCGCACAAAGATTCGGATTGGGAGAGGGAGTTGACTGCGGCATACGAGTTGACGATGCGGAAGCTGCCGCCGAAGGTGGTGCGGGTACTCGCTTTGCCGGCGGCGGAGAGGAAGAGAGTGGTTGCGGCGGCGCGGAAGGCTGCCAAGGCCAAGAGATGAGGATGGTTGCTACGAATTCGAAGATGCTGGAACGGTTTTCGACGGCGGTGCTCTATGGTGCGTTTGCACTGACGGGGGTGGGGGTGGCGTTGCCGGGGGCGGCGTTGCCGGGGATCGTGGCGCACTGGTCGATGGGGGACCGGGGGGCGGGTTTCTTGTTTCTGATGGCGTGGTCGGGGTCTTCCCTTGGGGCACTGCTTTGCCGGGGTAGAGCGGCGGCTGCGCTGGGGCGGGGTGTGACGCTGCTGACTCTGGTGTGTGTGGCGATTGTGCTGGCGGCGACTTACACCCCGGGGGCCGGTGGGCAGGCACTGGCGCTGGGGTTGTTCTTTCTGTATGGGGTCGCGCTTGGGATCACGATGACATCGACGACGCTGCTGCGGGCGGGACGACGGGTGGTGGGGACGGCGCAGGAGTTGAACAGGCTGAACTTGATGTGGGTGGCTGGGGCGCTGCTATGCCCAACGATCGCGGTCCATGCGCTGCGGACGGGTGGGATCCGATATGCGTTTGGCGGGCTTGGTTTGCTGTTTGCGCTGGATGCGATCTGGGTATGGAGTGTTGAGGCGCGGGCATCGGGCGACGGGGAGCCGGTTAGGGGGACTGAGGCGGCGCAGCGGTTGTCCGGACTACCGCTGCTTGTGGGTCTGTTTGTGGCTCTGACGGTGGGGGTGGAGAGCTCGATGAGCGGGTGGTTGACGACCTATGCCGAACGGGTTGGTGGGAGGGTTGCGGGGGCGGTGACGGTGTCGACGCTGTTTTGGCTTGGGCTGCTGGTGAGCCGAGCGGTAAGTTCGACGCCGATGTTCGAGCGGTATAACTCTCCGGGGCTGCTGCGGTCGGGGTCGTGGATGGTGGCGGTGGGTGGTGGGGCGTTGTGGCTTGGTGGGGGGCACGCGGAGTGGGCGCTAATGGTGGGTGCGTTCGTGACGGGGCTGGGAATCGGGCCGATGTATCCGATGCTGCTGGCACTTGTGCTGCCACGATATGGGGGATCGAAGGTGTTCTTTATCGCGGGGGTGGGGTCGGGGGTGGTGCCATGGTTGACGGGCGCGGTGTCGGGATGGAACGGATCGCTGCGGATGGGGCTGATGGTGGCTTGGGTTGGGGCGGGGCTGATGGTGGCGGTACGGCCATGGCTTCCGCGTGGGTTTCGCGAGCGGGAGTAGATGCTTGCGTGGGGCGGGGGCTTTCGATAGGGTCGGGGAATGAGTTTGCAGGGGACGGGTGTGTGGTTGTCGTTGGCGGGTAAGGTGGCGCTGGTGACGGGTGGGTCGCGGGGGATTGGTGCGGCTACGGTGAGACTGTTTCGGCAGGCCGGGGCGCGGGTAGTGTTCAGCTATGTATCGGCTGAGGCGCGGGCGTTGACGTTGGTTGAGGCTTGTGGTGGAAGCGGGGTTTGCCGGGCGGTGCGGCAGAAGCTCGATGGAGTGGAGGATGGACGGGCTTTGGTGGAGGCGGCGGTTGAGGAGTTTGGACGGCTTGACTGCCTGGTGGTGAATCACGGGATCTGGCCATCGCACGATGCACCGATCGCTTCGATGACGACGGAGCAGTGGCGTGGGACGATGGGCACGAATCTCGACAGCGCGTTCGGACTGGTGCGGGCGGCGGTGCGGCAGATGCTGGTGCAGGAGCCGAGCGGTAAGGTGAAGGGGCACGTGGTGCTTGTGGCATCGACGGCGGCACAGCGTGGTGAGGCGTTCCATGCGGACTATGCGGCGAGCAAGGGCGCGATGGTGAGCTTCACGAAGAGCCTATCGAGCGAGCTTGCCGGGCAGGGGATTCTTTGTAACTGCGTGGCTCCGGGATGGGTGGCGACTGAGATGTCGGCTGCAGCCTTCGACGATCCGGAGACGTCCAAGAGAGTGCTGGCGACGATTCCGCTGGGAAGGCCCGCGCAGGTGGATGAGATCGCCGGGCCGATTCTGTTCTTGTGCACGCCGTTCGCGGGGTTCTGCTCGGGTGAGATCTTCAATGTGAACGGTGGAGCTGTGCTGGTTGGTTAGGAGCTTCTGGATGAAGAGATGGGTGCTGTTTGCGGTGGTAGTGGTTGGCGGGATGCGTAGCGGTGTTGCGCAGAGTGGTGAGACTTCGCCGCAGAGCAAGAAGGGGCAGATGCTGCTTGACCAGATGGTGACGGCGCTTGGGGGGCAGGCGTGGGTCGAGATGAAGCAGTGGGAGGAGGATGGGCGGATTGCGGCGTTCTTCCGGAACGAGCCGAATGGGTCGAATGTGCAGTTCTTCGACTACAAGCGGGAGCCGCTGTCGGAGAGGATCGAGTTCGCTACGCCGAAGAACCTGATGCCGGGGTCGGTGCGGGACGTGGTGCAGGTTTGGACGCCGGTGATGGGGTACGAGGTGACGTACAAGGGCCGCAAGGAATTGCCGGAGAAGCAGGTGACGGAGTACAACCGGCGGCGGATGCATTCGATCCGGCAGGTGGTGACGGTGTGGATGAAGCGGCCTGGGGTGATTGTGGTGAGCGAGGGGACTTCGGTGGTCGAACGGCGGATCGCGGATAAGTTCACGGTGCTGAGTCCGGATGATGATGCGGTGACGATCGAGACGGATGCGAATACACATCTTCCGCTGCGGAGGACGTTCCAGTGGCGGAATCCGCTGTTCAAGGATCTCGATGAGGAGATCGAGGAGTACGAGGACTATCACACGTACGACGGGTTTCCGACGGCGCTGTCGGTGACGGAATATCACAACGGCGATATGGTACTGCAGCGGTTTCTGACGAAGGCGGTGTATGGGCACGCGCTGCCGGATGAGATGTTCGATCCGGATCATCTTTTGCAGAAGAAGAAATAGGGCTTCGGGCTACCTAAGAGCAAGTCCGGGGACCTTACTCCAATGCTTACGTAGCGATTGCACGATCTCTCCCGGCACCCTCGGAACCTCGTCCACATCGAACATCTGGTATCCAAACTGGAAGTTTTTGCAGCGCCAGTGGGCTTTGGGAAGACCTTGAAAGTCCGCCGACAAGGTCTCAATGGTAATAGCCTGCGCATCCTGAATCGTGAAGGTGACCCCGTAGGAGGATCCTGTGGCGGCAACACTTCCTTTTCTTGGCCGCACGGCGAGATGCACGTTCGTGATCTTACGGGCCAGTTCCGGATGAAGCTTTTCAGAGCGTTCCTGACCGACACCACAGAGATAGAAGAGGCGATCCTGAAGTTCGATGGAGCCGTCGGTCATCTCTGGATAAATCTGGGGAGCGGTATTTGAGACGAGGCATCCGATGCAGTGCTTCCATGGTCTGAATCCGTGGACGTACCGGCCCCAGAGATGTTTGAACTTCATGGGAGCAGTGTTGAGGCCGGAGATCGTAAGGTGCATGGGCCATCGTAGCCTACACGGTAGATCCCGGTGGCGCTGCACCTCGAAGCCTACGGTTCATGGGTTCGGAGAGGTAGCGAGCGGTGAGCCAGCCCAGGGGCGCGGTGAGCAGGGGGATCGCGAGGAACCAGAGCAGAAGTGGTCCGCGATGAATTTTGGCGTAGAGCATAGTTCCCCAGACGATGAGGAACTCGTGGGTGAGATAGACCTCGTAGCTGTGGCGTCCGTACCAGCGGATGGGAGCGGTCCACGGGCGTCCGCGGCGTGGGCGGAGAACCGTTGCGAACATGATGAGGCAGGCTCCCAGAGCCAATGTGCTTTCAGCGATGCCACTGCGGCCGAAGGGGCGCATCCACGTGTAGCGAGGCCAGATGATGATCCAGAGGATCGTGGCTGCGCCGATGACGTTGAGAGCGATGAGGAGCGCTGGTCTGATGGGGCGCTTTGCGAGGTGGTTAGTGAGGAGTGCGGTGAGGCAACCGAGGGCGATGCCATCCATGCTGGCCAGGTAGGAGGTGTCCCTCCACATGTCGTTCGCGGGCAAGACGCTTCGGGCAAGGGGGCCGAGGATGATGAAGGTGGTGAGGATGGTGAGGAAGATCCATCTGCCGCGTGGGAGGCGGAAGGCCAAGAGGCAGACGAGGGGGAAGAAGACGTAGAACATCTCTTCGACCGAGAGGCTCCAGAGGACGTCCCAGTTGGCGGGGAGGTAGGAGTGCATTTTGATGGCTTCGAGCCAGTTGAGGTGGAAGGTGAAGGCGGAGAAGAGGGCTAGGGGAAGGGTGGTTCCCTTGACGCGGAAGCCTGCGGCGTGGGTGAGGTGGAGGACGCTGAGGATTGCCAGCAGGGATAAAAGAAGGGGCGCGATGCGGGCGAAGCGGATGCGGTAGAAGGTTGCGGGACGCATGTTCTCGAGTCCACCGAAGCGGCGGAGCGAGGTGAGCGTGATGAGGAAGCCGGAGACGGCGAAGAAGAGGGTGACGCCGTTGCCTCCGTTGCGGAAGAGGATGTACTGCAGGCGCGGGAGGATGTGCTGATCGAGTTGGAAGCCGGCGAAGTACATGCGCAGCCAGAGGTGGAGCAGGACGACGGAGAGGATGGAGAGGCCGCGGAGCAGGTCGACACCCGCGAAGCGTGGGGTGACGGGCCCGGAAGCTTCGTTCGGGGTCATGGGTCGATGGTATCGGGGTGTGGGGCAGGTGGAGGGGGATGTGCCGTTATACTCAACAGTGCGATGAGTGATGAGAATCAGGTGAATGTTGGCGAGGCTGTTGCGGTGGAGGAGGCGAAGGCCGCCGCGCCGCAGACGATGAACATCAACGAGATTATGGCGCTTCTGCCGCACCGATACCCGTTCCTTCTTGTCGACCGGGTGCTTGAGGTGGAGCGGAAGACTCGGATCGTCGCCATCAAGAATGTGACGATCAATGAGCCTTTTTTTCAGGGACACTTTCCTGGGTATCCGCTGATGCCGGGCGTGCTGATGGTCGAGGCGATCGCGCAGACGGGCGGGGCTCTGCTGCTGTCGGAGATTCCGGATCGGGACTCGAAGCTGATGGTGTTTACCAGCATTGAAGAGGCGAAGTTTCGGCGGCCGGTGACTCCGGGGGATCAGCTACGGATTGAAGTTACGGTGCTGCAGTGGCGGAGCCGTGCGGTAAAGATGAAGGGTGTGATCACAGTTGAGGGCAAGACTGTTTGCGATGCGACGGTGATGTGTCAGGTGGTGCCTCGGGCGGCGAAGAAGGCCGTGGAGGCGGAGGGCGCTTGAGCATCCATGCGACTGCGATCGTTGCAGAAGGCGCGAGAGTTCCGGACTCGTGCAGCGTGGGGCCTTACTGCATCGTTGGCGCGGATGTGGTGCTGGGTGAGGATTGCAGGCTGGTGTCGCATGTGGTGCTGGATGGGCATACGACGTTAGGGGCGCGGAATAGGGTGTTTCCGTTTGCGAGCCTTGGCTGCTCGCCACAGGATCTGAAGTATGCGGGCGAACCTACGCGGCTTGTGATGGGGGATGACAACACGGTGCGGGAGTCGGTGACGATCTCGCGGGGGACCGTTGGCGGTGGGGGCGTGACGACTGTCGGGTCGGGATGTTTGATCATGGCTTATACGCATATCGGGCACGACTCGCATATCGGCAACGGGTGCATCTTGGCGAACTCGGCTACGCTAGCGGGGCATGTGATTGTCGAGGACTATGCGGTCGTGGGGGCGCTTTGCCCGGTGCACCAGTTCTGCCGGATCGGAAAGTACAGCTATATCGGTGGGGGCACGACGATCACGCAGGATGTACTGCCTTTCTCGCTGACGAGTATCGAACGGAATAACCATGCGTATGGGTTGAACAAGGTCGGGCTGGAGCGGAGGGGATTCACGCCGGTGCAGATCAAGGAGCTTCGGCATGCGTATCGATTGCTGACAGGCTCGAAGATGAATACGAGCGATGCCCTGAAGGCGATGCGGGAGACGCTCGAGGGGTCTCCTGATGCGGAGCATGTGAAGTATCTGGTTGAGTTTATTGCGGCGAGTGAGCGCGGGATCATCAAGTAGGTGGGTGTGGCTTCGATGGGCGAGATTTCGATCAGCGATACTGGGCGGCTCGGGCTGATCGCTGGGAACGGGCGCTTTCCCTTTTTGTTACTGGAGGCGGCTCGGGCGCATGGGTTGACCGTGGTGGTTGCGGCGATCAAGGAAGAGACCGATGCGGAGATGGATGTGAGGGCGGTACATGATCCGCAGGTCATTGTGCACTGGCTTTCGCTTGGGGAGTTATCGAAACTGATCGAGACATTTCAACGTGAAGGTGTGGCTCGGGCCGTGATGGCGGGGCAGGTGAAGCATAAGCAGATCTTTTCTTCGATACGGCCGGACTGGCGGCTGGCGAAGCTTCTGATGAGTCTGCGAACGCGTAATACGGACATGCTGCTTGGGGCTATTGCGAAGGTGCTTGGAGACGAGGGGATCGAGTTGATTAGCTCGACGGCTTATCTTGAGCCTCTGCTGGCGAAGGTTGGGGTGTTGACGGCGCGGGGGCCATCCGATGAAGAGCAGAAGGATGTGGCTTATGGACGCTCGGTGGCGCGTGGTCTGGCGGCGTGGGACCTGGGGCAAACGGTGGTGATCGCGGGGCAGGCTTGCGTGGCGGTCGAGGCGATGGAGGGAACGGACGCGACGATCCTGCGGGCGGGTGAGTTGTTGCGGGGTCGAGGTGTTGAGGAGACACTGCTGGGAAGTGCGTTGACGGTGGTGAAGGTCGCGAAGCCAAACCAGGATATGCGGTTCGATGTGCCGGTGATCGGGGTGGCGACGATTGAGGCGATGAAGAAGGCAGGGGCCACTTGTTTATGCGTTGAAGCGGGGCGGACGCTGCTGTTCGATCCGGAGGCGGTGGTGAGGACGGCGGACGGAGCGGGGATCGCCATTGTGGGCGAAAGTGCTTCGCAGGTTTGAGGGCTTCGTGACACAACCAAAGCGGGGCGGGCGTAGTATGGCTAGTGCGTGCCTGGGCGCTCGTGTTGTGCGCGAAGCTTCTGACCCCGGCACCGATAGGGAGTGAGAGATGATTCGCAAAGGACTTCTGGGCAAAGCTCTTGGTGTTGCCGCTGTGGCAGCCGCCGTCACTGTAGGCGGTTTTGGACTGAAAGCTCACGCTGCCGCAGGCGATTCCGTTCAGCCGGGTGCGGTCGCACCCAACTTCACCCTGCCTTCGCAAGAAGATAAGCCCGTGTCGCTGACGGACTATAAGGGCAAGTGGGTTGTGCTGTACTTCTATCCGAAGGACCAGACGACGGGATGCACGATCGAGGCACATAACTTCCAGCGGGACATGCCGAAGTACACGGCGGCGAACGCGGTGGTGCTTGGCGTGTCGCTCGATACCGTGGAAGGGCACAAGGCTTGGTGCGCGAAAGATACGTTCAGCTTCAAGCTGCTAGCGGATCCGGATCATAAAGTTGTGGATGCGTATGGCGTTCCGGTGAAGAGCATGGGCCCGATGAAGTTCGCGAGCCGCGAGACATTCCTGATCAACCCGGATGGCAAAGTGGTGAAGGTGTGGCCGGACGTAAAGGTCGCGAACCACAGCGAAGAAGTGCTTGCCGAGATCGCCACGGCGAAGTAATAAGGTAGGGATGAAAGGCCCGGTTCCTCAAGTGAGGAGCCGGGCCTTTTTCTGTTAGGGCGACCGTAAGACCGCGAGGAGGTGCTTACTTCTTGGCAGCGGTCTTCTTGCTCGCAGCTTTCTTTGCCGGGGCTGCCTTCTTGGCAGTCTTCTTGGCTGGGGCGGCAACCTTCTTGGCGACCGTCTTCTTTGCCGGAACCGCTGTCTTCTTAGCGGGGGTTGTTTTTGCCGGAGCCTTCTTGGCTACCGTCTTCTTCGCCGGAGCCGCCGTCTTCTTCGCTGCTGCTTTCTTCGTTGCCAAGGGAGTACCTCTCGTTAGTAGTTTTGTGCTGCCGATGCTCTTTTTGGCGGTCGCCTTCTTAGGAGCGACCTGACCGCCGCGTTGAGCACTCGACTTCTTCGCGGCAGATGTTGGAGTGGATTTTTTAGCGGCCTTTTTCAAGGTTGCGCCCTTCTTGGCGGGGACGGATTTCACCGGCGTTTTCTTCGCCGGGATCTTTTTGGCGGCCTTCTTCAGCGGCGCGGCCTGCTTGAGCGGAGCGCTCTTCTTCGCAGAAGCCTTGACTGGAGCGGCCTTCGCAGAAGCCTTGACTGGAGCGGCCTTCGCAACCACCTTCACGGGCGCGCTCTTCTTGGCGGAAGCGGCTTTGATAGGCGCAACTTTCTGGGCTGGCGCCGGGGTTGTCTTCGTGAAAGTCTTTTTAGCTGCGATCTTTTTAGAAGCGATCTTCTTCGAGGCGACTTTCTTTGCCATCTTCTTTGCTGCTGGCTGATTCGATGGCAGGCTCTTGAGTGCTTCGCCTACGCTGACTGCTGCGGCGCTTGGTTCCGGCTCTTCGGATAGCGAGGTAGCCGGCGTGTATCCATCGACTGGGTTCGAGGGAGCGGCTTCGAGCTCTGCGTCCTCAGAGTGAGTGCCGGTGTGAAGGAGAGCGTCGGGACCGGGCTGCGCGGTGCCGGCTGTGTCGGCACCCTCGTCGTCTTCTTCATCATCATCGGAGGTCAATGTGACCTCGTCTTCTTCGTCATCCTCTTCGTCATCAAACTCGTTTGAGTTTAGCGACTCGTCGTTCGTCTCATCGTCATGAGCGGCTGCAGCCTGCAGCCTGATCGTCTCATCCAGTTCCATTATTTGTTCCCCTCACTGCCTGGCCGCGAAGCAACTTAGATCTTCGATGCGCTTGCTTGCTTCATGATTGCATGTAAATCATTCGTTCGATGTTGTTATCGGTACGGATTCTAAGCAACAGGATGCATGCAAGAGCCAACGATGGCAAGCACTCTTTTATAAGAGGTGCTCTATCTGCCAGACCTGCGTTTCGTTTTGGCTGATGGAGTGCTCGCACGTGCGTGCGATGTCTTCGAAGAAGAGGCATGCGATGCTGCTTTGGAAGAGTGCGCGGAGGTCGCCCCAGCGCTTCGCGAGGCTCGTGACGAAGATCGTCCGGAACTCTTCGATGTGCGTGAAAGCCTTGATCCACGCGGGTTTCCACGACCACGAGCATTGCCGCGACGACCGGCGTACGATGCGCGTCGAATGGGCTCCGCCACGTTGAGCGTACGTCCAGGCTTTATGGCTCTCGATGAGAGTGTGTTCCAACGACGAAGGTCTTCGGTCGATATGTTGAAGCGATCGGCGATGGTGACGAGAGTATCTCCACGACGCGCGACGTACCTTTGCTGGTTCGTCGAACTTGCTGGACCAGCGATGGGGATGACGAGTTTATCGCCTGCGGCAAGGGAATCGCTGAGGCTGAGTCCGTTGGCTTCGGCTATCTCGCTGGCGTGCGAGTGCAGATCGGTGGCCAAGCTCTCGATGCTCTCACCTGCCTTGACCTCGTGGAAGCGCCAGTTGGCGCGCTTGTCTTCGGGGACGTTCTTGAGGCGTTCTGTGTAGAGATCCTTCGTTCCGGGCGGGATGTGAAGGTCGAAGGAGATGTCGCTTGCGGTGCGAAGACGAAGGAGTGCGGGGTTGAGCGCGACAAGTTCCGCGACGGAGCTGTTAGTGACATCGGCCACGAGGCGGAGGTCGATGGCATAGGAGACGTTGACGGTGTCGTAGATGATGGCGGGGCTTGGAACAAGCTTGTTGAGGCCATACCTCTCGGGGTTCTTGGCCATGATGACGGCTGCGAGGATCTGCGGGACGTAGGCACGCGTCTCCTTGGGCATGACGTTGCGGCGATAGAGCTCCCAGTAGTCGGCATACCCGGTGCGCATGACGGCTTTCTGGATATTGCCTGGACCCCAGTCGTAGGCGGCCATGGCGAGATACCAGTCGCCGAACTGCTTATAGAGGGACTTGATGTAGCGGGCGTAGGCGCGGGAAGATTTCTCGGGATCGAAGCGGTAGTCGAAGTAGCCGTTGCGGGTGAGGCCGTACTCCGGCGCGGTGTAGGTCATGAACTGCCACATGCCTCCGGCTCCGGAGCCTGCGTTCACGACCTGGGGCTGGAAGCCGGACTCGGCCACGGCTAGATAGATGAGGTCCTGTGGGACACCTTCTTCCTTGAGGACATTCTGAATGAGGCCACGATACTTGCCGACACGCTGGAGGGATGCGGCCATGTGGCGGCGGAAGCTCTCGGAGTTGGAGAAGACGTTGATGTAGCCGGCGACCTGATCATTGATGACGAGGGGGAGATCGGATGTGATGTTGAGTTCGGAGTTGAGGCGGGCGACGAGCTCGGGGTTGGGTGCGAAGGTGAGCTCTTCGGCGGTGGCGAGGGGAGCTTCTTCGAGTGGAGGCGAGAAGCCGTTGCCTTGCTTGAGCGCCGCGAGCTCGAGCGCATTGACGGCATTGAGAAGGTGCTCGATCTCGTCGGAGAGGAGAGGTTCGGTCTTGACGTCGATGCCGCTGGTGAGGAGCATGTCGACGGCGAAGTCGAAGTCAGTGCGGGCGGCTTCGAGGCGGCCGTTCTGGTAGTTGGTGACGCCGCTCTTATAGGAGCGTTCGGCGTTGGCGATCAGTTGCTGAACCTTGTAGCTGTTATTGCTCGATTGCGCGGTGTCGGCTGTGGATGGCGTCTGTTGTTGCGGCTTAGCAGGGGTGAGGGTGGGCGCGGTGGCCGTCGAGGCGGTCTTGCCCGGTGCGGCCGATGTCGTGGCGGGATCACCGGGGCATCCGGTAAGGAGGAGCAGCGGGGCGCAGGCCGCTACGAGCGACCAACGCAAGAACAGCTTACTTACCGTCATGCGCGTACCTCTGGAATCCCTGGGGCAACTGTGTCTCCTGATGCGGCGCGAACGAGCTTCGCAGTCCGCACCTGATTGTAAGACGTTCGGCGTGGATGGAGGGCAGAGGCGAGTGAAGGAAGGGTGGTGTCAGGCCCAGAGAAATATTCGTGTGGCGATCGGGAAACCCGCATCCAACGGCTTAGATTAGCCCGGGATCTAATTTCACGATCAAGTTGTACCAAGGAGAAACATATGATGGGACACGGCATCATCATGACGATCATCATCGGCTTCATCGTCGGCATCATTGCGAAGATGATCATGCCCGGTAAAGACCCTGCGGGATTCATCATGACCGCGCTTATCGGGATCGTGGGAAGCTTCCTAGGAACGTTCATTGGCCGGGCCATCGGGCACTATGGGCCAGATCAGGGTGCGGGCTGGCTGATGTCCATCTTTGGCGCGCTGATTCTACTCGGGATCTATCACCTGATGACGCGACGGTCTTCGGTGGTTTAGCTGCGGCCTAGCAGGGCGGGGTCCGTGGGGTGCCGGTGATATCCTTGAAGATCGAGGCATTTCACACCGCATGGACCCGAGTCACATCCGCAATTTCGCGATCATCGCGCATATCGATCATGGCAAGTCCACCCTTTCGGACCGTCTCCTTGAGTTGACGGGCTCGCTGACGACCCGCGAGATGCAGGCGCAGGTTCTCGACGCGATGGACCTCGAGCGCGAGCGCGGGATCACGATCAAGGCTCACACCGTCCGGATGATGTACAAGGCCGACGACGGCGACATGTACCAACTCAACCTGATCGATACGCCTGGACACGTGGACTTTTCCTACGAGGTGTCGCGTTCGTTAGCTTCGTGCGAAGGCGCGCTTCTTGTGGTGGATGCTTCGCAGGGCGTAGAGGCGCAAACGCTGGCCAACGCGTACCTGGCGATCTCGAACGGCCTGGAAATTCTGCCGATCATTAACAAGATCGATCTGCCATCAGCCGATATCGAGCGGACGAAGGCGATGATCGAGAAGTCGGTCGGGCTCCCGGCGGATGATGCGATCGCGGTGTCGGCGAAGACTGGGCTGAACGTGGCCTCGATTCTCGAGGCCGTGGTGACGCTTCTGCCTCCGCCGAAGGGGAATGCGGATGCTCCGCTGCAGGCCCTGATCTTCGACTCGTGGTTCGATGCGTATCGCGGCGTGATCGTGCTGGCGAGGATCATCAATGGGAAGCTGCGCAAGGGGATGAAAATCCGGCTGATGTCGAACGGGAAGACGTTCGAGGTCGAGAGCATGGGCGTCATGACGCCGAAGCCGGTCGTTCTGGAAGAGTTGAGCGCGGGTGAGGTCGGTTTCTTCGTCGCGACGATCAAGAATGTAGCGGATACGAAGGTGGGCGACACTATTACAGAGGACGCTCGACCCTGCGCGGACATGTTGCCGGGGTTCGAAGACATCAAGTCGATGGTGTTCGCTGGACTTTATACCGTCGACTCGCATGAGCATGCGCTACTGCGGGATGCGTTGGAGAAGTTGCGGCTGAACGATGCGAGCTTCTCATTTGAGCCGGAGTCCTCGGCGGCGCTTGGTTTTGGGTTCCGCTGTGGGTTTCTTGGGCTTCTGCATCTGGAGATCATTCAGGAGCGGCTGGAGCGAGAGTACTCGCTCGACCTGATCACGACGGCTCCGGGCGTGCGGTACAAGATCACGATGACGGATGGCAGCGAGTTGGAGGTCGACAACCCTTCGCGGTGGCCTGACCCGACGGAGATTGAGACAGTCGAAGAGCCGGTGATCGTTGCGAAGATCCTGACGAACGAAGAGTATGTCGGGAACATTCTGAAGCTGGTTGAAGATAAGCGCGGGCGGCAGAAGAATATTGAGTACGTTTCCGAGACGCGGGTGATGCTGACCTACGAGCTTCCGCTGAACGAGATCGTGTTGGACTTCTACGACAAGCTGAAGAGCGTCTCGCGTGGGTACGCGTCGCTCGACTACAACCTCGCCGGGACGTGGATCTCGCCGATGGTGAAGATGGATATCCTGATCGGCGGGGAGCCGGTCGATGCGCTCTCGATCATCGTGCATCGCGACTTTGCGTACGACCGGGGCAAGGCCCTCGTGTCGAAGATGCGGGAGCTGATTCCGCGGCAGATGTTTGAAGTGGCGATCCAGGCGGCGATCGGGGCGAAGGTGATTGCGCGCGAGACGGTGACGGCGATTCGGAAGAACGTGATCGCGAAGTGCTACGGCGGGGATATCAGCCGTAAGCGCAAGCTGCTCGATAAGCAGAAGGAAGGCAAGAAGAGGATGAAGCGGATCGGCAAGGTCGACATTCCGCAGGAGGCCTTCCTTGCCGTGTTGAAGGTTGGAGAGGACTGATGACGCTGGAGCTTCCGGAAGGGCCGTTCGCCGCCTACCTGTTCGACTGCGATGGGACGATCGTGGACTCGATGCCTCTGCACTACATTGCGTGGAAGAAGGCTCTTGGCGAGTGGAACTGCGAGTTTGAAGAGCAGACGTTCTACTCGTGGGGCGGGATGCCGGTGGTGGAGATCATCCGGTCGCTGAACGAGATGAATGGGCTAGCGATGCCGGTGGAGGAACTGCATCATCGGAAAGAAGGCCTGTACTACGAGATGCTCGGCGACCTACACGGCGTGCCCGAGGTGATTGAGCATGTACACGCGAGTCATGGGAAGATTCCGTTCGCGGTGGTGTCGGGGAGTACGCGGCAGAGCGTGGTGAAGTCGCTCGAAGTGCTCGGGATTCTCGATAAGTTCGATGTGCTTGTGTGCGCGGGGGAGTACTCGAAGGGCAAGCCGGATCCGGAGCCGTTCTTGCTGGCGGCGGAGAAGCTTGGGGTTTCTGCCAAGGACTGCCTGGTGTTTGAGGATACGGACATGGGAATCCAGTCGGCTACGGCGGCGGGGATGAAGTCGGTGAAGGTGATGCAACCGTGGGAGCGGGGAGCTCGATAGTTACGCTTCTTTATGCCTCCCTGATGGCTCGTGCCGGACGATGAGGCATGAGCGTATTACGGACAGGGCGTAGGACGAGTGGCGAGGAAGAAGCGGTTGCTGGGGCGTCCGGCTTTCTGAAGACGGGGCGAGGCAAGCAGATCTTTCTTATCTTCGTAAAAAAGCGCGCGGACTCAGGTGGCTCGCGGGCATCGGTTGAGGAGTCCTTCCTGAAAGAGGCGGTGCTTCCCTGGATGCTCAGCTTCGGGGCGTTCGTGATCCTTGTGCTGGTCTTTGCGTTCTTCTTCCAACGCGCCTGATAATTTTGCCGGTCTCGTCGATCCGCTGTCTTGACAATCCATTTGGCGAACAGTGTAGTGGGACGCATGAACTTCGCGTTGATGATCGTGCTTGCGCTTCAGATGGTGGCTGGCGGTAGCCCGTCGGCTGCGAACTCTTCCGTGGTCCAGCCACAGGGGTCGCATGGGGTGCGGAATGAGCAGTATGGATTGATGCTGCGGCCCCGCGATGCGAGTAATAAGGATGGGGAGCCGATCGTGCTCTATCCCTATGAGACGTGGAAGTGCATGGCGTGGAAGTTCGAGAGCGCGCAGGATGGGGTGCGTCTGGTGAACTACTTCACGAGCAAGTCGTTTGAGGTGCAGGCTGTGGGCGGTACTTCGGTGGTCGCGCAGAAGCCTGCGACTCCAGAGGCACGGGAGAAGGAGACGATGCACTTCGTCGCGGTCGAGGCTGGGTTGTACAAGATCGAGGTGCAGGGCGGAGCGGGTGTGTTGACGGCGGTGGACAGTGATGGCCGTGGGGATATCCGTGTGGTAGTGCAGCCGTGGAAGCAGACGGCGGCGCAGAAGTGGCAGCTGGTGGATCTTCCGGATCACTTCACGGCTTAGTCAGCGGCGCTTGCCTTTGCCCTTTTTCGCCTTGTTCCGTTCGCGAGTCTTTGACTTGGCGGACTTCTTTGGCTTGCCAGTGCGGGTGGGGCTCAAATGCTTTGTTGGTTCGATGGCTGGGGTCGCGCGTTCCATGCCAATGAGGGCGAACTGGAGGCGGCGCTGCTGGCGGTCGATGCGGTCTAGCAGGACGCGGACTCGCATGCCCATCTTGAAGATGCTGCCGGAGCGGGTGCCGACGATCTGGCGGTCGGTGTCGCGGAAGATGAAGCGGTCTTCTTCGGTGCGGCGGCCTCTTTGGCCTTCTAAATTGCCTAAAGAGGCGAGGGGAACGAGGCCTTCGATGAAAAGGTCGTCCAGCTCGACGAAGAAGCCGTATTTCGTGCAGGAGAGGATGACGGCGGAGAAGTCTTCGCCGACGCGGTCCTGCATGAAGCGCATCTTCTTCCATTCCATGAGTTCGCGTTCGGCGTCGTCAGCGCGGCGTTCGGATTGACTGGACTCGGTGGAGATGGCGGCTAGTTCGGGCTCGGGGATGGGTTCGAACTCGTAGGTCGGGCGTGGGTTGTGTTTGGTCTTCCTGCCGGATGCGGCGGCGGCTTTGGTAGCCCAGGGTTGCGGATCGTCCGAGCGGATGGGGCCGCCGTTGCGGTCGGCTCCCTCGTCCATGAGGGCGCGGAGGAGGCGGTGGACGATAAGGTCTGGGTAGCGGCGGATGGGGGAGGTGAAGTGGGTGTAGCTCGGGCTGGCGAGGGCGAAGTGGCCTACGTTCTGTTCGGAGTAGCGGGCCTGCTTCAATGACCGGAGCATGAGGAAAGCGAGGATGCGCTCTTCGGGGGTTCCTGCGATCCTTGCGGTCAGTCGCTGGTACATCTGCGGAGTGACGGGGATCTCTTCGGTGGTGACCTCGTGGGTGCGGGCCTGCTTGCCGGAGCCTCGTGCGTCGCGGCGGTCGGCCTTCATCTGGACGCGCTGGACGGGGAGGCTGGTAAGGCCGAGCGAGTAGCCGAAGGTTCCGGCAGTCTCCTCGAAGTCGACGATGCGCTTGGGGTCGGGCATCTCGTGGATGCGGTAGATGCTTGGGGCGAGGGCTTCGAGCCAGGTGGCGACGCACTCGTTGGCGGAGAGCATGAACTCTTCGATGAGGCGGTGCGACCAGCCGCGCTCGGAGCGGACGATGGAGGCCATGTTGCCGTTGGGGTCGAAGTGGATGACCGGCTCGGGGAGGTCGAAGTCGATCGAGCCCCGGCGGCGGCGCTTGGCGTTGAGGATCAAGGCGAGGGTGTGCATCTGTTCGAAGACGCCGGCGAGGTCGGGGCGGGTGAGGAGAACCTCTTCGGCCATGGCGCGGGCTTCGGGTGTGGGTTGGGCCTCGGTGTTGGCGCAGTCGAGGATGGCCTGGACCTGGGTGTAGGTCATGCGGCGGGCGGAGCGGATGATGCCTTCGGTGACGCGGTAGGAAAGGATCTCGCCGCGTGCGTCGATGTGCATGATGCAGGAGAGGACAAGGCGGTCTTCGTCCGGGCGGAGCGAACACATGCCGGAGGAGAGCTGTGGGGGGAGCATGGGGACGGCGCGGTCGGGGAAGTAGACGCTCGTGCCGCGGAGGCGGGCTTCGAGGTCGAGGTCGGTGCCGGGGCGGACGTAGTGACTGACGTCGGCGATGTGAACTTGCAACTGCCAAGTTCCGTCGGGGTGGTGGGTGACGTGGACGGCGTCGTCGAAGTCTCGGGCGGTTTCGCCGTCGATGGTGACGATCTTGAGGTCGCGGAAATCTTCCCGTTTTACCAGCTCAGCTTCATCGAGGGTATCGACCGTTTGGGATGAGGAGGCGGTGGCTTCGGCTAAAACGTTCGTCGGGAAGACGTGGGGAATATGGTGCTTACGGATGACGATTTCGACGTCGACACCAAAGGCGTCGGGTGGTCCGAGGACTTCGATGACACGGCCTTTTGCGGGGCGGCCCGGGAGGGGAAAGTCGGTGATCTCTACGTCTACGGCGAGGCCTTCCAACGGCTCACGGAGTTCGGGGTCGTGCCAGTCGAAGGCTGCGGCGCGGGCTTCTTCGCCGAGGACGCGGTGGGGGGTATTGGCTTCGTCGGCCAGGGGGAGTTCGAGGCCTTCGGGGATGAGGATGGGCTGAGAGATGCGCTCGTCGAGGGGGGTGACGTAGTTGCCGTTGATGAGGGGGGCGTTCTCCCATGTGCTGCGGCGGCGGGTGCGGGCGTAGTGGAAGATGCCGACGACCGTCGGGTTGCGGCGGGTGAGCACGCGGGCGATGCGTCCGGAGCGGCGGCCGTCGCGGCCTCGGGGAGCTTCGTCGACGAGGACGATATCGCCCTGCATGGCTCCGTTGATCTCGTTCGGCGGGATGAAGAGGTCGTCGTCGCGGTTGGAGCTGCCTTCGGGGCGGACGAAGCCGAAGCCGTCGCGGTGGAGGTCGAGTCGGCCTGTGAGGAGGTTGTCGCGGGTGGCTCGGTGTTCTTTTGGGAGGTCCGTGGAGGCAGCTTTCGCGGCGCGGGCGGTCTTTTCGGGGGTGGCGGCGGGGAGGGACCACTGCTCGGCGTCTATCTTGACGAGCTCGCCACGGGCGGTGATGCGGGCCAACTGTTCGAGGAGGAGGCGGCGCTCTCGCCCCCCGCCGAGGCCGAGTTCGCGAACGAGTTGCTTGTAGCCGGCGCGGTGGTTCGGGGAGCGCTCGATGCGGCGGATGAGGTCGCGGTCGGTCTGGGGGTAAGGGGTGGACGGCATTTGAGTTCAGGATAGCTGTGACGGGGATGATTCCGTGTATCCCACATCTCAGAATCGCGATGCAGGGCACCCGTGTTTGTTCCGGATCGATGAACAGCTACTTGGCAGAAAGGATTTTGGCGGCTTCGGCGAGGGTGGTGCCGGGTGGGATGGGTTGGAAGTTGGTTTTGACTTCGTCGGTTTCCTCGCCGATGGTCTTGAACAGAAGAGCGCGGCCGTCGATGTGGACATGAGTTTCGATGATTTGCCAGACGCCGGGGGATAGTTCGCGACGTTCGACATTGAAGGTCCCACCCTGCTTGAGTCTGCCAAAAAGTCCGTAGCCGAAGTCGACCTCGTGAGCGAGGGTTCCGCGGATGGTGGCGATGCGGTGCTGCTTCTTGTCGACGATGAGGTCGCCCATCATGGCAGAGAGGACACGCGATTCGTAGTCAGGGGCCTTGAAGTTGGGGTCGGGGTCGAAATGGAGGTCGATAGACTCAGCGTTCTCGTTGACGACCTTCCAGAGGAAGGCCTTGGGGAGAAGGTTGAGGAGTTTCTCAGCGGATTCGTCGTCGTGTACGCTGTCACGTTTTTTCTTGGCCTGGGCGTGGGCGTCGGTGATGTAGTCCTGGATGCGGGCTGTTTCGGCTCGCTGCTCGTCGGCGGTAAGAGGGCGGCCGGAGAGTTGGATCTTGCGCTTGAGGTCGCCCTGGGTGGTGTCGACAACGTCGTAGACGCTGTCGTTGTCCTGCTTCTCGGACATGCGGTAGTGCCAGAGAGAATGGTCGTCGCGATCGGCGGCGATCTCGACTTCGACGGCGCGCTGGACGAGGGATTGCGCTTCGGGGCTTTGCTGGGCTCTGAGGATCGGGAATGCGCAGGCGCAGAGGGCGAGGATCAGGGTGACGCGACGCATCCGCATACGGTTGATGAGACGCGCATGATGGCTGGAGGTTTGCGTGGAGGCGCTCGTTTGGGCCACTAGGCGGTGTGCTCCGCCGGTTTGAAGGAGAGGCGGACCTGGCGTTTGCCGAGGCGGAGGACAGGAGCATCGCCGAGGGCTTCGCGGGTGATGGTGCGGGTCGTGAGCTTCTCGCCATTGAGACTGACGGCGTTTTCGGTGATCTTGCGTGTGGCTTCTCCTGCGGACGTGGCTAGTCCGGAGAGGACGAGAAGCTTGGGGACTCGGACTTCGTTCGTCGTCGGGTCGGAGAGGCCTTCGGTCGTGAGGGCGACGGAGACGGTGGGGATATCTTCAGCGATGCCACGCTGCTGGAACTGCTTGGACCAGTTTTCGGCTGCTGCGTCGGCTTCTTCGAAAGAATGAAAGGTGGTGACGAGGAAGTGGGCCAGGTTTTTCTTGGCCTGCATGGGATGCAGGGCGCCGGTAGCGATCTCCGACTCCATGTTTTCAATCTGGCTCGTCGAGAGGTCGGTGAGAAGGGTGTAGAAGCGCCACATGAGTTCGTCGGAGATGCTCATGACCTTGCCGTACATCTCGGGGGCGGGTTCGTGAATGCCTATGGCGTTGCCATAGGACTTCGACATCTTCTGAACGCCGTCGAGGCCTTCGAGGATGGGGACCATGAGGATGCTCTGCTGCGGCTGGCCGAAGTGCTTCTGGAGGTCACGACCGCGCATGAGGTTGAACTTCTGGTCGGTGCCTCCGAGTTCGACGTCGCACTCGAGGGCGACGGAGTCGTAGCCCTGGGCGATGGGGTAGATGAGCTCGTGGAGTGCGATGGGCTGCTCGGCGTGGAAGCGCTTGGTGAAGTCCTCGCGCTCGAGCATCTGCGAGACGGTGAACTGTGCCATGAGCTTGACCATGTCGTAGTAGCTGAGCTTGTCGAGCCACTCGGAGTTGTAGCGGACCTCGGTCTTTTCGGGGTCAAGGATCTTGAAGACCTGCTGCTTGTAGGTTTCGGCGTTGGCGGCGATCTGCTCGCGGGTGAGGGGCTTGCGGGTGACGTTGCGGCCGGTAGGGTCGCCGATGAGGGCGGTGCCGTCGCCGATGAGGAAGATGACGGTGTGGCCGAGGAGTTGGAAGTGGCGGAGCTTGCGGATGAGGACGGTGTGGCCGAGGTGGAGGTCGGGTGCGGTGGGATCGAAGCCGGCCTTGATGCGGAGGGGCTTGCCAGACGCGAGAGACTGGGCGAGGCGCTCCTTGAGGGCCTCGAGCGGGAGGATCTCGGCGGCGCCCTTGGTGATGAGGTCGAGCTGGTCTTCGATGGGGCGGAAGGCGTGCGTGGCGGGCAGATCGGACATGGTTACCTTTGTTCCGGTTGGCAGCCAGCAGGGGCCGCCGCGTGGGCGTTATTTCAAGTATATGCGGCGATGTGGGGCCGACTTAGGTATCGGAACCAATGCGTGGTGCGGAAACAGGCGTTGAGGGTTGCATAAGCGGCCTATAATAGCCTATGGCAATCGATCGTCCCGGCTCCCCGAAGGCTGGGGGAGAGATGTTCGATGTGACAGGCGGCGCCGGGGTGGCGACCGTGCCGGATGCTGCTGGTGGCAGCTCAACTGTCGTGAGTTCCGAAGCGGGAATTGAGATGGAAGCGGCGCTGCCGGCGGTTGCGCCGATGCAGCCCGTTGGGTCGCCCGAGGCGATTGCGATTCGGGATCTGGATGAGCCGAGTGGAAGCTTCACTGGGGCTGTGCCGCAGGCGGAGATATCTCTGCGGGAGGGTGAGTCCGCAGCGAAGAATCTTTCGGGATTCTCGGAATCCGACGTTCGCGAGGTCGATGAAAACTTTGTAAGGCTTCTGCGCACGGTGCGCGAGAACCGTCCGCACGATGACCTTGAGATTATTCGCAAGGCGTGGTCGTTCTGTCTGCAGCAGCACGAGGGGCAGAAGAGACGGAGCGGCGAAGCGTATGTGATTCATCCGCTGGAAGTGGGGCAGTTGCTGGCGGAGTTGAAGATGGACTCGACAGCGATTGCGGCGGGGCTTCTGCATGACGCGGTCGAGGATACGGATGTGACTTCGCCGGAGATCGCGGTGAAGTTCGGCGAGCAGGTGGCGCACATCGTCGAGGGAGTGACGAAGCTCGACAAGATCAAGTTCGCAAACCGTGAGGATCACCAGGCAGAGAACATCCGCAAGATGCTTCTGGCGATGGTCACGGATGTCCGGGTGGTCATCATCAAGCTGGCGGATCGGCTGCATAACATGCGGACGCTGAAGCATCTACCGGTCGAGAAGCAGCAGAAGATCGCGCGGGAGACGCTGGACATCTATGCTCCGCTGGCGCATCGGCTTGGTATGGGCAAGCTGCGCGGAGAGCTTGAGGATCTTGCGTTCCGGTATACCGACCCGTATGCGTACGAGCAGGTTTCGACGGAGGTCGATGCGCTGCGGGGCGAGGGTGAGACATTCCTGCATAAGGTGGTGAAGGAGCTTGAGGAGAAGCTTCGGGAGCATGGGATCAAGGGGCGGGTCGAGTCGCGGATCAAGAGGCTTTACTCGATCCAGCAGAAGCTCTCGACGCAGAAGATTCCGGTGGACCAGGTGTACGACCTGTTCGCGCTGCGGGTGATTTGTAACTCGGTGCAGGACTGCTACGCGCTGCTTGGGTTGCTGCACTCGATCTGGCGACCAGTTCCGGGGCGGATCAAGGACTTCATCGCGATGCCGCGGTCGAATGGGTACCAATCGCTCCATACGACGCTGATTGCGCCGGGTGGACACCAGTTCGAGGTGCAGATTCGCACGGAGGATATGCACCGTATCGCCGAGGAGGGGATCGCGGCGCACTGGAAGTACAAGGCGAGCGATAACGTCACGGCGAAGGACGAGCAGAGGCTGGTTTGGGTAAGGCAGATGCTCGACTGGCAGAGGGAGATGAGCGATCCGAACGAGTTCATGTCCACGCTGAAGATGGATATGTATCCGGAGGAGGTTTACACGTTTACGCCGAAGGGCAAGGTTGTCGTGCTGCCGAAGGATGCGAGCCCGATCGACTTCGCGTATGCGATTCATACCGAGGTTGGGAATACGACTACAGGTGCGAAGGTGAATGGACGCATCGTTCCGCTGCGGACTCGGCTTCGGAATGGCGACATTGTCGAGATCTCGACGCAGGCTGGACATGCTCCGAGTAGAGATTGGCTGAGCTTTACGAAGAGCTCGCGCGCTCGGAACAAGATCAAGCACTGGCTCAATGAGCACCAGCGGGAACGCGCGATCGAGATCGGCAGGAAGCTGCTGGAGCGCGAGGCGCGGAAGTACAAGATGGTGCTGAGCAAATACCACGAGGCGGACTATGACAAGGTCGCGAGTGAGTATGGGCTTGGGACGCAGGCGGAGCTTCTCGCGGGAATCGGGTTTGGGAAATACTCTTCGCGGCAGGTTTTGAATAAGCTGGAGCCGGGTTCGACGCTGGCCGCGGAGCCTGTGGCGCCGGAGGGTGGGGTTGGGAACGCGATCGGGCAGATGTCCGATGCGGTGAAGCGGGTTTTCTTTGGCAAGGGATCGGACTCGCTGCAGGTGGAGGGGCAGGATGATCTGCTCGTTTATCGGGCTCGATGTTGCAATCCGATTCGGGGAGAAGAGATCGTCGGTTATGTGACGCGAGGCAAGGGTGTCGCGGTGCATGCGCGGTCGTGTCCGAATGTGCAGAACCTGCTATACGAGTCGGATCGGCGGATCCAGGTGGAGTGGTCTTCGCCTCCGGCTGAAGCAGGTGCGGTGAAGGCGCAGACGTATCCAGTGAAGCTGACCGTTCTTTGCGACGATCGGACAGGCATGCTGAAGGAGTTTACCGCCATCATTTCAGATGATGGAACGAATATCCGGAGCGTGGATTCGAAGCCTACGGCCGATGGGAATGCGATCGTCGACTTCGTGGTGGAGACAGTGGATGTGCGGCATTTGAATCGGCTGGTGCTGAACCTGCGTAAGGTGCCCGGGGTGAGGGACGTGCATCGGGTTACGAAGATCTAGGGTACCCCCCCCTCCCCATTGCCTGGGCGCAAGCCCTTTCGTTTGAATGGCTTACCGGGAGTGATCTGGTGTAAACCATTGCAAAGACAGGCACTTAGCCGCAAAAATTAGCAAACAAAGGACTTAGCCCCGCTTCGGCCGGTGTCCGACGAATCATTTTCGTCTTTGATCTCCTTTCGGTCCTTCATTTCTACTATTTATTTTATGGAATCGACCATAACTAAAAGGACATCTCCATCTTATTTAGAATGTGTGAGTTAGGTCGATTCAGGGCTTGACATGCGAATTTGCCTGTAATTTCGCATGCTTTTCTCCAAATTTATTTTGGCGTCATACGAAAATCGCGGAGCTCATTGGGCGCTTTTGGGGGTGCGGGAGGCGTTGCTCCCATGCCCGTCAGGGGTATAGGAGGTGCACGGGCTTTTGAATCAGCTGGTTCTTAAATTGCGGAAGGTGCCTGTTGCCCAAGTTGAAAGACGTGCGCGGGTGATGAGGATCCAGTTGTTGAATTCAATTACGGCTACTGGCGGGCCGCATGGGAATCCCGGCGCTGGACGGTCCAGACTTTTACCTGAAACCACTCATCATAAGAAGTTACCGGCTGCAGGGATAGCGACGGCTCAGACAGGCGATCTTTCAGCCAGATATCGCGGCTCGGATCGGTCAGAAGCGTGAAGTTGTTGTCAGCGGAGAGAATGTCTTCGAAGGATAGAATGTCGTCCTTTGCCAAGCCTGCGTTCTTCCAATTCTCCATCAGATGCTGAAGAGAGTGATCTTCCATGGATGCGCGAGGGGAACGGTCATATGTTCGATCCAGCAGGTAAACATAGTGATGCGTGGGATCATATGCCCTTAGTAGCAGGAACGTCGGCATGAAGGTGACGACAATCGTCTTCTCAGGTGGGAGATGGTTGAGAAGCCTCTCCGGATAGCCAACGCGAGGATATACGAAATCGTAAGGTATTTTTCTTATCGATCGGCTCGAGAAAGCAACGAGGAGAATGGCGGCGACAGCGGCGGAACGCCATGCCGATGACCTCTTCGCGAAGAAAGAATCTCTGAAAAATGGGCTCAACCCCTCTGCGATCAATAAAACCAGTGCCAAGCCGATCGGTAGCAGATACCGGTCGGCAAAGACCGATATGCCAAAACGTGACTTCGCAAACAGCACCACTTCCGCCAGGAAGATCGCCCCGACCACGGTGAAGACTGCGGGATGGTATGACTTGGTAAAACCGGTTCCAGTAGGGTGCCCATCTGCTCTTCCACGCATGAGGTAGCCAACGTTGAAAAGAGCGATGGCGAAGAGGAGTTGGTGGATCATCCACTGATCGAAGAGCGTGGCCCCATAGGTCAGGTCGATGAGCCTTGGTTTGGTTGTCCAGAAGGTCTTCTCTGCGATCGATGTGCTGGCAAGGATCGCGTGCGCTGAGATGGGCAGCATGATCCATCCCCCGAGCGCGGACGCGTAGAGCTTCCAACGGATGCGGCGTCGACTAAGATCGAGCACTGCAAGAGCGACGATCAGCGACGCGCTGTAGACCAAGCCAAGAATATGGCTGCCGATGAGCAAAGCATGAGCGGCGGCTGTGCCTATCAGCTCAACTGTCGTCAGCCTATCTTTTTCCGCTGTCAGGAGCGTCATGGTGACAGCCAGCGCAGCGGCGAACATGAAGAAGCCGTAAAAGCGCCCGTTCACCTCCTGCCACATCACTACGTCCGGGGTCAGATAAACGAAGAAGACCCCAATTGCAACTGGCGCGAATGCGTAGAAGCGCCGTGCGACCCACCAGATCAAGCCAATGGAACCGATAAAGCTGAAGGTGGAGTAGAGCCGCACCGAGAGCGCCGAGGGGTGGAATACCTCCATCCATATGCGCCCGAACAGATAGAAGAAGATCCCGCCACCATCGGCTCCCTGATACCACCCAGCAAGCGTATCCCGGAGGGAGGGTGCAGTTAGAACGCCGTAGCCGAGTAGCTCGTCGGACCACATCAGCCTCGTGCGCGATCGGACCAGGCAAAGAACTACGAGACTGGCAGATGTCAGAAGAAAGAAGAGAAGATCGAGCGGTCCGACGCGACCAACAAGATGCCCACCGCCGATTCCGGACTCGGTAGCTTCCGGCGACGAATGAGATTCTCGGATCTCGCCGGCAAACGATTCTCTTGTATGCATATCCTCACGATCCTACCGTAGGGAGGTGTCCATGCCACTCACTAACCGGCCGTAACATCAGGTACAGCTTCGGTCTTTCGATTCGGCGTGTTCATGCAGATCTTCCTACTGGATTGCGCTGATTCCAATTATCGCAGTCCAGTTTCCAGCTCCAGGATTTAGGAAGATGAAAAGTGGCGTCACTGATCATCGGTTCGGGTGCTGTCACCACCGTGAATCCGTCTTAGACCGTGTAGGATCCAGAGCCTTGTCCTGATGTTGTGCTTGGGCAGCCTCTATCTGGTAAGAGGAGTCAGTAGCACATCTCCAAGGTGCGGGTGAGGAAGGCATACTGGTCGGCGGTTAGCTCTACGCGCTTGCTGAGGGGCATGCCGGCTCCGTGGCCGGCGCGGGTTTCGATGCGGATGAGGAGCGGGTTGGCTTCGGAATGGGGTGGGGCGGCGGCTTGCAGGGCGGCGGCGTACTTGAAGCTGTGGGCGGGGAAGACGCGGTCGTCGTGGTCGGCGGTGGTGATGAGGGTGGCGGGGTACTTTCTGCCGGGGACGATGTTGTGCAGGGGGGAGTAACGGTAGATGGCTCGGAATTCTTCTTCGTTCTCGGAGGGGGAGCCGTAGTCGGCCTTCCAGGCCCAGCCGATGGTGAACTTGTCGAAGCGGAGCATGTCCATGACGGCGACTTGGGCGATGGCGGCTGCGAAGAGGTCGGGACGCTGGAGTTCGCAGGCTCCGACGAGGAGGCCGCCGTTGCTTCCGCCGGAGATGGCCAGTTTGGCGGGGCTGGTGTAGCGCTCGGCGATGAGGTACTCGGCGGCGGCGATGAAGTCGTCGAAGACGTTCTGCTTTTTGAGCTTTGTGCCGGCTTCGTGCCAGGCTTCGCCGTACTCGCCGCCGCCGCGGAGGCCGGCCTGGGCGTAGATGCCGCCCATCTCCATCCAGAGGACGTAGGCGGGCGCGAAAGCGGGTGGCAGGGCTATGTTGAAGCCGCCATAGCCGTAGAGGAGGGTAGGGTTCTGGCCGTCGAGCGTGATGCCCTTGCGGTGGGTGAGGAAGAGGGGGATGCGGGTGCCGTCCTTGCTTGGGTAGAAGACCTGTCTGGTTTCGAAGAGCGACGGGTCGAAGGCTACGTTGGGGCGGCGGTAGGGGGTGGTTTCGAGGGTGGTGAGGTCGAGGCGATAGACGGTGGCCGGAGTGGTGAAGTTAGTGAAGGTGAAGAAGGTCTCGGTGTCGGTGCGCTTGCCGTCGAAGCCGTCGGCGGTGCCGATGGCGGGGAGGGCGAAGGTGTGGAGGAGCTCGCCGGTGGGGGCGTGGAGCTGGATGTGGCTCTGGGCGTCCTTGAGGTACTGGGCGATGAGGGTGTTGTGGACCATGGAGACGGAGTCGAGGGGGTTGGTGGACTCGGGGATGAGGGTCTGCCAGTGGTCGCGGGATGGGTTGGTGAGGTCCTGTTGCGCTAAGTCGATGCCGATGACTTTGGAGTTGGGGGCGTCGAGGGTGGTGCGGAACCAGAAGTAGGAGCCGTCGTTGTCGATGGGGTCGAAGGCGGCTTCTTCGGTGGTGACGAGGAGGATGGGCGAGGAGTCGGGCTGGGTGAGGTCCTTGATGGTCACCTGGTTGTTGGGGCTGGTGCCTCGGGACTGGCTGATGATGAGGTAGCGGCCGTCGTCGGTGATGGCGCAGCCCATGTTGAGCTCGCGGTCGTCGGGACGGTCGAAGATGAGGAGGTCTTCGGACTGTGGAGTGCCGAGCTTGTGGAAGTAGATCTTGTGGAAGTAGTTGGCGGACTTGAGGGCGTCTTCGGGGGTGATGTCGGCGGGGCGCTCGTAGCCCTGGTAGAAGAAGCCGGAGTTGTCCTTGAGCCAGGTGGCACTCGAGAATTTGGACCACTCGACGATGTCGGGGAGGTCCTGCCCGGTGGCGATGTCGCGGACGCGCCACTTGACCCAGTCGGAGCCGGCGTCGGAGATGGCGTAGTCCATGAGGGTGCCGTCGTCGGTGATGCTGATGCCGTTGAGGGCTACGGTGCCGTCGGTGGAGAGGGTGTTCGGGTCGATGAGGACGTGGGGGGTGCCGTCGAGGCCCTCCTGCCAGAAGAGGATGGCCTGATTCTGGAGGCCGGTGTTGTGGCTGTAGAAGTAGCGGGTGCCGTGGCGGGTGGGGGCGGAGTAGCGCTCGTAGTTGGTGAGGGCCATGAGGCGGGTGCGGAGGGATTCGCGCTGGGGGACCTCGTCGAGCCAGGACTGGGTGAGGGCGTTTTCGGCGTCGACCCACTGCTTGAGCTCGGGAGCGTCGACGTCTTCCATCCAGCGGTAGGGGTCGGAGATTTCGGTGCCGAAGTAGGTGTCGGTCTGGTCGACTTTGCGGGCGGGTGGGTAGGTCAGGTCGGGCATGGGAGATTGGATGCGCGGGTACCCCCGGTTTGGGCAAAAAGTGTCAAGGTGGGCAAAGCACTCATAAGATTGCGCTTGATCTCACCGTGGATGCGGGACGAAACGGATGCCGGATTCAAAGCACGATGTTAGGGCGGGATTCTGGCGGTCGCATGCCGGGGCGATGTTAAGCTGTTGCCAATCACCCCGCAGAACTGAGGAATTGGAAACGATGGCGACGATGGTACGACCCAGGGCCAATGTGCGTGCTGACGACATCTTCTTTCCGGCGATGACTCTTGTGATTCTGGCGGTCGTCGTCTATGGCTTTGCCGAGAGCTACTTTCTGGCGGGCATGGTGCGGGCGAAGCTGCCGAATGCGCTGGTTCATATTCATGGCGCGCTCTTTGTCTCATGGATTCTGCTTCTGTTGGTGCAGACGGGGTTGGTCGCGGCGCGGCGGGTGCGATGGCACATGACGCTTGGGATTCTGGGGCTGATTCTGCCGCCGTTGATGATTGTGTTTGGCACGCTGACGGTGTTCGATTCGATCCGGCGCTCCGGGACTCCGGTGCCACCGCAGATCCTGCTGGTGGGGGATCTTGAACCGCTGATCCTGTTCGCGGGGTTGATTACGTGGGGGTTGCTGGACAGGAGGAAACCGGCTTCGCACAAGAGACTGATGGTGATGAGCACGCTGGCGATCATTGCGCCGGCGATCGACCGGTGGCCTATTCTGCATCATGAGGTGCTCGGAACGCTTGCGGTGTACCTTGCGCTTCCCTTGCTGCTTTTTGCTTATGACGTGTGGTCACTGCGGCGGATTCACCGGTCGACGTGGGTTCCGTACGCGATCATGATCGCGCTTGGGTTTACGCTGCTGCCGTTGTCCCAGACGGCGCTTGTGCAACGCTGCGTCGCCTGGGTGCTGCGGGGATAGGGCGTTGCCGGTGGTGGTTGCCTTCGGGGCGGGGTGGGGCGAAAATGCCTGTATGACGACGCAGACGACTACCGATAAGAACGTGATTGCAACGACAGATGCTCCGGCCGCGATTGGCCCCTACTCCCAGGCTATCCGGGTGGGCGATATGTTGTTCAGCTCGGGGCAGGTGGGGCTGGATCCGAAGACCGGGGAGATGGTTGCGGGTGGGATCACGGAACAGACGACGCGGGTGCTCGAGAATTTGAAGGCGGTGCTGGCGAAGGCTGGATTTGGGCTGGAGCACGTGGTGAAGACGACGGTGTTTCTGAAGCAGATGAGCGATTTTGCGGCGATGAATGCGGTGTACGCGACTTATCTTGCGCCTGAGGGCGTGGTGGCTCCGGCGCGGTCGACGGTGCAGGTGGCGGGTCTGCCGAAGGATGCGCTGGTAGAGATCGAGGTCATCGCAAAGGGCTAGCGGGCGGAAACGGAGTGCGGGTTACCGCATCCAACAGGGACGAGGTTTCGAGCTATGGCTGAAGCGGTGAAGAAGGTTGAGAAGACGGATGAGGAGTGGCGGCAGTTGCTGACTCCGGAGCAGTACTACATCATGCGGGAAAAAGGCACGGAGCGGGCGTTTACGGGCGCGCTGGTGAATAACCATGAGGATGGGATTTACCGGTGCGGTGCCTGTGGAGCAGAGCTGTTTACTTCGGATACGAAGTTCGAGTCGGGGAGTGGATGGCCCAGTTTCTGGACGACGGTGACGCCGGATGCGGTGGAGTTGCATGAGGACCGGTCGCATGGGATGCGGCGGGTCGAGGCTACGTGCTCGACCTGTGGGGCGCATCTTGGGCATGTGTTTCCGGATGGACCCCGGCCTACAGGGCAGAGGTTTTGTATCAATAGTGCTTCTTTGAGTTTTGAGAAGAAGAAGTAGAGGCAAAGGCTCGGTGATTGAGCGTTGCGGATCTCCCACCTTAGCCGACGATAAGGCTGTCGGCGAAGATGGGGCACCCGGGGTTCCAGGCAAACGCAACTACAAACGCAGATTCCCTTCGGAAATGACAACCAGAGAGACAAGTGCAAGAGCAACGGCGATGGTGGCTCCGTAACGCGGTCTTTCTTTGTCTCTTTTTGACGACATGGCTCCGAAGACGAGGTAGGATTTTCGGCGAGTCTTGAAATCTCCTTTCGCGGGTGCTGCATGCATAAGATCACGCCGTTTCTCTGGTTCAACACCGATGCCGAGGATGCCGCCGATTTCTATCTTTCGGTGTTTGCTTCGGGGCGCAAGGTAAGCGAGTTGCGGGCTCCAGCAGGTGCGCCTGCGCCAGCGGGGTCGCTGATGGTGATCACGCTTGAGCTTGAGGGGCAGCAGATGACGTTTCTCAACGGTGGGCCTGGCCATCCTTTGACGGAGGCGTTTTCCTTCTCGGTGGTGTGTGAGACGCAGGAGGAGATCGACGGGTACTGGGACAAGCTGGTGGAGGGGGGATCTCCGATGGCCTGCGGGTGGTTGAAGGATAAGTACGGGCTCTGCTGGCAGATTGTGCCAGCACGGCTTCAGAAGCTGGTTTCTACGCCGGGCGGGATGAAGGCGATGATGTCGATGGTGAAGTTCGATATCGCGGCGCTGGAGAAGGCTGCGGCTGGTTGAGGCTGGGCGATTGGAAGGATGTGGGTCCCACATCTCAGAGGCGAGATGTGGGGCACCCGGGTTGTCGGCTGGTTAGCGTGGGACGGGGGCTTGTTCGGCCTGGTGGATGAGCTTTTCGGCGTCGTCGGGTAGAAGTAAGCGCTGCTTTACGAGCGCTTCGGCGGCGGTGCGGACGCGGGTGACGTAGGCGGCGTGGGTGGGGTAGCGTTCTTCAAGTGACGGGCGAGGGTCATGGGTGGCGGAGCGCTCGGCGGCGGTGGCGGGGAAGGGGATGTAACCGCCGGTGAGGGAGCAGAACTGGCCCTTGCGGAAGCCGCCGTTGACCGGGTTCCAGCCGGTGTAGGTGCCGAGGGGGGCGTCCTGGAGGGGGCTGTGGATGCCGCCGATCTCGTTGCCGTCGGGGTCGAGGGTGGGTAGGACGGCGGGAGTGGCTCCGAGGATGGTGAGGGGTTGCGCGGGGGCTATGCCGGAGAGGTCGTTGGCGCGGAATTCGGGGCCGAGGGCGTAGATGAGGTTGGGGTTGAAGACATCGTGGGGGAGAGGCGCGCCGGGGATGCGGGGGAAGGTGGAGAGGACCTGTGCGGCGGGGGCGAGGGTTTTGGCCTGGAGGGTGGGGTAGATGTTGTCGGGCGGGGCGGTGTCGTCGACGACCCACTGCCTGAGGGCGAGGATGAGGGCGCGGCGGGTGGGGGTTTCGGGGTTTGGGTTTGCCGGGAGGGTGCAGTTGGCGAGGGGGTGCGGGGTGATCGAGAAGCCGCCGGGACCTCCGCCGTGGGTGGTACCGGCGAAGTAGAAGCGGCGGACGTTGGCGGGGAGGGGCAGATCGGCTGCGGCGGTGGTTCCTACAAAGCCCATGGAGGCGCGGAGGGAGTAGAACTCGGCTGAGCCGAGAAGTTCGATGATTTTGGGGCAGGTGTGGGTGGCGGTGCAGCGGTCGAGCTCTCCGGCGGTGGGGTTGTGGCGGATGGGGTCGGGTGTGGGGGCGTACCAGTTGGCTCCGTCGGTGCCGATCTCGAAGAGCATGCTGGTTCCGCCGGGGACGCCGAAGCGGACGTTGAGTGGTACCTGGCGGGCCGAGATGATGGGCATAAGGCCGGCGAAGACGATGTGGCCGGATTCGTCTTCATTGAAGCCCAGGTTGAGGAAGCTGCGGAGGAAATTTCCCGATTGCGAGACGCCGGCAGCGATGGCGGCTCGGGCGTGTCCGGCCACAGGGTTTTCGAAGCCTTCTCCGCCTGGGCTTGTCATGAGGAAGGCGTTCAGGTCGCGAACGGCGGCGAAGCCGAGGCCCATCACGAGAGGGTCTTTAGCGGTGTATCGCAGTTCGTAGAGGAGGGCGGGGTCGGCTCCTTGCTTGAGGCAGATCTTTGCGGGATCGGGTGTGCCGGTTTCGCAGTCGGCCCAGGACCAGTCGGTTGGGGGGATTTCAGATTGGCCGGCGACTGCTCCGTCGATGTCTTCGTACTTCCTGGTGATGAGGTGGGCGTGGGTGGTGTCGAGGTCGACTGGGGTGGGCGGGAGGTCGTTCGCACCGTAGGTGATGGAGTGGGCGAGGGCGAGGGTCTCACGGCCGGCGGGTTCGTCCATGAAGCGGGCGAAGACGGAGCCGGTGATAGGGGAGCCATCGGGATTACGCGCGATGGGGACGCGGATGGTTTCGGCGTGGCCTCCGCCACTGGTGCGGCCTTCGAAGGGGATGTCGCCCTGCCAGCCGGAGACCAGGAAGAAGTCTCCGTTGGCGTATTCGCGGGGCAGGGCGGGGCTGCCGCGGTTGACGACATCGTAGAAGAGGACGGCCTTGGGGGATGGGTGGAGCGGGGCGTAGAGGGTGAAAGTTGCGGTGTATTCGACCATGCCCCGGGGGTTCAGGGGGGTGTGGTCGATGTCCTGAATGATGCGGTTGTGGGGGTCGTGCGGGTCGACTTCACCGTAGGCGTAGCCGGAGAGGACGCGGTAGGTGGCGGGGACGTCCCTGGTGACTTCAGCTGGGGCGGGTTTGAGCTCGACGCGGACGATGCGGGCCTGGGCGGCGACGGTCAGGGTGAAGAGGGCGAGGGTTGTGAGGCGTTTGAGCAATGCGGCTCCTCGGAATCGCGATGATGCCTGCATGATATCCGGCGGCGAGTGGGGAGGATTGCAGGCAGCGATCACCTGCTCGTCGGCGGTATGGGCTCCCCACCTTAGCCGACGATGTTGCTGTCGGCGAAGGTGGGGCACCCGGCTAAGGTGGGGTACCCGGCTGTTGTGATTGTCTGGCGGAAGGCGACCGCAGATTCCCTTCGCGAAGGACAGCCAGAAAGGCGGATGCGGCTAGGTAGTGGGGAAGATTCTTGCGAAGGCTTGCTCGAAGTCGGCGATGAGGTCCTGCGGGGCTTCGAGGCCTACGGAGAGGCGGATGAGATGGTCGGAGATGCCGAGGCGCTGGCGGGTTTCGAGAGGGATGTCGCAGTGGGAGGCGGTCGCCGGATTGGTGATGAGGGTTTCGACGCTTCCGAGGCTCTCGGCGCAGGTGCAGAGCTTGAGGGCTTCGATGAAGTGAAGGGAGTCCTCGGTAGAGGCTTTGAGCTCGAAGGAGAGCATGCCGCCGAAGGCCTTCTGCTGCTTTTCGGCGAGGGCCTTCTGGGGGAAGGAGTCAAGGCCGGGATAGTAGACGCGGGCGACGCGGGGATGGTCTTCGAGCCACTTGGCGATCTGGCCGGCGTGGCTGCAGTGCATGGCGAGACGGGCCGGGAGGGTCTTGACGCCCTGGAGAGTGAGCCAGGCGTCGAAAGGGGACGCGATGCTGCCTATGATCTTGCGGACGAAGCGGAGGCGCTCGGTGTGCTCCGCGTTGTTGGTCGCGAGGGAGCCGCCGATGGTGGCGTTGTGGCCGTCGATGTACTTGGTGGTGGAGAGCATGGAGATGTCCGCGCCGAGCGAGAGGCAGTTCTGCAGGAGCGGGGTGAGGAAGGTGTTGTCGACGGCGAGGAGGATGTTCTCGTGGGAGTGGGCGAGGTCGGCGATGGCGCGGACATCGGAGAGCTTGAGGGTGGGGTTGGCGGGGGTTTCGATGAAGATGAGGCGGGTGTTGGGGCGGATGGCCTGCTCGGTGGCCTCGACGCTGGAGGTGTCGGCGTAGGTGTACTCGACGGCGAAGTTTTCGAGGACCTGATGGAAGAGGCGGGCGGTTCCGCCATAGATGACGTCGGAGAGGATGACGTGGTCGCCGGCTTTGAGGAGGGCAAGGCAGAGGGTGGTGATGGCGGACATGCCGGAACGGAAGCAGAGGGCGTACTCGGTGCCTTCGATGGCGGCGATGGCCTGTTCGAGGGCGTTGACGGTGGGGTTCGCACCGCGCGAGTAGCCGTAGCCCTTGGTGACGCCGACGCTCTCATGGATATAGGTGGCGGTCTGGTGGATGGGGAAGAGGATGGAGTTCGACTGCTTCTCGTAGCTGCGATTGGAATGGATGACGAGGGTGGACGGCTGGAAATCGGGACGATCGGACAAGGAACCTCCTGGGTTGCTGAGCGAGAACGGGCCATGGGACGGGATCGGGGGAGTTGGCCCCAGACGGCTGCTCAGAGAGGCGGGGGTCGCTGCGGAAGCGGGGTCCTGCGTCTACGCTGGCTTCGTGCCGCCTGGGGCTGGCATGGCCATGGGCATTCGAACTCCGCTACAGGTGTACAGCATGTTTTGCCTCGGACGCTACTGACTCATTGAATCATAGATGGCTGGGCATGGGCTGCGGACTCAGCCCATCCATTCGTCCATCCAAAGGTGGAGTGGGATTCATCCCGTGGGGGCGTGACCGGAGGGTGAACCGGACCTAATGTTGAGGAAGCAAAGATCTCATCAACACTCCTCCAGCGCCCCGGAAACGGGGTGCTTTTTTTGCGCGCATCGCTATGGCTCGAGAGTGTAGGGGAGGAGGAAGCGGCCGATCTGGATGGTGGGGCGATCGGCGGGGGGCCAGATCTTGAAGGACTCGATGCGGATGGGCTGCTTCGAGGCGTGCGCGGCTACGTTGCCGCGTTCGGCTCCGGTGGCGGCGTCGAAGATGTGGACGAGGAGGCCGTCGGGGCCGCGGCTCCAGCCTAGGACGTAGGCCCCTGCGGGGAGGGTGATCTCGGTGCCGAGGTGCAGGGGGCTTTGGGTGAGGAGATAGTGCGAGTACTTGCCGTCGGCGGCGTATCCGGCGGTGATGAGGACGACGGCGGCGATGGTGTGGCCGTGGTCGTCGGTGATGCCGGTGGCGGTGCGGAGTTCGGTCTCGATGCGTTCTTTTTCGACGGGGGCGCGAGCGGGGAGGAAGGCTTCGAGCTCGGCGGGGGTGGCGGCGCGCCATGTGGGTTTGGGCTGGGCGCTCAGGGCCAGATGAGGCAGGCAGAATGCGAGGAGACAGATAATCCAGAGTCGCAAAGGGGTCACCCGAGATGCACGAAGCCGCGTTGGAGGGCTACGGTTGCGGCCTGGGTGCGGTCGACGACTCCCAGTTTGCCGAGCAGGCTGTTGACGTGGGTCTTCACCGTGGCTTCGGAGATGAAGAGGTCGGCGGCGATCTCCTTGTTGGCACGACCGGCGACGATGCGTTCGAGGACACTGAGCTCGCGGGCGGTGAGCTGCTGGCCGCTGACGCGCTCGGCGAGCTTTTCGGCCACGGGCGAGGTGATGCGGGATTTGCCGGCGTGGACGGCCTGGATGGTCTTGAGGAGCTCGTCGAAGGGCATGCCTTTAAGCATGTAGCCCCTGGCCCCGGCCTGGAGGGCGCGGAAGATGTCTTCGTCGCCATCGTAGGTGGTCAGGACGACGACGCGGGCTTCGGGGAACTCGGCACGGATTTGCTTGATGGCTTCGACGCCGCCCATTTTGGGGAGTTGGAGGTCCATGAGGGTGACGTCGGGTTTGAGGGTGCGGAACATGGCGACTGCTTCGACTCCGTCTCCGACAGATCCGACGACTTCGAGTTCGTCGATGGAGGAGAGCAGGGCGACGAGTCCCTGGCGCACGACCTGGTGGTCTTCGACCAGCATGATGCGGATTGGATCGGACACGGTGTTACTCCTTTGCTCCGGCGATGGGGGTGGAGAGGGTGATCTTCGTTCCCTTGCCGAGGCTGCTTACGATGTCAAGACTGGCTCCGAGAACTTTGGCCCGTTCGTTCATGCCGCTTAGTCCGAAGTGACCCTGAGCCTTTGCGGCTTCGTCCATGGCGAAGCCCTGGCCCTTGTCCTCGACGATGAGGACAAGCATATCGCTTTCGTAGAAGAGGTCGATAGAGGCCTCGGCGGCGCGGGCGTGGCGCTGGATGTTCGAGAGGGATTCCTGGGCGATGCGGAGGACTTCATTCTCGATGCGGTTGTCGAGTTGGCGGTAGGCTCCGCTGATCTTCAGGTGAATCTTGAGGGTGTCGCCGGAGTAGCGTTCTACGACCTTGGCGAGGCGGGTGGGAAGGCTGTCCTGGGACAGGTTGGCGCGGAGCTCCCAGATGCTTTGACGGGCATCGGCGAGGCCGTCGGTGACGAGCTTGCGGGTCTGCTGGACCTGCTTGATGGCGGCTTCGACCTTGGTGAGCTGGAGGAGTTGGGAGACGATGTCGAGCTGGATGGAGACGCCGACGAAGTCCTGGGCGAGGGTGTCGTGGATCTCGCGGGCCATGCGGTTGCGCTCGTTGAGGACGAGATCGAAGCGGGCCTGGAGGCGGCGGAGGCGGAGGCGGTAAAGGGCGATCGAGATGGCCGCGATGGCCAGGATTACGAGGGTGGCGAACCACCATCTGCGATAGAAGGGCGGGATGACGCGGAAGGGGAGGGTGGCTCCGGCTTCGTTCCAGAGGCCGTCGTTGTTCATGGCCTGGACGCGGAAGGTGTAGCCGCCGGGGGGCAGATTGGTGTACGTGGCGGTGCGGCGGGTGCCGGCGTCGGTCCAGGCGCGGTCGAAGCCTTCGAGGAGGAAGCGGTAGCGGATCTCGGAAGGCGCGGTGAAGCTGAGGGCGGCGTAGTCGATCGTGAAGCGGGTGTGGCCGAAGGGGATCTGGATGGGATTGGCGGTGGTGTCGATGGGGAGTTCGTCGACGGAGAACTGCTCGATGGCGACGGGCGGTGGGATGGGATTGATGGGGAGGTGGGCTGGGTCAAGGATGGCTACGCCGCGGCGGGTGGAGAACCAGAGCTCGCCGTTGGCCATGGACCAGAGGACGGGGGAGCCGGCGGCTACCTTCTCTTCGCTGGGCATGCCGTCGGCGAGGCCGTAGTGGTTACTGTTGGGCGTGCAGGGGGTGTTGGTTTCGGCGCACTTGTCGAGGCCGGCGATGAGGATGCGGTCGATGCCCCGGTCGCGGCGGAGCCAGAGGTAGCCCTGGGGGCCGGCGGAGATGCCGTTGATGGGGCTGCTCAGCGCTTCGACGTCGATTGAATGGAAGGTGTTTTGGATGAGGCGGCTTAGGCCGACGCCCTTGGTGGCGACCCAGAGTTCTCCTTCGCGGTCTTCGGTGATGGCCGTGACGATGCCTTCAGGGAGGCCGTTGCGGGTGGTGAAGGTGTCGATCTTGCCGTCGGGAGCGAGGGTGGAGAGACCGGTGGAGGTGCCTATCCACAGCGTACCGTTCTGGGCGCGGAAGAGGGTTCCGATGAGGTCTCCGCCGAGGCCCTGGGCGCGGGTGAGTATCTCCATTTTATCGCCGGTGAGGTGGACGAGGCCGTGGCGGGTTCCGATCCAGACGGAGCCGTCGGGGTCTGCGAGCAGGGATTGAATGTAGTCGTCGGGGAGGCCCTCGGCGGAAGTGATGTGCTGGACATTTCCGTTGGCGGCGACGTGGTTGAGGCCGTCGGGGGTGCCAGCCCAGACGCTTCCTTGAAGGCCGGGGGCGAGCGAAAGGATTACGGGGCTGGTGAGGGTTTCGGGGTGGGGAGTGACTCCAGGGCCCAGGCCACGGAGTCCGTCTTCTCGGGTCCCGATCCAGATGGTGTGGTTGCCGGTCTCCGTGATGGCGGTGACGGCCTGGTTCTCGAGGGAGGGCTCGGTACGGAACTTCTGGGGGCGAAGGATGTGGAGGCCGGAGGATTCGGTGCCGATCCAGTAGTTTCCTTCGGTGTCCTCGAAGACCTGGAGGACGGGGTTGCCGTTGAGGGCGGGGACTGGGGTCGCGGTGGAGGCGTCTTTTGTGAGGATAGAGAGGCCGTCGTTGGTGCCGATCCATGCGGTTCCGGCGCGATCAACGAAGAGGGTTTCGACCCGGGTTCCCGGGAGGGTGGCGCCTACCTTCCACTGCTTCGACGAAGTGCTTGAGTGGCGGCTGACTTCAGTGTTGGTGTAGGTCCAGATGCTGCCGTCCGGAGCATTGATGCCCGGGCTGGAGGGCTGAGTTGGAGCGGTGATGAAGTGGTCTGGTATCCACTGGGCGGAGCCGTTGTCTGTGGTGATGAAGAGGGAGCCGTCACGGGAGGGTTGCAGGGCGCGGACGGTGCGGGACGGGAGGCCGTTCTTTTCGTCGAAGCGTTTGAAGTGCTGGTTGCGGTAGAGGATGAGGCCGTCGGGGGTGCCAATCCAGAGGTCGCCGTTGGTGCTGGAGGCGAGGCAGCAGGCGTCGTCGCTGAGGAAGGCGGGGTCGTTGGTATGGCTGAAGGTCTTGAAGGCGATGCCGTCGAAGCGGGCTATGCCGGCTTCGGTTGAGAGCCAGAGGAAACCGTCTGGGGTTTGGAGGATCTGGTGGACGCTGTTCTGGGGGAGGCCGTCTTCGGTGGACCAGGATTGGTGGTGGAGGTAGCGGAGGTCCTGGGCGTGGGTGGGCTGAGTTAGGAGGGCCAGGGCGATGGCAAGGACCAAATACAGGGGGCCCTCGCGGTGCTCAGGATGACGGCGTAGAACAGGCAGCGGCAAGTGCGAGACGCAGATTCCCTTCGGGAATGACAACCAAGAAGACAAAGGCAAGAGCGAAAGCCATAGCGACGGCGAGAGCAAAAGTGGATTCCCTCCTTCAGCTCTTGCTCAGGACGCGGGCGAGGCAGGTCGTGACGCGGGTGGTGAGTTGGGGGATGGTGAAGGGCTTGGTGAGGTAGTCGGTGGCACCGGCTTCGAAGGCGGCACGGGTGCTTCCTTCGTCGCCGGCGGCGGTGAGGACGAGGACGGGGAGGGCGTCGGTGGCGGTATCGGCGCGGAGGCGCTTGAGGACGGTGAGGCCGTCCATGTTTGGCATGTTGAGGTCGAGGACGAGGAGGTCGGGTGTGCTTTCGAGGATGGCGGCGAGGCACTGTTCGCCGTCGTCGGCGACGGAAAGATCGAAGTCGCGGGCGAGGGCGGATTCGGCGAGGAGGTGGATGTTGGAGTCGTCGTCGGCGACGAGAACCTTGAGTCGGCTCTGGGGGCGGACGCTGGGGGCTTGCTGGGTGGGTTCGGGCTGGTAGGTGGCGGCGGAGGGGATGACAACGATCTCGCCGCCTTCGCAGGCGCAGAAGACGCGCGGGCCGTTGGAATGTTCAGCGGCGAACTGGATGGCCTGCTGCTCAATTTCGGCCATCATCTCGTCGTCGTGGAGGGGATCGTGGTGGATGAGCGCGAGCTGTTTGACCCCGGCTACCGTAGCGAGTTCGACGGCGTACTCGTAGGTGCTGTGGCCCCAGTTCTTCTTGGAGGGGTATTCGCGTGGGGTGTACTGGCTGTCGTGAATGACGAGGTCGGCTCCGGCCATGAACTCGGCGTGGCGGCGGTCGCCGGGGTGGAGGATGGATTCGAGCTTGCCGGGTTCGGCGTCGGCGCGCCAGAGGGTGTCGGAGAAAGGCTCGTGGTCCGTGAGGTAGACGACTGCGACGCCGTCGGCCTCGATGCGATAGCCGAGGCAGATGGCGGGGTGGTTGAGGTACTGGGTGAGGACGCGGACTCCGTTGATGTCGTGGGCACCTTCGCTGAGGTCGCGGTAGGTGATCTTGCCGGGGAGTTCGTCGAGCTTGACGGGGAAGTAGGTGAACTCCATCTGGCCGGCGAGTACGTTGGCGAGCGAGTTTCCGAGGCCCTCGGCGGCGCAGATGGTGAACTCGTTGCCGGGGATGAAGACGGGAGCGAAGAAGGGGAAGCCCTGGATGTGGTCCCAGTGGGTGTGGCCGATGAGGATGGTGGCGCGGTGTGGGCGCGGGGTCTTCATCATGTCCATGCCGAGGAGGCGGACGCCGGTGCCGCAGTCGAGGATGATGCGCTGGCCTGCGTCGGTGACGACTTCAACGCAGAGGGTGTTGCCGCCGAATTTCACCGTGGATGGGCCGGGTGTGGCGATCGATCCTCGGGTTCCCCAGAAACGTACGCGCATGATGTTGCCCTCTAGGTTATGCCTGTCAGCAGTTGCTCGAGATAGCTTCCGAAGTCCGCGATCGCGGTGCGGATTTGTTCGATCGCGTGGTCCCTGGCGGCGAGCTCGATGGTGGTGCCTACTTCGGTGATGTAGGGAAAGCCAAAGCTCTTTCCGGTGCCGTGAAGATTGTGCCCGATCCGTTGGATCGTAGTGTAGTCTTCGGCAGCTTCGGCAAGACGAAGAGCTTTCAGTTCCTTTTCGACATTCCTGAGATAGCGGGGTGCGAGGGCGGAGATGGACTGCTCGACGGGGGCGGTTGCAGAGGCGGGCACGGGCGCGTTTTGAGCCGGTCGCTGGCTACAGGGGAGGGCGTGGCGGCGGATGGCGGCGACGAGGGTTGTCTTGCTGATGGGCTTGGTGAGGTGGGCGTTGCAACCGGCGGACATGCTTTGGGTGAGTGCTTCCTTGAAGGCGTCGGCTGTGAGGGCGATGATGGGGAGGGGTTGGGCTCCCTGTTTGCTCTCCCACTCGCGCATTTTCGTTGTGGCGGTGTAGCCGTCCATGACGGGCATGTGGGCGTCCATGAGGACGAGGTCGTAGTGGCGGAACTTCATCTTGCCGAGAGCGATTTCGCCGTTTTCGGCCAGCTCGAGGATGCAGGGGGAGCGCTTGAGGTACTCCTGGAGGAGGAAGCGGTTGTCTTCGGAGTCGTCGGCGAGGAGGATGTGGGCGGCGGGGAGGTCGAGGGAGTTGGGCGCGGTGGTTTCGGGTGTGCGGGGTGAGAGTTCGGTGCGGCCTGAGACTCCGAGCTTGACGGTGAAGAGGAAGGTGCTGCCCTGGCCGACGATGCTCTCGACCCAGATGCGGCCGCCCATCATCTCAACGAGGCGCCTGGAGATGGCGAGGCCGAGGCCGGTGCCTCCGTATTTGCGGGTGGTGGAGGAGTCGGCCTGGGAGAAGTTCTCGAAGATGGAGCCGAGCTTTTCGGGGGGGATGCCGATGCCGGTATCGCGGACACGGAAGAGGAGCGAGCCGGGGGTGGGGTCGCCGGGATCCTGGCTGACCAGGACTTCGAGTCTGCCGGTGTCGGTGAACTTCATGGCGTTGCCGAGGAGGTTGATGAGGATCTGGCGGAGGCGGAGGGGGTCGCCGATAAGAACGGGTGGGAGATCGGCGGCTAGCGTGGAACCGACTTCGAGGCCCTTGGCGGAGGCCTTGACGCGGGTGAGGTCGAGGACGCGGGCGATGACCTCGGCGGGCTCGAAGTCGACGGACTCGAGCTCGAGGTGGCCGGACTCGACCTTGGAGAGATCGAGGATGTCGTTGATGAGGCCGAGGAGGTTTGCTCCGGCGCGCTGAAAGACGTCGACGTAGCGGCGCTGCTCTGTGTCCAGGTGAGTTTCGGCGAGGAGATCGGCCATGCCGAGGATGGCGTTGAGCGGGGTGCGGATCTCGTGGCTCATGGTGGCGAGGAACTCGCTCTTGGCCTGGGTGGCGCGCTCGACTTCGCGGTTAAGCCGGGTGATGGTCTCGTACTGGATGACCATTTCGTGGGCGTAGAGCTGGAGTTGCTGGTGGTTGATGTAGGTGGCGTCGGCGCGCTCGATGGCGAGGAAGTGGCGTGAGCCGGAGGTCACGGCGATGGCGAGTAGGTGGTACTCGTTGCCCTCGAGGTCGGATTCGGTCCAGAAGTCGGATTGAAGGCGTGGGGTGGATGAGGCTTGCCAGAACTCTTCGGCTACGGGGAGAAAGCCTTCGAGCGCGGGGAAGTGGCTGGTGAGGGACTCGGGGTTTTCCGCGTATCCGCGCGCGATGAGGGTTTCGAACCATTCTGGTGGGGTGATGATGGGTGTGAAGTGGCCGGTGTCGTCTCGCTCGAAGACAGCGAACTGCATGCCGTTGAGCAGAACGGCAGCGGCATTGGATGAGGCGGCGGCGACGGGGTCAGGCATCGGCTTTTTTCTCACGCACCATGCGTTCGGCGAGGGTCTGGAAGAGCTCCTGGACGCCCTCGCCGCTCCTGGCGCTGGTCAGGAGGAAGGTCCAGCCGAGGTCCGCGAGGCGTGTTAACGCTGCTTCGTCGATCTCCCAGGTTTCGCGCAGGTCGAGCTTGTTGACGACACAGGTGAACGGGACGGGGCCGAGTTCTGCCTGGACGCGGGATTGGAGGTCGATCGCGGCCTCGAGGGTGCTGGCTCGGGTGCCGTCGGCGACGAGGATGTAGCCGGAGGAGCCGCGAAGCTGCATGGGCTTGATCTGGGTGAGGGCGTCTTCCCCGGCGAGATCCCAGAGCATCAGGTTGACCTCCTGATCGTCGACGATGAGGGCTTTCTTGTCGATTTTGACGCCGAGCGTGGTGAGGTACTTGTCGGAGAAGATACTTCGGACGTAGCGGGCGACAAGGCTGGTCTTGCCGACGCCGAAGGAGCCGATCATGCAGATCTTTTTCTGGATCATCGCGGGGTGTCCTTCGAGTGTGCGGCAGGCATGATGAGTTTGAAGGTGACGCGCCGGTCGAGTTCCTGCGGATACGTTTCCATGGCGGCGTGCTCGGGGTTGCTATCGGCTACGCCGGAGGGCGAGAGGATGTAGGCAGGGATGCCGCGCTCGAGAAGGGCGTTCGAGACGGTTCTGGCTCTCGCCTGGCTGAGTTCGACGTTGTGATCCTCTTTGCCGGTGCGGTCGGTGTGTCCGTAGATCTCGATCTGGATGGGCAGCCCGTCGGCGAGGGCGATACGGCCGATGATCTTGATCTCCTCTTCGGTCGCTTCGAGTTCCTCGAACTGGTTCATGGGGAGCTGGGCGGAGTTGAGGTCGAAGTGGAGCACCTCGCGTTCGAGGATGGCCTTTTCGGTTTCCATGCGGCGCTTGCCGTCGAACTTTGGATCGAGGGATTGATAGGGCTCCCAGCGCTGCGAGACTTTGTTTTCGGGGATGTTCGAGTCGGCGAGGAAGGAGCGTGGGTCGACTGCGAGGGGATCGCGCAGGCCGGCGATGGAGTAACGGAACCAGAGGCGGCGATCCTGAATGACGACGATGCCGGGCTCGTTGCGGAGACGATCGACGTAATCGGCCCAGCGCTGGTTGTCGCGGACGCGCAGCGCGATGAGAGCCGCGATGGCGAGCAGGATGACTGCGAAGGCGAGCCAGACGGCCTTATAGGACTTCTTGACGCGGGCTTTCTGACCTCCGAGAAGGCAACGTTGCAGGTTGACCTTTGCGCCTTCGACGGTCGAGGAGTCTCCGTCGAAGGTTTGGAGGGCAGAGGAAAACTCGGCATGGATGGCTTCGAGTTCGCGTTCAAAGACCTGGCGGAGCTCTGGCGGGGGTTGGCCACTGACGACAGCGGCAAGGAGGGCGAGAGGGCCGTGGGCTAGCCAGAGCTTGAATTCGCCGACCTGCATGTCTTCGAGCTCGTCGGACTTGGCGCGGCCGAAGGAGTCGCGGACGAAGTCCTGGATGGCGGTGAGCATGCCGGAGATGAGGTCGGCATCCTGCACGACGCCATCGCTGACGGCGACGTGGCCGAGGAGCAGGCCGGTTTCGCGGTGGATGAGGAAGACCTGCTCGACACGGTAGCTGAGGCTATGGGTGAGGGCGACTTCGCCGAAGGAGCGGCCGGTGCGCCACGCCTCGAAGCGCCAGCGCCAGCTCTCGAAGGACAGGCCGCGGTCGAGCATGAGGTTGAGGGAATCGAACATGCCCTGGAGGGCGTGGGCCACGGCCTTGCGAACGGCGTCACCGATGATGGGGAAGAGCGAGGTCGCGAGCATGGCGGGATCGCGCGCGACGGAGATGCGGAGGGCTTCTTCAATGAGGGGCTGGAGGGTGGTCTGGAGTTTGTGATCTTGTTTGGCGCGGAGGGCTATGGCTTCAGCGATGCTTGTGCTGAGCTCTTCGGAGCGAAGGCGCGGGTCGTCGAGACGGCGGCGCAGGGCTGCGATCTGCTCGACCTCGGGGCCGAGCAGGAGAGAGCGAAGCTGACGCAGTCGGTCTTCCGTGTCGTCCGGGTCAGCCGCGCCGTCGCCGCTGTTTGGTTGATTGGTTAGGAGGTCATCGGCCATTGGCTATCGTCCCGGCGGCTTGCTGGCCAGTCGTCTGGCGCTAATGACCTTCGTTGGAGTCCTGTCCGGGCTGACCGTCCTCGCTGATCTGAGTCGCCATTCCGATGAGAAGCTCCGAGAGCAGAGCGCGATCGGTCTTGGTGTGGCGCAGTTCGCCGACGCGACGCTCGAGGAGGGCGCGGAGACTGTCGTGGCGCTCGGCGATCTCGTCGAGGAGCTTGCGCGACTCGGCCATGAGCTCCTTGCGCAGGGTGCTCTGTCCCTCGGCGGTGGAGGCATCGAGATCGTGGATCTTGCGATTCATCTCGTCGTGGATGGACTTGAGATCGCGGTCGAGGGAGTGGAAGTTGTTCGTCCGCTCTTCGCGTTCGGCCTTGATGCGGGCGGCCAGAGCCTCGGTTTCGCTGCGGAAGAAGCCTTCGAGGGAGTCGAAGCGCTTGCGCATCGTCTCCTTCAACTCGACGGTCTCGCGGACGAGGTTTTCTTCGAGCCTGGCGAAGCGTGCTTCATAGTTTTTGATCTGCGATCCGAAGAGAATGTCACGGATCTTATCGACGCTCGCGCCTGCTTCCGGTCCCGCGACTTCTGCTCCCGGCATATCCTTTTGTTCCACTTCGCTCATGGGTTTGCCCTTTTTCGACATTAAGACCGACCTCTTTGGGGAGACGGGGCCATTCTACAGAAGGGATGAGGATTGTGAGGAACAAACGTTCCGGTGTGGCAGATCGGACGAAGTGCCACCCATTATTGCTTCGAGTGCGATTGCAGGAAGTGAAGTATAGGGACCTTGGGAGCTAACCACTCCCAGAGCGGGTAGAGCCAGGTTCCGATCTGGATAAGCGCTATGAGCAGGAACAGAACTCCAATGAAGACTAAGGCCGTTTTCCAGCGGGTGTCTTTCTCCCCGCGGATATAAGCCGCGAGAAGGGCTCGAAGGGTGACCAGGAGGAGGGAGAAGCCGAGGAGAGACCAGCCGAGTCCCAGGACCGCCGGCGCGAAGACGATGCCGCAGCCGATCAGGAAGAGTGCGATGAGCAGGATGAGCTGCTGCCAGTAGTTCGCAAGATCCCAGAAGACTGTCCTGGGGACGGAGATCTCGACGACGCCCCAGAAGGCTCTTCCGAAGTTGGTGATCCAGCCTGCCTGGGTGAAGAAGTTTCTCTCACGAGAGATCGTCTCCATCATTTTGCCGAAGATGGTGGTGGCACGCGCGATCACTTTCAGCTCGGTTTCGCGCTCCATGCCCTTGGGGACGAGATCCTGCCAGACTTTCATGAGTCTGCGGTGTTCTTCGGTGTCGCACGGTACGGGGTCTGGAGCGACGACGTTCAGGAGGTCCGCTACCTTCGCGTCGCTGAGTTGATTGGCCGGGCCTTGCGCGGCAAGCTGCCGGGCGGTCATCTCCTTGAGCTTGGACTGGACCTGGAAGTCGACGAAGATGGCGTTGTGCGCCTCTTCGATGAGCTGATCCCTTACGGGTTGATTTTCGTCGTAGGGGAGCAGGGACGTGATGAGCCGCTCGGCGGCGTCGAGGCGTCCCCAGAGCAGATCGCTTACCCGCCAGTCGCGATCGAGAAACGCTCCAAAATGCGCGACGGCAAGACCCTTGAGCTTTTGCCGCCGCTCGGTGACGTCGGGGATGAGGCCTCCGGCGTCTTCGGGTGCAATTCGGAGGATGTCGATGGTGTCGGAGGAGATAACGTCGGTGCCGAACATCATGGGGAACTGGATGGCGTCGAAGAGATCGAAGTTGGCGAAGAGCCTGCCGGCGATGCGGCCTGCATCGCTTGCGTTGAAGGCAGCGTCCAGTTCGTGGTGCGTGGCCTGAAGGAAGTTGTCCAGACCGGCTGACAAGGTCCCTCCAAGTTGATGGAGGACGGGATAAATCTGCGGTTTTTGTTGCCGCATGTCGTCCGCCAGCAGGTCGTTCGCGCGTGCGTCGCGTAGCTTTTCGATATCCGTGGGGTCGGATGAGCTTCGCTTCGTTTCACGTGTGGCGAACCGGACCGCCCCGGCGGGTTCCGCAGCCTGGTTCGGGCCGCCGATGATTCGGTTGAGAACGTCGATGATGTCCTGCCGGTCGGGGAGGATGGAGCTGACGTACTCGCGGGCATCCATCGGCTTTTTTGCCGCGGCCTTTGCTCTCGCGCTCTCGACCTGCTCCTGGAGGTCCGCCTCACGCATGAGTTCGTCTTCAATCTTCTTGAGCTGCTTATAGAGCGTGCCTACGAGCTGGCGCATGTCCTTGAGGCCGTCCGGCAGGCGGGGTGGAGCGTCGAGGCTGCTCATGCCGAACCTCAGGGTCGCCATGGCCTCCTGTTTCGCGGGACTCTTCTCGTTTGTGGAGCGCACGCTGTAGAGGACGTCGAGTTTTCTGGCGATGAAGCGGAGGCGCCGCAGGCGGTATGGGAGGTCGAATCCCGCGAGGTAGCGGGTGAGTCCATCGAGGGCACGCGCAAGTGCCTCGGGTTCTCCGGAGCGGGGAGTGGTGCCGAAGTCCTGCTCTCGCCATGCGCGGATGAGGGAACGCAGCGCGTAGAAGTAGGCTGAGTCCTCGTCGATGGAGCGGGCCTTCGCAACCACGATCGCAAGCTGGTCGGTGACCTCCGACGATCGCATGCGGTAGTAGGCGCGGAGGCAGACGTCCTTCGAGAACCAGATCTCCCGCCTGCTCTCCTCCGATCCGGGTTCGATCGCCGTTCCATTCTTGATCTGCTGCTCGATCTCGGCTTCGACTTCGGAGAGGGTCTTATTGATCCGGGTTACGGCGCGGTTTCTGTCGAGCACGCGCGTCAGGTCGTTGCGGATCGTCTGGTAGCCAGGGATGGTGATGAGGGCATCGATGCTGTTTTCGATGGCGTTCGGCGGGGGCTTTGGCGGAGCTGTCTCTACGTGGTCCGGACTCGGCTCGACGTAGATCAACTTGCGCGTGATGGGGACGAAAGACTGGCGCTTCAGGAGGGCATCGACGGCATAGCTGAACGGTGCGTTGTTGAGGTAGCCGCCATCTCCGAAGGCACGTTTTGGGAATGGTGTGCTTCCCGGGTTCACTCCGGAGAGATAGTTGGCGTAATACCTCTGCCAACGTGGTGAATCGGAGAAGCAGTCCATCCTGGTGGCGTAGATCTTGTGCCGCTGAAGGATTTCGTCGATGCTGCAAAGCCGCATGGGCTCGAACGCAAAGGGGAAGGAGGAGGTGCTGCGCGAGGCGAAGGCGAGGAACGGATTGTTATCGGGCTGGAAGTCGTTGCGAATGCCCTTGCGGTACTGGAGGTGATACGCGTTGCGATAGCGCCGCTCGTAGACGACGTTATCGAAGAGCTGAATGGGAATGGGGATGCCTTCGATGTCGGTCGTGGTGGCGAAGAGGTCGATTTCATCGCCGAGGGAGGTGGCTGGAGCGTCGGTGTCGGTGGACTTCTCGGGACGGGAGGAGCCGTCCATGCCGTCGAAGGCATCGAGAAGCTTGAGGTACATGCGGCGGCTGTTGAGAAGCGATTCGGTCTCGTCCGGGCGAGCGAGGTTCGTGTTCTCGTCGGACTTCTTATCGTTGAGGAGGCTCTCGATCGCACCCTCGTTGAACCAGAGATCCTGCAGGCTGGTCATGGGCACATTGTTGGCGAGGGATTTGGCGAGGAAGATTCCGTTGATGCCTCCCGCGGAGGTTCCGGAGATGACGTCGACCAGGAATTTGGTTTCGGTCGACGTGATGACGTCGCTCTTGTGAGGTAGAGTTCGCGGAGCCTGTCCGCGCCGCAGGATATAGGCAAGCCGCTGGTAGACGGGAGCGGTTCCCCTGGCTTCGTCGTCGGTGAATGGCTCGCCGGATGTCGCGCGCACCAGGTTTCTCATCTCCTGGGCTACACCATTGATATAGATCGCGAGAGATACCCCGCCGTAGAGGACGACGGCAAAACGGATTTCCTGTTGGTTCTGCGGCTCGTTGAGCATCGAGCGGACCCCGGTTGAAGAATGCAAACGTCCAGGAACTCTGGCCCGAGAAACTGGTTGAGCGTAATCCCGGCTGGGAGAAAGTGTGCAAACTTCAAAACCGCAAGGGACAGGTCGGCGTTCGAGAGGGAAGTGTAAAGCTCCTCGGGAAGAGATGCACCTACTTTTTGAAGCAAGATTTTTGAAGCAAGTTCCTCGCTTGCAGTGACTTAGCGGGAGGCATCCAAAGGTAGTGCCTCAAAAGACTCTATCTTCGCCACGCCTCAACTTGCTGCAGGGCTTGTTTGAGTGTTGCTACCACGGCATCGGGCCTTGCGTTTCCAAAGCGTCCGATGATTTCTTCGCCATCCTCGGGAGAGTTCCAGAGCGCTACCGCAATACGGTTCTTGGGTAGGTGGCTTCTTAGCTTTATGCAAAGAGCACGCGCCTGGGCGAACGCGAATGGGGGAAGAGCGGAGATGAAGACGACGGTCTGCGTCTCCGTCGCGAGCCCTGCGAGGATCTCCTCAGAGAGTGCTTCCGCTGAGAGTTTGAGGGTCTGGTGGCCATCGCGCTCAAGCAACTGGGTGAGCATGCTTGTGGTGAGGTCGTCGGCCTGGTCATTGGCCGAGAGGCAGACGATGGCGAACTCTTTCGAGACACGGACGTGCATCTTCTCGATGAGCAGCGCACGCTCCGACTTTGGCTCGGCCGGTGGCCCCTCCTGAACGTACGACGTCATTTTGGCTACGAGTTCTCCCAGGCTGAGGAGCACGAACTTCGAACGGATGTCGTCGAGAGCGCCTTTGTGCCGATCCTCTTCGGCGAGGCTCAGCACTGGAATCACCACGGAATCGTAGAGTTTCACAAGGGGTCTTCCCTTGAGATAGCGCTCGGCGATCGAGGAGGCTTCGACTTGATCGAGCGCGAGCAGACGCTCGTACATGTGGGCTGCCGGAGAGAGCTTTGCGGTGGTTCCTAGGAGGCTGTTGAGGAACGCGAACTGGGGTACGTGTCTTCCGACGACCACGAGGCAGACCGTGAGCGGAGTGGAGAGAACAAGGCCGGGCCAGCCCCAGAGCATCGACCAGAAGATGGCGCTTGCCAGGAGGGCGAGCGACGAGATGCCAGTTCGCTCGCTGAAGAGCCAGGGCTCGACTACATTGGCTGTCAGCATCTCGAGCGTAAAGAAAAGAGCAGCTACCAACATTGGCGGCCACCAGCTCGATGAGACTGCAATGGACAGGATGAGCGGAAAGGCCATTCCCATGAGGGTTCCGACGAAGGGCACGATGCGCAGGGCGCCAGCGATGACTCCCCATAGGGTGGCCTCGGGGATGTGCAGAAAGAAGAGCCCCGTTCCAAAGAGAACGCCGTAACAGGCGTTGATCTGGAACTGCATGACGAGATACTGGCTGATTCGGTCGGTTGCATCCTGAAGGGCGTGGGTCATGACGTTCAGGTTGCCCATGCCGGCGAGCAGGAGAAGCCTGTGCCGTAGCTCCTCGCGGTGGAGCAGCATGTAGATAGTGAAGATGACGACGACGCCAAGCTCCCCGATCGGCTGGAGTGTTCTCATGAGCAGTTCGGCCGTCGATCGAAGCTGGTCGGACCGCTCGCCGACTACCCGCACGGGAGTTACTTTCTCAGGCGACGACAGTTTTGTGTTCGCCAGGTCGCCGCTCATGTCCTCGATGAGATCTGCCGCTGCTTCGAGTGAGACTTCGGTCTTGGAATGGAGGGACTCGATCTTCTTTTGGATGTTTGCCCGGTAGCTGGGCAGCGTCTCCGCGACGTTCAGAATCTGGTTCGAGAGGACGTATGCGCCCCCAAGCAGAGCGGCGCACAGGAGGCAGCACGCGATGCCCACGGAGATGATTCGCGGGACACCTTTCTTTTCCAGCCGGGAAACTCCGGGAACCAGAACGAAGGAAAGTGTCAGGGCGAAGGCCAATGGAACGAGGAGCACCTTCGCAAAAATGAGGACGAGGACAGCGCCTGCGAGCAGAAGCAGGGAACTAGCTACCCGTGACTCGGGCAGCCTTGCTAAGGGCATGATCACTCCCAGGAGTCCTGCAGAAATGTTTCGGCAAGCATACAGGAGAGGCTTTCGACCCTCTCGAGGAATGAACGACAGAGGGGCCGAACATCTCTAAGCTTTTAACTTGCTGTGGGTTAACCCGGCCGAAGCTTTTTTCGCAAAAAGTACGCAGAGAATACTCTTGACATCCTACATGTTCTCTTTGGGAACCGACCGCGCGAGACTGGCTTGATGCCGTCTCCCCCCGGTCTAAAAAATTACTCCGCTATTGACGAGAACCCTGAACCGAGGGGTCTGACGCTTTGCTGCCTTGCGCGCAAACAACCTCCACGCAGCGTACTTTTCGAGGAGAAATCATGTCAGATAACGTCATCGTCTTCGGTCTTTATGGCAGCATCGTCAATCCACCGCCAGATGCTCCCAATCGAGCACAAACTCTTACCGGATCGATGACAGTGGATGTGACGACGGGAGCGATCATCACACTGGGCTACGATGCAATCGGAAGCGGCACGTTCACTCCAGACACCACGAGTTTCGTGATAGCAGAGAAAACAGGCTATTCGGAAGCTTGCCCGAATAGCCTGCCTTCCCGTCGTGTGCGTTCAATTCAGGGATGATCGTTACTGCTCGATCAGCGCGTTAACCTTCTGCGTTCCCGAGTCATCCCCGATGCTCACCGTGACAGTGACCGGGTTGGTAAGCCCCGTTAGAATCGCACCGCGACCGGTTGCCGCCAGGATGTACTTTCCTTTCGAGCAGCCACCGGTAGCGGCGACAGGAGTAGGTGTCGATCCATTGCTCGGAATGGTGTACGGCCCCGCTCCTGTGATGGCAGTCACGATGCTCACTCCATTGATCGTCCCATGGTAGCTGTAGCCTGCACCATCCTTCACAAAGGAGTTCTTCGGGATTATGACCGAAGAGGGCCCGACGGTGATGGTGACGGATTCGTTGATCGGATCGATGGTGCCGCCGGCGCCCGGCGAGAAGTTCGCCGCGAGGACAAAGCTGTCCTCTGTACTGCGGTTCACCGCGGCTTCCACAACCGGGGCGAAGCTGCAAAACGGTATGCCAAAGGAGAATTTGCTTATGGTCATGGCTCCGAGCTCATAAGCCTCCCCCTCCGGGGTCGGGCGATAAGAATTCGGCCAGGTGGTCTGGTAGGCACCCGGAGTCGTCGGGTAGTTTTTCGGCGTATGATCGACGTCCGCTTGGACCGACCTGCCCTGCATGTAGGCATTTCCTGAGGAATCTAAGGCAACAAAACGATTCATATCGTAACCGTTTCCCCCGATGCGGGTGGAATAGACCAGTCCGGTGCCCGTTGCGTTCAGCCTGGTAAGAAAATCATCCGAAATGTCGGTGTTAAGACTGTGATCGTCTGTGGTGACCTTCTGAAATGCCTCCGCCGTCACGGGAAACTTCGGGTCGCTGGTCTCACCCGAGATGTAGGCCTCCCCTGCTGAGTTCACGACGATCGCCTCGCCAGTACTAAGAAAGCGGCTTCCCCCGGCGAGTAAGGTGCTGTAGACGAGGGCCGTACCCGTGGGATTGAACTTGGTGACGAATGCGGGATAGCAAAGTAGGTTGCAACCTGTTGTTGTCTCGAACGCTCCTGGTGTAGTTGGGACCATGCTGTAAGAGGATGTGCTTCCTGTGACGTAGGCAGACCCTGCGGAATCAGCGGCAATCGCCTGCGGAAGCCCTTGGAAGAAGGTGGAGTACACCACCGCGCTCGCCGTCGGATTGATCTTCATGATGAACGGGACGAGACCGTTATGTGGAGGTACCGTCAGATACGCTCCCGGCGTGACTGGAAAGTCGGGATAGTTCTCAGTGAATCCCGTGAGATAGATGTTGTGCGAGGCATCGATCGCCATGCCCTGGAGGACTACGCCTCCGCCCGCCACCAGCGCCGAATACACCAGGTCCGATCCCTGAGGGTTCAGCTTCGTAATGAAGGCAACATCCTGGTTGTTGTTGATGGGGCCCGTTCGAAAGACTCCCGGGGTCACCGGAAAGCCGTTCGCGTAGGTGGTGCCGGCGACATACGCATTCCCCGCTTCATCGAGCGCGATCACATTGCCTGGTGTCTGAAACTGTTCGCCACTATCCGATAGGAAAGTGGAGTAGACAAGGCCTGTACCCGAGGTATTGAGCTCCGTCACAAACCGAGCCGATGGGTCGCTAAACTTGCGCTGGTAAGCACCCGGTGTTGTGGGGAAGGTGGAACTGTACGCCCCGGCCATGTTGTACGCCTGGCCCGGGATATAAGCATTCCCTGCCTTGCTGACCGCAATGGAGCCCGGCTGCGCGTAGCCCTGGGAGTCTGTGAGGTATGTGCTGTAAACGAGAGCGGAACCATCCTGGTTGAACTTCGTGACAAAGAGACCATAACCGGGAGTCTTCGTCTTCGTCTCGTAGGCCCCAGGCGTCGTCGGCACACCCGACTGGCCGAAATCGCAATAGCCGAGAACGTACGCATTCCCCTGGGCATCGACCCCGATGCCATAAGCGCTCTCATCTCCGGGACCACCAAAGTAGGTCGAGTAGGCGAGCGTTGGATCGATGGTAAGTTGCCTGCTGCGGTCGTACTCCCCAATACGGAACCGGACCTCGTTCGTCCCCGCGAGAACGAAACTGCCATCCACCAGATGCCGCTTCTGCCCGGCGTCCGTCTGGTAGAGGACGGGTTTGTGAAGGAGAATTCCCTTGCCATCCGCAGTAAGATCACCCGCCTCATTAATCCCCAACCGCACGTCCCCGCCCTTCGAGGTCCCATCGACCTTGAACCCGATGGCACTCGTATCGGCACCTGGCTGCACAACAAAATCGAACTCGAGTTGCTTCTGATTCCCGTAGTAGATAAGATCCACCCCCGGGTAAACCTTGCCGTACTCTACTTTCCCGAAGCTTGGCACGCTCGTATGCCACTTCGAGGGATCATTACCGACAAGGTAATTGCTTGTGCCCGGAAGAGGCTCGAGGCCGGAGGCGTTCTTGAGTGTGTTGGCGGCCCCGAGCAGGCTCACATGAAGGATCCTCTCCACCGCAGGTGGCAGGACTCCCTTGGAAGCGTCTCGATCCCCATCGTGGAGCCTCGCGCCAACCAGCGTGAACTCGGCCTTGTCCTGGGAGAAGAAAATCGAATATCCGCCTGCCTTGAGCCATGAAACCGAAGCGCGGATCGGCTTGGCCCTGGTTCGCGGTAAAGCTCAAGGGCAACCTGCCGTAGGCTGCGACTACATTGGGCGAAGCGATGGGTGCCGAGGAATGGTCGGAAGCAAGGGCAGGCGAGAGCATGGACGCAAAGCCGCAGAGAACGGCCAGAAGTTTGGGGGTAAGTTTCATGCGAAGCGCTCCAGCGGGATCATGACGGTTTGCACTCTGGTGAGGGAATGACAGTCATGCGCGGAAACGACTGGCATAGTGGTCGGCTGACGTAGACGATCTTATATGGAGCATAAGGCCGACTGTATGAAGTCCTCGCACACTAAACTCAGCGGCTGAAATGATCGGGCGTCAAGAGCGAACTCTACTTTCAGAGACTCGCCAATTGGGGATATTAGGGATATTGGACATGTTTCGTCGTGAAGGCAACGACACCCCGTGCGTGGAGTGACGAACCGCCTGAAAGTCTGTGATTTCGGCAACGTCGGGGGATTTGGCTGCCCAGGCGGGCGAGGTTCCCGAGTATCAACAGATTGCATGTTGAGTGGGGCCTTCGGATAAACTTCGGGGCATATGGATCTCCAGACCGACATCGACGAAATCAGGGCAAAAATCGCTGCGCTCGAGGTCGATCGAGATCGGTGCACATCCCCCGACGTAAAGGCAAATATCCAGTCGGAAATTGAACGATGGATACGAATTCATGCTCACGTCTTGCTGTCTACGCGATTTGCTAATCCCGACGTAGAAGGAGCGGATCTTGCGCCTGAGGAACCCGTCAGGGAGCCACGCAGCGGCGTTGTGCGTGACCTCGTCACCGCAAGACGGCGGTTCGTCATTGTGTTCGCTCTCGGCTTGATGGTCGGAGCTGCTGTTCTCTGGCTTTTTCTGCGAGCGAGGTAATGGGGGCTTCTGCCAAGCAGCGAACGTCCTTGGAAGTCGCGTTGTCGGCAACTTCGACCCACGCCGAAGCCAATCGGAATCGAAGTTGGTCAAAACGCCGTTTCGCTAGCCGACGATCCCAAGAAAACTCTCTAAAGCGGTTATGGTTACAGGCAAGCGCGCGTTGCTGATGGGGACCCATGCGAGCCACAACCCCTCGACCTGCCCTCGGCCCCCCTTTTGTCCTCCGAGTGACATCGAGACATCGTGCGGCACTAGCCCAGATCAGTCTCGCAGGTGGTGCTCGTTGAAGCCGCGGCTTCGCACCAAATCAGTTGGCACCAAGGCCAGCGAGGACGAGTTCGCGGTTTGCAGACTCGCGCCCGGGCGCGAAAGCTGACGTTCTCGGAGGGGATTCGGGCGTAGCTTTTGGAGCCGAAGAAGTGGGCGATGACGAGGCTGGTCGTGGTAGGTGCGCAAAGTTGGCGCATTCTTGTGTCAGATCAGACACGCAGTCCAGCCGCTTTGAGGATGATGGCACCGAGACGCTTGTGGTCGTCCAACGTTTGGAAGCAATGCGCGCTGAAAAAAGCAGATTTGCCGCAGCCGTAGAGTTGCTGAGTCAGGTGAACAGGAACGGACGCGCAGACACTATGACCATGCTGAGGGCGATTCACGATCTAAGGATCGTTGATCCTGGGACACTCGGTTTGATCTACCAGACTCATGAACTTCTAAACAGGAACTCGACCAGAAATGCTCAGGCAGCAGCCTTTCTTCCCTATGCGCACATCACCTTCTGTGGACTGCTGAATGAGTTTCCGCTGCGCCTCTTTCCCGTCGGTGTGGAGGCTGTCAGTCTGCCTGATGTGCGAAGCGAAGGCATACTGCATGCGATCTATTACCAACTTCGTCTAGACTTTCTGGGACAGCGAGAGATTGAAACGTGTCTCAACTGCGGCGGGCATTTTCCTGTTTATAGACGAGGAACGCGTGGTTGCAAACCTAGATGTCGAACCGCAATAAGCAACCGAAGTTACTGGGCAGACAACGCAGGGAAAATCAACACTACAAGACGCACGATAGCTTTGAGTCAAAAGCAAGAATGCGAGGAGGACGATGGCACTGACAAAGCGCGGTACAACATGGCACACGCAATTCTTCGTGGACGGACACGTTTCGAGGAAGATGCTGGAGCATTACAGCCACGTGAGGCAGGAAGCGAAGTGCGAAGCCGTGAACACACTCTCGGCTAAGCGTCCCAGTAAAGCAACAATCGGAGGTTACGACACGAAGAACGACACAACCAGCCTAGCTGCTGTCGAGGTTCCTTCGGATGTTGTTGATTTGGTGGTAGGCACGAGCGGATTCGAACCGCTGACCTCTACCGTGTCAAGGTAGCGCTCTAACCAACTGAGCTACGCGCCTGCTATGTTTTCAACCAGTTGTCCTAACTCATTGATTCTACTGGTCAACCTGAATTTCCATACTTTCTCCAGATTCCACACTTTCCATTGAATATGACCAATTTCCGGGGGAAACATCCAGTAAACATCCAGTAAGAGACACCAGAGTTGCTGTGGAGGAGACCTGAATCTCGCGGCACTGTCACTGCCTCTTATGATTGTAGCAAAAGTGGTCTCTCTTTTGACGATCTCGATCTCTTCGGCGGAGAAACTTAACAGCCGAACAGCGATTTGCTGCCAACATTCCTTCTCTTGAAGCGTCCCGCACTTGAGTGGTGCTCCCAATCGACCACAGTGTCCGATAAAAAGCTCCTCCTCTAGCCATAAAACAGTCGCCGAGGGCTCTATGCGCCTTTCTCGACTGTTATTGCCCGCTATCCATACTGCCTTTGTCGTCTATCGAGCGCATATCCAGCGGTGATCTAAACTCAGGGACAACGATCTCGTCCGTTCCGTTGTAGGCGTCTCCTACGTCTTTGCCCTACTGGCCTGGGAACCCCGGGGCGCGCCGCATCGTCGACTCTTATCACAGCCGCTTTAAGGCTCTGTTGCATTAACCCTGTTGCGCACAGTTAGCGCTAACGCTGTTCGCGTAGGCAGCGATCGTGAAGACCTCGAACAGCTTGTTTACAAAACGCACCTCGTCTTGGACGTTCGGCTTGCAGGTAAGGCAATGAGCTCTGCGGATCATCCGCATAACTTCGAAGGCTTTGATGGTAGCGGCTGCCGTCTTCATCCTTTGAAAGCCCCGTGTCGGGCGAATGGCTCGCTTGATTGCTGCATGATCCGCCTCAATGATGTTGTTCAATTACTTGCACGTGTGATGCTTGGTCGACCCTGACAACTTGCCCTCTTGCTGCAGCCTGCTGATAGCTTGAGGATACGATCCATGGGCTGTCGTAATCGGGGAGGGTGGCAGTGGCGCATGATCATTAATGCTTTTCCGAGGAAACGATAGGCTGCCCGGGTGTTCCGCCGGTCCGTCAACATGAAGTCGATTAGCAGGCCATGCTTGTCGACAGCCCGGAACAGGTACTTCCACTTGCCGCCAACCTTCACATATGTCTCGTCCACGCGGCGCGAGGTCGCTCGGTAGCTTTGATAGCATCGAACCTCGCTTTTCGAGTTCAGGTGCATAGCGATGGACCCAGCGCTTGATCGTGGACGGATCTACTTCCACGCCGCGCTCCTGCATCATCTCGGCCAGATCGCGATAGGAGATCCCGTAGTTGCAGTACCAGCGAACACACACCAGGATGATCTCAATAGGAAAACGTCGACGCTTGAACATGAGCCATCCCAACGTCTCTACGCCGCCCAAGCTCCTGGCACCGTTCTAAAGCAACAGTGCCCTTTTCCCGGGGCCGCGGACATTCAGTCGCCAACTCCCGGGTCCAAAGCTATCGTTCAGTGTCTCGAGTCTGACGGTACACGCCCATTCTTCGCTAACCATCCCCTTCCGCTGGCGTTTACGGAGTAACTGCCGCGTGCGCTCCGCTATGGCTCCCACAACGCTCACTGATTATGGTCACGAGAATGGTGTTTGCTTCTAGCCGATTGCAGAACATCACCCTCGTGACGCGCATCATAAGGGACAGAAAGATGGGCCCAAACGGTTCTACGCGGCGTAGCTTCCCATGGCATTCAGCTGGGTCAACATCTCGGCTGATAGCTCAAGGTCAACAGCCTCTAAATTCTCTTTTAGATGTAGCAGTGACGAGGTTCCGGGAATGAGCAGAATATTGGGCGACCGTTTCAATAGCCAATGAAGCGCCACCTGCAATGAGGTGGCGTTTACCGAGGCAGCTGCAACGTCCAACTCAGCAGACTGAAGCGGTGTCATTCCGCCAAGCGGGAAATACGGTACGTAGGCGACGCCTTCTTTATCAAGTTGGTCTATGAAGGCATCGTCCCGGCGTTGGGCCACGTTGTAAAAGTTCTGAACGCAGACAATCTGCGCAATCTTCTTTGCTTCCGCATACTGCTGGGGAGACACGTTGCTCACGCCCAAATGGCGAATAAGGCCTTGCCGCTGCAATTCGGCAAGCGCAGTCATTGGCTCCTCAATCGATCCCTCTGTGGGCCACAACTCGCCGCCTACCCGTAGGTTTACAATTTCCAGCGCATCGAGACCAAGGTTACGCAGGTTCTCATGTGCGCCAGCGGTGATATCACTGGCGGAGACCGCAGGGATCCAAGAGCCACTGTCCCCACGGCGCCAACCCAGCTTCGTAACAATAACGAGGTCGTCGCGATAAGGATGAAGCGTCTGTCTAATGATCTGATTGACCGAGTGTGGACCGTAGTAGTCGCTTGTGTCGATATGATTAACGCCCGCCGCAATTACCTCGTTTAGGACCGCGGAACCCCCGTCACGAGCCTTTGATGGTCCGTATGCGTGTGGCCCTGCCAACTGCATCGCGCCAAAACCCATGCGGCGAACCTGCAGCTGTGTACCGGGAAAGGTGAACATGCCACCGAGATCAGCTTGGTTTGTCATTATTTAGAACTCTCCTAATGTTAGATTCGTAAGCCTTCGCTTCATGTATTGAAGCTGAAGCCGGCAGTCGTGGGTCGGCCGGCTTCGCGTTCATGACACATTCAATCGGATGCGATTGGAACGTCATTCACACCATGCAAACGGTTCCCGCCAACTATGCTTGCTACTCATACGGCGGACCGAGCGGCTTTGCGTTCCACAATGTCCGCCTCGCCGAGGCGCGTGCCTGTCCGCTCAAATCGGTCATAGCGATCGCCGGGACGTATGGGATAGCGTTGGTCCATCAAGAATCAACTCACCGGCCTGAGCGAGATATTCCTGCTTAGCGTCGACATTATGCCAGGCCCTTGGACCTGTCGCATCAACAACCCGGGCACAGCTTGTCTGTCTCGACACCTAATCAGGTCGAGACAAACAAGATGTCGAAGGGATTAATCAATCATTCTCACACGCTGCTTACAGGTGAGGCGATGCCCCCGCCAGGTAACGCGTAGTACTTCAAAGTACTCGATCGAAGCGGCCGCGTGCTCATCGCCTGAGCCTCTCAGGGGGGCCAATGACTCGCGTGGGTGCGCCATGGTCGACTTCAATGATGTTGTGCAGGTATTTGCAGGTACGCTATTTGTCGCGGCAGATAGCCCATCCTCCCGTTGCAGGTCGCGGCTCGTTTCGGATACGAACCGAGTTGGTACGAGGTGAGCGGGGGCAGCCAATGGTCATGATCGCCAGTGCTCTTCCCGGATAGCAATGGGTTGCCGGAGTATCGCCGCTGCCGCCTACCTCCTTCACATACGTCTCATCCAAACGCCACAAAGCAGTTCGCTAGCCCTGGTACCAGCGCACCCGCTTGTCCAACTCCGGCGCATTCAACGCGTGATGGTTAAACCGTCTACCCAACGGCGCTCCTGCATCATCTCCATGAGATCCAAGTAGCTAACGTCGTACTGACAGTAACGATAAACCTACAGCAGGATGATTTCTGCAGGGAGCGCCGGCGCTTGAAGATAATTTATTCAATGCCCCCGTCCTGATGTGAACTTCCAGTCGTGACTGATGAAACAGAGCCGAAGATCCCATGATCTGGCACCAACGTGGGGTGCTCCGAGTTAACGTTCTGCTTTCAATGCTGCGTCATAGCACGCGCGCGCAATCGCCGCTATTGTGTGCTCCACAGCAGCTTCGTCAGCATGTGCATCTCTTACTAAGATCGCCAGTGCTAGGCGCCGCCCGTCGGAAGCGTGATCAATGCGACATCGTTTGTTGCTGCTGCCATGTTGTTGTTATATCCTGCCGTGCCCGTCTTATAAGCGACAATCGTTCCAGCGGGTAGCAGCCCGCATATCCTGTTCGGAAAAGATGGGGAGGAACTCATAATGCTGAGCAGGTACTTTGTGTTCCCGTGAGTGAGGAGGGAGTTCTCCGCGAGCATGCAAAGGAGCTTTACAAACGTGGCAGGTTCACCGGTGTTACGGTACTGTCGCCGTTCATCATCATGCATGCTTGCTTCCGAGTCTCGTATCTGAATACCCTGAAGGCCGAGTGAATCGAGATACTGCTGAACCGGTGCCGTTCCGCCCATCTGCCGCAGCAGTATGTCATTGGCGGTATTATCCGGATGCCCAACCCAGAGTTCCGGTAACTGACGCAGAGGCACATCGACGTTCGCAGCGGTGTACATATCCTGCAATGGGCTGAAAGTATCCTTATAGGTGTCTGAAGGTAAAGAGTGCACTGACTGGTCTAAGGAGAGCTTTCCTTGCCCGACTGCGTGTAGAACTGCGACATTAAGTAGAAACTTGAAAGCAGATTGCATCGGCTCTTGACCATGCGGGTTGAGGTCGCAATTCAGGTTCTGCCACGCAGCGAACAAGCCACTGAGACGATGCCATGAGCCTCTTTGGCGAGATCGTGAATCTGTTGCTGAAGAGGTAACTGGGCTTGAGTGAAGGCGGGAAGGAGTGTGAGCAGTGTGGGCAGTGCGACACGAAGCATTGAGTGTGGTTCCGTTGTTCACTTTGTCGACGCTTTAAACTTGATCTAGCCGTTTATCTGCTGCTGACGGCGGTCCTGTTTCGACGAAGAACTGAAGCGGATCCACGTCGGACACGCATGCTTCAAAACTCTCAACGTTTCAAGATCCCCATTGGTGCCGGTCATCTCGACTTGAAGACCGTTCCGGGTAAGCTTCCCGCCTTCGATCTGGAGCTGAAACAGCGCCCGTCGAAGCGACTTTATATATCGTCATGCAACATGTCCAATGCGGCCACGCGGCGCGCGTTTGCGGCAGGCCCGCCGGTACTTGGCCGGTGAGGCGCCCATAATATTCCGAAATACCTTTCCGAAGGCATTCTCTGACTCGTAGCCGAACGAGGAGGCGATCCGCGACACCGGTTCACTGGACGAGGTTAATCTCGCGCCTGCCAAGATCATCCGCCATCGCGTTAGGTATTCCATCGGAGTCACGCCGACAATGTTCTTGAACCTCTTTGCGAACGTGGACCGCGACAGCCCGGCGTGCCGCGCCAACTCTTGCAGGCTCCAACGATGACCTGGAGCCTCATGGATCCGGGTCATCGCGACTGCCATTGCATCATCGGCAAGCGCGAACAACCAACCGACACTGGTTATTGCAAACTCTTCGACGTGACACCGGAGAATTTGCATGAGGATTATGGTCGCGAGACATTGCGTCATCAATGCACTGCCAGGTTGTGGATGCTTTACTTCATTGATTAGACGGCTCAGAGTCATCGTGAGACCATGATGAACTTCTCTACTGCGACGGTGAATGAGAGGCGGAAGTACGGACCGAAACATCGCCTCGGCGTGACTACTCATAAGCAGGAGCTCTCCACTCACAAGGAAGCAGCCAGCATGATCGTTGCTCCCCTCCGGATAGCTGATCACCGACTTGTCGACGCACCTACAGGTTAGGGAGTGCGCTGTCCCGCGAGGCAGCACCACACAGTCGCCTGCCTCAAGTGTGATTACCGATGGCACACCGCCTACGATGAGGCTACCCTGGCCCGAGACTACCACAAGAAACTTGATAGATCCTTTATCAGGGAACCTTAAGCTCGTACTTCCGGCGAGGCTCACGCTACCTACTTGTTGAACGACGAGGTCGAGGGCCGACATGACTTCCGAAAATGGATCGATAATCTGCTTCATCACCTATTGAAGTAGCGACAGTGGTTAGTAAGCTCTCTGCGACGGCAAGCAAGTCCATGAATGAGCGACGATGTGCTGAGCTCGATGCCGCTTGACGTCATCTGCGGTGCGTTATGTCACAACTGACACACGTTCGAGGAGAAGACATCGTGAGGGTCAAACTTATTTTTGACTGCCCTCAGTCGTGTTCGAGAAGGCTCGTAGAAGTCGTAGGTTCGTTTTTGTTCTGCAGGACCGAGCACATTGGGATAGCCACCAGACAGGGAGAGCTGGGATAGCTCCTCCAACACTTGGTCGAACCATTCTCCCGCCGCAACTCCGTCCTCAACGCTGTCCCAACCTGCGATAACTTCAACGAGGTAGTGGTTTTTTCGAAGCGGATAGGCAGAGCTTTCGAGCTGGATCCGACTTGCTTGTCCATGAAAGTCGTGCAGAAGGAGAACACAGCCTGGAGTGGGTGCGCGCTCTGCGCCTCGCGTGAGAACGTCGACTACTGCGCCGTTCAATACTTCGCAAAAGCGTGCGCTGACTCGATAGTTCTCGTTTGCCGACCATGCTTTCTCGGCTTCACGATCAAAGATTTGGTTGTACGGCGACCATCGCCGGGCGACAACCTTCGAATTGGGCAAGTTGCATAGCTTTTCGAATAGCCGCTCGCCGATTTCAGACTTTTCGCTGAGAAGAGGCTGAAGGAAGAGGCCCTTCTGACCACTATGCAGAGTCACCAGTCCCGAAAGCACGCTTAACCCATCGGGAGATGCTTCGGTGATCTCCTGCAGATGCGACAGCGTCGTGGCCGCCGACGACAGCGGGAAGAGGATCGTCGCGGACTGTACTGTCGGTACCGAAAACAATTCTAGTTCCATCGAAGTTACCACGCCGTAGTTGCCGCCTCCTCCGCGGAGCGCCCAAAAGAGATCGGGATTATCCTGTGCACTGGCAGTGACCACATTGCCGTCTGCGAGCACGACTTGTGCACTTCGCATGGTGTCGCACGCAAGTCCGAAGCGACTGTTCAGCGGGCCGTAACCGCCCCCGAGTGTTAGCCCGGTGTATCCGACGCTTGATACCGCCCCCGTCACGGAGGCCAGATCGTCCGGGAGTTCCAGTAAAACATCGTTGATCAGACTGCCGCCTCCCAGGGTCACCGTACGGCTTTCTCGATCGACATGAACCCGCGACATCGGGCGAAGATTGAGAACGACGCCCCCTTGCACGACCGCAAATCCAGCCCAATGCCGCCCCCCCCCAAGCACCGAAATGGGTACCCCGTATTCTGTTGCCAACTTGACGACCTGCTGCACATTGTCGACAGTCAGGCAATCGACGAGAGCGCGAGGTCTATTGCGGCAAGCTTTATTCCAAAGTGCGGTGTGGACCGCTTGGGCAGCCCGCTCTCCGGTTGAAATCTGAGATCCCAGCGCATCGGTCAAAGCGGTCAAAAACGATTCTTGCTCCATCTATATTCTCCTGTTGTGTTGGTTGGACGCTATGCGACATCCATGCACCGGGCGTGATGCGCCCCTGGTAGCCGCGGAAACCTCGCAGCGCAAGGCAGAGTCTCTCGCCGGAGCCATCAGCAAGGACCAAACAAACACAGTCGTCTGTTTGCACGAACTGTCGCCTTGCGGCTCCTTGCATTCTCTCTACTATCGGATGCGACCAAGAACCATCTGCACCATGCAAAGCAGTAGGCCCGCGCATGATTGAAATTCATGGCTAACTTACGGATACTTCTCTTATGACAATGCGCTTAGATCGGCTTCGGAATGCCGACCTCAACCTCTCGATTTGTTTCGTCATTCTAGCGGAGGAGAAGAATGTAACAAGGGCAGCTATGCGCCTTCGGTTAGCGCAATCCGCTCTCAGCCGATTTCTCCAACGCTTGAGAATGCTTTCTAAGGACGAGCTGCTGGTTCGCGCGAATGGCCAACCGTGAAAACTCTTGATGAGACAAATGACTTCGGCGCTCCGGCTTACCAATGTTGGGATGGACCATCAATGAGGAGTGGTCTTCACGGCTGAGCATGGATTGGTATCGCAAACCAGCAACACCTCCGTTTCCTCAATTTGTTCAATCTTCAGGCAATCTACAGGTTATCTCTCTACGCTGTTTTTCAGAACAACTCACGGGCGCATCACTCATGCCCCGGACTTATTGCTGGAGTCTGCGATCAAACTCTCGAAAACTGTCTTTTTATTGCCCCTCTTATGCCCGCTTCAGTTGTTTGCGCAAATTGGCCCTTTCATCACCGGAACTGTGCAGGATTCTTCCGGCGCAGTAATACGAGGCGCCGTCGTTAGGCTGCTCTCGCAAAAGGGCAGGCCAATCGCTCAACAAGTCACTGATGGAGGAGGAGGATTTCGCTTCTCCTCCGCCACGACCGGCTCGTATGTACTCGACGTGACGGAATCCGGTTTTCGTGAGGCGAGGGTGCTGACCTCGGTGTCGGCTGGGGAGTCTGCCCCAACCCTAATTGTGATGGCCGTCAAGGGGGAAGACGATTCGATATCCGTCGATGGGTCCGCTTTACCCGCTCAGGTGGACACAGCGATCGAAGCTAATCAGAACGCGAATAGCGTGGACCGAAGCGCGCTGGATCGGTTGCCAGTCTTCGATAACGACTATGTCACCACGCTGTCTCGGTTCCTGGATCCAGATTCGATCGGAACCAACGGTGTGACGCTAGTCGTAAACGGGGTAGAGGCAAACGGGCCAGGTGTTACACCATCCGCGGTTGCCAGTGTCAAGATCAACCATGACCCCTATTCCGTTCTATTCTCTAGACCGGGTCGTGCGCGCCTTGAGCTTGAGACGGAGGGCGGAACTCCTCAGTTCCACGGGTCTGCCACGTTTCTCTACCGCGACTCCCTCTTTGATGCGCAGCCCGCGTTCGCTGCTGTGAAACCGGCTGAACAACGGACCTATTATGAAGGTTCGCTCACTGGTCCACTTTCTCGGGACAAGAAGACCACCTTCCTCGTGTCGTTTGAACGCGATAACGACAATCTGCAGTCGATCGTGGATGCAGCGCTACCGACAGGTGAGATCCATGAGAATGTACCCAGTCCGATCCACCACTACATTCTATCGGAGCGTGTTTTCCACGACTACGGGCAAGCCAACCACTTCTGGATTGGCTACTCATATGAGCACGGGACGGATGCCAACGTGGGCGTAGGCGGCACCGTATTGCCGGAAGCTGGCACGGATACAGTCGGGTTCGAGCATGAGATCAACGTCCAGGACACGTATGTCGCGTCCCCAAAGCTCGTAAACTTAGTGCACTTTCTCGTCGGTCACAACGATAGCCGAATCCGGAGCACAACCGACGCTGCGCAAATCGCAGTGTCGGGATCTTTCACTGGTGGTGGGGCGCAGGCCGACACATTCAGGACGGAATCGCACTTCGACGGTGTTGACATCGTGACCTACAGCAGCGGGAAGCAGGTCATCAAGTTCGGGATCGATGTCCCAGACATTAGCCGGCGGGGGAACGACGACTTTACGAACCAGCTTGGCACATATTCTTTCGATAGCTTACAGAGCTACCAGGCCAGTCAGCCATTTCAATACATCGTGCAGACTGGTTCAGGGCACGTAGCATTTGTCGAAAAAGTGGTCTCTGGCCTATTCGCAGATGACGTACGTGTTTCGCCGAAACTCTCGATTTCGGCAGGCGTGCGCTACTACTTTCAGAACTACTTCCATGATGTCCCGCACAACGTGGCCCCGCGCTTGAGCTTAGCCTATGCACCCTTCCGCAAGGGTTCCACCGTGGTGCGGGGGGGAGCAGGCTTTTTCTTTGACCGCACGGGTCCTTCTCCGATCGCCGACCTGGTGCACTACAACGGCGCGAACCTACTACGATTGATTCTCATCGATCCTACTTATCCCGCCACTCCCATAGAGGTCTCCGCTGTACCGACGAGTCTTGTCACGCTGGACCCTCGAGCGCGAATTCCTTACACACTTCAATATGGTCTTGGTGTCGAGCAGCAGGTCACGGCTAAGAGCACAGCCGCAATCAACTACATAGGCGCAAGAGGCATTGACCTTTTTCGATCGATCAACACGAACGCCCCGCAAACACCCGGCTTTTCAGCAAATCCCAATCGCTCTCTAGGACAAGTTCGAGAGATCCAGTCGAAAGGGTACCTGAAAAGCAACTCTCTGGAATTCACTTTCCGAGGTTCCCCGACTCCATACTTCACGGGCCAGGTCCAGTATGTGCTAGCAAAGACATACAACAATACCGGCGGAATCCGATACTTTCCTGCCGACAGCTACGATCCAAACGCAGACTGGTCTCGGTCAGATAACGACAGGCGCCATAAACTTAATCTTCTCGGAACTGTTCACGCGAGAAGATGGTTTGATCTAGGCACAGCATTATCGGTAAACTCGGGCATGCCAACCAATGTGACCACCGGCGACGATAACAATAGCGACGGTGTCATAAATGACAGACCTGCTGGAATACCCCGCAACTCTTTGCATGGCCCGGATTATCTTGACCTGGATCTCGACCTATCACGTGAATTCGCAGTGACGAAGGATACGAAGGGGCCGACATTTACGTTATCGTTGAATTCGTTCAACACGCTTAATCATCAAAACGATGTCACGTATGTTGGCATCGTCAGCTCGCCCTTCTTTGATAAAGCGGTAGCAGCCCAACCTTCGCGGCGCTTGCAACTCAACCTACAGATTAAGTTTTAGGAGCATACAGAGAGAAGAGTCTCGTATGCGAACGGACTGTCGATCTGCCAACTATCACGAGGAGAATGCTCTCTCTGATTATCGTGAACCAACACGTAGGCCTCTTGGGATTGGATAAATGCGGACTATGGCAATTTACACCGTCGCTGCAGACCGTTCCCTGCAAAAGGAGAGCCGTTTTGGTTTGGATGGACCAACTCATACGAAAACTGAGAAGTCCTCAGTGATAGATAGCTTTCCAGAAGCAGTCGCGGCTAAAGAGCGCAACGCACCTCCTTTCCTGAGTACTGGATCGTTCATTTTGCACATTCGGGGGAATCATCTTGCACGCAGGCTCGAGCACGCTTTGAAGTCACCCGTTGCCGCGAGCGCCGGGTATTCGCGGAGCCGGCACCCTTTTCATCGCCCGGTCCTTCTGCCGACCAGACGCCATACAAAGGTAAAGTCGAAGCTCGAGATAGTCCGATCAAGCCGATCCCCCGCAACTTGTCCCCAGTGTGTCTTCTTCCGAATCCCCAGCCACACAAAGTAGGCGACGTGGAAAGCGCATAGCCATTCCAGCGCAGCTGTGACGAATACATGTGAATTGATCGCACCGTTGAGAGAAGAGCGATCAGTCAATCCTCTTGTGTGAGGGATGACCCGGGCCCCCGGACGCAGGTACGCGATGAGGAGTCCGGATATGACAGAGGCTGCCACGCCGAGGTATATCCCCAAGTTCATCAGCAGTCTGAGGTTCGAAGACAATGTCGGAGCGAATGCAATTGTCCAGCGGCCGCCGGCGGAATGCCGACGGCTCGCCCACATAAATCGTACGAAAAAAATCAGCCCCACAACAACGCCTACCTTCACTTCTCCTTTCATCGCAACCGAACTATTCATAGCTCGGTTCGATTCACCATTGCTGATAAAGGCGTAGAGCAGCACGACAGCACTGATCCAGTGAATACTTCCGTTGAACAGCCTCAAAGAACGAGAAGAGGCTTGTTGCGGAACAGCGGTTTCAGGTTGCCGCGGTGGTCTAAGAAAACTGGATTTTTCCATGTCACAAACCTCTGTTCGAAGCAAGACGCAATGACCTTTCAGGGCACCCGATGGAGTCGGCAGTGACGTCACTCTCTGCCCGAACTCAGCAATCGAGTAAAGATGGACACTGTAGAGTTTTCTAAATAGACCGGTGACAAGGCCGGACTCTCGCGTATTTGATTCCGAGAACCGTTTGGGTCGCTCTCTTTCCAGTCTGAGTTACTCAACGATTGATGATCACGGCGTATGAATACGAGAATATTGACCGGACAAATGGTGACGCTCAGACGCCTCGGGACGTCACTTCGAGGGGGACGCAATGCGCGAGCCCGTATCTTCCGCTCTCCAGGACTCACTTTTCCAGAAGAGCAGAACTGACAAGAAGGCAACTCCTGTGATGAGGGTGCTGATCGATAACCCGAAATACAATGTGTGGTTCTCAGCGAGCCAGTCTCCCATCGACGTTCCGGCCGTACGGGCAATCGCTACGGTGACCCAGTACACGACAGGCATCTTCGCTGTGCTTTGTCGCCCGAAGAACAGCACAATCAGGAGAATTGCGCCAAGACCAAGCGATGAGGAGCCTTCCCCCAAAATGTCCGAGCATAGATCACCTCCCAATGTTCCGAACACACCTGCGGCCAGCATCGCGATCCAGTAAGCAATGTTTGTGTTAGGCAGGGTATTCGATGAACTGACAGTGCCGCGTTTGGTGAAGGAGCTGATCCAAGCAAAGAAGCAAAGGATCACGGTGACGCCGAGACCGAGCAACACCGGCGGAACTTTGGCGATGTAGGCGAGGTAATCTGCAATGTTGGTCGCGCCTGTGCGAATGATTATGATGATCAGCCAGTAGTAGACTTGATGGCGTCGGTTCTCGAAGCGCTCAGTCGCGAACACGAGAGCAGCAAGAAGGGACAGTACGCCGACCCCTTGAATAAGACCAAGACCGCTCTTGTGCGCATAGAGGTCTCCAAGATTTGTGCCGAATATGCTGGAAAGTGTGATTGCTGTCCAATATCTGATGTCGATCGGCGGCATGTGTAAACGCTTCATTTCAACCTCCTAAGCTTTAGAGAATACGGCACCTTAGATCATCGGGCGTCGATGTTGACGGTCCTCATGTCTGCGGATGTGGGCTTCTCTGGCCTCCGCAGACATGGAGGCGAGCAATTGCGCCACGAACACCGCACTCAAGAAGAGGCTATGACCCCTTGCTGAAGATCTCCTGAAGATCATTCACTTGGCCCGCGTTCAGAATGTTCCGGCCGTAATAATCTGAACGTAGAGGTAGAGCTGTGCATGTGCTCATTGTCGAAGACAAGAAACAAGTAGCTCGAATGCTTAAGAAGACTTTAGAGGAGAAGGGTCATTCTGCCGTCATCTGCTTCGATGGACCGAGCGGTCTTGCTCACGCGGGGAGCGGGTACTTCGATGTCGTTGTCCTTGACATGATGCTACCTCACATGGATGGTAGTGAGGTCGTCCGACGTCTAAGGGCCTCAAACAATCGCATACCGGTGCTCGTCCTCACCGCACGAGACACAATCTCCGATATGGTCTCGACTCTTGACCTGGGCGTTGATGACTACCTGACTAAGCCGTTTGCCGTTGCTGAGTTCATGGCGCGCCTGCGGGCAGTTGCCAGGCGCGGTCCCGCTATCCTCGGCGTGCGTCTTGAAGTTGCGGATCTCGTCCTCGACCCTACAGCTGGCGATGTCACTAGAGGAGGAAGGCTCGTCGCGCTAACACGCAAGGAGTATCTACTGCTTGAGTTTTTGATGCGCCGTCCAAACCAAGTACTAAGCCGCGCGTCGATAATAGAGCGCGTATGGGGTCTCGCCGATGACACAGCAGAAAACACTTTAGAAGTGTTCATTCGCAACCTAAGAGGAAAGATTGACATTAATCGCGAATCGAAGTTGATACAAACTGTGCGGGGAGTGGGCTATCGGCTCATGTCTGGAGCTCCCGATTGAAACCACTCCCCATTCGTGTCCGCCTCACCGTTTGGTACCTTGGCGTTGTTTGCCTTACGTACCTGCTCTTGTCCGTCGGTATGTACTTTGGAATGCGAAGCGCAATCCAGCGCTCCGTCGATCACGATCTCCGGGCGCGCATGGAAGAAATGCAGCAGTTTCTCCTCCTTCATGAGGCGTCCAGCGAATCAAGCATGCCCAACGAATTTCGCAAAGCTTCAGGCGTTCAACCTGGCGAAGATTTCTATCAGCTCACAAACGCTAGCGGATCATGGCTCTACCAGACACCGTCGATGGTTGCGCTTCGCGTCCCTGCTGAAGCTCCGGACCTGAGTTGCGCGCCTCATTTCTACACCATTCAGCGCCCCCGGCGAACCAGCATCCGGGTTTTGGCAGCAACGATCCGACAAAGCGATCGACTTTACCTCGTCCAAGTAGCCGAAGTCGTAAGTTCTCTGAATAAAGTTCTGTTATGGTTCCGCTTTATCGCATTCTGGACACTTCCTGCGGTACTCATTCTGGCAGGTGCGGGGGGGTATTGGCTTAGTGGGCGTGCGATGAAGCCCGTCCGCGCCATCACGCAGGCAGCCCAGGTGATTTCCGGACAAAGTCTTTCAAAGCGACTTGTCTTGCCAGTTGCTCAAGATGAGCTATACCACCTTACGAGTACCTTGAACGGAATGCTCCTCCGACTTGAAAAAGCGTTTACGAGAGTCGCGCAATTTACGGCGGATGCTTCCCACGAACTTCGAACACCGATCGCAGCGATACGGACTACGTCCGAGGTCATATTGGAACGACCCAGGTCCGTCGCCGAATATGAAGAGATGGTTGGACAGATACTCACGGAAGCGGAGTACACAAGCGATTTGGTTGAAAACCTTTTGACGCTGGCAAGGGCTGATGCCAATCCAGCGTCGTTGGATATGTCTGTTCTTGACGTCGGCCAGATCGTTGAAGAAGTGGTTACAACGAGCCGGGCACTCGCTGCGCGTAAAGAGCTTACGTTGAGTGCCGAGATTCCCGCAACACCCGTGGCTGTCTTGGCAGAACGGCAAGCTTTGAAAAGGGTCCTGCTGATCTTCTTAGATAATGCAATTCGATACACACCTGTCGGTGGACGGGTTGGTGTTCTGCTAGTTATTCGCCAAGAGAGAGTCGTCATCGAGGTGTCCGACAATGGAATCGGCATCGCTGAGGCCGAACTGCCCCGCGTTTTTGAGCGTTTCTATCGTGCCACCAGTGCTCGCGACGCAGACATTGAAGGTTCAGGCCTGGGTCTATCTATAGCAAAGTGGATTGTGGATGCTCATCATGGCGCCATTGAGGTCCAAAGCGAGATAGACAACGGAACAGTCTTTCGACTGCAGTTGACAACGCTAGAGACTGCGTACGCACGAGGCAAATAAGACTTAACCGTATTGAGTTGTCCGCCACAGATCAGCAGAGACGTCGCTCTCGTGCCCGAACTCTGCAATCAGAGTGAAGGATCGCCAGCTCGAAGGCGTGAAGGTAGACCGCCGTTTCGTGGATCACGTATCAGAAAAGGACGTGAAGCGGCGGCAGCTCACGGCCCTGCTGTCGTTCGTTCGCGAGGGAGACGCTGGGTGTGTCACTCGATGGACCGGCTCGGCCGCAACCTGGACGACCTCCGCAAGTTGGTACTTGGTCTGACAGAGCGCGGCGTGCGCGTGGAGTTTCGCAAGGAAAACCTCATCTTCGCCGGCAAGGATCCACCGATGGCGAATCTGCTTCTGAGCGTGATGGGTGCCATCGAGGAGTTTGAGAGGCAGTTGATTCGGGAGCGCCAGCGAGAGGGAATTGCAATAGCGAAAAACGGGGCCTGTATAACGGCAGGCCAGCAACCGCAATGCGGATGCTGTTGTCTCGCTCGTGCAGAGGCTGGAGGCCGGGGAGGAACCCTCGGTGCTTGCGCGAGCGTTTGGGATCTCGCGGATGACGCTGACCGCTATCGAACGAAAGCGGTGGGCGCGGACGGGTGAATCATGCAGCGCATCGTGGCAGAGTTGTACGCGGAGACTCTTGAGGGGCGTGGTGGACGATGGAATTCCTAGTGCGCCTACCTGCTGACTGGCTTGAGATTGCCATGGTCCGAGCTGGTTTCGAAGCAAAAGGGGGTAAGCTGGAAGGCTGGTTCGTCTCACAGGGCAAAAACCACATGCGCCATAGCAAACTCTCGCGTTGCGGAAACGTTCTGTTTGCGCAATCCGGAAAGACTGCCTTTTCGGTCCCCTCGGCCCCAACATCCGAGAATGCGACTTGCACTAAGACTTGCCGGTAGCAAACTGAGGCGTGCGCCGACGATGCTTGGGAGATCTCCCGGTTCCCGAACAAGGGGCGTCTCTGCACGCCAGGGTCTAAGACCACGCAGGGGCAGTGCAGGCACTCGCAAGATCGTGCACATCCGTATTGCCATCCACCACCCTAACGGCGTCGGCAAACTCGGCGTCTCTGTCCCTAAACTCTACCGGTGGATCCCGGACTCCTCACACCTTGGCGTGCTCGATCGTCCGTTTCCTGACGGGACCCCAGGCTTAGCTGTAGGACTCCACACTTGAGATTACTGCGGCAGGTTGGATGCGGGTTGCTTTCCTAGAACCTGTCTCAGCGCATCTGCAAGGTTGCTCGAGTGATGCGAGCTGTTCGCTTTCTGTCGCCAAGCGATATAGCCGTCTGGGCGTACGAGCAATCATCCATCATCGTCAATCTCGCGTCGAGATTGCCACTCAAACAGCAGGTCGGTCACCACACAACCTGGTCCGATCGCAACCGCCGTGATCTCGACGCCAGATTCTGCACCGACTTCTTCCGCTGCCGTGACCCACGCATCCCCTCCCACACCCGTCAAGAGTGTAAAACGCCCTGCTCCGACTAAATCTAGGGTCGAGACCTGCACACCATTTCGCTGAACCCAGGCGTGAGGAAGGTGTGCTCCAGGAGGAGTTGTAACGAACGGTATCAGGTCGCGTTGTGATGGTTTGTCCTTCGGCTCTTCATCTGCAATAGTCGCGGACGACCGGTAAAATTAGTTCAATTCCAGACCCCGAGTTTGGAATTCGTACACCATGTTTTCAACTGCTGAACGAATCTGTGCGCGGCGCGTTTTCCCGGCTTCCGATGGCGCGTTAATCTCCGCCCACATTGATGCCAATTCATTGCTTGATGACGCCGCTGGAATGCCGATTGCCTCTAAAAGAGCAGGATAAAGCGCTAAGGCACCCGTTGCGTGTTCGACAACTTCTTTGCCGACGGGCATCCGTTCCTCGGTGTAGGTGTCGAGCAGGTGAGGTTCCGCCAATCCTTTCAGCACAAACGCCAACTTCCACGAAAGATTGTAGGCATCTTGAACGGCGGTGTTCGAGCCGAGACCGTTCAGCGGAACGTGTCTGTGCACCGCATCTCCGATGCAAAACACCCGCCTATTTTGACACTTTGTCGCATAGAGCGAGTTCATCGTCCAAGGGTCGACCCCAGTCACCTCAGGTTGAAGGTCTGGAAGACCGAGATAGTCGCGGATCGTGGCGATCGCCCTTTCTATAGGCAGGTCGGGCACTTCCTTACCGGCCGCGAAACCCTTGATGAGCAACCATCTCGTCCATGGCTTGATGCATCGCAAAACGCCAATGCCGATGCCATCATCATCTTCAGCCGTTCTCACAAGGTAAAACAACGGCCCCGGCCGTTCAGCCACATACTCTGTCAGATCGCAATCGAAGAGAATGTTGAGACTCCGACCAATCTCACCCGCTCCCTCAAGGGGGAGATTCAACAGCTTAGCTACTCGGCTATTCCCACCATCTGCACCGACCATGTAGCTCGCAGCGATGGTGTACGTGTCTCCGGAAAGCCGGTCCACGATCTTCGCTGTAACCTGCTGATCGTCCTGTTCAAAGGATGTCAGCTCAGTGCTGAAACGTACATTTGCTCCAAAGCGCAATGCTGCTTGAAGCAAAACAGGCTCAAGCAGGTTTTGAGGCAGGTCGGCAAGCGAGCACGGGCTGACCGGCTTGGCAGCAGCCTCTTGGCCAAGACCCCAGATACGTCCTATTCAACCCCGACGAGAGTCCGCATAAATATTGCCTGCGGCATACGGTCGTATCCGGTTGCAAATTTTCGCGCCTCATCTTCTATGCCGAGATCACGAAAAATCTCAAAAGTCCTTTGATTCGTTACATGCGCCCGAGGAGTCGGTGCGAGTTTTGGATGCTTGGTAATTGCAAGAACCCGAATTCCTTGTTTAGCTAATGCAATTGCAGCCGTTAGTCCAGCAGGCCCGCACCCAACCACAAGCACATCTGTTTTTGATCAACTGTAAACCTTTCTCTTGGCCGTCCTTCGCTTCGGATCGGAACTGTATTTTCCCATATTGCAACGCCTGGAACCTTGGATGTACGTATGAAGACCGCAGCAGGGCTCAGCATAAAAGAGCTGAGGCCGGAGCTGAGCCAAGGCAAGGAAGCGCGTCAGTTGGATCGAGATAACGAGATTCATATTGCGAAGGGATGAAGATGCTCAGGTGTTCACGAAGCAGCCGTCATCACCCTGCCGGCTCGCAAGGAATAGAACTGTTCGCCAAGCGCTTGTCTGGTCTCCAGCCATATGAGTTGCGGGATCGCAAAATCGACGGACCCATAACAGCTGTACTTACACGGCCTCCATAGAGAGAGCAGGTGCGGACTTGGCGATCCTCTGTTTACCGTTTGACGATGTCGTCTGTTTGCAGCAGCTCTCGTTTCAAGAAGAGATGCCACAGTATTGTTTCGTCGCAAGAAGCTCGTCCACCTCCGCAAAACGCTTTTCGACGCCAGGGAAAGTTAGTGGCTCCCAATGCCGCATAGTTTTTCCCTGAGAGTCGGTGACTTCGATGCTGAGGTTTCCGCCATGTTTGCTCATAAGCTCGCGCCAAGAGACGAGTTCCGCGAGGTCCTCATACTGAGACGCTGTCGCATAAAGACTAACGAACGGGCTTTGAGCCAGTGAATCGTATACGGCTACCGCCTCCCCGAACCCGATCGGGTGTCCCTGATGGAAGTGGGTCCTCGCTGCAGCGGACGTAGCGAGGTGAGACACCATGGTGTCTGGATCGGTCCAGATGCCCTCCGTGAATCGGCTATGCGGATCCGTTGTGGTGTTGCAGCTGAAATCCAGCACGTGAGTAGATTCGTGCAAGAGCAAGTACGTCAGAGCATCCGTTCCTGTCCCTTCAACAGAGACTGCTATGTCGGAGCCGTCGGCGGCGAATACGCTTTGCTCTTTGGTGGTTAGGAACGTAGAAAGCGACTCGTTTAAAACACTGGCACGAAACGTGATGTCGTAAAAGCCCTTTCTGGTAGCTGGCGACGTAAGGGCGGTACCCTCGCCCGGAATGCCGTCGAGAAACGCGAGGTAATGCAGCCTCTTCTCGAGGATGTGCCTATTCAGAGTGGGCAGAGATGCGAATGCGGCCGCCACCTTCACTCTCTCAGAGTCCGTCAGTGTGTGTAGTTTGACATCTTTCATCCCGACCTTTTTTGCGTCTCTGATCGCTACTTTGGAGGGTGGCCCGACACGTTCCATCAACTCTTGTACCTCTGCTGCGACGCTCTGAGAGGGCACCTGGGATGTTGCATACGCCGATTGTGTTAAAAGAACTCCGAACGAGAGACTAAGTCCAGCAATTAACTTCTTCAACGGCGTCTGCCGGTATAGCATGAACTCAATTCTCCGTTGTGACTGTTGGCTAAAACGCGTTTGCAAATCATATTTGTGGCTGCGTCTTAGATGATTTCCTAAAGATGAGTGAATTGTGTTTGATTTGCTTGCACCTTGGTTACCCGAAGCTGCCGAGAGGCGGGCTTGGTGCACATCTTGTTTCCATCGGACATTCCCGAAAGGTAATTGATAGATGCCGTATCTAGCTGTAGTCAAAATATCTGGCTGAGCACGCTCAGACTTTGGTGCGAAGTCGATGTGTCTTTCACTATAGTTACGTCTGATTTCATTTTTGCCCATGAAGAGGCGCTTTATACGGTCAAACCTGAAGCAAATCCAGCCAAAAGTGTTGCGCAAACATCCGTACTCGATTGTCATTGACCAAGACGTTCCCAGCAAGAGTCTCGTTTCTTGGAATGCCCGCTATGCTGATCCTTGAGAAGCTTGGCTACCGCAGGAACGCAATGCCGAACGCCAGTGTAAATCTCGTTCGCCCGCATGAACACGACGCGCGTCTCGAGCTTCAGCGCAGCCTTGAGAAGCTCTCCGGCTGATCTCGGCACATATCAGATCAACGGGTTTGGCGGCCCTGCGACTCACATCATGGATGCGACTGAAACCCGCTAATCTCACCGGCTTGCCTTCGTTGTCTTGGAATGCCGATGTCGGTAATGACAACATCTGGAGTGAATTTGTCCGCGAGGCGAAGCACCCGAGTCTTATAAAAGTTGACAGAAATAGTCGTGAAAATGGCATAAGAACACCCTTATAACTCCCTGATTAGCGCGTCATATAGAGAACGAATGAAGAAGAGGTATCCATGACGGAGAACAAGACAGTTCGACAGTTTTTCCATAACTGTCACACCATTCCAGAAACAGATGTCGATAAGTATCGGGAGGAGCAGTGTAAGGTCCTCTCTAAAGAAGTAGTCACGATCGTCACTGATACCAAGAGAACTCATACTTTCGTAGGCATCGATGGCTTTTTTGAAGCCCTCGCATCCTGGGCTGGGAAATTCTCCTGCGAAGGGCAAGCCATCTACAACTACGTAGAGGAGACGCCGGAGCACGTGATGATCCGGATGGATAGTGTTTTACGAGTACAAGATCCCAGCCGTGGCGAATTCATAAGCGAGGCGGATCAACACCAATGGAGTCAAGAATTTTTTCTTGAGAATGGGATCATCACGAAATATATATCGACAGTCTCATATCAAAGTTGAGGCTTCCTGTTGGCGTTCCGGGTGAGCTCCAGCCGCTGCTTGTACGCAAGCTCGCGCGGGAGCGCAATTTGCAGACAGGTGTATTTCTTTCTTTGCGCAACGTAGCAACTAGTTCCCTTTTTCACATCGAAGTGGCGATCTCGATCTCCGGGTGTGAGCTTCTTACGCTTGATCGTCTTAACAAGGTTAGTTGAGTCTTGGACGATTACACTTCGGGCGCGACCTCCCTCTCTGCACGACGGGCTAGCCGCTCTATGTCCTTGCTTCCTCTGCCAGGTATTTTATGACAGCTTTATTGTCGGTACTTCGCTGATCCAGTTCGCGATCTGTTCACGCCGGGCCCGATCTTGTCTTAGCGTTCAAATCCTCAGAGGCCAGCTTTCCTCACGTTGACCGAGTCCGCTGCATGCTGAGGCGATCATGCGGCCGATCATCGTCTCATGGTTCACCCCAATGTCAGCGCTAGCTGTCCGTCTAATCTCGTCCCTAGCCCTTTCGTCGCAGTACAGTCACAACCAACTTGCTCTTCATAAGTCACGTGAGTAGGCAAGCGGTTGACCGCCGGATAGTAGCTTGCGCTATGGGAATAAGACCTTCATATTAATCGCCGGTTATCGGACTCTCGTTGGACCATCTTTGCCCAGCGACTTCACGGTCAAACGCTCCTTCTTCCAAAACACAGCAACGCAGATGTTTCTGGCTTGATGCAAAAGAGTGTTTTCGGCATGCGGGTGAGTGCAGTAAGGCACTGGCAGAAAGTATTTGTCTCTTGGCTCGTTTCGCCCTTCTCTCCAACCTGATCTTTGCGTCAAATTATCTGGTATGAGCGATCGTCTTTCAGAAATCTATCGTGGGGCAAAACAGGCCTCTGCTCGCCTGGGCTCTACACGCGGAGGCATTAGCAATCAGCTCAGCCCCAATGTCATATCTAGACCTTGCGACCGATTTCTTGTTAAGGACCAGCATCCAAGTGCGACGCTCTCTCTTGCCCGCATGGCCAGGTCGCGTAACCACGTGGGAGAAACCTGCAATATCGCTCAGACACTCTGTATTACCAAAATGATGGGGTTAGGTCCCACATGTTGAGTTAGCGGTTCTCTCGGTCAATCCAAGCTGGCAAATGAACTGACGGCTCCGATAACCATTCAAATAGCACCGACCATAATGAAACGCTTATGTGGCGGAGCGAACAACCAAAGGACTAAGAAAGTTTATGAAATTAAAGATAGCTTTTGCTGCGTCTCTGATCGCATTCTCACTTGATCTGTCATATGTTCCACTCTCCCAGGCCCAAAGCATTGTAGTTCCGGTCCATGCGTTCTTTAGTAAGACGCCGCGAAAGGTTAAATTCGGCCTGATCAACCGATCTGGAGAACTCTTTGAACTAAAGATGGGGGGCCAAATAATAACGCTGAATGTAGGTCAGTCCGTGCAAGTAAATCTCCCTGTCGGAACACAGATACTTTTCAATAACTCCACGGAACATCACAAGGTCGGTGACCTTATCATTCAGGTAGTTGATACGTATCGCGACGCAAACGTGGTTCTTCACAATTGAAAGATCATGGCCTGTAGAACGCCGATAAATCATGGCACGGCGACTTGAGACGTGCCGTTCGCGCCTCTTAGCGGAGGGCGAGTGGACGCATCAAGTGTGGTGGGCGCAGCGATCGGACAACAGCGCTTCCGAAGAGTGAAAGATCTTTGCGGTCGAGACGGTTCGATTGTGAGGTATGCGTACGACAATTGCGAACTGTCTCCGTTAGCGGAGCAACCACGAAAGTGAGATTCACCTACAGATGGCTACACCTGATGATGTGTTGATGGAACCGCGCCGCATGCGGTTGACCTCTCTAGATACCTGGCGCGGTCTCGTCATCTTTCTTATGGTTCTCGACCACGTTCGGGATTTCTTTAATCGCGGGGCGCTCACCTCTACACCCACCGAGGCCGGCCACACCACTCTCTTGCTGTACCTCACGCGCTGGGTTACTCACCTCTGCGCCCCGACCTTCTTATTTCTAGCCGGTGTCGGTATCCGGCTTCAATATGAAAAGCATGGGCCCACCCGGAACCTGTCCCGGTTTCTGGCGATGCGCGGTCTATGGCTGGTCTTTCTCGATTTAGTTGTGATCAGCACCCTTCTGAGCTTCGGCCGCGTGTTTTTCTTCGTTCAGGTTCTCTATGCGACAGGCATGAGCATGCTTGTGCTGTCCGCGCTGGTGTGGTTACGGCCGCGTTTCGTTCTCGTCCTGGGCGGCGCAATCGTCCTGCTTGCACCCTTAGCAATCCGTCCCCTCTTGCATGCGACCGGCGCGCCCCTCCTCTTTCGAACCTTTACTGTCTTCCCTGGACCCTTACCAGCTGGAAGTGGCATCGTCTTGTACCCCTTTGTTCCGTGGCTCGGCATTATGTGTCTTGGCTTCGGCTATGGACATATCTTTCGGCTACCGCCGCCAATCCGCGACCGGATCCTTGCCTGGACCGCCGCCAGTCTATTGGCGCTCTTCGCACTGCTGCGTGGGATCAACGGTTATGGCGATCTCTCACCGTGGAAGGCTGGGCATACGCCACTCTTGAACTCCGAGTCGTTCATGGACGTGACTAAATATCCTGCATCTCCTGATTACGTCCTGGCCACTCTCGGAATTTCATTGCTTCTTTTCCTCGGCCTGGAGCGACTGCGCGGCCCATTTATCGGGATTCTCACCACGTTCGGCCGCACACCGCTCTTCACCTACATCACTCATTTCTTTGTCATGCATTGTCTGCAGATCGCGGTCGGTCTCGCGCTCGGGTATCCCCTACGAATCTTCCAAAGCTACATTGCGAACGCAAGCGCCGCGATGTTCTCCGGCACCGTTCCTGAAGTGGAGCGCCTCGGATGGGGTTTTCCCTTGTGGGGAACCTATATCGTCTGGTTACTCGTCGTGGCCCTCGTTTACCCGCTTTCACGATGGTTCGAGGGCGTCAAGCAAAATCGTCAGGACTGGTGGCTCCGTTACCTCTAAGGTATGCAGTCCTGCGAAGAACGTCCCGCCATGGGTGGGAATTCCTGATAAACGTTCGTACCCAGGGCTGCCCCGCGCGTCAGACCGGGAGCTGCGAGGCTGTCTTTCGGGGCAGTTTTATAGGGTCGTTTGAAAGAAGCCGCTGGCATAGCGGATGAGGTGAGCTGGCTATGGAATTTGAATGGGCGATCCCGGCTGTGATGTTGTGTGTTTCTATGCTGGGCACAGCCTCGAAGGCACAAGAGGTAGCTATCACGTTCGAGTCGAGAAGGTGTTGGCGAGACTACGCCCAGGCGCTTCTGCATAGCTGCGACCAACCGTAAACCTCACCGTCCTATTGTTCTCATTCAAGGTGTCCGACTCCAAATCGATCCCGTCTTCGACGCTCCGACGGGAACTGTTTCATTCATGCAAGCGCGGTGAAGAGGCCGGTACAGAATTCGTCAGCCCGCACTGCTCTGTCAGTAGACCGTCACGAGGTGGTTTTAGTGAACTATCAAAGAGACTTTGCTGAAGCGGCAAAGAGCTGTTGTAAATGGCTGGTGAGGGGTATTGCAGAAGGATATGCGCATGCAGGATGCATATTGCTGACCGGCCGCCATCTTTGTGAGATGGACGATGCTGAAACATCGAAGATAATCCATGGGAGTGTTCGACAAGATCTTCGGACACCCTGCCAGGCCGACGAAGGCGATAGCTCCTGAAGGTTTGTGGTTCGGCAGCATCATGGAGGAGTTGTCTATGGATTTTCGCAAGCGCTCTGCCTAAGACGAAGTTGTCTAACGACTGGAGTCGCCTGTGATGTACGACGTCTTTGCCCACGGTTTCCATCCCCATACCATCGGATGGCATCTATGCCGCTGCTGACCAGGCGTTCTGTTGCCGGCGCAAATAACGTGTTTTCTCAGTGTCCCCACGATGCGGGCAACGGGGTTGGAACGTGGACTTCCGTTCCCTTCTTTTTGCAAAACACTGGCGAACTCTTTACAAGCGACAAAACCATTCGTGAAATTATCCACGTCTCTCAGGGTGGGGAGTCAGTTCGCATCGTCCTTACCAATGAATTGGGGAGTGAAGTACAACGATCGCGAATCGGTGGCGCTACTGTTGCGGTAACGGACGGGTACGGGAACCTCAATCCTTCGGAGACAACAAATCCGACGTTTGCGGGCACCTCAGAGATAGCGATCACTCCGCAGTCACAAGTCGTCTCGGATCCAATTCAGCTTAGGATCGAACCGAATTCCAATTTAGCCGTCTCTATCTTTGTCCCCGGTCAGGGGATCGATACGCTTACCTACCAAAAGTTTGCCATGCAGAATAATTTTCTAGCGGCCGGAAACCACTTAACCGCGACAACACTTCCTAACCCGGCGACTGTCTCGGAATGGTGCTTCCTCAAAGGGGTTGAGATTCAGAAGGAGAACGATGCAGCATCGATCGTTTGTCTTGGAGATAGCATTACAGACGGGTTCCGTTCCACGATGGGCGCAGCTACCGAACCACAGATCCGTTGTCCTATCCTCCCACCGCTAAGGAGCAGATCGCTAGTTACTAGCAGATCATTACGCGCGCTCATCAGCACAAAATCATTCTGTATGGCGCCACGCTCCTGCCGTGTAAGGGCGCCGCGTTCCATTCCGAAGCCGGCGAAAAGGTTCGGCAAGATGTGAACGCTGGATTCGGTCGTCTGCGCGTTCGACGGAGTGATCGACTTCGATGCGGTGATGCACGCCCTCCAAAGCCCACTATCCTTCAACCCCGAGTACAGCTCTATTGACCATCTCCATCCAAACGACGAAGGGTACAAAGTGATGGCTGACAGCATCCGACTAAATCTTTTCGACGAACGATGGGAATGACGACTGCTGCTATCCTTTTCTCGAGTTTTCTCGTTCACCCACTGGCGGACGTTGCAGGAAATGGCGGCGCAAGCATGTGCCGCGCTGACAATCTGTAGGCCTCCTTAAAATGACGGCCACGAACGAGGTTTGCTTCATTCTTGGATCGCCTCGCGCTGGCAAATGCTAGCATCTCTCGGATTGTTCAGAACGCTGGCAGCAGATGTCAGACCTGGGACATATACTGCCAAAGAACCCTCCGGACGAAGCTTTCCTTCGCTTATATGCGTCTGCCTAGGTAGCAGCTGTCCTTCCCGCAGTGTGAGGCGTTAGCGGCAACACCATAGAGGTCTAAGCTACTGGTGCCTCCCACAAAGGAATAGAGCGAGTTGAACGAATCTCAAGAATCAAAACGTTTGTTGCCACCGCATTTGAAACCTATCGATACGAACGGTCCTCCACAAAGGATCACGGTCTGCACTCGTCCGTTTCGCGCGAGCGGGCCACGCATAGAAGCCGAAAGGTTGGGAGACCAGTTGCTGATTCACAACTACGGTCACGGCGGTAGCGGATGGTCCTTGTCCTGGGGATCTGCTACCCGTGTCTTAAACTTGTTGCGAGATGCGCACCCTAGGACTCTTGATGTTGCCGTGATAGGAGCTGGCGCTATCGGCATCACAACAGCTCTGACCTTGCAGCGCGCAGGATTTATAGTGAGCATCTACGCCCAAGATCCACCGCTACAAACACGGTCAGCGCGTGCAACCGGTTCTTGGACTCCAGACAGCAGAATCGCACTCGGCGAGGCAGTAAGTGTACGCTTTGAAGATGCATGGCGGCGGCTAGCCAGCGAAACCTTCGCAGCATTTCAGGCGTACACCTCGATGACCTCACGGCCAGTCGAGTGGGTTGACCGATTCGTCCTGTCCGACACTCAGCCCGATCCACAACGCGCAGAGTTCGATCGACGAGATTCCCATGGATTTTTCAAATGCTCTTTACACCTCGCCAATTCTTCACCGTTGATGAGCTTTATTCCGCGCGATCAGTCACCATTCCCTACTCCGTATGCATGGCGCTCGCGATCCCTCACGTTCAATTTAGGCGTACTTATACCCTTGCTGCTTGAGGAGTTTCAGCGTGCCGGTGGCCGTCTGGAAGCATGTACCTTTCGCACCCCGGCTGATCTTTCTAAGATCCGGGAACGCCTGATAGCGAACTGCACTGGATGGGGGGCCAGACATCTTTTTGGCGACAAGAGTCTGACTCCAATTCGTGGTCAGATCGCGTGGTTACCGGCACAAACCAATTTGAGATACGGATTGTTGTATGGTGACCTCAGAATTGTCTGTCGGCAGGACGGCATCGTTGTGCAACATAGTCGGGAAGGTGACGATACAGGGTGGAACGATGCAAGCGAAACGCCAGATGCGGAGGAAGCGACCGCAGGCTTAAAAGCGCTTGCAACTCTGCAAGCGAGCATGAAAGAACGCACGAGAAAAGTCCCTATGCTGAGACGAGCCTTAAATGCTGATATTTTCTAAGCGCAAGGTGTTCCTGAAGTTTTTTACATCGCCAGGAAGACACTCGGTGATGCAGCCCGATATCTCGGATCGCTGTCCCACTAGCAATAGGGTTGACGCACATGCACAACGCCAACAGGCATGCGCCACAGACGGCCAACGTCCGCGGCTGGAGATTTCGGCAAGGATAAAGGAAGAGAAGCGCTATGAGTCCGTAAAAATATAGGATGTCGCCATGGTAAAGAAAATAGCCGTGCATGACGCCGAACAGGACCAGCCACATGTTGCGTCGAAGATAAATATCGGCTGCCCTCCCTTGTCCTTGGCGTTGCTCTATGCGCCCGGTAAGCAGGATGACACCTGCGCCGAATAGCAAGGAGAACAGCGCGCGCATTTTGCCTTCCATGATCAGCCAGCGCGCGAACCACATAGCCGTGTTCGCGGCGGCGTGCGGACCAGTGAAGACAGGCTTGGACGCACTAAGCGGCACGAGATAGTCCCAGCCCGGCAGACCAAAGTCGGAGACATTGGCGATGAGGATGCCCAGCAGAGCGATGCCGCGCAGTACGTCCATACTTGCGAACCGCTGTTGACGTTAAGTGGGGGCAAGCGCCGGTCCGGTCGCCGGCGATTCTTCTTGGACTAAGGTAGTGCTGTCACATTGCATCCAAAGGGATTTCATCATCTGAGACGGGCCGGATGACTCCTGTCTTCTGAGCTTAGCGGAGCTGAGACGACCTTACTTGACGAAAAATGACATGACAGACGACGCCGGAAGATGCTGGGCGGCACTCCGAGGCGTTGACGAAAAGCCCGCGTAAAGTGTGCGTCGCTCTTAAAGCCGCACTCCATAGCGATATGCATCAGGCTTAAGTTGGGTTTCAGCATAAGTCGTCTTGCTTTCTCAATGCGCAGGTCCAAAACGTACTGATGCGGAGAACGTCCAGTGCTGACGCGGAAAGTGCGAAAAAAGTGCCGCTTGCTACATCCCCTCTCGGCTGCGAGGGTTTCAACGTCGAAAGTCGCGTCCGGCGTGGCTTCAAGCCGGTCGGTGATGCGGCGCCACGTGCACATATCCAGGTTATTGGTAAGCCACGCTGTTTGGCGCGTGCGAGTCAGGATTAGGAGACGGTCTGCGAGCGATTGAATGAGCTTCTCCGCGTACCGCCGCCCATTTTGGCCCCTGGTGCGTGCTTCTTCGCCTAGGCATTTCAGGATGCTTTGCAGGGGTGCCTCTAGAAAGCAACGCTTATCCTGCGAGATCATCCCGTCCGCCACGCTATGTATGTTGCTGTCATGGCGGAATCTCTCCTCAACTTCACAGAGGAAACCTTCCTTAAAGCTCAGGAAAATTCCAGACCAAGGTTCGAATGTCCGTACCTCGGCGAGTGCTCCCCTGGTGTAGAGGGAGAGAGTTCCCGGATGCACCAGCTTCGGGACGAAGTAGCCGTTAGCGTCGGGATGATCGCAGCGCATTGTTTCATTGTTGTTCCAGAAGCAAAGAACCAAGCGGCTTAGCTCTGCAGCAGGGCGTGACTTCGGGGAGATCTCATGTTCCTCAAGCATGATGCCCGGCCAGCCCGGGCCCGCGCTCGAGAAGAGGCATCGAGACTCGCCGCGCACGAAGTTCCGAATGACCCGACTCTGCTCAGACTCCCAAGCGCTAACAAGATCGTTGTGATCAACTGTGCTCATTCCATCCATTGCCGAGTGCCAGAACCTGCCTTTTGGTGAGCAAGTTCTTCTGGCAATCGAGCCGGTGCGAATCGTTCCGTCTATTGGTTCCAGGCTGCTCAGCGTTCATGACCAAGTGTTTCTAAGGCGGGCGTCGGGGTTGGGCAGTATGTGATTTTGGCGCTTAACTTTTCATGACCTGCGATCCACGTTCCACGGCCCACAGCTCGTCTTCATTCAGTGGGTTTTTCCGTTCATGTCTGATGGTTGGATGTTGCATCAATACTTCGCGCCCTATTGAATTCCTAGGCAGGGAGAAGTCACATCCTACAGCCTGGACATCAGGGCCGATTATCGACGCGCATAAATGCGTTGTATACCTCGCGTCCCATTAACTCGTAGCCAGAATCGTTTGGGTGCAGACCATCTCCGCTGTCATAGCGCGATTTCAACATTGGTCTTGAGTCATTCTGTCGAGCGTCCAGTAGCTGGTCAAAGTCTACGATGCTATCGTAGATGTGCTCGTTCAGAGCGCTAGTCCGAATCCATTGATTAACCTCTTGCCTTACGGCTTCGCCCGCTTCCGAAAAATAAGCTGCTCTCCCGAATGGCGTAAGGGTTGCGCCAATCACCTTGATGCCTTGAAGATGAGCGCGCTGGGACAGGTCTCTGTACGCCGCTTCTATTTGCCGTGCAGTCGGTCTGGTTGCTGACGGCTGCGCGGCTGGACCATAGCCGAGTCCTATGTCATTAATACCCACTGCCAGGACCAGGAACTTGACGTTCGACTGGTGCAGCACGTCGCGATCGAAGCGCGACAACGCCGCCGGCCCACCACCATTCTGAAAGATACGATTTCCCCCAATCCCCTCATTCAAGACCCCGATTCGTTTCATGTCAGTTCTGGATTGCAGCGTTCTTGCGAGGACATCCGGCCACGCCTCGTTCCTGTTCGGCGTGCTATGGACACCCTGAGTAATGCTATCGCCGAGGCAGACGATCGCTCCGGCATCGGAATACGACTCAGCCTCCGATTGCACATCGACAGCGACAAGAAACGGATACGCGTCAGAAGAACTCTGTTCTCGCATCCGTAAGGAAAGCAACTGATTTCCGGGCGCGGTATAGTTGGTCGTGTTTGCCTTTGGGTGTACAGTCATCACGTGAATCGTTTCGGGTGGTACGAGAATGCTGACCGCGAGATCAGATAACGGGGCTAATGCAAGCGAAACAGAATCACTGGTGAGGCTTTTTCCGGCAGCTATATTTGCCTGCGGCATACCATTAAAGGTCAGCAGCTCAGGTGTAGACTTCAGTGTGCCGGCCTGTGCGGCCACGGCTATGCTGACACCATCAATTCTGAGAGTGTCTGTACCGAATACGTTACTAAGCCGAATTCGTACAGCACGGCCTCCGGTCGACACATGCACGATCTCCCGGATCGTTTCCGGAGCTGTCCCAATTCCATCGGTGGTGAATTCAATACGCGGTGCAGCTGACCAAGTTCCCGTCCAGCCGCTCGAGCCACCGGATTGACCATGGCAAACAGATGCGGCGGAAACCAGCAGCCAAGCAAATGAAGGTAGGAGGTGTCTCATAGGTAGTCCATCTCTCTCAATGGCAAGTAGTAGGGTAGGGACGAATCACCGGTTTTAACGCTCCGCACAGAGCGTTAGGCGGAATTATCTTGCAGGGACACCCGCCCGCTTCTCGGAACGGAGGCCGTTCGCTCATAGACCTCGCAGCTTGGAGCGTCAACAGCATGTCTCAGCTAGTGCGGATTTCCAGCGGGCACGCCTGTTTTGTACCGGGTCTCGATTACCTGCCTGATCCAAAAACGTTTGACCGCATGCGAGCCCTGCATAATTGTCTATCTTGGTGTTATGTTCGTAAGACGCCCCCTCGGCCTTGTAACATCAACGCGAGGAATCGATGCTCTTGGTTCCCATTATCGAGCGAGCAAACGGGATTCGAAACGTAATCAAATTTCCATGAACCTCATTTAGGGACTCCTACGCTTCCGGGAATCCGAGTGCTTTGCATAAATTCAAGTTGCCATTTGCCTGACTTCCTTTCCAGGAAACCAGACTCTAGCCAGCTTTGATCTGACTTGATCTGTCCCGTAGTAATTGTGCCCTTGTTCAGGTACGCGATCCACGCAACATCCCCGACAACATGTACGTCTGGCTCCGTGATATTCCACTCAATCTGTTTTCCTGAGGCGTGTAAACGCTTCATGAAGGCCATAACCGAGTCTTTGTCAAACCGTGACCCGTTGTCAAAGATATAAAAGTCTTGTGTGACTACAGAGTTGAGTTCCGTCTGGTCTTCGTTCCTCAAGGCGACGAGTAACGTTCTGACGACATCCGTGATGGACCGCTCATCGACCGCTGTCGCTTTTTGTGCCTTCAGGCGAAGAGTACTTGTGAGGACGAACATAACCAGAAGAGCCGAGATCGATGCGGTAGTATGGCGACGTGTCAAGAATCCTCCATTTCATGGTTCATTTGAAAAGAGGAGCAAGGTTCTGTCCCCTTTGCGCGAATTGTTAAAAGCTGCCCGTGGCCCAACGCGAGTGCGGATCGGAGCCCGTTGAGGAACAACGCAGACACCTGAGTTTCCGGATGGCGTCATGTGTATCAACCGGTCGTTTTGTGTCACAGTACCTTGGATGGAAGAACGTTAGTGGCATACCAGGAATTTATGGTTAGTCCGGGACCGCGCTGTGCCGTTCCGCACGTCAACAGCGATCCGTTGTCGTAGTACATCGAAACAACAGGGTTGGGGTAGTTATAGCGAGTTCCTCCGAATGCCGTCGGACCGCCCCAATCCCAGAAACTCATCTCCAAACCAATTCCTTTACTCTGAATGTAGTTAAGAAAGAAGAGAAGGAAGGCTGGGTTGGTTGGACCGCAATAATAGCCCTGACCCCATTCCGTGATGATCACAGGATTGCTTGCGGCAAAGTTCCCAAAACTGTTGTCCAGGAATGCTTGTTCGTTCCGCTCTTCTTCGCTGGATTCTTGGAAAGTATACGGATGGGCCGCATAGGCAGTCTGATTCAGACTATCGGTCAGAGTTGGGGCTCCCGTCAGAATTCCGGCATGCGCGAGGCCGTCAGCGATAACGACGTTCTTCGCACCTTCAGCACGTACGCTGGCGATCGTCGAGTTCATCGCCGTGACCCAATCTTGCCAATCAGATGGTTGCACAGCCTGGTCCGGGCCAGTGCCCGGCTCGTTGAACAACTCGAGCAGAATACCTTTATCGTTCTTGAATGCAGGCACGAGTTGTGCCCATACGCGCTGCGTTGCTGAGTTCGGCAAGTCTGTTGGATTCGGATCTTGCGTAATCGACTCATCCTGAACACCCACAATGACTGTGAGACCCGCTTTCCTGGCTTCTTGAACCGCGCCAATGAATCCATTCACAAAAGATTCCGAATAGAGCTTGGTGTTTTGAGGATCGCCGACTGTTTGGCCAAGCATAACGCGGACCGAGTCGGCGCCGGCGTTTGCCATGTCTGTATATTCCTGCGGCGAGTAGTAAGCTTGCGCTTGTGTCTCGAAGTTGGGCACATTCTGTTCGTTTGGGGACGCTTGAAATGCAACTTGGAAAAATCCATGTGGTACCCACGGCTTTCCATCGCGCAAGAGTTGCTTGTTCACAATTGAAACCTGTCCCGGTAGATTAGAGCCGTTCGCAGGAGGATTGGGTGCTGTGGAGTTGGCCCCGCACCCGGTTGTCATGAGAGTCAGCGCCTGCACAAGGAGCCCCGTGACCACGAGTTGATTCTGGCGAGAAAAGTGCATGTTTCTTTTACCTCGGAGATTGATAGTCCGCTGGCGGCAAACTGTTGCGGGCCGCTGTCAACCGAACATCTTTTAGATTTTCGATGCGATCCCGAAGAGCTCAAAAAGGTATCTTTCGGACAAGAAGCCGGCAATTGAAGTCAAACCGCCTCGAATTGAGCCACATGCTTACGGAATGGTTGCTGACGATTGTAAGCGAGGGATCGCCAGACCCTTTCCAGAGGTCCCATCTTGAAGAAGTTAAGCCACAGTGTCGCAAGCAACAACTGAGCAATCATTACGGCGAGAGCAATCGAGGCGAGTCCAAACCAACCGAAGCGCCCGAAAAGCCCGGATGCAAAACCGGGATATAAGATTCGCATCCCAAGAAAATTCTGAATAAGGTAGAGGGAGAAGCGGTGCGGCCTGCCGCCTTGAAAGGAATGAGTAGGCGCAGACCAGGAGGGGTCCTAACGATGAGGTTGATGAGTGCAACATGGCCGCGCTACACCAACCATTAGCCACTCAGGACGCGCAGGCTATCGCCCAGCGGGCTGCGAGATTAGCCTCCCTTCGCCCCCACCCGCATCGGCTTCCTTCGGCTGCCAGCCAAGCAGGCGTGCGTCACCGAATTGCTCATAGACGCTATGGCCCATATTGCTAATGTTGACGAGGAAATGAGTAGAATGGCAATGCCGCGTTGGATGTCGAGAACAGCGATGCGCTCGCTGGCATCTTTGGAGCTAGCGTTGGTGGTTTCATTGCGCATCCGCCCGCTTTTGCAGAAGAAACACCATCCAAGGAGCGTTAGAGAGCTCACTGATCCAGTCACACTGGTACCTGTCGTCGACCGAGGCAAGCGGACTTCGCTTTTCCAAAAGCATTAGCGTTGTTTTCTGGAAGATCGCCTCATAGTTTGCTTCCGTACAGAGGATGTCTTCTACGAGACGTCGACTACCTGCGTCCTTAATCAACACCCTAACCTTATCTCCATCCCTCGCTATCTTGTTTTCCGGGAACTCGGACGTACTGAAGGAAACCCATTCACGCATGTAAAGTTCGGGAGATGATGCGACGAGGATGCTCCGACCATCCGGCTTCAATACTCGGCTGATCTCGTTTAGTGTTTCGATCTTCTCTCCTGCAGTCGCAATTGTGTCGAACGGCCACATGGAGAGAACCAAATCGAACTGCCCATCCCTGAAAGCTTGAAGGTTCCCCGGCTCGATTAGTCGGTAGTCCGCCTCTGCGTCCTGCTCGCGGGCCTCCGCTATCATGGCCTCCGATATGTCAACGCCTATGGCAGAGAAACCATGACTGCGCAAAAATCTGGTTGATCGGCCTGCGCCACACCCGTAGTCCAGAGCGTTCCCGGACATGTCATATGTCTCGAACAAGTGAGCGACGTCTCGATAGGCGATATTATATGTATTCTCGGTGCCCAGCTTAGCGTACGAGGCAGCAAGAACGTTGTCATTGTAGGGATTGGGGAAGGACAATTAGGTCTCCGATTGAGTGTTGACGATCGTTTATGCAGCGGCTGCTGCAATGGGTTAGGGTGGGAGTAGCTCCCCTTTGAATCTAAGGCAATTTGGAAGAACAGTCCGAGGTTCAATAACTGGCTTGTGCTCGCAAAAGACAAGGCCTCCCTCACTTGAAGTGCAGTTGTCCGATTTCCGCTCAGGGTGAAATACAATCCTGACCGGCAGTAGATCAATACGTCTGAAAGTCCCTATGCTCCGCCTCGCACAAGTCGAGATCGGCGCACGCCGTACAGGCCGTAGATCGTAAGGCCGATAGCAGACCACAAGGGTAGAACCAGCTTGGCCTCTCGCGACAAAAAGAGAAACAGGACGAAGCACCCTAGACACGAGACCGAGGCCACGAACCACACAGCTGGAGTGCGGAAGGGACGGTTGCGACTGGGTTCTGTGTATCTCAGTCGCAGAACTGCAAGCGATACAAGGAAGAACGCGAAGAGCGTTCCAGAATTTGCGATAGCCGCTAGACGGCCTACCGGTAACAAGGCGGAAGCGAACGCCACGGCTATTCCTGTGCATAGGGTCACGACGTAGGGTGTCTTCCATCGCGGATGTGTACGAGCTAGGCGGTCGGGAATAAGGCCATCGCGAGCCATCACAAAAAAGATACGTGTCTGACCGTAAATAAGCATCATCACGACCGACGGCAACGCAATGAAAGCAGCCAGGCCAAGCCAACCGGCAGCAGCAGGGTGACCGAGCTGGCGGAGAATAGAGGCGAGTCCTTCGTGAGAGCAGGCGAGCGACTGGTGCGAGCCCGATGCAAGCTGATCGCAACGTTCAGCCAATGTCTTTGAGCCCGCAAGTAATGGTACCCCGTCGATATTCTTCATGGGTTGAGCGCCGAACGTACCCGCAGCACCGATTGCAACAAGCAAATAGGTGAGTGTCACCACCAAGAGCGCTCCAAAGAGACCGATGGGCAGGTTTCTTTGAGGGTTTCTCGTTTCCTCCGCAGCTGTGGCCACTGCATCAAAACCGATGAATGTGAAGAAAATAGAAGCGGCAGCGTTCGTGATGCCCGCAACCCCAAGCGGGGCGAACGGATGGAAATTGGTATCCTTGATCGCAGGTAATGACATTACCACGAACGATCCTAGTGCTAAGACTTTTACCGTGACAAAGAACGCGTTCACACGTGCGCTCTCCTGAGTACCAACCACGAGGAGTAAAGTCACAACAAGACACAATAAGACTGCGGGAAGGTTAATTATACCGCCGCCGTATGGGCCGTTTGTAAACTTAACCGGAAGGACGACATGCAACGCTGAGTGCTCAAGTAGTCCCACCAGATATCCCGACCACCCCACAGCCACTGCGCTTGCCGAAATAGCATACTCGAGAACTAATGCCCAGCCGACGATCCATGCCCAGAATTCCCCAAAGCTGGCATATACGTATACGTATGCCGCTCCCGAGATAGGAGCCATAGCTGCTAGTTCTGCGTAGCATAGTGTAGCTATCCCACAGACAATGGCGGCAAGAATGAAAGACACAATCATTCCCGGGCCTGCTTCCTGGGCAGCCTGAGATGTCAAAACGAAGATTCCGGTGCCAATCGTCGATCCAACTCCAAAAAGTGTGAGCTGCACTGGTCCTAAAGAACGTAAGAGCGGGTTACGCTCAGACTGTTCAAGGCTGGTATCAAGCGACTTTACTCTCCACATATCGCGCCACCTCGTCAAAACACTCTAAAAATAAGAACTTTTGGTTTGGGGGAAACAAAGCAAATTTGCGCTCTACCTCATACTTGCAAATCTGCTATGCCGCTCCAAAATCCTGCGGTACTCGGATGAGAAGCTTGTCTGAGAGATTTCGTAGAATTCAAAACTGCGAAACTTACGACATGTCTGCCATGAACAGGCTTCACTGAATCGCATTTGTGACGGTGGCGGTGTTACGTGTCGAGTCGTCCGTCAATACAAGAAAAACCTCTCTGTGTCTCAGCCACTCTTGGCGCCGATTTGTAGTGTTCCATGTCGCTGCCGGCGTAGCGCAGATTCACGCGCACTATCGTGCTTCTCAGGCGACTGCTCCTCTGGCACCATTCATTGTCCGTGCATAACCGTCAGCAAAAATGCGATGATCTCAATCCTCGTTAGCGCTGAGTTCAGTGAGAAACGAAAAGTCCGTAATCCAACTCAGGACATAACATAGGGAGTGATTGCCCCAGTCGACATCAAAGGCATACTCGGCCTCTTGTAATACGACTGCAGCAGACCTGGTCCGTTCGATAGTTAGACTGGTTAATCCCTACGCACGATTGCGTGATTTGCTGACATAACCCACGTTCAAACGGACACCTTGTCCAAAGCGTTACGGCCGGTCTGACGGATTTTGAGAGCGTCGGCGGAAGAATAAGCGAGGCAATCTTGCACGCCTTAAAATCAATGGCGAACCTGTCAGCAAATCCGCCGCAATCGCTGTGACCCCGATGCATACCGACCGAGAGCGCTATTCATCAATCGAATAGTCCGGCTCAAGCGTCTTATTTAGGCCGACCAAGTATCAATATTTGACAAGCAGGTTTCTCGTCTTTGTATGCATCGTCTCAACGTTCGTGGGCATCTTGACCATCCTGTTAGTTGGTCTACCGGTATAACGTCACTACTTCTCAAGTTCGGACGGCAAACGTAGGATGAATGCAGCTGCAATTCCCAGTGGGAGAATGTTTAGAACACATTGCATATGAATCGTATGGGGAAGCATGCAGCGATCTACGACCTCGGCATGACGCCGGGCTGCAGTAGGTCGATGTTGCGCATTCTGGGCCCTCTACCTACGACATAAGGGACGAAGTCTTTTCGGCGCGCCTAGCGCGGCTTTTTCGAAGCCCTCTTTCCTTCAGCAAGGCCTGTGTCACCGCATCAACAAGCCACCGCTCAGCATCATCATAGGACCATCCGTTTTCCTCGCGATGGGTAAACCAGCTCCAGTAACCGAAGTAAAACCAAAGCACATCGCGAGCCTGATTTACGGACAGGCCGGGACGGAGGGCGTCCAGGCTTTTCAGCTTTTCCGCAACCATAAGGCATGATCCTCGGTAGCGTTGAGTCGCAACCTCGAGGTATTTGGCAACGGCGGCATCGAACGGGGCCGCGTCGTGCAGAGCGTAAATGATGTCAGCAAACTCCTCACGCATGCTCCGCATCGTTCGCCCGACAATCTCCAGAATTTGCTTTGGGTTTTCTGAAGCTTCGATGCTCAACGCCGCAGCATTGCGAATCGGCGAAAGCGTCCAAATCTCAATTAGGGCCTGTAAAATCCCACTCTTGCCTCCAATGGAGGTATATACGGTTACCGCAGCAACGCCTGCGAGTGACGCGATGTCTTCAACCCGAGTCTTAAGGTATCCGCGCTCGGAAAAAAGTTTCCTGGCAGCTTTGATAATGGACCTACGCGTTTCCTCTGCGTATTGCTTCCGCAAGTTCATTCATTCCCTCGACAAAGAGCCCTATATTCGATATAGTCGACCTATAACGAAAGCGCGCTGTTGTTTCAACTGCCGCTACAAGGATGGTAAACGGTCAGCGGCGACGGGATACGGCCCATTCTGTTATGCAATGGACAAATTCAACATTCAAACGTCCGTGATTCGACTCGTCACGCATGCAGTTGAATCTCCTCGCCAGTAAGGGGGCGCATTGGAGAGGGCTACGTCGATAGTCTTCCAGTCGAAACCTTGCTGAACCGCTAGACGCAACCCAGGAGGTATGATGCCGATCAACGTGACTTTGCTTGCGCTACCGTCAGCCAGTCTTATGAACATTTTTGGCCCAGCGGAAGTGTTTGACCAAGTCAATGACCATCTGGGTAAGACCGTGTACCAAGTACAAATCCTTCCCGCCGGGCTTCGAAGACGAGCTTGCGAAGGGATGGAAACTGAGCTGGATGTCGCAGATTTAAGCCATTGCACGCATTCGACCGACACTTTGTTGTTGGCCGGAGGACTCGAATGGCCGGTCCAATTGCCGCGGAAGCAGATGAGTGGATTGGCGGGCTGGATTCGACTCTGCTCCACCCGGATCCGTCGCATCGGCGGGCTCTCCTCTGGAGGTCTGGTTTTGGCGGAGGCTGGCATTCTTAATGGGAAGCGGGCTACAACACACTGGTCTTACGCAGAGCGGATGGCCAAGAGCTTTTCGCAGATCAGAGTGCTTTCTGACCGCATATTTGTAAGAGACGGAGGTTGCTATACCGCAGCTGGGGGGACGTCAGCAATAGACCTCGCGCTGTCGCTTGTCGAAGAAGACATAGGTGAGGAAGCGGCAATCAATGTGGCGAAGCACATGGTGCTCTTCCTCCGCCGGTCGGGTGCTCAACCGCAATTGAGTACCACGCTTTTAGCGCAAACATCAGCTTCTCGGTCGATTAGTAATCTTCTGTTTTGGATTGCGGACAATCTCGACCACGACCTCTCCGTTAGTGAACTCGCAAAACGGGTGGCCATGAGCCCGAGGAATTTCGTGCGACACTTTACCCGCACCGTCGGCAAGACTCCTGGACGCCACGTGACTGAGCTGCGACTCGAGGCTGCGTGTCAACATCTTGCGAGCCCGAGCCTGAGCCTGTTTGAAGTTGCAAAAGCTAGCGGCTTTGGCAGCGTCGAAGCTTTCCGACGCCCATTCACAAAGTCCTTTGGCATTCCTCCAGGGGAGTACAGAATTCAATCGAAGGAAAGGGGCTGTACTGAAGCTCCTCCTGCTACCAGCAATGGATATCGACTCGGATGGACTTGATGATCACAGGCAGAAGGGGTTCCTATGACGGGCCAAGGACACGAGCAAAGCCGCCGCAAAGTCCGGATCCCGCTGGGCTCAAACGAAAACCTATACGCGTGATTCTTCTGGCGCTACCATCAAGCAGCCCAATCAATGTGTTCGGTCCTGCTGAGGTCTTCGGGTAGCCTGCTCCCAGCGGAAGCAGGACTGCTTAGACAGAAGCAAGCGACAACTCATTGGACGTACCTGGAGCACATGGCGACAAGGTATCCTGAGGTTCAAGTCCTTTCTGATCGCATCTATGTAAAGGATGGCTTCTGCTATACGGCAGCCGGTGGCAC